>JAYTFM010000057.1:0-66389 GCA_043734425.1 Alphaproteobacteria bacterium
TTCGGTGCTGTAGCTGACGAAGGCGCTGAAGCGCCGTTCCTGGTGCTGGCCCCCGTCGGCCATCGTCCGCGCCTTTCCTGAAGGGCCGCGCGACCCGCAACAGGTTGCACTGTGACAGACGGTCGCAGCCGGCGCAATCAGCGCGCGAGCGTTGTCGCCCCTCAGGCGCTGCGGGCGCTCGGGTTGCGCATCCTGGCAGGCGCCTTATCAAGCCGGCGCCTGGAGTTTTATCATGACCATCCGCCTCTTCAGCTTCATCGAGATGTACGACCGTGTGCTGGACACCGCCGCGCACATCCTGGCCAAGGGCGCCGAGCATGCGGCGGCGCGCGGCGTCAGCGAGGCGCAGATGCTGGATTGGCGATTGATCGAGGATATGCAGCCGCTGCGGTTCCAGCTGGCGACGGTGTGCAATTTCACCCGCCAGTGGCCGGCCCGGGTGGCGGGGTTGCCGGCGCCAGGCGATTTCAGCGTGGATCTGGATGTGGCCGGTTTCCAGGCGGCGA
This sequence comes from Alphaproteobacteria bacterium, assembly GCA_043734425.1. GTDB lineage: Bacteria > Pseudomonadota > Alphaproteobacteria > Caulobacterales > Caulobacteraceae > Phenylobacterium. The sequence continues at coordinate 507 of JAYTFM010000057.1, forward strand.
TAGTGGAAGCCAAGCACTATCTGTCGGCGCTGACGCCGGAGCATTTCAAGGGCCGCGAGAAGGTGGGCCTGACGGTGGAGATCGGCACGGGCATGTCGCCGACCCTGCCGGCAGCCCGCTGGCTGACCGGCTTTGCGACCACCAACCTCTATTTCCACATGTCGATGGCCTACGCGATCCTGCGCGCCAAGGGGGTGCCGATCGGCAAGGTCGACCTGTTTCCGACGGGCCTCTAACCGTTTCGCAGCCGGTCCAACGCGCCTTGCAGGATCCAGGCGGCGGCGGTCTTGTCGACCAGCTTGGCTCGGCGGGCGCGGGTGATGTCGGCTTCGTCGATCAGCATGCGGTTGACGGCCATCGAGCTCATCCGCTCGTCCCAGAAGGCGATGGGCAGGTCGCGCAGGCGCAGCACATTGCGCGCGAAGGCGCGGCAGGACTGGGCTCTGGCGCCTTCGGTGCCGTCCATGTTTCTCGGCAGGCCGACGACGATGGCGCCGGCCCCTCGGCCGTCCATCAGGCGGAACAGGGCGGCGAGGTCGTCAGTGAACTTGGATTTGCGGATCAGCTCCAGCGGACTGGCGATGAAGCGGCTGACGTCCGACACCGCCACGCCGATGGTCTTTTCGCCCAGGTCCAGGCCGACAACTGGCACATTTCGCGGCAGCAGGGCGGGCAGTTCGAGCAGGTCGACGATGGGCATCGGCGCCTCATACCACCGAAACGCCGTCGCGGTGGGGCCTTGCAAAATGGGGCAGGGCGCCGCTAACCCACGCCCTGGATTTCTGGAGGGATGGTATGGCCATCGATGTGGAGACCGTTCGCAAGGTCGCCCGGCTGGCGCGGATCGCCGAGCCGGAGGAACGCCTTGAGTCTCTGGCCAAGGAGATTTCGGGTATCCTGAGCTGGATCGAACAGCTGGACCAGGTGGACACCGCTGGCGTCGAGCCGATGACCACCTCGGTCGCTCAGGCCCTGCCGATGCGCGAGGACGTGGTCACCGAGGGCGGCGATCCCGAGCGCGTATTGTCCAATTCCCCGAAGCGGATCGGTGGGTTTTTTGTGGTGCCCAAGGTGGTTGAATAGATGTCGGACCTCACCAAGCTGACGCTGAAGGCGGCCCTTGACGGGCTAGCGACAAGATCATTTTCGTCCGTGGAACTGACGCAGGCCCACGTGCAGGCCGTGGAAGGCGCGCGGGCGCTGAACGCCTATGTGCTGGAGACGCCTGACAAGGCGCTGGAGATGGCGGCGGCCTCTGATGCGCGCCGCGCCTCGGGCGATGCGGGTCCGCTGGACGGCGCACCGCTGGGTATCAAGGATCTGTTCTGCACCGAGGGGATTCGCTCGACCGCAGGTTCAAAGATCCTTGGGACGTTTGTGCCGACCTATGAGAGCACCGTCACCGCCAACCTCTGGCGCGACGGGGCGGTGATGCTGGGCAAGCTGAACATGGACGAGTTCGCCATGGGCTCGTCCAACGAGAGCTCGGCCTGGGGTCCGGTGGTCAATCCGTGGCGAAGCGCCGGCGGCAACGCGCAACTGACGCCGGGCGGCTCATCCGGCGGCTCAGCGGCGGCGGTGGCGGCGGACCTGTGCCTGGGCGCGACGGCGACCGACACCGGCGGCTCAATCCGCCAGCCGGCGGCGTTCACCGGCACCGTGGGCGTCAAGCCGACCTATGGCCGTTGCTCGCGCTGGGGGATCGTGGCGTTCGCTTCGTCGCTGGACCAAGCGGGACCGATGGCGCGCACGGTCGAGGATACGGCGATCCTGCTCAGCTCCATGGCCGGGCACGATCCCAAGGATTCCACCAGTCTGGCGGTCGAGACGCCGGATTTCGCCAGCTTCTGCGGCAAGTCGGTGAAGGGCCTGCGGGTCGGGATCCCCAAGGAATACCGCGTCCCTGGCATGCCGGCCGAGATCGAAGCCCTGTGGGAACAGGGGATCGCCTGGCTGAAGGAGGCCGGCTGCGAGATCGTCGAGGTCAGCCTGCCGCACACCAAATACGCCCTGCCGGCCTATTACATCGTGGCCCCGGCCGAGGCGTCGTCGAACCTCGCCCGCTACGACGGCATGCGTTACGGCCTGAGGGTCGAGGGCGCCAACCTGACCGACACCTATGAAAAGACCCGGGCTGAAGGGTTCGGCGATGAGGTCAAGCGACGGATTTTGATCGGCACCTATGTGCTGTCGGCCGGCTATTACGACGCCTACTATCTGAAAGCGTTGCGAGTGCGGCGGCGGATCGCCGACGACTTCGATCAGGCCTGGACCAAAGTCGACGCGCTGCTGACCCCGACCGCGCCGTCGGCGGCCTTTGCATTGGGCGACAAGTCCGATGATCCGGTGGCGATGTACCTGAACGACATTTTCACGGTGACGGTGAACCTGGCGGGTCTGCCGGGGATGAGCGTGCCGGCTGGCCTGGATGCGCAAGGCCTGCCGCTGGGCCTGCAACTGATCGGCCGCGCACTCGACGAGGGCACGCTGTTCTCGCTGGGCTCAGCGATTGAGAAGGCGGCCGACTTCCGGGCCAAACCGCAGCGGTGGTGGTGAGGAAGTCCCTTCCTCTTCAGGGCAGGGTGGACGGCGCGAAGCGCCGGACGGGTGGGGGAGTCGGGATCAAGCTTGAACTCAAAACCCCCAACCCGCTCGCCTGAAGAGGAGGGATTAGTCCGCAGTTCTATTTGATCTTGTTGAACTCTTCCTGGAGCGCCTTCAGCTTGACGTCGTCGATGGCGCCTTGGCTCATCGGCGCGACCTGGGCCAGCGTCATGGTGGCGATCTGGTCGTAGAACTGGGTGATTTCCGGCAGGGCCTTTTCAAGGGCGGCCTTGGCGGCTTCGTTCTTGATGATGTCGCCAATCGGCGTGGTCTCGACCGACAGCGCAGCCATGGCCGCGTGGTCGTGAGCCGCTTCCTGAGCGAAGGCCGGCGCGCCGGCGAGTGTGGCCACAGCGAGAGCGGCGGCGATAGCGATGGTCTTCATGGGTGATCCTTTTCCCAGGTCTAAGCGTCGTTTAGACGTAAGCATCCTTGAGACTATTTCATGGCTGTAGCGCAAGAGGACATATTCGCACGCTTTCGCATCTGCGCCAGCTTCGCTAGTTAGCAACGCATGAGCGAAACCAACAGCAAGTTGATTCAAGGCCGCACCGGCCCGTGGGAAATCGTGCTCGGCCTGGAGGTCCACGCCCAGGTCGCGTCGAACGCCAAATTGTTCTCTGGCGCCGCCGTCGGCTTCGGCGCAGGACCGAATGCGCAGGTCAGTCTGGTCGACGCCGCGATGCCCGGCATGCTGCCGGTGATCAACCGGCGGTGCGTCGAGCAGGCGATTCGCACCGGTCTCGGATTGCAGGCCAAGATCAACCTATGGTCGAGGTTCGACCGGAAGAACTATTTCTACCCCGATCTGCCGCAAGGCTATCAGATCAGCCAGTTCAAGGACCCGATCGTCGGCGCGGGCGAGGTGATCGTCGAGCGCGACGACGGCTCGACGTTCACCGTGCGCATCGAGCGGCTGCACCTGGAACAGGACGCCGGCAAGAGCCTGCACGACCAGGACCCCAACTTCACCTACGTCGACCTGAACCGGTCCGGCACTGCGCTGATGGAGATCGTGTCGATGCCCGACATGCGTTCCTCCGAGGAGGCGGCGGCCTATGTGAAGAAGCTGCGGACCATCCTGATCTATCTGGGCACCTGCGACGGCGACATGGAGAAGGGCAACCTGCGCGCCGATGTGAACGTCTCGGTTTGCCGCCCCGGCGCCTACGAGAGGTTCCGCGAGAGCGGCGATTTCAGTCACCTGGGCACCCGCTGCGAGATCAAGAACGTCAACTCGTTCCGCTTCATCCAGCAGGCCATCGAATATGAGGCGCGCCGGCAGATTGAGGTGCTGGAAGACGGCGGCTCGATCCGCCAGGAGACCCGGCTGTTCGACACCGTGAAGGGCGAGACCCGCTCCATGCGCTCAAAGGAAGAGGCGCATGATTATCGCTATTTCCCGGACCCGGACCTGTTGCCGCTGGAGCTGGATCCGGCCTGGGTGAAAGCCATCGAGGCGACCTTGCCGGAACTGCCGGACGCCAAGAAGGCGCGGCTACAGTCGCAATATGGCCTCACCGCCTATGACGCCGGCGTGCTGATCATCGAACAGGCCCGCGCCGATTTCTACGAGGAAGCCGCCAAGGGCCGTGACGCCAAGCTGACCGCCAACTGGGTGACCAACGATCTGGCGGCGCGCCTGACGGCCGGCGGCATCGATATCGCCGACAGCCCGCTCAAGCCGGCCGCTATCGCAGAGCTCGTTCAGTTGATCGAGGAGGACGTGATCTCGTCCAAGATCGCCAAGGACGTCTTCGAACGGATGTGGGCCGGCGAAGGCGGGGCCGGCGAGATCGTCGAGAAGGCCGGGCTGCGCCAGGTCTCTGACACCGGCGAGCTTGAGGCGATTATCCAGGCGTTGATCGCCGCCAACCCCGGTCAGGCCGAGGCGGTGAAGGAGAAACCTCAGGCGATCGGCTGGTTTGTCGGTCAGGTGATGAAGGCGACCGGCGGCAAGGCCAATCCGGGAACGGTCAATGCGCTGCTGCGCGCCAAACTGGGATAGGCTGAGCGATCTACTGCACCACGTCGAAGACCTGACCGTCCGCCAGGGAGACCAGCGCAAACGCCGGGCCGGCTCGAAACCAGGCAAACCCCCGAGGCGGCGGACGTAGCCGATAGCGCTGGTAGTCGGTGATCGGCACGCCGCTGAACGCTGGCGAAAGATAGCTGCCGGGACGCATTGACCCTGCGCGCCTGACGTCATCGCCCGGCTTTGCGGACCGCTTGCCCTCTTGATCCGCGCGCCATTCGCGCGAGTCCTGCTTGCCGCCTCGGGCGACATCGCCGCCCGCATCGGCCGGCGCGGCATGCCCCAGGGCGACAAGGCCTGCGACCGCCAAACTGATTCCAAGACGCCTCATGACGCCGCCATGTTGCCAGATGCGGTCTGAACCATCCCTGAACGGCGTCCCACCGACCCGTCAGGTCTCTATAGCACGAGACGCATGGCGCAGCGATCAGTCAGGCCGCGCCGCGCTTCCCGCTTCAGCACCGCCGCCAGTCGGGCGTTCAGCGCCGCGCCGGAGAGTTCGATGAAGCCCAGGCGCGCATAGAACGGTGCATTCCAGGGGATCGCCCGAAAGGTTGTCAGGGTGATGGCGGCAAGGCTCCGGCGACGGCCCTCATCCGCCACCGCCGCGACCAGCGCGGCGCCCGTTCCACGCCCCTGCGCCTCGTGACGGACAGCGAGCTCCCAGAGGTGCAGGCCATCTTCGAATTCGGCGCTGGCGGCGAACCCGAACAGCTGGTCGCCCGCGTCGGCCACCTACAGCAGCCCAGCGCGCTGCATGGGCCGATAGAACCAGGCTGGCGAGACGTCATCGTGGGCGATGTCAGGCTGCACGGACCCGCGAAACGCCACGGCCGAGGATCGTTCGATCTCGGGGAGGCGGCGGGTTTCTTCCAGGGTCGCAAGGCGTATCGCTATGGATCAGGCTCCGGTGACGACGGGCGTGTCGGCGCGGCCGCCCCACTCCGTCCACGAGCCGTCATAGACGGCGACGTCGCTCCGCGACACTCGGGCGAGCGCCAGCGCCAGCAGCGAGGCGCTGACACCGGACCCGCAGGTAGTCACGATCGGCGCCGCAAGATCGACCCCGGCCGTCTCGAACAGGCTCCGCAGTTCGTCGGCGCGCCTCAAGGTGCCATCGGCATTGACGACAGCGTCCCAGGGCAGATTGCGGGCGCCGGGCATGTGACCCGAGCGCAGTCCGGCCCGTGGTTCGGGGTTCTCGCCACGGAAGCGGCCTGCCGGACGGGCGTCGATGATCTGCGCGGAGGCGCTGCCAAGCAGCTCATGGACCGCCGCCAGATCCGAGACCAGGCTGGGCTGGATACGGCTCGGCAACCGGGAGGCGGGAAACTCACGCGCCTCGCGCTCGATCAGCCGTCCTTCGGCTCGCCATTTGCGCAGACCGCCATCGAGGACAAACACCTCCGGAAAGCCCATCACCCGCAGCATCCACCAGACCCGTGGCGCTGAGAACAGGCCCTGGGCGTCGTAGACGATGACGATGTGATCGCGCCGCAGCCCTAGCGCACCGGCCATGGTCGCGAAGTCATTGGCGCTGGGCAGCATGTGCGGCAGGTCGGTGGACTGATCGGCGATCTGATCGATATCGAACCGCACGGCCCCCGGAATATGCCCCTCGGCGTAGGAGGCCGCGCCGGTCTTGCCCTGACCCGGCATGAACCAGGTGGCGTCGAGGATTTGCACCTCGGGCTCGTCCAACCAGTCGGCGAGCCATTGGGTTGTCACCAGGGGGTCGATCATCCGGCCTCCAGCCAGGTCGGGACGGGCAGGCCCTTTTCGCGCAGGAACACCGGATTGAAGACCTTTGATTGATACCGCTGGCCGTGGTCGCAAAGCAGCGTGACGATAGTGTGGCCAGGACCCATGTCCTTGGCCATCCGAATGGCCCCGGCGACATTGATGCCCGTCGAGCCGCCCATCACCAATCCCTCGAACTCCAGGAGATCAAAGATCGCCAGCATCATCTCTTCGTCCGCGATCCGATAGGCGCGGTCCACGATGAGCCCTTCTAGGTTCGCGGTGATGCGGCCCTGGCCGATACCCTCACTGATTGAACTGCCTTCCGATTTCAACTCTCCATGCGTGTACCACGAATAGAGCGCCGCGCCATGGGGGTCGGCCAGGCCGATCTGGACCTTGGGATTGCGCTCACGGAGCGCGAGGGCGACTCCGGCCAGGGTTCCCCCTGAGCCGACCGCACTGATGAAGCCGTCGACCTGGCCATCGGTCTGACGCCAGATCTCCGGCCCGGTGGTTTCGACGTGGGCTTGCCGATTGGCGACGTTGTCGAACTGGTTCGCCCAGATCGCGCCGGCCGGTTGCTTGTCATTGAGTTCCGCCGCTAAACGCCCGGAATATTTTACATAATTCATTTCGTTGGCGTAGGGGACGGCGTCAACCTCGACCAGTTCGGCGCCGCCCAGGCGGATGGCATCCTTCTTTTCCTGGCTCTGCGTCCGGGGAATGACGATCGTGCATTCGTAGCCCAGCGCCTTGGCGACCAGCGCCAGGCCGATTCCAGTGTTGCCGGCGGTACCTTCCACGATCCGCCCGCCAGGACGCAGCAGGCCTTTCTGTTCGGCGTCACGCACGATGTAGAGCGCTGCCCGGTCCTTCACGGACTGGCCAGGGTTCATGAATTCGGCCTTGGCGAGGATCTCGCAGCCGGTGATCTCGCTGGCGCGGCGCAGGCGAACGAGGGGCGTGTTTCCGATGGCGTCCAGGACGCTCTGGGCGATCTGCATGGCCGCTACTTAGTCAGCCAAGCGCTACAAGAACAGTGGGTTCAGGCCTTCACGAGGCTGAGTTGCACCACATCGGTCCGCGCGGTGCGAAAGCCCGCCTCGCAGTAGCTGAGATAGAAGCGCCACAGTTTGCGGAACCGCTCGTCAAAGCCGAGGCTGCGGATCTCCTCCCAGGCGGCCTCGAACCGCAGGCCCCAGAGCGCCAGGGTATCTGCGTAGCAACCGCCAAAGCGTGAGATCTGGCCCCAGGCCAGGCCGGCGCGTTCGACCACCGGGCGCAGGCGCTCTTCTGATGGCAGCATGCCGCCCGGAAAGATGTATTTCTGAATGAAGTCTGGCGTCCGTCGGTAGTGATCAAACAACTCGTCGCGGATGGTGATCATCTGCAAGCCCGCCCGGCCGCCCGGCTTGAGCGAGGACTGGACCTTATCGAAATAGGTTGGCCAATAGCGTTCACCCACCGCCTCAAACATTTCGATGGACGCGATCCGGTCGAACTGACCCTCGACATCGCGATAGTCGACCAAACGAATCTCCGCACGCTCGGCAAGGCCCTGCTCGAACATCCGACGCTTGGCGAAATTGTATTGCGCCTCGGAGATGGTGATGGCCGTGACGCGCGCGCCAACCTCGCGAGCGGCGAATTCGGCGAAGCCGCCCCAGCCACACCCGATTTCCAGCACATGGTGGTCCGCCTGAAGGCCCATCGACTCGGCCAGCGTCTGATACTTGTGCCGTTGCGCGTCGGGCAGCGACTCTTCCGGCGCGGCGAACCGGGCTGAAGAGTAGGTCATCGAGGGATCCAGCCAGCGAGAATAGAACGCGTTGCCCAGGTCGTAGTGGGCGTGGATATTGCGCTTCGAGCCACTGCGGCTGTTCCCGCGCAAGGTATGGCCGATCAAGTTGAGGGCGGTTCCGAGCGTGTTGCCGAAGGACACGCCCTCAAACTGCGCGAAGTTAAGGGCCAGCACCTCCAGCGCGCGCGACAGGTCGGGCGTGTCCCACTCGCCGGCCATATAGCCTTCGCCGAACCCGATGGTGCCGGTTCGCAGGACGCGGTGGATGAAGCGGTAGTCGCGGACGATCACCCGACCGCGCGGCCCGCCGTCCTCAGCATCGAGGCAGAGCACGCGACCGTCCGGCAGCTCAAGGTCGAGCGCACCAAGCGCCCAGTTTCGCGCCATGATCCGGGCGACCGAGCGGAACGCCATGGGCGAACCCCGAAGGTCCATCGGCTGCGAACCTGAACTCATAGTGACTCCATGGATCGCCAGCGGATTTCGTGAGCGGGTCCGGCGACTGCGTTCATACGGCGCGGGCGCCGGCTTGGACGCAAGGGCCAGACTTGAACGCCGGGGCCAGACTTGAACGCCGGGGGTTGAGAACATCGGCGCGTCACGCCACACAGCGGCTGGGCGACCTCAGGGCAGGAAGATGACCGTTCTCAAGCTGGATCGTTGGAACCTCTCGATCGGGGATGATCAGCCCCTGGTGGCCATCGCCGGGTTGAACGTCCTTGAGGACGAGGGCCTGACGTTGGAAGTCGCGCAACATCTTAAGTCTGTCGCTGCGGCGCTCGCCATGCCCCTGGTCTTCAAGGCCAGCTTTGACAAGGCCAACCGCTCATCCATCCGCAGCTATCGCGGGCCCGGGCTGGACGCGGGCCTGAAGATGCTGGAGCGGGTGAAATCCGAATTGAGCCTGCCGATCGCCACAGATGTGCACGAGATCGGGCAGGTCGAGGCGGTGGCCGCCATCGCCGACGTTGTGCAAATCCCGGCCTTCCTGTGCCGACAGACCGATCTGGTGGTGGCTGCGGCCCAGGCGGTTGAGCGCTCCGCCGGCTGGCTGCACGTCAAGAAGGGGCAATTCCTGGCGCCCTGGGACTGCCGCAATATTCTCGCCAAGATCGGCGAGGTCACCTCGCGCCCAATCACGATCCTCTGCGAGCGCGGCGTCTCCTACGGCTACAACAATCTCGTGGTCGATATGCTGGGCATCGAGGCGATGAAACAGCTGGGCGCGCCGGTGACCATCGACGCAACCCATGCGGTCCAACTTCCGGGCGCAGATCCGCGTTCGAACAGCGCTTCGACCGGAGGGCGCCGGTCAGGCGTGCCGATCCTGGCGCGCGCCGCGGTCGCGGCGGGCGCCGACGGCGTGTTCCTGGAATTTCACCCAGATCCTGACAAGGCCCTGTGCGACGGCCCCAGTTGCCTGCCGCTGGCGGAGGCGAGCGCTCTGTTGAAACAACTGCTGGCCCTGCACCAGCTGGTGCGTTCGGCTTGACCGGGTTCCCAACCCGCCGCACAGGCTAGGCCCATGGACCTGGCCGCTCTCCAGCACCTCTTGGGCGCAGTACCCGGCCGACGGGTTGCCTGCATCGGCGACCTGATGGTCGACCGCTTCGTCTATGGCGCGGTCACTCGATTGTCGCCGGAGGCGCCGATCCCGGTGCTGGCCCGCTCGCGCGAGCTGGTGATGCTGGGCGGGGCGGGCAATGTCGCGCGCAATGTGGCGGCGCTGGGCGGTTCGGTGGCGCTGGTCGGCCTGGTGGGCGGCGACGCCGAAGGCCATGAGGCGCTGCGGCTGGTCGGCGCCGAACAGCCTGCCATCGAAGGCTATCTGGTCACGGATGCGAGCCGTCCGACCACGCTGAAGACCCGCTTTGTCGCGGGCGGCCAGCAACTTCTGCGCGTCGATCTGGAGGAGAGCCGCCCGGTCGAGGGTGAGGTCGAGCAGCGCCTCATCCGGACCTTGAAGGATGCGGCCCAGGGGGCCGGCGTCATCCTGTTGTCCGACTACGGCAAAGGTGTCGTGACCGACGCGGTGATCGCCGCGGCGCGCGAGGTCGCCGCGGACACTGGCGCAAAGCTGATCGTCGATTCCAAGGCGCGCTCGTTCGCCCGCTACGGTGAGATCGACCTGGTCAAACCCAATGCCGCAGAGCTGGCCTATGCGACTGACCTGCCCACCGAAACCGACGAGGAGCTGGAGGCGGCGATTGCGCGGGTCCTGACCCTGTGGTCCGCCAAGGGCGTGCTGGTCACCCGTGCGGCCAAGGGCGTGTCGTTGGGCTTGCGCGGTCAGCCGGTTCGCCACTTCCGCACGACGCCGCGCGAGGTGTTCGATGCCTCGGGCGCCGGGGACACGGCGCTGGGCGCCCTGGGCCTGGCGATGGCGGCGGACGCGGACATCGAAACCGCCATCGCCTTCGCCCAACTGGCGTCCGGCGTTGCGGTCGGCAAGGCGGGGACGGCGACGGTGAGCGCCGACGACCTGGTCGACGCCGTGCTCAGCGCGCACACCGCGCTTGTCGAGGGCAAGGTGGCCACGATCCTTAAGATGGCCGATCAGGTCTCGCGCTGGCGCGCCCAGGGCCTGAAGATCGGCTTTACGAACGGCTGTTTTGACATTCTGCACCGGGGCCATGTGGCCTATCTCGCCCAGGCGCGAACCTGGTGCGACCGCCTGATCGTCGGCGTGAACTCAGACGCCTCGGTGCGTCAGTTGAAGGGCGAGGGCCGGCCGATCAATGATCTGGAATCGCGCGCCCTGGTGCTGGCGGGCCTGCGGAGCGTCGATCTGGTCACGCCGTTTGATGAGCTGACGCCGCTCAAGCTGATTGAAGCGGCGCGCCCTGATGTGCTGATCAAGGGCGCGGACTACGCTGAGGACGAGGTTGTCGGCGGCGAACTGGTTCGGTCCTGGGGCGGTGAAATCCGATTGGCAGAGCTGGTCGACGGATATTCCACGACGGCTGCCATCGCACGCATGACCCAGATGGTCGCAGGAGAAGACGCATGAATCGCCGCATCGTGTTCGTCACCGGCGGCGCGGGCTTTATCGGCTCGAATATCGTCGCCAAGCTGGCCGAGGATCGGGACCTGGATGTGGTGGTCTGTGATCGCCTCCGCGAGGCCGAGCTGGGCAAGTGGCGCAATATCGCCAAGCATCCGATCGGCGACCTTGTCGCGCCAGAGGCGATGGTTGACTGGCTCGAGAAGCGATGGCGCGACATTGAGCTGGTCGTGCACATGGCGGCGGTGTCGTCGACGACCGAGCCGGACGCCGACAAAATTATTCATTCGAACTTCACGCTCAGCCGGGATCTGTTTCGCTGGTGCGCTGACCGCCAGCGCCGGCTGGTCTACGCCTCGTCGGCCGCCACCTATGGAGCGGGCGAGCAGGGCTTTGTGGACGACAACGACTATGAGGCCCTGGCGCGGCTTCGGCCGCTCAATACCTATGGCTGGTCCAAGGCGCTGTTCGACCTGTTTGCGGCGCGTCAGGCGGCCCGGGACTATGCGCCGCCCCAGTGGGTGGGGCTCAAGTTCTTCAACGTCTACGGCCCCAACGAAGAGCATAAGCACGCGATGAAGTCGGTGGCCTCGCAGATCTGGCCCCAGGTCCGCGAAGGGCACGCCGTGCAGCTGTTCAAGAGCTATCGCGCCGACGTGCCTGACGGGGGTCAGAAGCGCGATTTCGTCTATGTGCGAGATGCCGCCGACGCCGTCCGCTGGCTATATGAGACGCCCGAGGTCAACGGCATCTATAATCTGGGATCTGGTCAGGCGCGGTCCTTTGCCGATCTCGCGGGACAGGTGTTTGCCGCCGCCGGCAAACCGCAGCAGATTGAGTACACCCCAATGCCGCCAGCCATCCGAGACAAGTACCAGTACTTCACCGAGGCCCGAATGGATCGCCTCCGGTCGGCTGGATACAGGAACGCTTTGACCACGCTGGAAGACGGCATCACTGACTATGTGGGCGGCTTTCTCAGCCAAGCCGATCCCTACCGCTAGATGGCGGCTGGCCGTTCCCGGCGAAGGTCATGGCTGCTGACGGGCCTTGCCGGTCTGGCGCTGATCCTCAGTCTGGCGACGGCGGTGTTCTGGGGCGACTTGAACTCGACCGGCCTGGATCCCAAGGTGCCCTTCCAGACCTATCTGCCGCCGCCGGCGCCTGACTACACACGCCTGGCGGCCTGGCGTCTGTGGCCGCGTTCGTCGGGGGGACCTCCCGCCGACGTGTTCTTCATCCCACCCACGACCTATGACGGCGGACGCAATTGGAACGCCCGACTGGGACACCCGAGCGCGGCGCGCCAATTTCGCGAGGTGATGGCCCCCAACTACGCTGGACCGTTCGTCAGCGTCGGGCGGATCTATGCCCCAAACTATCGCCAGGCCAGTCTCTACAGCCTGACGACCCTGCGCGAGGATGCGCGTGAAGCCCGCCAGTTCGCCTATGGCGACGTTCGCGCCGCCTTCCGGCACTACATCGAGTCCGGCGACGGCAGCCGGCCACTGATCCTGGTGGGCGTCGAGCAAGGCGGAACCCTGCTGCTGCGCCTGCTGGCCGAAGAAGTGGCGACCGATCCCTTGCTGCAGCAGCGACTGGTGGTCGCCTATGCCATCGCCACCGTGGCGCCGGCGGACGCGCCACCCATCCCGCCCTGCCTGACGCGCGATCAGGTCGGATGTCTGGCGGCCTGGGCCTCGGCGCCGGACGGGCGGCAGGACACCGGGCGACACCTGCTGGAACGGTCGCTGGTGTGGAGCCCGCAAGGCGAGCTGGTAAACCTCAGCCCCAGGCCCGCCCTTTGCTTCAACCCCATCCTCGGGGCCACCACAGACGCCCTGGCGCCGGCGCGGCTCCACCTGGGCGCGGCGAACGCCACGGGCCTGGAGTGGGGCGTTCGGCCACCCTTCCTCTCCCGCGAAGTCGCTGCGCACTGCCAAGCGGGGGTGCTCTATGTCACCAAGCCCAAGGCATCGATGCTGCGTCAGGCGGGATCCTGGGCGGACCGGCGCAAGGTGGCCGGCTTCAACCTTTTCTACGCTGACACTGAGGCGGATGCGCATCGCAGACTGGCCAGCTATCTCGCCCGGTGACAAGGTTGCGGGAAAAAGGAACGCCCACATGACCAATCGACAGATTCTGCTGGATCGCCTGCCGCAAGGCGACAAGCTTTCGCCGGAGCATTTTCGGCTGCATCAGGCCGCGCGCCCGGAGCCGGGCGCGGGCGAGGTGTTGCTGAAGACCCGCTACATCTCGCTGGATGCGGCCAACCGCGCCTGGATGCAGGGCGCGACCTATCGGGCGGCGCTCGAGGGCGGACAGGTCATGGCCGGCGGGGCCTTGGCCGAAGTTGTCGCCTCGAATGTTGAGCATCTGAAGGCCGGTGATCTGGTGTTCGCCGACACCGGTTGGCAGGAGTATGCCGTGCTGCCAGGACGCCGGCTGCAGCGCATCGCGCCGATGGAGCCGATGACCCACCTGCTGAGTGTCTATGGCGTCGCCGGTCTGACGGCCTATTTCGGCCTGCTGGAGTGCGGACAGCCCAAAGCCGGCGATACGGTTGTCGTTTCGGCGGCCGGCGGCTCGGTCGGCTCAATCGTGGGGCAAATCGCCAAGATCAAGGGCTGCCACGTGGTGGGCATCGCCGGGGGCGAGGAAAAGGGCCGCTGGCTCACCGAGCACCTCGGGTTCGACGCCGCCGTCGACTACAAGTCGCCCGAGTTCAAGCGCCAGCTTCGCGCGGCGGTTCCCGACGGCATCGACGTCTATTTTGACAATACCGGCGGCGCGGTCTTCGAGGCCTGCCTGTTCGCGATGAAGAACCACGGCCGCATCGCCTGCTGCGGGGCGCTCTCGCAGTACGACGGCGCGCCGCCGCCGCACGGCCCGCGCGGCATCCCGGGCCTGATCGTCACCAAGCGCCTGACCCTGCGCGGCTTCGTGGTGATGGATTTCGACGATCAGCGCGAGCAGGCCCTGGCCGATCTTCAGTCGTGGGTGGCCGACGGTCGGCTCAAGGTGCAGGAGGACGTGGTCGAAGGGTTTGAGAACCTGCCGACGGCGCTGATTGGGCTGCTGGCCGGCGAGAACCGGGGCAAGCGGATGGTGCGGGTCTAGCTGGGGGTCGATATTCACGGCCCTTTGCCAATTACCCACCCCCTGGATCGTCATGGCCGGGCTTGTCCCGGCCACCCATAAACGCCGGCGTTCGGAGGGCGGGTGCGGCCGGCGTCGTTGGAGCCTGGCGAGATCGGTGTCTATGGGTGGCCGGGACAAGCCCGGCCATGACGTTCAAAAGATAGAGATTCTCCGCCAGCTTAGCGAGCGATGGCAATTGCGATCGTACCTCAGCCCGCATCCTTCAGCGCCGCGCCGGCCTTCCAGTCGAACAGTTCCTGGAGGACAGCGATGGCGCGCCCGCGCGGGCTCTCCAGCTGCGGATCGCGCGCGATCATCAGGCGTGCATCGTCACCGGCGATAGCGACCAGGTCGCGATGGGCGAAGACGTCGGCGAAGACATAGTCCGGCAGCCCGGACTGGCGCAGGCCCAGGGCGTCGCCGCCGCCGCGCAGTTCCAGATCCTTCTCGGCGATCAGGAAACCGTCGTCGGTGCGCCGCAGGATATCCAACCGTTGCTGCGCCGCTTCCGACAGCGGCGGATCGTACAGCAGCACGCAGGCGCTCTCACGCGTGCTGCGCCCGACCCGGCCACGTAGCTGATGAAGTTGGGCCAGGCCAAACCGCTCGGCCTGTTCGATGACCATGATGGTGGCGTTGGGCACATTGACGCCGACCTCGACGACCGTGGTGGCCACCAGGATCGACAGTTTGCCATCCGCAAAGTCCGCCATCACCGCGTCCTTCTCCGTGGGCGCCATTCGACCATGCACGAGGCCGACCCCCGCCCCGATGGCCGCGCGAAGCTGCTCGGCCCGGGTCTCCGCCGCCGCCAGGTCGCTGAGCTCGCTTTCGGACACCAGAGGACAGATCCAAAACGCCTGGGCGCCGCTGGCGGCCGCCTGACGAAGCCGCTCGACAATCTCTGGCGTGCGGGTTTTCGGAACGGCGCGGGTCGCGACCGGCGTGCGGCCGGGCGGCTTTTCCTCGATGCGCGAAACATCCAGGTCGCCGTACATCGTCAGCTCCAGGGTGCGCGGGATTGGCGTTGCGGACATCGCGACCACATGCACGGCCGCGCCCTTGGCTTGCAGACGCTGGCGTTCGACGACGCCGAAACGATGTTGCTCGTCGATGACCACCAGCTGTAGGCGCTGGAACACCACCTCGTCCTGAAACAGCGCGTGCGTGCCGACGGCGACCTGGCAATCCCCGTGCGCCAGGGCGTGGAGCTTGTCCGCACGCGCCGCCCCCCGGTCCCGTCCGGTCAGCAGCACGACGTTAACGCCACGCGCCTGCAATGGCCCGGCGATGGTCTCGAAATGCTGGCGGGCCAGAATCTCGGTCGGCGCCATCAGGGCGCATTGGCCGCCGGCTGCCGCCACATCGGTCATGGCGCACATCGCCACCACCGTCTTGCCCGACCCGACGTCGCCCTGGATCAGCCGGCTCATCCGCTCGCCAGCCGCCAGGTCCGCGCGGATCTCGGCCAGGGCGCGATCCTGCGCGCCGGTGAAAGCGAAGGGCAGGGCGCTGCGAACAGCGTCCGCGACCGCACTGGCCGCGATCCGGGGCGCAGGCTCTCGGCGCCGCGCCGCCTTGCGCTGCGCCATCGCCAGTTGATGGGCCAGCAGTTCGTCATACGCTAAGCGTCGTCGATGGGGCGCCAACGGCGACAGGTCGGTCTCGCCTTGCGGTTCATGCAGCCGCTCCAGGGCGGCGCGCCAGGCGGGGAACCCTTCCCGCGCCAGGAAGGCGGGGTCCTGCCACTCCACGAGCTCGGGCGCCCGAGCCAAGGCTTCGCGCACGAAGCGGCGGACGGCGCGAGGCGGCAACCCCTCCGTTGCAGGATAGATCGCCTCGATCTGCGGGATGTCGCCGGCCTTGCCGGGCTCCACCATATAGTCCGGGTGCGGCATCTGGCGGCCGAAGTCGCGATCCTCGACCTTTCCGGAAATGATCCGGCGTGCGCCAATCGGATGGCGCGCGGGCAGCTGATTGGCGTAGCTCCCAAAGAACACCAGGGTCATGAACCCGGTGGGGTCTGAAACGCGAACCCGCCAGGGATGCGCCCGGCTGCGGGGCGCCTCGTAGCTGTCGATGACCACCTCGAAGGTCATCACCTCGCCATCCGTCGCTGCCGACAGCACCGCGGGGGTGCGGCGGATCACCGAATGCGGCTGCAGAAACAGCACGTCGCGCACAATCGGCCCCGCCACCCGCGCCAGCAGCGGCAGCACGCGCGGACCCACCCCCTTCAGCGAGGTGATGGACGCATAAAGCGGGAACAGAATCTCCGGCCGCATGATGTGACAATACCTGACTGGCGTTGCGCGCGCCGCCGCTCTATATCCGCGACCCTCCGATGACGACCCATGACGCCCGTCTGAAGAAACTGAAACTGCGTGCATGGCGCCGCGGTTTCCGGGAAGCGGACCTCATCCTGGGGCCGTTCGCGGACAGCCATGTCCACGAGTTCTCAGCCGCCGAGCTGGATTGGTTCGAGACCCTGCTCGATCAGCCGGATCATGATCTGTACGAGTGGATCCTTGAGCGCCAGCCGACACCCGCGCAGTTTGTCGGCGAAAGAATGAACCAACTCAAGGCGTTCCGGGACGCTGCTCATCTGCATCGGGGCGAGCGTGGCGGCTGACGGATCGCGTCCTGCCAGCGCCGCGCAACTGCGGCGGATCAGCGATGATCCGGGCCGCCTCGACCTGGTCGGCGCGCCGGAGGGCTTCGACGCCCTGGTGATGGCTGACATCGTCAAGGCGCGGGGCGGCCTTTCGGTGTTTGTGGCGCGCGATGCCGCGCGGCTGTCAGCCTTTGCCGACGCCTTTCGGTTTTTCGGCCAGGGCGTCGATGTGGTGGCGTTTCCGGCCTGGGACTGCCTGCCCTACGACCGGATCGGACCGTCCGCAGGCGTCGCCGCCCGCCGCATGTCGGTGCTCTCGCGGCTGGCGAGCGGCCTGGACGCCAAGCCGCGACTGCTGCTGACCACCGTCCCGGCGCTGCTGCAGCGGGTTCCGCCGCAAGCTGTCGTGCAAGGCGCCGGATATTCGGCCAGAGCCGGCAATGTGGTCGAGATCGCCGATCTGGAGCGCTACTTCGCGGTCAATGGCTACAGCCGGGCCTCGACGGTCTCGGAACAGGGTGAATTTGCGATCCGGGGCGGGGTCATCGACGTTTTCCCCCCAACAGCGGAGGAGCCGGTTCGGCTGGATCTGTTCGGCGACACCCTGGAATCCATCCGCAGCTTTGACCCCGAGACCCAGCGCTCGACGCGGCAGCTCAAGGATGTCTCGCTGCTGCCGGTCAGCGAAGTGCTGCTGGACGCCGAGGCGATCCGCCGGTTCCGCACCGGCTATCTGGAGACCTTTGGCGCGCCGGCCGACGATCCTCTCTACGCCACCGTTTCGCAAGGCGGGCGGCGGGCGGGGATGGAGCACTATCTGCCTTTCTTCTATCCGAGCCTGGAGACCCTGTTTGACTATCTGCCGGGCGGCGCGCTGGTGGCCCTGGATCATCTGGCGCGCGAGGCCCGTGATGAGCGCTGCGCGCTGACCGATGACGCCTATGAGGCCAGAGCCAGCACCGAGCGGCGGGGCCAGTATCACCCCCTGGAGCCCACGCGGCTCTATCTCGACGCCAAGGAATGGGACGCTCTGCTGGCGCCGCGCCCGACACGCCGGTTCTCCGCTTTCAACGAGGCTGAGGGCGAGGTGGTCATCGACATGGGCGTGCGGCCCGGCCGTAGCTTCAGCGCCGAGCGCAAGCTGGACAGCGTCAACCTGTTCGAGGCGACGGTTGATCACGCCAAGGCGCTGTCGGCGAGCGGCAAGCGGGTGCTGTTCGCGTCCTGGTCAGAGGGTTCGTCCGACCGCCTGGGACATATGCTGACCGACCACGGTCTGGCGGCGCTGCCGCTCGCGCCCTACTGGGACGCCGCCAGGGCTGCGGACCCGAGGACCCCGCAACGGGTCATCCTGCCGCTCGAGGCGGGGTTTGAGACCGACGCCTTGGCGGTCATTTCAGAAACCGACATCCTGGGCGACCGGCTGGCCCGGCCGCGCAAGCGCCGGCGCGCGTCCAACTTCCTCGCTGAGGCCTCGGCCCTGACGCCCGGCGATCTGGTCGTCCATATCGACCATGGCATCGCGCGCTATGAGGGCCTGAAGACGCTCGATGTTCAGGGCGCGCCGCACGATACGCTGGAGCTGCAATACGGCGGCGAGGCCAAGCTCTATCTGCCGGTCGAGAACATCGACCTCCTGACCCGGTACGGCGCCGAGTCTGATGGCGTTCAGCTGGATCGCCTGGGCGGGGCCGCCTGGCAGTCGCGCAAGGCCAAGGCCAAACAGCGCCTGCGGGAGATGGCCGACGGGCTGATCCGCATCGCCGCCGAGCGGGCCATGCGCGAAACGCCGCCCGTCGATCCGCCACACGGCGTGTTCGAGGAATTCTGCGCCCGGTTCCCCTACGAAGAGACCGACGACCAGCTTTCAGCCATCGGCGATGTGCTGGACGACCTTAGCGCTGGCAAGCCGATGGACCGGCTGATCTGCGGCGACGTCGGCTTTGGCAAGACCGAGGTGGCGCTGCGGGCGGCCTTTGTGGTCGCCATGAGCGGCCAGCAGGTGGCGATTGTCGCGCCGACCACCTTGCTGGCGCGCCAGCACTTCAAGACTTTCAGCGACCGATTTGAGGGCTGGCCGATCAAGGTGCGACGCTTGTCGCGGTTGGTCCCCGCGAGGGAGGCGGCCGAAGCCCGCGAAGGTCTGGCCAAGGGCGAGGTCGAGATTGTCGTCGGCACCCACGCGGTGCTGTCCAAGCAGGTGTCGTTCCGCGACCTTGGCCTGGTCATCGTCGATGAGGAGCAGCATTTCGGGGTCAAGCATAAGGAAAAGCTCAAGGAACTGCGGGCCGACGTCCACGTGCTGACGCTGACCGCGACGCCGATCCCGCGAACCTTGCAGATGTCGCTTTCGGGGCTTCGTGAGATGTCGATCATCGCCACGCCGCCGGTCGATCGGCTGGCGGTGCGAACCTATGTGACGCCCTGGGATCCGGTGGTGGTGCGCGAGGCGTTGCTGCGCGAGAAGTACCGTGGCGGTCAGGTGTATTTCGTCGCGCCCAGGATCAGCGACCTGCCGGAGCTGGAACGTTTCCTGCGCGAACAGGTCCCGGAGGTGAAGTTCCTGGTCGGCCACGGCCAGATGGCGCCGACCCAGCTGGAGGAGGTGATGACCGCCTTCTACGATGGACGCTACGACGTGCTGCTCTCGACCACGATCGTCGAGAGCGGGCTGGACATTCCCACGGCCAACACCCTGATCATCCACCGCGCCGACATGTTCGGACTGTCGCAACTGTATCAGCTGCGCGGCCGGGTCGGACGATCCAAGGCCCGCGCCTATGCCTATATGACCACGCCGGCGGAGAAGCAGATCACGCTCTCGGCCGAGCGGCGGCTGAAGGTGCTGCAGTCCCTGGACAGCCTGGGCGCCGGCTTCCAATTGGCCAGTCACGACCTGGACATCCGCGGCGGCGGCAACCTGCTGGGCGAGGAACAGTCCGGTCATATCCGCGAGATCGGGGTCGAGCTTTATCAGCAGATGCTGGAAGACGCCGTCAATGAACTCAAGGCGCTGGCCGGGGCCGGCGACGCTCCTGATCGGGGCTGGTCGCCGCAGATCAACACCGGCGCGGCGGTGCTGATCCCCGAAGCCTATGTGCCCGATCTCAATGTCCGTCTGGCGCTCTACCGGCGCATCTCCGACGCCGAGAGGTCCCAGGACCGTGAAGCGCTCGCCGCCGAGCTGATCGATCGGTTCGGCCCCCTGCCGGCCGAAGCGGACCAACTGCTGAAGGTCATGGCCATCAAGGGGCTCTGCCGCGAGGCCAATGTCGCCAAGATCGATGTAGGCCCCAAGGGCGCGGTGATCAGCTTCCGCAATGACGACTTCAAGAACCCCATGGGCCTGATCGCCTTCGTCGGCCGCAATGGCGCGGCCTGGCGGGTGCGGCCGGACAACAAGATCGTCGTCAAGGGCGAGTGGGAAACCTCAGTCCAGCGGTTGGGCGCCGCCGAACGGATCCTGTCGGAACTGGCGAAGTTGGCGGCTTGATCGGCGAGGCCGGGTGCGCAAACGCCCACCACCCTCCCGGACGTCATTCCCGACCTTGTGTCGGGAAGCTATGATCGCAGGCGGCAGAAAAGCTGGCGCTGGCTGCGACGCGCGCGCCCTGCAACTCGGAGTTCATGGGTTCCCGACACAAGGTCGGGAATGACGGACGCGGAAGAATACCTGCCGCGCTCCACGCCATTTCAAAGGCAACCACCTAACTCGCGATCCGTCCCTGGGCCATGCTGACGGCTTCTTCCAGCGCCCGTGAGATCGTCTCCGGCGAATTGACCTGGGCGACGCCGAGGTCGAACTCGATCACGAACGGCGTTACCCCCTTGCCAGCTTCGAAGGCCGTGCAGCCGATCACCGCAGCGATGCGCTCGCCGGCGATCCGCGCGGCGTGCAGGGGGGTCGACGGCAGCGCCAGGGCGAAAACTTCGGGCGCCAACCGCGCGGCGGTATCCTCAACCCGCACCAGGCGGCTGATCATGGACCCGATCTGCGGAACCGCGCGGGCGACCCAGCCCCCAGAGCGGGCTGCGGTGATATCGGCGCGTTCAGAGACCTTCAATACGCAGACGCTGAGCGGCCGATTGCGCCCGCGCGCGCCCCGCGAAAGCCGTCCCAGGTGGGCCGCGAACAGCTCTCGCGTGAAGAGGCCGGTCGCCGCATCCATCAGACCCGAACTGCGAGCCTGATCCAGGGCGGCGCGGACGGACTTTTGCCGGCGGTAGGCGCGCGCCAGCTCCACGATCCGCAGCGCCGTGTCGCGTTCCGGCGTTTGCGGCGAGGCCACGTCGGAGATGCCGCGATGATAGGCCTCAGACACGGTGATCGCGGAGTCGGCCGGCATGTAGAGCAGAGCGGGCGTATGGTAGAGCCGAGTGTTCCTTCGCAAGCCCGAGGCGATGGACATGGCCTCCTGAGGATTGTCCCCCGCCCAGAGCACCACGGCGTCGAACGGCCTCTCGTGCAGATAGTCAAAGGCCGTGAACGCGGTGAAGGCGCCGACCACGTCTGCGCCGCTCTGGGCCAGCGCGTTCGACAGGGCCAGAAACTGCGGCGCAGGCTCGCCCACCGCCAGCACCCTGTAGGGCGTTGGGTCGATGGCCGGCGGATCCAGCAGGTGGTCGCGTTCCGCAAACGTCTCCAGGCGCAGTTCGAACTCTTCTTCCGCCACCGCCGTGCGAACCAGCCCCTCAAGGCGCATCGCCGCCTGCGCCGGATGCAGCGGCCCGGAAAGGGTCAGCTCGACGTCCAGACCCGGTCCGTCCCGTTCACCGATGGCGATGATCGGCATTCGGCGCGGCGCACAGGCGGCTCTGAGGTGCAGACAGACCTCGGCCGCGTCATCATCCAGGCTTGCCAGGTCAACAATGACCGCCTCGATCTCCAGGTCCTCCAGGGTCGCAATGGCCGAGCGCGTCCGACGCGCGGTGACCGTGCGCCAACCCAGGCGGTCAAGGCCCTCGGAGAGCGGACCGGCGGCGGCGTCGTCACTCGCGACGATCAACACCCGCGCCTGAACCCCTGACGGCATAATCACATCCTAAAACGACGCCAACTGTCCTAAGCACGGAATCGCGTGAGGTCCGAAGGCTTCTGCCGTTAGCACCTCCTGGTTGCGGAACAATTGAAGCGTCATGGAGAAGTGGAAAATGGAGCCTGATTTCTCAAGGCTGCCCGATCTTTCAGGGTTGGTTGCGGTGGTCACGGGCGCGAGCGGCGGTCTGGGCGCGCACTTTGCGCGGGTGCTGGCCCGCCATGGCGCCGCCGTGGCCCTGGCCGCGCGGCGGGTGGACAGTCTCCAGGCGCTGGCCGCTGAGATCACGGTTGAGGGCGGCCGCGCCTTGGCCGTTCAGCTGGATGTGTGCGATGCCCACGCGATTGGCCCGGCGCTGGATCGCATCGAGGTCGAACTGGGTCCGATCTCGATCCTCGTGAACAACGCCGGCCTCGGCGGCGAGGGCCTGGCGCTGGAGGTCTCAATCGAGGACTTTGACGCCACCTTTGCGGTCAATGTGCGCGGAACCTTCTTCATGGCGCGCGAGACCGCCAAGCGGATGATCGCCCGGCGCGCCGAGGGCCGCATTCTGAACATCGGCTCAATCGCCAGTCATACGGTGCTGCCGGGACTGTCGGCCTACTGCGGCTCCAAGGCCGCCGTGGCGATGCTGACCCGCAGTCTGGCCCGCGAATGGGCCCGTCGCGACATCGCCGTGAATGCGCTGTGCCCCGGCTATATCGAAACCGCCATCAACGACGCCTGGTGGCCCACCGAGGGCGGGCAAAAGCAGCTGAAGGGCTTTCCCCGCCGCCGGCTGATGGACGCCACGGACCTGGACGCCGCGTTCCTGATGCTGGTGGGTCCCTCAGCGCGCAGCATGACCGGCAGCGTCATCACCGTCGACGATGGCCAATCGCTACCGGGCGGGGGTTAGCTTGGCTGACCGAGCGGCAGGGCGCTTAGATCACGCCAACCACGGAGGACTACCATGCGCCAAGGACCGCTCACCGGCCTGAAGATCGTCGAGTTCGCAGGGATCGGACCCGGTCCGTTCTGCGGCATGCTGCTGTCCGACCTAGGCGCCGACGTGGTGCGGATCGACCGCAAGGGCGGGCGAGGGGGGGCTCCGTCCGACGTCACCGCGCGGGGCCGGCGGTCCGTCGCCCTGGACCTGAAGTCACCCGATGCAGTGCAAGCGTGCCTCAAGCTCATGGATGCCGCCGACGGGATCATCGAAGGTTTCCGGCCGGGCGTCATGGAACGGCTGGGCCTGGGTCCCGACGTCGTGCTCAAGCGCAACCCCAAGCTGGTCTATGGCCGCATGACCGGCTGGGGCCAGACCGGACCCTGGTCGATGGCGGCCGGCCACGACATGAACTACATCGCCATCACCGGCGCCCTGCACGCCATTGGCACGGACGACAAGCCGGTGCCGCCCCTGAATCTGGTCGGCGATTTCGGCGGCGGGGCGCTCTATCTGGCGTTCGGCCTGATGGCCGGGATCATCCAGGCGCGCGAGACCGGCAAGGGCCAGGTCGTCGACTGCGCCATGAGCGACGGCGCGGCCTCGCTGATGGCGATGTTCTACGGCATGAAGGGGGCGGGCGTCTGGAAGGACACTCGGCGCTCCAACATGCTGGATGGCGGCGCCCACTTCTACGACACCTACAAGTGCTCTGACGGCAAGTGGGTGTCGATTGGATCGATCGAGCCGCAGTTCTATGCGCTGCTCTTGGAAAAGACCGGGATCACCGACCCGCAGTTCCAGCGTCAGGTCGACCGCGACGTCTGGCCGGAACTGCGCGCAAAACTGGCCGCCGTGTTCGCCACCAAGACCCGCGACGACTGGACCGCGATCATGGGCGGCACCGACGTCTGCTTCGCTCCGGTGCTCGACCTGGATGAGGCGCCCAAGCATCCGCACAACGCGGCCCGCCAGACCTTCGTCGAGGTCGGCGGGGTCACCCAGCCGGCGCCGGCGCCGCGGTTTTCCGTGACGCCGCCCGCGATCCAGGGGCCGCCGCCGGCGATCGGCGCCCACAATCGCGAGGCGCTCACCGATTGGGGCTTCTCCGGCGCCGAGATCGATGCGCTCAGCGCCTCCGGCGCGCTGGCGGGGTAGGTCCCGACACCAAACCTGTCGGCTTGGCTAACCACGCCGTTCAGACTGGGTTCAGCCTGCGAGTCGCATCTTGCCCTCACGGATCGCTCGTTGCGCTCTCCCGTCCCTCGATAGTGACGGGCGACCCGGATGGAGCGACACGCCCATCGACGGCGCGCTGCCTGCGTATTTGGCGGCGCGCCGTTTGGTTCTGGCGACAGGTCTTGCCTCGGCCATGATCGGCGACCACCTTCACAGCCAATGCGAATCTCCCAGTTGATCCATCGGCTCCGCGCGCGCGACTGGGATCCCATCCACATAGTGCGGCTATCGTTGAGCGTGCTCGGCAAGGCGCTGTCGCGCATGTGGGGCCGGGATGTCATGCTCTACACGGGCGGCGTGTCGTTCTTCATCATGCTGGCGATCTTCCCGGCGCTGGCCATCGCCATGGGCCTCTACAGCCTGCTGTCGGATCCGGCCCAGGTCGCCGCGCAGGGTGAGCGCTTCTCCCAGGTCATGCCGGACGCCGCGCGCCTGATCTTCCAGAGCGAACTTGTCCGCCTGTCCCAGGCCCCTGGCGGCTCGATTTCCGTACAAAGCGGGGTCGCGCTGCTGATCGGCGGCTATGCCTCGCATCGCGGCTTCAAGGCCCTGCTGGCCGGACTGTCGTTCATCCACGACGAGGATAAGCCGCGTGGCTTCTTCAGCTTCAATCTCATCGCGCTCGCCGTGCTGATCGCCGCGTTCGGGCTGATGGGCGCGCTGTCGATCGTCTTCTTCGGGTTCAGGATCGTCGGCGAGGCCCTCGACCTGCGGCCCCTGCGCGGCGCGCCTTGGCTGTACAGCGAATGGACCTGGGCCAGCGCCGGGATGACCGTCGGGATGGCGCTGATCTATCGCTGGGCGATGTCGCGCGATCCGGTGGACTGGCGCGCCTCGATCCTGGGCGGAGCGGCGGCGGCGGCGCTGTGCATCTTCGCGTCGTGGGGATTGGGCATCTATGTCGACCAGATCGTCCAGCTGGGCGCGACCTATGGTTCGGTGGCGACCGTGGTGATCTTCCTGATCTGGCTGTCGTGGAACGTGAACGCGCTGTTTTTTGGCGGCGCCCTGGCCACCGAGGTCGAGATTGCGGTGCACGCGCGGCGCATCGCCAATCCTATCGCCGGACCAGCAGGAAGCTGAGGTCCGCGCCATCTGCGGCGATATCCAGAACCTCCGCCCCGATCTGGCTGGCGAAGTGCGGCACATCGATGCGCGCCAGCGGGTCGTCCGCCAACAGCCGAACGCGCGCGCCGGCCGGCGCCTGCTCAAGCGCCCGGCGCAGCCGCAGCGTCGGCACCGGACACCGGTGGCCGCGCGCATCGATCAGGGTCTCGTCGGTGGCGTCCATGGTTGGCGCATAGCCGATCTTCCCGGCCCGTCCCAGCCGTTCATCGTGACCGGGAAGTAAACCAAACCTTTCAGCGCTCCATTAAGCCCGCAGCCGACACAGTGCCCTGGACGCGGATGTCGGGAGTCTTTCCATGCGCTTCGATCTGATCGCCAAGCTGAAAGCGTTTCGCCGCAACCGTCGCGGCAATGTCGCGATCGTGGCCGCCCTGGCCATGCCCGTGATTGCGGGATCACTCGGTCTCGGGGCCGAAGTGGCCTCCTGGTACGGGGGTAAGCGCGCCCTGCAGAACGCCGTGGACTCCGCCGCGATCGCAGCCGCCACCACGGCAGGCGCCAACTACGGCGCAGAGGCCCGCGCGGTGGCCCGACAGTACGGTTTTCAGGACGGCGCCAATGGCGTCACGGTCACGACCTCAGACACGGCCCCCTGTCCCGGCGGCGCCAACACCTGCTTCCAGGTCACGGTCGAGAAACTTCAGCCGTTGCTCCTGGCCCAGGCCGTTGGGTTCACCGGCGACGGCACGATCAATGGAGGCCCCGCGAAACGCATCTCCGCAACGGCAATCGCCGTCCAGCAGAACACGCCGCGTCAGTATTGCGTGTTGGCGCTGGCCAGCAGCGGCGCCGCCCAAGGCATCCGATCCAACGGCGCGCCGTTCGCCAACCTGAGCGGCTGCAACGTCATGTCCAACACG
This sequence comes from Alphaproteobacteria bacterium, assembly GCA_043734425.1. Lineage (GTDB taxonomy): Bacteria > Pseudomonadota > Alphaproteobacteria > Caulobacterales > Caulobacteraceae > Phenylobacterium. Next base: position 26,640 of record JAYTFM010000057.1, read on the forward strand.
GCGGCGCAGTGCAACGGTCACAACCTGCAAGCCGATATCGGCGACGCCCACACCACCAACAGCGGCTGTGGTGTTCAACAGAACTCCGGCGCGCCGATTGTGACAGATCCCTATGCCGGTCTGGCCAGCAATATCGCGTCGAACCCCTGCAGCTCCTACCCGTTGGCGCCCGCCAAGAAGAAGGACCCGCCGCTGCCCAGCAGCAACACTCTGCACGGGGCTGAGGCGCGCACCGTCATCAATATGTGCGGCGACGTGCAGCTCAGCGGTCCAGTCCTGATCAATTCCGGGGGCAACGCTGTCCTGACCATCTGGAATGGAAGCCTCGATTTGCAGGGGTACACATTGCAGACCCAGCCCGGCTCGAAACTGACGATCATTTTCACGGGTTCAAACAACGCCCGTCTGCACGCGCCGGTCGGGAGCGGCACGTTTGATGTCCAGGCGCCGACCACCGGCCCTTGGAGCGGCGTGGCGATGTATCAAAATCCGTCTGTCACCGGCGGCGTCGACATCAGCGCGGCGGGCAATTCGCCGACCTGGCTGATTACCGGGTTGGTCTATCTTCCGCACGCCAACGTCACCTTTTCCGGCGCCGTCAATAAATCCAGCAACGGCGCGTCGTGTTTTGGGCTGGTGGTCGACAACCTGACCATCAACGGCACCGGCAGCATCCTGAACCATGGCCAGTGTTCCCAGGCGGGCCTTGTGCTTCCGCAGTCGACGGCGCCGGGCCGGGGGCAGCTGGTGTCCTGATGCGCCTGCTGCGTCGCTTTCGGGATGATCAGCGTGGCGTCGCCGCCGTCGAGGTGGCGCTGGTCAGCACGCTGCTGATCACCGCGCTTTTCAATGTGGTTGAGGTGGGGCGCTATGCCTATGTCGCCTCCCAGGTGTCCGCCGCCAGCCAGGCGGGCGCCCAGGCCACGCTGGTGACCTGTACGACGGCTCAGACGCCGATCACCACCAACTGCTCGGCTGTTGCGTCAGCCATCACGACGGCCTTGCAGGGCACGACCTTGGGCACAGGGATCACCCAGCAGGGCGCGCTTTCCGAGCGCTGGTACTGCGTCAATTCCGCTGGGGCGCTTCAGGACATGGCGGCGGCGGCCAGCAAGCCCTCCAATTGCTCGGCGGCTGGCGGTTCGGGTTTGCCCGGGCTCTATGTCACCGTCCAGGCGACCTACACCTACCAGCCGATCTTCCCCGGCCTGACCATCGTCGCAGCGTTGCCGGCGACGGTCACAAAGTCGGCCTGGATGCGCATGCTATGAGTCCGCAGACATCCTTCCTGCGGGCGTTCGGTCGCGACACTCAAGGTGGAACGGCGATCGAGCTGGGCTTGGCCTTGCCCGTCTTCGGCATGCTGCTGTTTGGCGCCATCGATGCCTCGCAACTGGTCGGCGCGATCAGCGGGATGCACTATGCCGTGGAAGAAGCTGCGCGCTGCTCGGCGGTGAACAGCACGCTCTGTGGCACCACCACCGCGTCCAACACCTATGCGCAGGGCCGATATCAGGGTCCGAGCATCGCGCCCGCCTTCACGACGACCACCACGACCTGCGGCAAGCAGGTGAACGCAACCGCCACCTTCCACCTGAACATTGCGGTGGCGATCCTGGACGTGCCGCTGTCGGCTCAGGCTTGCTACCCGGCTAGCGGGGCGTGAGTCCGAGCCTCCTTTGCCAGTGCGTCGCGGGCCTGGGCGGCGATCTCCAGCGAGTGGATGCGGCTCGCCTGGTCAAAAATCTGGGCGGAGATGATCAGTTCGTCCGGCTGGTGGCGGGCGATGAAGCTTTGCAGCCCGGCGCGCACGGTCTCGGGGCCTCCGACCACGGCCTTGGCCAGCGGCGAGCCCGGCGTGGCGGTGGCCGCCGCCAGCTGGCCATCGGTATCCTCGCGCGGCGGGGGCAGGGGACCCGGCCGGCCGCTGTGCAGGTTGATAAACGCCTGCTGGATCGAGCTGAACAGCCATTGCGCCGCAACATCCGTATCCGCAGCGACGACATTCACTCCCAGCATGAGGTGCGGCTGCTGGCCATACTCTGACGGCTGGAACTGCGCACGATAGATCGCGGCGGCCTCGTCCAGCATCTGCGGCGCGAAGTGCGAGGCGAAGGCGAAGGGCAGACCCAGCATCGCGGCGAGCTGCGCGCCATACAGGCTCGAACCCAGGATCCACACCGGCACGTTGGAGCCGGCGCCCGGCACGGCGCGGATCTGCTGGCCCGGCTGGGCGTCGGCCAGGAAGGCCATCAGCTCCAGCACATCCTGCGGAAACTGGTCCACTCCACCGGCCAGATTGCGCCGCAGCGCTCGGGCCGTAAGTTGGTCGGTGCCCGGCGCGCGGCCGACCCCCAGGTCGATCCGGCCGGGATACATCGCCTCCAGAGTTCCGAACTGCTCGGCGATGATCAGCGGCGCATGGTTGGGCAGCATCACCCCGCCGGAGCCGAGCCGGATAGTCGATGTCCCTTCGCCCACGTAAGCCAGCGCAACCGCCGTCGCCGCGCTGGCGATCCCGGTCATATTGTGATGCTCGGCCAGCCAATAGCGCCGATACCCCAGCCGCTCAGCCGCCTGTGCCAGCTCCCGGCTGGCGCGCAGCGACTGGCCAGGGCTGCCACCCTGAATGATCGGCGAGAGGTCGAGAACGGAGAGCGGAACCATCCGTCCCTTGTAGTCGGGTGTGGGCGGCATTCCCAGGGCGGACACGCGCCAAGGTCGCCCCACGGAACCCGCCATTAGCGCGACGCGTTCGCCCTCCAGACCGGAAAGGTTCATTCATGGCGATCTTCCAAACACGACGCCCCGCGACGGGCGCTGACGGCCCTCAAACGATCGGGGTCGATGATGCCCGAGGCGCTCAGCGCGTGGGCCTGATCTGGATGCTGGTGATCTCCACGGCCCTGGCGGCGCTGCTGCTGCTCGGTCTCTGGGCGTTCAACTTCAGGGACCTTGCGGCGTCGCAGAACCGGGTCGACGCCCGGACGGCCGCCTCCGCTCCCCAATCCAACGCCCCCACACCGCCCAGCGCGAACGTGGTTCCTTAGGCGCAGGAGCTATCCCACAGCGCCTCAGTCGTCTCTCAGGTCACGGCGACACGGTACGAAACCGGTCCCGGCCGGATGGTGGTTGAGTTGGCCGTCGCCTTGCTCATTTCATACAGCACGACCGAAACTCATGCACCAGGATCGCCGAGTCCCCTCACACGCGAATCCGCTATCGGTTAGACGCTAAGCAGCGCAGTGTGCCCGGAACGCCATTGCGGCAGACGCGAGCGCGGTGGAAATAGTCGTTGAAGCTCACGGCGCTGCGCCTGCCTAACCACCGTCTACGGAAGGAGACCCTCGTATGTCGCACCCCCGAACTTTCTCCCGGGCGCTTCGTCTATGCGTCCTCATCGTCGGGGCCGCATGCGCCGGTCCTGTCGCCGCCCTGACGCTGCAGGGCGCGACGTTCATCGCGCCGTCGACGACCATTCCCACATGCGGTGCGATCTGTGGCGGCTTCGGCTCCAACATCCTCGAGATCGCCGACGGCAATACCTCCAACTTCAATGGGTGGGCCGGAGCCGACAATCAGGTGGGTACGATCAAGCTCGATCTTCTCGGAAATTTTGACCTGACCAGCTTCTCGCTCTGGAACGACATCAATGTCTTTCATGAAGGCGTCGGCGATTTCCGCCTTCGGTTCTACAATGCGACCAACGCGCTTCTCAGCACCTCCTCGACCTTCACCGCGCCCGACGGACAATTCGCTGCGGGCGTTTACAACTTCGCCTCGGTCGCCAATGTTAGTCGTGTCGACCTCGAAGTTCTGACCCTGCTCACGGGCGGCGTATGCTGCCGGATCGAGATTCGCGAAGTGGCGTTCCAGGGGCAAAACTCCACCGCCGTCCCCGAACTGGGGACGTGGGCGCTGATGCTCGGGGGCTTTGGTCTGGCGGGCGCTATGCTTCGCCGCCGCTCGCGCTCACCATCCCTCGCACTTCACCGCAACACCGCACAAACCCCTGGCTGAGCCGCAATAGCGTCTGCGTGGCGGCGACATTGAGGCGTTTTGGATTCGCGGGGTCGCCGAATTCCAAGCTTCGCCCTACAGCAGACCCGGGAACTGGCCGCCGTCGAGCAGGATGTTCTGGCCAGTGATGAAGCCCGCCCGCGCGCCGCACAGGAAGGCGCACATGTCGCCGAATTCCTGGGGTTCGCCGAAACGGCGGGCCGGGATTTGACTGCGCGCGCGATCGCGGAACGCTTCAACATCTCCGCCCTGGGCAAACCGAGCATGGTTGGATTTCAGCCGATCCGTGTCGAACTGGCCGGGCAGCGCGCTGTTCAGCGTCACATTGTGCCGCGCCACCTCTCGGGCCAGGCCGCCGACGAAGCCGGTCAGTCCGGCGCGCGCGCCGTTCGACAGGCCCAGGATGCTGACGGGCGCCTTCACCATGTGGCTGGTGATATTGACCACACGGCCGAACTCGCGCGCGATCATGCCGTCGATGGTGGCCTGGATCAGGAAGATCGCCGACAGCATGTTGGCGTCGAGGGCCTTGATCCAATCGTCCCGCGTCCAGGTGCGGAAATCGCCGGGCGGCGGGCCGCCGGCGTTGTTGATCAGGATGTCCGGCTCCGGACAGGCCGCCAGCAATGCGGCGCGCCCGGCCTCGGTGGTCACGTCGGCCACGACGGGACGCACGTCGCCGCCCGTGTCGGCGGCGATCTCAGCGGCGGCAGCGTGCAGCCGCGCCTCATCGCGGGCGGCGATCACGACGCTGACGCCCTCGCGGGCCAGCGCGGTCGCCGTGGCGCGGCCGAGACCGGCGCTGGCGCCGCAGACAATCGCCTTGCGGCCTTGGATACCGAGGTCCACGTGCTTCTCCTGGCTTTGTAGGTTTCAGTGCGCCGGCCGGTGATGGCCCCAGCTGCTAGGCTTGTCGTGGCGGCCGACCCGCCAGGTGGCGTCGTCGACCTCGATGGCGCCCTGGCCGAACTCCACTTCGAAGCCGGCCGGCGTGCGCACATAGAACGACACCATCTGGTCGTTGGTGTGCCGGCCGAGGCTGGAGGTGATCGGTGTTCCGGCGGCGGTGGCGCGTTCCAGGGCGAAGCCTACGGCGTCCAGGCTCGCCACCTGAACCATGAAATGATGCAGCCGCTTGGGCATCGGGACCGGGATCAGCGCCAGCGTGTGGTGGCGCGCATTGCAGTGGAAGAATTCCATGTCGAAGCCGAACTCGGGGCTCTGCTGCATGCGGATGATGTCTGAGAGCCGAAAGCCCAGCAGATCCTGATAGAAATGGCGCGCCGCAGCCATGTCCTTGGTCGACAGCACCGCATGGCCCAGCCCCTGCTCGCCGGTCAGAAAGCCGGTGACCCCGGCCGGGGAGGCGAAGGGCGTTTCCGTCCGCAGGGTCGGGCCATAGTAGATCTCGACCGTCAGTCCATCCGGATCCTGGCAGGTGAGCAGCCCCAGAACCTGCCGTTCCGCCAGCAGGTCAGGATCCCCGTTCCCCACCGCGACGCCGCCCTCGGCCAGTCGGGCGCGCACCGTCTCCAGCTCGGCGGGTCCCGCGACCTCGAACCCCAGAAACGACAGGTCGTCTGTCTCGCCCGCCTCAACGGCGATGCGCCAGCCCAGATCGTCCAGCCGGTAGCGTCGCGCCGCGCCGGCCGGCGTCCCGGGCATCAGCCCCAGGATGTTGGTGGCGAACGCGTCCCAGGCGGCGGGATCCTTCACCTTGAGGCCGATGTAGCCGAGCGATCCGATGGTCATGGGGTGGCTCCTTGGGGCGTTTCACGAATCTGTCCGCTCGGCCGTCGGGTCGTCTGAGTAGCCGTCCAGACGGACGGCCCGGGTGCATGCCCGCCGCGCTGGCGGCGCCAACGGGCCGGCGTCTCGCCGAACTCTCGCTGAAAAGCGCGCACGAAGGCGGCGGACGAGCTGTATCCGGCCTCGTCGGCGGCGACCTCGACGCTCACGGCGTCAGCGACAAGCCGACGCGCAACGGCTGTCAGGCGCATGCGTGAGATGATGCGTCCCGGCGTCTGGCCGGTCACAAGCCGAAATTCCTCGGCGAAGCGGGTGCGCGACATCCCGGCGGCGCGCGCCATCTCTCCCAGCGTCCAGTCCGCCTGCGGCGCGGCAAAGAAAGCGCTGATTGCCTGCATCAGCTGTCGGTTGGCGGGCACACGCGAACCGTCGGCGGCGTCCTCGCCATGGTCGGCGAAGACCCGCCGGCTCATGTTGATCAGCATGATCTCGGCTAGTCGGCGGATCACCAGATTACGGTCGATCCATGAGCCGTCGGCGTACTCGTCCTCCAGCATCTCTACGGCGCGCCAGAGGCGGCGGGAAAGATCGGGGTGCTCTGCGGGGCGCACCACGATGGGACCGACCATCAGCGATCCCAACGCCAGGCCCTCGTTGGGGGCGACCCCCAGGATCAGGTCCACCTCGGCGTCCAGGCCAACATCCGTCATGGCGCGGCGCGGGAAATGATCCGTAGGCTCGCCGGCAGAGCCGTTCGAAGCGTGGAACATGTGCGGGCACAGTCCGCTCAGCGCGACGGCGTCCCCCGCCGCCAGATCGAACGCACGATGGACCGGAAAGTCCGTCACCAGGCGAAGGCGTCCGGCTCGCACCAGCAGGCAGTAGGAAAAAGTCCCAGGTTCAAGAGACTTGACGAAGGGGCCGTCAGCCGACGCGCGGACAAAGTAGACGCCGTCCATGCGTACATCGTGGCGCGGATTGTCGGAGGTGTCGCTCACGCTGCGGGCTTGCCATACTTTGCCCGGAGACCACCGCCCGCCGAGGCCCGACCGATGCCGCGCACGGCGATGCCGGCGTCCAGCTTGACGACCCCGCCGGTCGCCGGGCGGCTATCCCGTCGCGAGGCCAGAAAGACGTAGCCGCCCGCATAGTCCGCCGTCGCCGGCACGAAGCCGATAGGCATGGCGGGGCCGGCGTTGGCGGGCAGGTCGATGCTGGCGATGGACTTGTCCGCCATCCCCAGCGCTTCGGGGCCGCGAAGGTCGGTGTTGATCGGACCGGGCGCGACGCCGTTCACGCGCACGGCCGGGGCGAACTCATAGGCCAGCTGGCGGATCAGTCCGACGACGGCGTGTTTGGAGGCGGTGTACAGCGGACCCCCACCCGCAGGGTCGAACCCGGCATTCGAGACCGTGAAAATCAGCGCGCCGGACGTGCGCACCAACGCCGGCAAAGCTGCCTTGGCGAGGTTGAGGTAGCCCTTGACGTTGACGTGGAACAGTTCGTCAAACGCAGAGTCGATCCGCTCGACGGGGAGGGCGTCCAGCGACATCGAATAGTCCCAGATGCCGGCGTTGCCGATGGCGCAGTCCAGCTTGCCGAACCGTGCGACGCAGGCGTCGATCGCGCGCTGACTGTCGGCGATGGCGCGCACGTCGCCGACCACGCATTCGATGCGGTCAGGATAGGCCGCCGCCAGCTCGGCCAGCCGCTCGGCCGACCGGTCGAACACCGTCAGGCGCGCGCCGTCCTCGAGGAAACGCTCAACAATGGCGCGCCCCAGGCCCGAAGCGCCCCCGGTGATCAGAACCACTTCTCCGTCCAGACGGCCCATCCGCATGCGTCCTAAAAGATCGTGCTCATGTTGGTGGCCTGGATCACCGTATGGTCGAGGAACAGGTGACGCCTGACCAGCTGAAAGCTGGCGCCCACCCGCCGCAGCACATCAACCCGTCGGCCGACCCAGCTGTCGACATCGGTCTCCAGGCGGCTTCGGTAGAGGTGGAAACAGGCTTCCAGCGTGATCTCCTCGCCCTCGACCTCCAGGATACGGACATTCGAGACGAAGTGCCGCGAGCGCGACGGCGGATCCTCCGACCAGGCCGATCCGGCCTCCAGTTTCTTGACCCGCATTTCCAGGTACGCCCAGTCATCGTCGAAGAAGGCGACCTCGCCGGGTTTGGTGAACTCGCGATCCAGGTCGGCGTTGGTCACGGTCCGCCGGATCGGCATCCAGTATTCGACATCCTCGGCCATCAGCCCCAGCCAGTCGCCGTAGCGGCGCGCGTCCAGCAGCGCCGCCTCGGCATAGAGGAACTGTTCGACCTCGTACTGCAGGACCGCCTTTTCCGGCAGGCGGGTCTCCGCCCAGGTCCCGGTTTGGAGTTGGGGCCGTTCGAGCGTGTCCATCAGATCGCGCCCGTCGGCGGCGAAGCATGGTTCGCCGTCAACTCCGCCCAGTCGCGCGCCACCATCCAGTCCGTCCAGGCGCGGTACAGCCACCGCTGGCCGTGTTCACTGACCATCCCCTCAATGATATGCTCGCCGTCGTCGCTGACCGTGACTTGATCGTGGCCGATGCCCATCTGGATATGCTGACCCAGTTCGCGGCTGGCGACCCCGCGCGCCGAGCGCGTGCTCTGGCTCCAGTTTTCGCCGTCGTCCTGTTCCAGCAGGCCCGCAGGTCCGAACACGTGGTTCATCCGGCGAATGATCTCCCGCTTGGCCTTTGGCGGTGCATCCTTGGGGACCACGGTGAACCACCAGAGTTCGGTTTGTGATGGTCCGCGCGGCAAGCGCAGGCAGATTTGTCCGCCGCTGATGGTGATCCACAGGTTCGGGAAGATGTTCGGATGGCCCTCGCTGCGTACGCCGGCCGTCCCCATCAGCTCCGTCGCGCTCTGCGGCCGAATTCGCGGAGCGCCCTCCGGCGCCGCGCTGGACATCGCCGCCCGCTCGGCATCGGAGAGCGGATCGATCTGGGCCTGCAGCGCCTTCGGGATGCCCGGCCCGCCGATCGCATGGCCGTACTCGCCCAGCATCACCATCTGGCTCTTGGGGTGCTGGATCTTGGAAATGTCGAAGAACCCCGCCGCGTCCGCCGAGGCGTGGCTGTAGGGCACGTGGTACCAGTCAAACAGGTTGTCGACGGCGATCTTCCAGTTGCAGTCGATGATGTTCTTCTGGACGCCCTCCACAAACTCGACCTCGCCATGGGCGCAGACCATGCCCAGACCGGTGCGGCCGGTCTTGCCGAGAAAGTCGTGCAGCGACGGCGCGTCAGGCGCCAGGGTGGCGAAGTAGAAGCCCAGATAGCTCTCGACCCGCGCCTTGGCCAGGCCCAGCCGGCTGCGATCCAGGTCGCTGTGATAGAACGTGCTCTGTCCGGGCACGCCGATCAGCCGGCCATCCAGCGCATAGTTCCAGCCGTGGTAGCTGCACACGAACGACTTCGCCCGGCCCTGTTCGGCGCGGCAAAGGGCGTTGCCGCGATGGCGGCATGTGTTGAGCATGGCGTTGATCTGGCCGTCCTCGCCCCGGACCACGATGACCTGATCCTCGCCGATGTAGCTGACCAGATAGTCTCCCGGCTCTTTGAGCTGGCTCTCGTGACACATGAAGTTCCAGCCGCGGGCGAAGATCCGCTCCAGCTCCAGCCGGTAGAGACTCTCGTCTGACAGCACGCGGCGGTCGAGGCGACCGGTCTGCGGATCAAACAGCGCCGTCAGCGCCGTCTTGTCCCAAACCTCGGCGACCTGTGTGCCGTCCGCCATCACGACCTCCCGATGCCGCCTGTGCCTGCGGCCTCAGGAAACCTACGCCGCGACGCCGGCTGCGGTCAGTCCCAATCGTTCGCAAAAATTGATAATTCGTCCCAGCCTTCAGAGCTTCCCCGCGGAGATCAGTCCCGCCACAGCGTCGTTGACGCGGGTTTGCCAGCCCCTGCCGCTCTGACGTAGGTGCTGGGCGACGGGCGCGTCAAACCGGATCGTGACGGGCTCCTTGGGGGCATCGACCTTGGGTCGGCCTCGTGTTTTGGGGAACTGCGCCAGCACGGCGGGCGGCAACATCGCGTGTGCGGGGCGGGCGCGGGCGAAGTCTGCGGCCGTCCATTCTGGGTTATCTGAGTCCGTTAGGTCAGGCTCTGGGGATTTACGGGGCATGGCGGCGTACCTCTTTCCGATGCGCGCGGCGGAGGCTGATGGCCCGAACATTTCCGTCGCGCAGCGTAAAGGCGAGGCAGAATGTCTCGCCGTCGATCTGGCCGTAGGCGCGGAACCGGGGTTCTGCAAACCGGTCATCGGTCACCACGGCGCGGATATCGAGATCGTCCGCCCGCGCCAGCGAAACGCCGTGCTTGGCGATGTTCGAGGCGTCTTTGGCGGGATCGAACGCGATGGCCACATTGATAGTTGTACGCACAATAGCGCGATCACACAACTAAAAACGTACGTACATTATTTCCCATCCACCCTTGAGCAGGAGACACCGCCCCTTGACCTGCCCACACGGCAAGCCGCGATGCTCCCGACCTGGGGACGGCCCCCACGTGAGAGTCCATTCATGACCCGCAAGACGATCAACGATGCGTTCGGCGGCCAGATCACCACGCTGGAGCAGCAGCGGGCGATCTGGGCTGAGGCCTTGCACGAAGACGCCATCTGGGAAGGCCCCACCTTCGAGCGCCCCATCCAGGTTGTTGGGCGCGAGGCGACCAGTCGGTTCTTCGAGCTGTTGCTGAGCGTCGTCCCCCGGTTTTCAACGACGCTGGTGGGGACCTATCCGACCGGCGATCCGAACACCGTGATCATCGAGTCCTTCGGCGGCGGGCCGACCAAGGCCGGCGGCGCCTATACCCAACGCTACTTCTCCATGGTCACGATGCGCGAGGGTCTGGCGTTCCGGATGCGCGAGTACTGCAATCCCTTCCAGACCTACCAGGCGTTCGGCAGGGTCCACTGGGAAGCGTCGGTGGAAGCGATCATGCGAGACAACGCGCCGTGGCCCGCCTCGCAGAGCCCCGACCCCATCACCCTGCCGCCTACGGTCGCCGCCTGAGCGCGTGGTTACGCTGACCGTTCGCGTTTCTGGCGCAGGGCGGCGGCGATCTCGGCGTGCCGCGCCCGGGTGATGCCGTAGGCGGTGAAGATCAGCATCGAGATCACCGCAACAATGGCGGGGAGCGGACCCCAGACCAGAACCAGCCGGAACTGGACGTCATGCGCCAGCAGCTCACCGACCCTCTGGCCCATGTCGTCCGGGAACCGGATGATGTCCAAGGCGATCCCAGCCAGGAAGACACCGACACTCACCGCCGCCTTATTGGCGAACCCCAGGCCGGCAAAATAGAGTCCCTCCCGGCGACGGCCAAACAGGTGCTCATGTTCATCGGCGGCGTCGGCCATCATCGAGGGGTATGAGACGTTGACAAACCCCAGGCCAATGCCGGCCACGAAGGAGTTGAGTTGCATCGGGGCCAGCGCCGCATCGCCGACCGGGCTGTAGACTCCGAGCAGCCATGAACCCTGGATCACCAGCCAGTTGGCGATCAGCAGCGCCAGGCCGATCAGCACCACGTTCTTCTTTTCCATACGCAGTTGAAGCCGGGGCGCAACGCCGACGCCCAGCAGCAGGCCCACGATGAAGGCATAGCTGATGAACTGGATGCTCTCGCTCTTCAGCAGCCAGACGAACACGAAGGCGTGGCTGTTCAGCGTCGCGTTCAAACCCTGGGCGACGAAGGTGATCACGGCCGACACGAACAGCAGGCGGAAGGAGCGATTGGCGAATATCTCCTTCACTTCAATCGGCAGGCGCTGCACCATCGGCTGGGCGATCCGCTCGGGTTGCGGCAGCGACGCAGCATGGCGACGCAAGCCCAGGCAGCACGCGCTCATGCAGACAAACAGGACGCCGGCGGCTGACCAGCCGAAACCAGGATAACCGTCGGCTCTTTGCAAGCCGCCATCCGCGAAGAACACCGAAAATCCGAGCGCGGTGATCACCAGTCCTGCGAGAATTCCGGCCACTGATCGATAGACGACCACGCTGGTCCGCTCGGCATAGCCCGTGGCCAACTCCGCCCCCAGAGCGACGTAGGGCACGTGGAACAGCGAAATGAAACCGCGGCCGGCGACGGACAGCAAGGTGAGCCATCCGAACAGCAGGGGCTGACTGAGGTTCTGCGGCGGCGAGAACAGCAGGCCAACCGAGATCGCGGTGGGCGGGATCGCTGCGATCATCAGCGGCAGCCGCCGCCCCAGTCGCGACTTGGTATTGTCCGACCAGGACCCGATCATCGGATCGACGGCCGCGTCAAAGGCCAGGCCCACCGCCAGCGCGGCGCCGACCAACGCCCCCGACAGACCCAGCACCACCGTGTAGTAGAAGAATACGAACCCCACCGCCGTGTCGAAACCGCCGCTCTGGGCGGCCTGCCCCAAACTGTAAAACACCTTCTGAGCGATGGTCGGGCGGATATCGGCGTGGGCGGCGGCCGGGCCTTCGGAGGAACCGCGATCTGAGGTGTTGTCCGTGGGTTTCAATCGCGAGGTCCAGTTACAGCGGCGACGCGATCCATCGGCGCATCTGTCTCTATTGACGGTCGTTATAACAACGTCGCCGGGCTTCGCGAGCCCTGAAATCTGCGATGCCACCGTAATTCTCAGAGCCTGTTCCCTTCAGACGGAACTATCTGAAGGGATGAAACAGGCTCTCATTCAAAAGTGCCAAGCACGATTCAGCGATCAGACGAATCCGTCTGATCGCATCGTGCTTTAGGGGCGTAATCCTGCTTGAAAATAGAAATTGACTCCCGTTCCGGTGAAGCGGCTACTACCTTTGGTAGCACCCGCGTCTTTTCTGGGACCTGTCTTTTCTGGGAGAAGTACAATGGAAAAAGAAGCCCTCGCCAAGGTTCGTCATGCCTCAATCGGCATCAACAAGGTCACCGGTGCAATTCAGCTTTCCGTGCCGCAGGGCACCAAGCTGGAGGAGGCCTTGAAATCCCTTGCAACAATTGACTTTAACGCGCTCGCGAAACTGCCGCGGGGCTGCGGAAATTGCATTTCCGGTCACCCATTCAACATCCGTGAACAGTTCGATCCTGTTATCAATGTGAAGCTGGGCCAAGGCCACTAGCCGCGGCAGGAAGTTGGCGCACGTCGATCCCGGCCGTGATGCTCCGCGCCTCGGCGTCGGCATCATGGCCAATCTCGCCATCGCGCCGTTCATCACCACGCCCGGCGCGGTCGATTATCTCGCGGTCACGCCAGACATGTTCTGGATCGATCATGGTCAGGCTGCCGGCGCCGGGTCGCGCCGGTTCACCGACATCCCCAGTTGGGTGGCCGTGCTGGACGACGCTGGCCTTCCGGTGGTGTCGCACCATATCGGACTGTCGATCGCCAGCGCGATCCCCACCGACCGGGCCTATGTCGCCCAGATGGCCGCCTGGGCCGAGCGCTGGGGCGCCCATTGGCTGAGCGAACATCTGGCTTTCGTGGCGATCGCCGAAGGATATGATGCAACAGCGGCGGGCTTGGCCTTGACCGCGCCGTTTGACCACGACGTCTTGGGTCTCGCCGTCGAACGGGCGCGTGACGTGATCGCCCACACGCAGGCGCCCTTCCTGCTCGAGAACAGCCCCTACTATGTGACCTTTGACGACTCCGACATGAGCGAGGCCGAGTTCCTGAACCGCTTTTGCGAGGACAGCGGCGGCGGACTGTTGCTCGACCTGCACAATCTCTACTGCAATACGGTCAACTTTGGCATTTCAGGCCATCGCTTTCTGGATGAGCTGGATCTCGCCAACGTGGTGGAAGTCCATATCGCCAACGGCTCGGAGCTCGGCGGCATGTATGCCGACAGCCACTCCGGCGCGCCACCGGGTCCCGTGTGGGATCTGCTGGACGACCTGGTCGGGCGCGCGCCAAATCTGCGCGGGATCACCTTCGAATTTCACGACAGCTATCTGCCGCTGATCGGCTTCGACGGCGTCGCCGAGGTCATCGCCCGCGCCCGCCACGCGTGGAAAGTCCGCGCATGAGCATGGCGGCCTTCCAGCGCGCCTACGCCGATCTGGCCGCCTCGCCCAAGCTGTGCCTGGCGGTGCGCGCCGATCCCGCCGCAGCGCTCGCGCCCTATGATCTGGATGCGCGCGAACATCGCCGCCTGGCCCGCGCCGTCTGGCAGCGCGGCATGGACGCCAACTGCACGCTCTATCGCACCACCCGGATCACCGCCCTCAACTCAGTTGTTCCGCTGACGCTCGGCGTGCTCGGCCCGGTTTTGCGCGCCGTGCTGGACGCCTATTGGGAAGAGCATCCGGTCCACGAGGTCCGGTTTGCGCGCGAGGCGGCCCGGTTCATCGCCTGGCTGGAGACGCGTCCCCCCGCACTGCCCGAACCCAGCGACGATGTCATCCTTCTGGCGCGGCGCGAACTGGCGCTCGACGAGGCGCGGCTGGCAGCCGCAGCCAGCTGACAGGCTTCCGAGCATCGCGCATCGCCAGCCCCGCGTTCAGTTGAGGGCGAATAGGTCCGCATCGATGTCCGGCTGGCCGCGCAGAAACGCGCCGATCACCTGGCTGGCGATCACCGAATAGGTGATCCCGTTGCCGCCGAACCCCATCACCGCATAGCCGTTCGGCATGCCCGGGATGGCGCCGATCAGCGGCATGCTGGTCGCGCTTTCGCCAAACGCCCCCGCCCAGGCATAGTCCGGTTCAAACGTCAGGCCCGGAACCAACGCTTCGAGCTTCCTGAGGATCCGCTTGGATTTGGCGGCCAGCAGCTTGGGATCGGAATGCCGTGTCGCCGACGCCTCATCCTCACCGCCGACGATCACCCGGCCGTCCGGGGTCATGCGGAAATAGAGGTAAGGGTCAGAAGCCTCCCAGACCAAGTGTTTGGCGAGCCAGGCGGGGGCGGCGAGCTTGGGCTTACTCGCCAGCGCCCATGTCGAGATGATCTGCGCGCCCAGGGTCGGAACGCCCTTGGGAAATTCGTAGCCGCAGCAGAACACCACCTGCCGCGCGCGCAGCTCCACGCCGGCATCGGTGACGACGCTCACCCGATCCCGCCCCTGAAGCACCTCACGGACCTCGACGGGGGCGTACACCTTGGCGCCTCGCGATATCGCGCGCCGCATGAGACCCGCCGCCAGCCGGGCGGGGTCAGCGCTCGCCGATCCGGCTGAAACAATCGCGCCGGTGCGCTCAAGGCCATAGGCGTGGCGCAGTTCGGAAGCATCAAGATATGCCGACTCCAGCCCAAGCCCGGCGCGCGCGCCCGCCTCCTGGCGCAACGCCCCCCAGCCATGGGCGTCGCCCGCCAGATAGAGTGAGTGCTTGGCTTGCAGGCCGCAGGCAATCCGCGCCTGCCGCACGATCCGGACAAGGTCGTCCATGGCCGCCCGCGAGCGGCGATAGACCCGGGCCGCGTCCGCCGCGCCGATCTTTTCGGCCAAGGCGATCAAAGGCAGATCGAGCTCCCATTGCAGGAGCGCGGTTGAGGCCAGGGTGCTGCCCAGCACTGGCCCCCGACGATCCAACACCGCGACCCGAAAGTCGTCCGCCAGCTCATGCGCCATGAAGGCGCCGCTGATCCCGGCGCCGACAATAACGACATCGACCTCAAGCGGTTCACGCAACGCGCGCTCGGATACGGCCTGTCCCGCGCTGTCCGCCCATAGCGGCCGCCCTGTCCGCAGATCGCGTTCCACTGTGGCGGCAGGTGCGTGGCCCGCCGCCACATGAGAGTTCATTAGAAAACCGCCGCAGCCCGTCGGCCCATCATGCCAGCATCCTGACCTTTGGCTCGCGATCCCACTGGCGCGTCTTGGCCGGCGCCAGGAACTCCGCCGTCCCACCGCTCAAGTCCACAACCCCGGCATCCGCGACCACGCCGGCCCTGTCCAGCAGCAGCTGGGCGGCGGCGGTGAAGCCGACGGCTTTCAGGTGGACATAGGCGTTGTGCACAAATTCGATCGCCGCGCTGTCGCCGATCAGCTTCCCGCAGCCGGCCTCTGAAACCACCAGCGCCACGGCGTCGAACATCACCGAAGGCGAGCCGGCTAGCTGACCATCGACCGCCAGTTTTGCGCCGCCCTTGAGCGTCAGGTGACCGATCTTCGGCGCGATGATCTTGACGCTGGCGCCTTCCGCCTCCGCAGCCGCCTGCACCGCTGAGACCACCGCGCCGTCCGCGCCATCGGTCACCAGGATGCCGACCGAACGCCCCTTGAGGCTATCCGGATATTTGCCGATGATCCGCAAGGCCGGTGACAAGGCCATGTCTGTGGGTTTCACCGCCGCAGGTGACGGGGCCGGCAGCGACATATTGAGGCCGCCAGCGACGCGCGCCGCGAGGTCCGGATCGACGTTATGCAGGTTCGCAAGGATCCGCACCCGCACATGCTCAAAGCTGCATTTTGACAGCTCGAACACCAGGGCGCTGGCCAGATGCGCCTGCTCGATTTCGCTCTGCGAGCGATAGAACAACCGCGCCTGCGTGTAGTGATCCGCAAAGCTCTCGGCCCGGAGCCTGACCTTTGAACCCTCGCTCGCGACCGGCGCACTGCGAAAGCCGCCCTTGGGGTCTTCGCGCGGCCCGCCGTCTTCGCCGGCCTGACCCAGACTGTTCGGCTCATAATTGGCGCGACCCTTCGGAACCTGCATCTGCATGTGCCCGTCGCGCTGCATGTTCTGGAACGGGCAGCCCTTGGCCTGGTTGATCGGGATCTGGTGGAAGTTGACGCCGCCCAGCCGCGACAGCTGGGTGTCCTGGTACGAAAACAGCCGTCCCTGCAGCAGCGGATCTTCCGAGAAATCGATGCCCGGCGGCACATTGGTCGGCAGGAACGCGGCCTGTTCGGTCTCGGCGAAGAAGTTGTCCGGGTTGCGGTCCAGCACCATCCGACCGACCACCTGGATCGGATGGAGTTCCTCGGGAATCAGCTTGGTCGCATCCAGGATGTCGAAGGGCAGGGCGTCGGCTTCGGCCTGGTTCAGCAGCTGCACGCCGAACGTCCATTCGGGGAACGCGCCGGCGGCGATGGCTTCATGCAGGTCGCGGCGGTGGAAGTCCGGATCGGCTCCGGCGGTCTTCACCGCCTCGTCCCAGCCGGTCGATTGGGTCCCCAGGCTGGGGCGCCAGTGGAATTTCACAAAGGTGGCCTCATCCTTGTCGTTGAGCAGCCGGAAGGTGTTGACCCCAAAGCCCTCCATCATCCGCAGGCTGCGCGGGATCGCCCGGTCCGACATCGCCCACATGATCATGTGGGTGGCCTCGGGCATCAGCCCGATGAAGTCCCAGAACGTGTCGTGGGCGCTGGCCGCCTGTGGATAGCCGCGGTCGGCCTCCATCTTCACGGCATGGATCAGGTCGGGAAATTTGATGGCGTCCTGGATGAAGAACACCGGCACATTGTTTCCCACTAGGTCCCAGTTGCCCTCGACCGTATAGAGCTTCACCGCAAAACCCCGGACATCGCGCGGCGTATCCACCGACCCCGCGCCGCCGGCGACGGTGGAGAAGCGGGTGAACACCTCTGTCCGCTTGCCAACCTCAGTCAGCACCTTGGCCCGGGTATATTTGGCCAGCGATTTGGTCAGCTCGAAATAGCCATGCGCCGCCGACCCGCGCGCGTGGACGATCCGCTCCGGGATCCGCTCATGGTCGAAGTGCTGGATTTTCTCGCGAAGCACGAAATCCTCCAGCAGCGCCGGCCCCCTGGGGCCTGCCTTCAGACTGTTCTGATCGTCGCTGATCGGAACGCCATGGTTGGTCGTCAGGCGTGTGCCGGGCGCCGCAGAGGTCTGATGCGTCTCGCCACCATTGCCCGTCGTGGTCGCCAGATCGCCAGCCAGATCGCCACTGGGGGGCGCGTGTGTTTTTGCCATCGGCATGATCCCATCACCTGACCGTCACGCGGTCGCTGGCCAGGGAACGCGGAACGTCAGATTTGGTCGCGGCGAGTCAGATGAAAAATTCGACCTGTGCAAGGGCGAGGGCGGAAACGAGGGTCAGTCGGATGAGTTGCGGGGTCATGCTCGCCTGCCTATGAACATCAATTGCCGGAGGTCGGCGCCCGGGGGAATTACGGTGACAGTCCATTTAATTCACTAGCCCCGTTTCCGTTCGCGCGTGAAGTGAAGCGAATTAAATGGACTGTCACCGTAATTTCTCAGTCACCGTAATTTCTCACCGTAATTTGCGGCTCCCCGTTTGGGGGTTAAATAACGTGTCACCGTATGTCCCGTATGTCCTCACCGTATGTCCTAAAGAAAAAGGGAAGGCTGAAGCCTTCCCTTTCTTTCAGACTTTTAACGAGCATTGCTCGATGTGACGTATGTCACGTTGCGCTCTCGCGAACGCTAGGTAGGTCAAATTGTAACGGGCCAAACAGAGTGACAACAGTCAGCCACTCCCTCGGCACGGGTGCGAATAATCCGGCGGAGTCATCTCCATCCAAATCTCCTCACAGTCGAGCTATGAAAGCCCGTGACTTGAAGTTTATACCGCCAGTGCTGATTATCATCATCACGATCTCGGGAGTATCCCGAGCGACGTTGCAAACGGCATACGCAGCGCACGGGCGGTCCCTGGGCGCGATCGTAGAGTCCTCGCCTATCCGTGAAGTAACGGTGACACTGTAACTTGCCAGGATAAGGACCGGCTGCGCCGCCGTGTCACTCCTTGGGCAGTTGGAACCGGAGGGGGATTTTCACGGTCCCTCCGGAGACCGGGACCCCGTCGCGGGTCATCGGCCGCATCTTGAAGAGTCTCGTCATGCGCAGGGCGGCCCCACCGAACTCCTGGTTGTCCGGAGTTTCAGACACCAGTGTGCAGCCTTCCAGGCTGCCATTGGCGGTCACCGTGCAACTGAGCGTCGCGCGCCCTTCGACATTCATGCGTAGCGCGCGCTCGGGATAGTAGCGCGCCACGTCCTCAACGCTGGGCTTGCGCAGCCAGTCGGGGCTCTGGATCACTGTCGGCCGCAGCGGCTCCGGCGCGAGCGCCGGCGCCGGCGCCGGCGGGGCGGGTTCCAGGATCCGCGGCGCCTGCGGCAGCTCGATCCGCTGCACGACCGGCGGCACGGGCAACGGCGGGATCGTCGGAGGCAGGTCCACGACGGCCGCTGGCGGCCGTGCCTGCAGCTTCGGGGGCGGCGGCGGTGTGTTCGGCGGCGGCGGCGGCGGCGGTGGGGGTGGCGGCCGGCTCGGTCTGATCAGCTCGACGTCGGTCACTTCGTCGGCGTAGGTCCTGTACTGTGGCTCGAATTTCGCCTGCCAAAGGTAGACGCCGATCATGGCATGCACCAACACGGAGCCGAGCACGGCGCTGAGCACTTTGTGACCGCGCAGCTTCCGCCGCCGGTGCGAGGCTGCGCGCGGAGGGTGGGCGAAGGCCCCACGAAGCACCCGCAACAGCCTGCCGTCCCGACCCTGGACGCCATGGGAAAATCCGGTGGAGGACATCATGCCAACCACTCCAACCGACCGGGGTCCGTTCAAGCGGCGACGGCCGATGTCACAATAGATGGGGTGCGCCAGGCGCTACAAAAAGACCGTGCCGAAATCCGCCCGCGCTTTATCCGGTTATCTCTTATTCGGGGACATGCGTAACTGAGGTAGGCCCATCCAAAGCCTTGGATACGGGGTGGCCCCCGAAACGCCGCCCTCCAATTACGGTGACACTTTACTGGAGTGAACCCCTGGGATGAGACAGGGAAATAGGGGACAGTTCTCGACGAGGAGAACAGATGTCCAAGATGAAGATGGAGAGAAGGACCTTCAGGCGTGAGTTCAAGCTGGGGGTTATAGATCGGCTGGAGGCCGGGGAGAGCGGAAGCGCGCTGGGGCTGGAGTTGGGCGTCAAGCGGACGATTATCTATCGCTGGCGAGACGCTTGGCGGCAGGGAGGCGCCGAGGCGCTGCGTTCGGTGCGGGGGCGACCGCCGAAGGCCGAAGCGCTGGAGATGGCCCAGGCGCGCGGCGTGGCGGCCAAAGCCAACGATCTGGTCGAGGCGCGGCGGCAGATCGCAGAGTTGCAGAGGAAGGTGGGCCAGCAACAGCTGGACCTGGGAATTACGGACGGAATTACGGTGACAGTCCATTTAATTCGCTTCACTTCACGCGCGAACGGAAACGGGGCTAGCGAATTAAATGGACTGTCACCGTAATTTCGAATTAAATGGACTGTCACCGTAATTTGGTAATTTGGACAGTGCCAGCCTCCAGAGTGCCGTCCCTAAGCCCGCCACCGGGGCGTTTATGCTCGGCGGCTTCTTCGGCTTAGGCGCGGCCCGGCGCAGCACCCGTCGTGCGGCGGTCGCGGCCGCTTGGCACCAGACTTGCCTTCGCTACCCGCCTGTGGCACTGTGAACATAGAGAGAACTTTTGTATCCGCCGCTCTTTGAAATGTGAATCCAAACCCCAAAAAACCCACCTCGCGCCAAGGCTGATCCCCCTCGGGTTTTTAGACTCAACTTCGCGAAATCTGACTAAATAGGCTTGTTTTAGACAGTCCAAATATCGGTCTAAATCCCACCCTCAATTACCGCCTTCTTCCTTCACCTCGCCGCGATTGCCGTC
This sequence comes from Alphaproteobacteria bacterium, assembly GCA_043734425.1. GTDB lineage: Bacteria > Pseudomonadota > Alphaproteobacteria > Caulobacterales > Caulobacteraceae > Phenylobacterium. The sequence goes on from JAYTFM010000057.1 coordinate 47,008, forward strand.
CTTCTCGCGGCCGTGCCGTTCCTCTTCGCGGGCGCCGGCCAGAATGCCCTCAAGGGCGTAGTTGCCCTCGTGGCAGGCGTACTCATAGATCAGCTCCTTGGAGGCGTTCAGAGCCTGCTCGCCGATCACCGGGGCATTGAAGGTCGCCGGGTCGCGAAGCTCAAAAGTGTAGCGGATCTGCTCGGGCGAGATGCGGGCGAAGCGCTCGATCACGCTCAGGGTCTCGGTGGCCCCGCGAAACGTCTGGTCGGCCCGGAAGTTGGTGGTCTCGACCACCAGGGTGTCACCCTCCCAGTGGCCGATGGAATCGCCCATCCAGGACCGCACCTGGGCCGGGGCGTGGCGGCCGGTCATGCGGATCACCCGCACGTCGTGGACCATCTCCACCAGGATCGCGACCTCATCCTTGCCCTGCACGATCTGGTAGTGGTTGTTGTACAGCACCGGCAGCATCGGCGGCCCGGACGTGGAGCCAAAGCCCACCAGACACCGCTCGCCCAGCGGCCGGCGTTCCGGCCCGTCGAAGTTGCCCACGCTGGCGTTGCCCAGGCGGGCGCGGAACCGAGCCTCGGCCGCCGGTGTCAGCGGGAGGCGGCCATCCTTAGGCGAGACGATGATCGAAGACCGCGCCTCGCCGCCGATCCGGATCACCTTGGTCCCCGGATCGATCCAGAAGGTGTTGTAGCCGCAGGCCGGGCCGGTGGCGCCCGATCCGCATTCGGGCAGGTCGTCGACCTTGGTGGCGGCGGCCGTCGGACGCGCGAGTTTTTCAGTGCGCTCAGCGGTGACGCCCTCCAGTCGCTGGGCCTCAGCTTCGGTTAGCACCAGTCGTTCACCCAGCCGGGGGTCGCGTTCCAGGCGGGTGATGGTGGCGTTGGTCCAGACGCCGCTGAGGTCCGGCTGGCCCCAGGCGTTGCGCGGCGCCTTGAAATCGCCGGCCACGGCCATGGCCGGAACCGCCGCGAGGCAGATGGCAAGTGAGAGCAAGCGGCGCATCAGTTGGCTCCTTCTTCGCGACCATCGGGGGCGACCACGCCGCCGGCCTGCTCCGCCGCCCGGGCGCCGGCCAGAATGCCCGCCATCGCGTAGTTGCCCTCATGGCAGGCGTATTCGTACATCGGCCCTGAAGTCGCATTGAACGCCACCTCGCCACTGAACGGCTGGGCATAGACGCCCGGGTCCTCGACGGTGAATCGATAGTGGATCTTGCCAGGTCCGATCCGGGTCAGCCGCTCGGTGACCTTGGTGTTGGCCGAGCCGCCGCGCAGCCCCTGTTCCGGCCGCATGCCGGTGGTCTCGATCACCAGGGTCTCGCCGTCCCACCAGCCGATGGAATCGCCCATCCACTGGCGCACGCCATCGGTGCGGTGGCGGCTGTTCAGGCGAACGATCCGGGTGTCATGGACCATCTCCACCTCAATCAGCACCGCGTCCTTGGTCTGCACGATCTGATAAGTGTTGTTGTACATCAAGGGCAGCATCGGCGGTCCGGCCGACGAGCCGAACGACAGGATGCAGCGCTCGCCAAGGCCTCGGCCTTCCGGCCCGTCCGAAGCGCCATTGCCGTGCGCTGGTCGCCGCGCCCGGGCCTCGGCGGTCATCGGCGGGAACTGGCCGTTGGCGGGCGCCACCAGGATCGAGGCGCGCTTCTCGCCATTGAAGTCAATGACGGCAGCGCCAGGATCCTTCCAGCCCTGATTGTAGCCGCAATTGAATCCGGAGATGCCGTCGGCCCCGCAGTCGGCGTTCTTAAGCTCGCCGACCTTCAACTCCGGAGGCGTCGGCGCATTCGCACGCGCGACCTGAGCGGCTGTGGCGCTCTCCAGCGCCGCCGCCTCCTGGGGGGTCAGCACGTTTCGCGCGCCAAAACTGGCCGGGCGGGTCAGCGGCGTGATCGTGGCGTTGTTCCAGAGCCCCTGCAGATCGGGTTGGCCCGAGGCGGTGCGCGGCGCCTTATATGTAGGGGCGGCCGCCAGTGGGGCGGCGGCAACGAGGGCGAGCAACATCGCCAGGGCGCTTGAGCGCATCTTAGTCCTCCCGTCGGGCCCGCTCTTCGGCGGCTCGCCGTCAGCGCAGCATACGATGCAGCGCGGGGACGACAAGCGGGGTCGGCGGTGTGATGACCAGCCTGCGTCCCGGCAAGTCCAGCGCGTAGCGGTAGCCCCGCAGAAAGCCCGAACCCAGCAAACCTGCCGTCGCGACCTGGGCCGGCTCGTAGACCTGCACCGGCGTATCGCGGACCACCATCCCGCCGACCCGAAGGGTCCGCGCACGAACCTGACGGTTAAGGCTCAGCCCGCCGAGCCCAACTGAAGGGGCGGAGTCCATCTCGCCCTCCGCCATCGTCAGCCCGCTCCGGCGGACCGTTGCGCTCGACAGCGCCAGGACGTTGCTGGCGCCGGTGTCGAGCAGCACTTGAACCGCCGGCCCATCCTCGATCCGCACGTCGACCAAAGGCATCCCCTGGCGCAGCTGAATCGGAATGCTCAGGGCGTCGCGCGGCGGCTGGTAGACGCCCGGTGGCAGGAGCCGAAGCCGCCGCCCCGGCATATCCGCCTCGACCACGATCCGGCTCAGAACGTCGCGGCCGATCAGCATCGCGAAGTCTCGCCCCCCGATCCCGGACAGGCGGCGCAGGTCCAAGGTAGCGGCGCGAACGCCGGCAGCTCTGAAGCCTGGGACGCTGAGATCCAGGGCCACCGTGTGGGTGATCGCCGGACCGCCGCTGACCCCATAGGCCAGAAAGGGCAGGGCGGCGGTGCGCGCCAGCCGCAGCCTCTGGGCCAGTGCTCTGTCGATCGCCGAGACCTGGGCGCCGCTATCGATCACCGCCCGAACATTCGTCCCGTTGACCCGCACGTCGACCTCAAGCAGCTCGCCGGTGATCGCCAGCCAAGGCGTCGGCTTGCCGCCGGCGAAGGTGACATCGGGCCCCAGCCAGGGCAGGCGATCCCGCACCAGCCACAGCGTCCCGCCGGCGGCGCCCAGCAGCGCCAGGCGAGGGATCAGGGCGCGGCGGGAGATCATCGGCTACTGGGTCTGAAGCTCGTCCGCGCCCAGCGTCCAGGCGCCGTCCAGCCAGGCGACGATCTCCCGCGCCGCCGGGTGGTCGAACGCCGAGAACCGGGCGCGGAGCCGGTCCGTCCGGTCCTCGCCCAGCCCGTCCAGGCCGGTGTCTTCCAGCAGCAGCAAGGTCCGCTCGACGGCCTGCGCCAGGTCCTCGCCCAGCACCGACCGGCAGGCCCGCCGGAACGCCCCGCCATAGTCATAATCGGAGCCCAGGGCATAGCTTTCCGCCAGGGTCAGTGCGGGGATCCGAGACAGCACGGCTTGGGAAGCGGTGTTGATGGCGTGGGCGACCAGATGGTCCGCATTCGCCGCCGGTCGGCCGGTGAAGGCGCGCAGGTGCAGGTGGCGGCTCATCCGCGGGCCGTCGTTGACCGGATAGTTGTCCCAGAGAAAGGGCTTGCGCCGCATCTGCTCGGTCACCCGCGCAAGGTGCCCGGGCGAGATCTCCCGCGAACAGACCTCTTCGCCCGTCCACATCAGCTGGATCGCCGGATCCAGGCGCGCGCCCAATTCTTCCAGATAGCCCGCCGGCCGCTGCCCGAACACTCGGTCCAGCACCGAATCGTCGGTGTAGTAGCTGGGGCAGACGATCAGCCTTTGGGTCGGCGCCCGCTCGGCGATCCAGTCAATGATCTCGAGTTGGCGACCGGAGAGGTCAGGCAGGTCGCCCTTCATGTCGTCGAAGAAAATCCCGAGATCGCTGAGGCCAAGGTCCTGCAGCTGGCCCAGCTTGTCGGACAGGGCAGTCTTGGCGGGGCCGTCGAAATCCAGGAACAGCTCATAGGGGCTGAGGCCGACGCCAAATCGGACCCCTGCATCTCGGCATGTCCCCGCAAAGCCGCTCAGCGCCTGGAGGTCGGCGTCCGGATAGGGTTCGCGCCAGCGCCGGCGGAGGAAGCCATCGGCCTTCGGCGCATAGAGGTAGAACCCGTAGCCCGCCGGCGCCAGCGCCCGGACCATGTCTGCACGCTCATCCCAGCCATAAGGGCGACCGAAGAAGCCCTCAATGACGCCCAGCTCCACGGACATGATCATTCCTTGCGGGTCGCGCGTTGCGAGAACGGCGTAAATTCGTATGGTCCAGCCAACCTTAGGAGACGCGCGCATGAATCCCAACGCCGAGTTCGACCTGATCGTCTATGGCGCCACAGGCTACACCGGCCGCCTCGTCGCCGAGCACCTGGCTGCGCAGTACGGCGTCGGCGGCGCGGTCAAGTGGGCGATGGCCGGGCGGTCGGCCGCGAAGCTTGCCGAGGTCCGCGATCTGATCGGTGCGCCCGCCGCGACGCCGCTGATCGTTGCAGACGCCGACGACGCAGCTTCAGTCCGGGCGATGGTCCGACGCGCCAAGGCGATCATCACCACGGTAGGGCCGTATCAGCTCTATGGCTCAGACCTGGTGGCGGCCTGCGCCGAGGCCGGGACCGACTACCTGGACCTCTGCGGCGAGCCCAACTGGATGCGGGCGATGATCGATCAGCACGACGCGGCGGCCAAGGCCTCGGGTGCGCGCATCCTGCTGTCCTGCGGGTTTGACTCCATCCCCTTCGAACTCGGCGTCTACTTCTGCCAGGAGGCGGCGAAAGCTCAGCTGGGCGGGCCGGCGCCGCACGTGAAAGGCCGTGTCCGCAGCATGCAGGGCGGCCTCTCCGGCGGTACGGCGGCCAGCGGCAAGGCGACTATGGAGGCGATCCAGAAGGACCCCTCGGTCCTGGCTATCCTGATGAGCCCCTTTGGCCTGACCCCCGGCTTCGAAGGCCCGCCCCAGCCCGCGGGTCAGACGCCGGAGGAAGACCCGGACGTCGGCCCGGTCGCGCCGTTCATGATGGCGATGATCAACTGCAAGAACGTCCATCGCTCGAACCTTTTGATGGGCCACGCCTATGGCGCAGACTTTGTCTACGACGAGATGGTGATGGGTCTTCCCAGCGGCCCCAACAACTTCGCCGACATTGGATCGCTGCCCGGCGGCGGGCCGAAGCCAGGCGAGGGACCGACGGCGGAGGAACGCGCGGCAGGCTTCTATGATCTGCTGTTCATCGGCATCGGCAAGGACGGACGGCGGGTGCGGGTCTCGGTCAAGGGCGACCTCGATCCGGGCTATGGCTCGACATCCAAGATGCTGGCCGAGGCCGGCATCTGTCTGATCCAGGCGCCCGATGTGGCCGGCGGCGTCTGGACGCCCGGCGCGGCGCTGCAGGGCAGGCTGGTCAAGCGCCTGAGCGAGCACGCAGGGCTGACCTTCGCGGTGGAGTAAGGGTCCGGCGCGCCGTTACAGGCGCAGCACCTGCTTGGCGATGATGTTGCGCTGAACCTCGTCCGAGCCGCCGGCGATGCTGGCCGCACGACCTTCGAGATAGCGGACCACCTCGGGCTTGGCCCAGGCTGGACCCACGGCTTCGTTGGAGCCGGAGATCTCCGGGAACCAGGGCGCGGCATAGGGGCCGGCGCATTCCACGAAGAACTCGGTCATCCGCTGGACGATGTCTGTGCCCTTTAGCTTCAGGATCGAGGATTGGTGACCGGGCGCGCCGCCGGCGGCGACCTCCGACAAGGTTCGCAGCTCGGTCATCGCCAGGGCCTGGAGCTCGGCGTCTGCCAGCGCCAGACGTCCCGCAAACCCCGTGTCCTCGGCCAGCGTCACGGTGCGTGATCCCGGCAGCGTAGCCGCCGCCTCGCGCAGGCGGCGCAGCAGATCGCGTGACAGCGACACAAATGCCTGGCCCGTACGTTCATGGGTCAGCAGCCCCTTAGCCACCGTCCAGCCTTCGCCCTCCCGGCCAACCCGATCGGCGACCGGCACACGCACGCCATCCAGGGTCACGCGATTGAACATATGGCGCCCATCGATCGAGATGATTGGCATGACCTGGACGCCGGGGGTCCGCATGTCGATCAGCAGAAAGGTGATCCCGGCCTGGCGCTTGGGCTCATCTGAGGTGCGGGTCAGACAGAACATCCAGTCCGCCTGATGGGCGCCGCTGGTCCAGACCTTTTCACCGTCGACGACATAGCTCTCGCCGTCCCGCACTGCGCGGGTTCGCAATGAGGCCAGGTCCGATCCGGCGCCAGGTTCGGAGTATCCCTGACACCAGCGTTTCCTGTCGTGAAGGATGTCCGGCAGGAAGCGTTCGCGTTGATCCGGTGAGCCAAAGGCGAACAGGATCGGGGCCAGCATCCCCATGCCCATGCCGCCGACCTGTGGCGGCAGGCCCGCCTCGGAGGTCTCTCCCTCCCAGATGAAACTCTGCGTCGCCGTCCAACCGGGACCCCCGAACTCCGCTGGCCATTTGTTCGAGGCCCAGCCCTGTTCGATCAACGCTGCGTGCCAGCGCCGCTCATGGGCCGGCGTGTGATCATAGCGTTCCCCCTGCGGGAAGGTCCGGTGTATCAAGGCGCGAACCGCATCGCGAAAGGCGATGTCCGCGTCCGAGAGGCTGAGGTCCATCGACAGGCTCCGGCCAGCTATTGTAGCGTCAGTCAATAACAGAGCCGCCGACCGAGGCGTCAAGGCCAAGACAGCCGAAAATGAGGATCGAATGCAGACTGTGCAAGCCTTTGCATCCAAAGAGCGTGACGGCGTTCTGTCAGGTCCGGTGCGGCGACCGGTCAATCTGTCACGCGACGCAGCAGGCTCGATCCACGATGACGCGACCGCGCACAAGCTGGGCTTTCGCGGCGGCACGGTGGCCGGGAACATCCACTCCGAACAGTTCGCACCGCTACTGATCGAGCGGTTCGGTAGGGGTTGGCGAAAGCAGGGCGGCCTGTCGCTGCACTTCCTCAACGCCACGACGGACGGCGAGCCGGTTCAGGCCTTTGTCGGGCCGGCCGAGCCGGGCGAAGCGGGACTGACTCGCGCCCAGGTCTGGATGGAGACGCCCGAAGGCGTAAGGGTCTGCGAGGGGTCGGCTTGGCTAGGGGGCGACGATCCCAAGGCGGCGCTGCGCATCCGTGTGGCCCAACAGCGCCCGGCCAACGAACTTCGTATCCTCAAGGCCGCCAAGGTCGGCGACAGCGTTCGCGACATCCCGGCCCGGGTGAACGGCGAGACGGCGCGCTTGCGACTTCAGGGCATCACCGAGCCGATGTCCGAATACACCGATCCCAAGCCCTGGGGCGGGCTGGTCGCAGCATCGGCTGTGGCGATTGACGCCTTGCGGGTGGTGGAGATTCCGATGTTTCGGCCCGACGGCGATTTCGTGGGCCTGTTCGGCGCCATCGAGCTGCAGCAGCTGGCCGGTCCGATCCTGACCGACAAAGACTATCTGGCCGACGGCCGGGTGCTGGCGCTGGGTGAATCGCCTAAGACCGAGGTCGTCTGGTGGGAAAGCACGCTGCGGGATCCCGACGACGGGACCAGCGTCGCGCGCCTCCTGATGATGACCCGCTTTCTGAAGGCTTCTTCGGCGCTCTGGGCATAAGGACAGGCGATTGACCAGCAATACGACGCAGTGGGCCGTTTTCCTGGGGCTCACGGCGCTGATGGCGCTCGCCACCTGGTGGCAGGTGGCGCGCATGGGCGGCCGATCCACCGACAGCAACAGCGAATACTTCCTGGCCGGACGCAACCTGGCCTGGCCGTTCATCGCCGGCTCGATCACCCTGACCAATCTGTCCACCGACCAGCTGGTGGGGATGAACGGCAATCAGATGTTCCTGCTGGCCTGGTGGGAGCTGGCGGCGGTGGCCGGGCTGGTGATGCTCTGCTTCGTGTTCCTGCCGATCTACTACCGCAACAATTGCACCACCACGACGGAGCTGCTGGAGCGCAAATACGGCTCCAAGGGCCTGCGGGCGACGGTCTCGATCCTGTTCCTGCTGGGCAACGTATTCATCTACCTGCCGATCATGACCTACACCGGCGCCTTGTTCCTGAAGACCACCTTCGCCCAGGATGTGCCGCTGCTGGTGCTGGCGGCCGGGATTGCGCTGATGGGCGCGAGCTACGCCATCCTCGGCGGCCTCAGGGCCGTCGCTGTCTATGACACGATCTCGGGCGTCGGGGTGCTGGGCATGGCCGCCTCCGTGACGATCCTGGCGATGGCCGCCATCGGGTTCGACTTCTCGGGCATCCCGATGGAGCGGCTCAGCATGGTCGGCGCGGCGGACAGCCCGATCCCGTTCGCCACGCTGTTCACCGGGATGATCTTCATCCAGATGTTCTACTGGTCGACCAACCAGACCATCACCCAGCGCGCCATGGCCGCCCCCAATCTGCGCGAGGGCCAAAAGGGGGTGATGGCGGCGGTGGGCATCCGTATCCTGTTCGTGCCGGCCATCGTGGTGATCCCCGGCGTCTGCGCCTACAAACTGTTCGGAGACATCGGGGACGCGACCTATGGCCGGATCGTCGCCGAAGTGATGCCAGCCTGGATGTCTGGGGCGTTCGCTGCGTTCATGGCCGCGGCTGTGCTGACCAGCTATACCTCGGTGCTGAACTCGTCGGTGACGCTCTACGTCTGCGACCTGCACGAACCCTACATCGCGCCGAAACCGGACGTAAAGCGGCTGAACATCCTCATTTCGCTCGTTTTCATGGTGCTGTCGATCGCGCTGGTGCCGGTCTATTCGGGCGCCGCCTCGATCATCAATCTGGTCCAGCAGCTGAACGGCCTGCTTTCGATGCCGATACTGTCGGCCTTCATCCTGGGTCTGGCGTTCCGCAATGTGGATGCCCGCGCGGCCATGGCGGCGGTGGTGTTCGGCGTCGGCCTCTATGCAGTCTTCACCTTCGCCTGGACGCCGCTGCACTACATCCACCTGATGCTGGTCACCCTGATCGCCTGCGTGAGTGTGGGTCTGGCGGTGAACCGCTGGCTGTTCGGACGCCGGGCTGAGCTGGGCCTTTGGCGGTCGGCGGCGGCGGTGCCTTAAGCCGATGTCGACGACCCTGAGATTGGACGGCGGCGGGGAGACCCTGCTGCTGGGCGTGCGCGAAGGCCGGCCCCGGCTGGACTATTGGGGTCCGACCCTGGCGGCGGGCGAGACGCCAGACTTGCGGCTGCTGGACCGCGCCGTCCCGCACGGCATGCTGGACGCTGGCGAGGCGTTCGACCTGTTCCCGCAGAACGGCCACGGCTTCACCGGCCGGCCGGCGCTGGCGTTCAGCCGGGCCAGCGGTGGGTTCATCTCCCAGCTGGTGTTCCGCGAGGTCGTCGCGACGCCGACCGGCCACATCTTGCACCTGGACGACGGGCTGGCCGGGATTGCGGTCGAGCTGGCGGTGACGCTCGATCCGGCTAGCGGCGTGGCCGGGTTCCAGAGCACGCTGATCAACACCGGCGAGGACGATCTCAGCCTGGACTGGATCAGTCCTGCCGCCCTGCCGCTGATCCACGATGAACTGCTGACCTTCGGCGGGCGCTGGACGCGGGAGTTTGCGACCCATCGACTGCGCCTGGAGAACGGGCTTTGGATGTCAGAGTCGCGCATCGGCCGCACCTCGCATCACGCGCCGCCGTTCCTGGTGGCCGGCGAGCCGGGGTTCGGCGACGCGCGCGGCGAGGCGCTGGCGCTGCATTTGGCCTGGAGCGGCGATCATCGGCTGTTCGTTGAGCGGCTGCGCGACGGGCGACTGCAATTCCAGGCCGGCGAGGTCTTCTGGCCGGGCGAGGTGGTCCTGGCGCCAGGTGCGCGGCATCAGACGCCGTGGCTCTATGCGGCGCGCTCAGAGACGGGCCTCAACGGCGTCAGTGACCGGCTGCACCCCTTCGTTCGCGATCAGATCCTGGATGGCCGCCTGAGGGGCAAGCCGAGACCGATCCATTTCAACACTTGGGAGGCGGTCTACTTCCGCCATGACCTGGATGAGCTGAAAGCCCTGGCCGACAGCGCCAAGGCGATCGGCGCTGAGCGGTTCGTGCTGGACGACGGCTGGTTCCGGGGGCGAGGCGATGACACCTCCTCGCTGGGCGACTGGACGCCGGATGCGGTGAAGTATCCGGATGGGCTGAGGCCGCTCGTCGATCATGTGCGCGGATTGGGCCTGCAGTTCGGGCTGTGGGTCGAGCCCGAGATGGCCAATGCCGAGTCCGATCTGCTTCGGGCGCATCCCGATTGGGTGCTGGGTGAGCCGGGGCGCGAACAGCCGCTGGGGCGCGGCCAGTACGTGCTGGACCTGACCCGCCAGGAGGTTAGCGACAACATCTTCGCCCAGATCGACGCGCTGCTCGCCGCCCACCCCATCGCCTATTTGAAGTGGGACATGAACCGCGACCTGACCCATCCGGCCAGTGGCGGCAGGCCCGCCAGTCATCGCCAGACCCGCGCGGTCTATGCCCTGATGGACCGCCTGCGCGCGGCGCATCCCAACGTCGAGATCGAGTCCTGCTCGTCTGGCGGCGCGCGGGCCGACTATGAGGTGCTGCGCCGCACCGACCGGTTCTGGACCTCGGACTGCAACGATCCGCTGGAGCGCCAGTCGATCCAACAGGCGTTTTCGATCTTCTTCCCGGCTGAGGTGATGGGCGCGCATGTGGGCCCGGCCGCCAGCCACACCACCGCGCGCCACGCCAGCCTTGAGTTCCGCAGTCTGACGGCGTTGTTCGGGCACTTCGGCATCGAGGCGGATGTGCGGCGCTTTCCGGCTGAGGAGCTTGCCGCTCTGGCGTCAATGCTGACCTTGCACAAGCGGCTGCGGCCGCTGTTGCATTTCGGCCGCCGGGTGCGTCTGACGCCACCCGACCCTGGCGCCGTGGCTTTCGCCGTGGTGGGCGAGGCGGGCGCCGTCGTCAGCATCGCCCAGCTGGAGACGCCAAGGACGGCGGCGCTGGGTCCGCTGCGGCTGGAGCGCCTCGAACCTGACCAGGTCTATCGTGTGCAGCGGCTGGCCACGCCTGCGCGGTTGACGGGCATGAAGCACGCGCCGGCCCTGACGCGGGGCGATATCGCGAAGGCTAGCGGCCGTGTCCTGCGCCAGGTCGGCCTGCCGTTGCCGATCCTGCGGGCCGGCGAGGCAGCGGTGTTTGAACTTACGCGCGTGCGGCCATGAAGCTGGGCGTCTGCTATTATCCGGAACACTGGTCGCCCGAGGTTTGGGCTGACGACGCGCGCCAGATGGTTGACCTGGGTATCTCCTGGGTGCGGATCGGCGAATTCGCGTGGAGCCGGATCGAGCCCGAACCCGGCCGCTTTGATTGGGCCTGGCTGGACGTAGCGGTCGAGACGCTGGGCGCCGCTGGCCTCAAAATCGTCATGTGCACGCCCACCGCCACGCCGCCCAAATGGCTGGTCGATGCGCATCCCCAGATGCTGGCCGTTGACGCCCAAGGCCGCCCGCGCGGTTTCGGCTCCCGCCGGCACTATTGCTTTTCCAGCTTGGCCTACCGCGCCGAGTGCGCCCGGATCACCGAAGCCGTCGCCGCGCGTTACGGCCGCCACCCGGCGGTCGGGGCCTGGCAGACCGACAATGAGTTCGGCTGTCACGACACCACGATCAGCTACTCCACCAATGCGGCGCACGCGTTCCGCACCTGGCTGAGCCAGCGCTATCAGTCGGTGGAGGCGCTCAACCGCGCTTGGGGGGCGGTGTTCTGGTCGCAGGAGTACCGGACATTCGACGAGGTCGAGCCGCCGAACCTGACCGTCACGGAAGCCAACCCCAGCCACCGGTTGGACTACAATCGATTCGCCTCGGATGAGGTCGCCAACTTCAACCGTCTGCAGACCGACATCCTGCGCCGGCTGTCGCCGGGCCGGGATATCACCCACAATTTCATGGGTTTCTACACGGAGTTTGACCATTTCGCGATCGGCCGCGACCTGGATATGGCGAGCTGGGATTCCTATCCACTCGGGTTCCTGGAGCAGTTCTGGTTCCCGGAGGCGGAAAAGCTGCGCTATCTGCGCCAGGGCCACCCGGACGTTTCGGCTTTCCACCACGACCTCTACCGGGCCGTCGGTCGCGGTCGCTGGTGGGTGATGGAGCAGCAGCCCGGCCCGGTGAACTGGGCCCGCTACAATCCAGCGCCCCTGGACGGCATGGTCCGGGCCTGGACCTGGGAGGCTTTCGCGCACGGCGCGGAGGTGGTCTCCTATTTCCGCTGGCGGCAGGTTCCGTTCGCTCAGGAACAGATGCATGCGGGCCTAAATAGGCCGGACCGCAAGCTGGACCAGGGCGGACGTGAGGCAATGCATGTGGCGACGGAACTGGCAGGGTTTCAGGCTCTGAATTCCTGTCGCAAGGCCGACGTCGCTCTGGTGTTCAGCTATGAGGCCGACTGGCAGATCGGCATCCAGCCACATGCGCGGGGCTTCTCCTGGTTGCAGCTGGCGTTCGAGGCTTATTCGGCGCTGCGACGGTTGGGCCTGGACGTCGACATGCTGCCGCCGGATGCCGATTTCCGCGGCTACAAGCTGATTGTCGCGCCATCGCTGCCAATCCTGTCCGACGCAACCCTTGCCGCCCTGGACGCCTCAGGCGCCACGGTCGTGTTCGGGCCCAGAACAGGGTCTCGCACGCGCGAGGGGCATATTCCCTCCCACCTGCCGCCTGGCCGCTTGGCGGCGCGCCTGCCGGTCCGGGTCGCGAGAGTTGAGAGTCTGCGTCCCGGCGCTGAGCCGCAGGTGCAGGTGGATAGCCTGCGGGCGTCAGGCAAACTCTGGCGGGAGGTCTTGGAGACAGATCTCACGCCGCGTGCGACGTTCGCGGACGGTGGCGCGGCCTGGGTAGAACACAACAGCTGGCACTATCTGGCCACCTGGCCCGAGGCCAGCCTGTTCGACGCCATCATCGCGAGCGTCGCGGCGGAGGCAGGCCTTGCCGTTGCGACGATGCCGGAGGGCGTGCGGGTGCGTGAGCGCGATGGGGTGAAATTCGCTTTCAACTTCGCGCCGGACGCCCGATCCACGCCGGCGCCGCCGGGAACCCAGTTTCTGCTCGGCGGGTCACAGCTGCCGCCGGCCGGCGTCGCCGCCTGGCGGGTTTGAGGCGATGCAGGACCACCCGATCCGCAAACGGACGCGCCTCGATCCGCAGGCGCGCCGCCGACAAATCCTCGACGCCACGTCCCGGCTGATACTCGAGGAGGGGCTGGGCGCCTTGACCATGGAGCGCCTCGCCCGCGAGGCCGGGATCAGCAAGGCTCTGGTCTACAACTACTATGCCTCGCGAGAAAGGCTGCTCGAGGCGTTGCTTCAACGCGAGCAAGATGACCTGCGCGACCGTGGCATGGCCGCAGCTTTGCGCGCTGAGAGCTTTGAAGATCTTATTCGGCTGACGACGCGCCTCTATCTGGAACAAACCCGCGATCGCGGCGCGCTGATCGCCACCATCACGTCGGATCCCACCCTGACGCAGGATATGGAGGCTCACAGCGGGGTCGAGCGCGCTCGAACGGTCCGCTATTTCGCGCGCATGACCTGTCGCGCGTTCGATCTGTCGCCGGACACCGCCGCCACCTGCGCTGATCTACTGATGACGCTGTCGGGCCGCGCCGGCCAACTGGTCGCCGAGGGGCAGATCGATGTTGAACCGGCGACGGACCTCTGTGTGACGCTTATCACCGGCGCGCTGGAACGGGCCGCTGGAAAATCCGCGTCGCCGCTACATTAGCCCCAGCGCCTTGAGGCTGGAGACGCCGTGGCGGGCCACCACCAAATGGTCGTGAACCTCGATTCGCAGCGCGCGGGCGGCGGCGACTACCTGGCGGGTCATGTCGACATCGGCCGACGAGGGCGTTGGGTCGCCGGCCGGGTGGTTGTGAACCAGGATCACGGCGCTGGCCGACAACTCCAGCGCGCGGCGCACCACCTCGCGCGGATAGACAGGCGCATGATCGACAGTGCCGCGGTTCATCAGTTCATCGGCGATCAGCTGGTTCTTCTTGTCCAGAAACAGCACCCGGAACTGCTCGCGCGCCTCATGGGCCAGGGCGGTCTTCACATAGCTCAGCAGCGCGCTCCACGACGAGATCACCGGCCGGCGGGCCACCTGTTCGCGCGCGGCGCGCAGGGAGGTCTCGTGCAGCAGCTTGAGGTCCAGCGCCACCGCCTCGCCGATGCCGGCGACGCTGCGCAAGTCCTCAGCGCTGGCGCCCAGCACCGCGCCCAATGATCCGAAGCGGGTCAGAAGTTGCTTGGCCAGAGGCTTGACGTCGCCGCGCGGAATCGAGCGGAACAACAGCAGCTCCAGCACCTCATAATCGGGCAGGGCAGCCAGCCCGCCGGCCTCGGCGCGGGTCCTCAGGCGGTCGCGATGGCCGGAATAGTGCGGGCGCGCGGGCTTTGCCGGACGCCACAGGTCCGACTGAGTGGCGGAGTCTTGAACGGAAACCGTGCGGGGCATGCCCTATGTTCCGCAATTGTTCTGAAATTGCAACCTCGAACCGTCATCCCTTCGCCGCGAAGCCCGCTCAGGCGCTGAGGATCGGGGGGCGGAACTGGCCAGTCGGCGAGAGGGTGAAGACCTCCACGCCGTCCTCGGTCACGCCGACCGAATGCTCGCACTGGGCCGACAGGGATTTGTCGCGGGTCACCGCCGTCCAGCCGTCGGCCAGCAGCTTCACCGGATGCTTGCCCAGGTTCACCATCGGCTCGATGGTGAAGAACATGCCGGGCTTCAGCACCTCGCCCGTGCCGCGCTGGCCAAAGTGCAGGATGTTCGGCGCGTCGTGGAACACCTTGCCCAGGCCGTGGCCGCAGAAGTCGCGGACCACCGAACAGCGCATGCTCTCTACATAGCTCTGGATCGCATGGCCGATGTCGCCGGTCCGGGCGCCCGGCTTCACCGCCGCCAGCCCGCGCGCCAGACCCTCATAGGTCACATCGACCAGCCGCTTGGCCCGAGGCGCGACGGCCCCGACGCCATACATCCGCGAGGTGTCCCCGTGCCAGCCGTCGACGATCACCGTCACGTCAATGTTAACGATATCGCCCTCGCGCAGCACCCGCTCGCCGGGAATGCCGTGGCAGACGATGTGGTTGGGGCTGATGCAGGTGGTCTTGGTATAGCCGCGATAGCCGAGACAGGCCGGGATTGCGCCATGATACAGGATGAACTCCCGCGCCAGATCGTCCAGCGTCTCGGTGACCACGCCCGGAACCACATAGGGCGTCAGCATGTCCAGGCACTCAGCGCCCAGCCGCCCGGCCCGGCGCATGCCCGCGAACCCATCGGGTCCATGCAGCTTGATCTGGCCGGTCCGATGATCGGCTTCGAGGATGTCGGTCATGCGAAGCTCCGGTCGCTTATGTCACGATCTTAGCACGGATCGTCAACTGGGGGGTGGGCGGAGAAATCGGGTCGCGAAGCCCCTCCCCCTTGCGGGGAGGGGTTGGGGTGGGGGTGCAAGCTGTGACGTTGGGCGGCGGGACTCTGGGGGGGTCAAAGCGTCGGCTTCGGAGCCGACACCCCCACACCCAACCCTCTCCCCGCAAGGGGGAGAGGGCTCATGGCGCCTTTACGTCGGAACCCGGAGCGGGCTCGCTTTGCTCCCAACGCGCCTGGTCCAGCCCCCGCTAAGGCCGCGCCGGAACCGGCTGGACGTAGGCGTTCTTGGCCGCTTTTTCCGCCGCGTTCAGGTCCTTGAACTGCTCGCGCTTGGGGCCGAGGTAGCCGAACAGATAGGCCGCGACTTTGCGGATCTGGATCTCTTCCGAGCCCTCGGTGATCCGATAGCGGCGGTGGTGGCGATAGATGTGCTCGAAGGGCGTGTGGCGCGAATAGCCCATGCCGCCGTGCACCTGCATGGCGCGGTCGGAGGCCTCGCAGACCAGCCGGTTGCCCCAGTAGTTGCACATGGAAACCTTGTCGGAGATCGTCCGCTCGATCTCCTTGTGCTCCATGTGGTCCATCTGCCAGGCGGTCTTCTGGATCAGCAGGCGCAGCATGTCGCACTGGGTCTGCAGCTCGACCAGCGGCCACTGGATGGCCTGGTTCTCGGCCAGGGCCTTGCCGAACGGTTTGCGCTTGCGCGCGTACTTGACGCTCTCGTTGATGCAGAACTGCGCGGCGCCCAGCGAGGAGGCGGCCTGGCGGATGCGGTTCTGGTGCACGAAGCTCTGACCCAGGCCCAAACCCCGGTCGATCTGACCCCAGTAAGAATCCTCCGGGATCCAGACATTGGTGAAGCTGACCCGCGGGTGGTCCGTGGGCATGTTGAAGGTCCACATATATTCTTCGATCTTCACCCCGGGGGTGTCGGCCGGCACGATGAAGCAGGTGATGCCGGTCGCATCGCCGTCCTTGCCGGAGGTGCGGGCGAACACCATCACGTGGGTCGCCACGTGCATGCCGGTGGTCCACATCTTCTCGCCGTTGATCATCCAGCCCGGCTTGCCGTCCTTTTCGTGCGGGACGCCCACGGTCTCCATGAAGGTGGCGTCCGAGCCGTGGTTAGGCTCGGTCAGGCCAAAGCCGGTGCGCATCTTGCCGCCCAGCAGCTTTTCAGCGTCGCGGTCGTACTGGGCGTTGGTCGCGAACTCCTTGAACATCAGGATGAAGGGGTTGTTGCCGACGATCGAGTGCTCGGTCTGCAGGTCGTTGAACAGGCCCAGCCCCTTGGCCGCCAGATGCTCGCGGATCACCGCCATAGCCAGCTGGGTGCCGCCCTTGCCGCCCATCTCGGGGGGCCAAGCATAGCGCAGGTGGCCGGCCTCATCGGCCAACTTGCGGGCCTGGGCCAGCAGCTCTTCCCAGTCCTTTCGGGGCAGGCCCTGGTTGTCCCAGTCGGTGCGGGCGTGCTCGCGGCGATGGTCGAAGAACCGCTCGTTGTCGTCCCTGGCCTGCAGCGGCTTGATCTTGTCCTCGATGAACTGGTCAAGCACGGCCAGATAGTCCACCAGGTCCTGGGGCAGGTTGAAGTCCATCGCGGTTTCCTCTTGCGCTGTCGGGTCACGTTATCGGGGGCCGGCTTGACGTTGGGGAGGCGTTTACAACACCCCCCGCGCCCGCCAGATCATTGCGCAACACCAAGCCAGAGGTTCCGTCAGGTCATGGAAGTGGATGTCCGCGCTGCGCTGGAGCGTCTCGCCGTCCGACTGGGTGGCGCCGGCGCGAACCTGACGGCGGCCCAGCGGCTGTCGGGCGGCGCCAGCATGGAAACCTGGGCCTTCGGGTTTGAAGGGCAGGGCAGCGCCGAAGACCTGATTCTGCGCCGCCGTAGCGTGCCGTTCGACCCTGAGACTGCACGCTCGGTCAGCCTGATGACCGAGGCCGCGCTGATCCGCGCCACCGGGGCTAACGGTGCGCGCGTGCCGCCGGTGCGTCACCTGTGCGATGAGGCCGACGGCCTGGGCGAGGCCTACATCATGGGCCGGGTCGGCGGCGAGACCCTTGGCAAGAAGATCGTCAGCGATCCGCGCTTCGACGCCGTGCGCGGTGGGCTGGCCCGCCAGTGCGGCGCGGCGCTGGTTCCGATCCACGCCACGCCGCCGCCGGCCGAGCTTGGCCTCAAGGTGTCCGACGCCGAGGGTGAGCTGGACCGCTACGAAGAGGTCTACCGCACCAGCGGCGCGGAGCGGCCGATCCTGGAGCTGGCGTTCCAGTATCTGCGCCAGCATCTGCCGCCGCCGGCCCCGCCGCTGTTGCTGCATGGCGACTTCCGCAATGGCAACATCATGTTCGATCCTGAGATCGGGGTCGCCGCCGTGCTGGACTGGGAGTTGGCCCACATTGGCGATCCAGCCGAGGACATGGGCTGGATCTGCACCAACTCCTGGCGGTTTGGCCGGCCGGACCGACCGGTGGGCGGGTTCGGCGAGTATGCGGATCTGCTGGCCGGCTATCACGACGCGGGCGGTCGCACGATTGAACTCAGTCGGGTGCGGTTCTGGCAGATGCTAGGCTCGTTGCGCTGGGGCGTGATGTGCCTGACCATGTACCTCAGCTGGTCATCAGGAATGTCGCCGTCCGTCGAGCGGCCGATGATCGGCCGCCGGGTCGCCGAGACCGAGGCCGATCTGGTCGTCCTGCTGGAGCAAGGCCTTTGAACACCCATCCGCGCACCGATGAACTCGTTCGTTCTGTCGCCATGTGGATCGACGAGATCCGCCCGACCCTCGACCCGCGCAACGCCTTCCTGGCCCGCGTAGCGTCCAACGCCTTGGCCACCGTCGGCCGCGAACTGACCGATGGCCCCGCCGCCGAGGCGGAGGCGGTGGGGGGCATGGCCACGGTTCTAGGTCACGGCGGCGCGTTCGCCGACCTCAATTCCGAGCTCTGCGCTCGCATCCGCGCTGGCGAGTTGACGGTGGAGACGCCCGGGCTGCTCGCGGCCTTGACGGCCATGGCGAGAAACCAGATCGCGATTGATCAGCCGAGCTATCGGCCCGAGGGAACACCGCCGCCCTAGCCAACCCGCTATTCCGTCGCCCGGCGGCTGGTGGCCTCCACGGCGGCTCTGGGGATCATGCGAATGGTCGAACTGGCCTTGGCGAGGACCTCGCCGGCCGCGTTGGTGAGCTTGCCTTCGACGAAGCAGGTGGAACGGCCGGCGCGCTCGACCCAGGCCTCGGCGAACACCCGGCCGGGGCGGGCGGGCGCAAAGTAGCTGACCTTCACCTCCAGCGTCATGGCGACCATGTCTGTGGCGCCGGCCATCGCGGCGTGGGCCATGGCCGAGTCGATGAAGCCGCAGACAAAGCCGCCCTGGGCGACGCCGCCGGAGTGGCACATGTGCGGTGCAATCTCATACTCGATGAGGGCGCGGCCAGCTTCGACGCTGATCACGCGGATCTGGCCGAGGGCGATCTGCAGGGAGGCGGGGGATTCGGCGGTCATGGGGTGTCCGTGATCGGCTGGCGGCGGCGATGATTAGCGGGTTTCCCCAGCGTCTCGCCAGCCCTTCAGCCCGCGTGGCGTGCGGGCTCGTAGCGCGCGGTGATGCAATGCTCTCCTCTCCCCCGCTGCGCGCAGCGCGGCGAGAGGGAGAGGTCGGGAGAGGGCCGACTGGGCGACTCTGGTGGTGGGCGAGGGCCTACGCGCTTCTCCGTCGCAGGTCCTCGCGGACCCCACGGAAAGGTCTCTTCGACCTTGCCTTCCCCGCTCCGGGGGTGAGGCAAGCGGCACGACCGATCAGCGGCGCGGGGGGCCGGTGGCTCGGTGGAGCGCCAGGATCGGGCTGGGCCGCGCTGGCGGCGGAATTGTCACCAGCGGGGCTGTAGCGGATCCGGCGAGCCGGGCGCGGAGGCCTGTGGTCGGTTTGGCGGGCGCGGAGGTCAACTGCGCCAGCAGTTCACGCAGGGTGGGCAATTCGGCCGGCGCCGGGCCGGGAAGCGCGGCGGCGTCCTCGGCGACGGTCCCCAAGGTCCTCAGCAGCAGCGGCAGGCTGGCCGGTTCGCGCTCACGGTCGCGGTCGGTATCCCGGTCTCGG
>JAYTFM010000058.1:0-16156 GCA_043734425.1 Alphaproteobacteria bacterium
GGCGTTTCCTGATGAGCCCCGTGGCGCCGCCGCGAAGGGACCCCTGAAGCGGTGATCATGGGTCGTCCCCCCGGGTCGCGCCGCAGCGCGGCACGCCCGGGGGCAGGCTCCCAAGCCGGACCATGACGGACGGTGGGGAGAATACCGAGCCGGCCCATGCCCTTCGACCTTCGCGCCATCGCCGCCCGCGCTCGTGACATCGTTCGACGATGGCCGCTGGCGCATGGGCTGATGCATGGCGCGGCGGAACTACTCGTCAAGACGCCCTGGGGCGAGCGTTTCGTGCGCAGCGTGGTCAGCGCCGAGGCTCTGACCGACAAGCAATACCGCGCCTGGACCCACGGCTACGACACCCTCACCGACGATGAGCGCGTCGCCATCCGCGCGCACATCGCCCGCCTGGCCGCGCCGCCGACGATCTCGGTGATCCTGCCGGCCTTTGCGACACCCTTGCCGCTGTTGCGCGCCGCCATCGCCTCGGTGCAGGCGCAGCTCTATCCGCACTGGGAACTCTGCATCGCAGACGACGCCTCTCCAGGCGAGGATGTCTGGCGCGAACTTCAGGCCCAAGCGGCGGTGGACGCCCGCATCAGGATCATCCGCCGGGCCGCCAACGGACATATCTCAGCGGCCAGCAATTCGGCTCTGAGCCTCGCCTCCGGTGACTTCGTGGCCTTCCTGGATCACGACGACCTGCTGGCCGAGCACGCGCTCTATCTGATCGCCGCCGAGATCGAGGCGCACCCGGCCACCGAGCTGATCTATTCCGATGAGGACAAGATCGACGCGCGCGGCCTGCGCTCGCAGCCCTATTTCAAGACCGACTGGAACCCCGAGCTGATGCTCGGTCAGAACATGCTCAACCATCTGGCCGTCTATCGCAGGGCCACGGTCGAAGCCGTGGGCGGCCTGCGCGAAGGCTTCGAAGGCGCTCAGGATCATGACCTGGCGCTCAGGGTGGCGGAGCGCACCGCGCCGGACCACATCCGCCACATCCCCTACGTCCTCTACCATTGGCGCTGGCAGGGCGATCAGGGCTCGTTCTCCCGCGAATGGGCTGACCGCTGCGCCGAGGCGCGGCGACGCGCGGTCGCCGAGCATCTGGCGCGGACGGGTCAGGTCGCCGAGGTGACGGTTCAGCCCTCCGCCGCCCGCGCGCTGCAGGTGCGCCGCAGCGTCCCCGATCCACGCCCGCTGGTTTCGGTGATCATCCCCACCCGCGACCGCGCCGACCTGTTGGGCCAGTGCGCCGAGGGCCTGCTGCGCCAGACCGCCTATGCCCCGCTTGACATCAACATCGTCGACAACGGCAGCGTCGAGCCAGCCACCCACGCCCTGTTCGAAGTGCTGCGCACCGATCCGCGCGTGCGCATCCTGGCCGCGCCCGGACCTTTCAACTTCGCCGCCCTGATGAACCGTGCGGTGGCCGAGACGACCGGCGACGTCATCCTCCTGCTCAACAACGACATCAGTGTGATCGAACCGGAATGGCTGGACGAGCTGGTTGGGCAAGCCCTGCGTCCCAAGGTCGGCGCGGTGGGCGCCAAGCTGCTCTATCCAGACGGCTCCCTCCAGCACGCCGGCGTGGTGCTGGGCGTCGGCGGCGACAGTGCGCGGGTCGCTGGCCACCTCTACGCCGGCGCGCGGGGGGGTCATGCTGGCTATCAGGGCCACTTGACCATGAGCCGCAACGTCTCAGCGGTGACCGCCGCCTGCCTGGCGATGAGAAGATCGGTCTGGGACGAAGTGGGCGGCATGGACGCCGAGAACCTGGCGGTGGCCTTCAACGACGTCGACCTTTGCCTCAAGATCCGCGCCGCCGGCTATGACATCGTCTGGACGCCCTTCGCCGCGCTCTACCATCACGAATCCGCCAGCCGGGGGTCGGACCTGTCTCCCGAAGCCGCCCGGCGCTTCGCTGGCGAGGTCAAGGTGATGCGGGAGCGCTGGGGTTCGGCGCTCGACAACGATCCGTTCTACGGCGGCATGTTCGACCGAAGCCACACCAACTACCGGCCCGCAGCGCCACCGGTGCGGCGCAGGCCTTGGGCGCGCTAAGCCGGGGACCGGTCTGAATCGCATCTCCCCTCGATGTCATCCCGGTTTTCGCGAAACGCGAAAGACCGGGACCCAGTGGCGGCGGCCCGGACGCCTGGATCCCGGCTCTCCGGTCCGCTTCGCGGACCTGCGGCTGGGATGACGGTGGTGGGTTGAGTCAGAGTGGGCGAAACCTCGTGCTAACCCTCCCGCTCGATCAGCAGGTCCCAGGCGGCGAAGTCCAGGGCGTCCTCGGGATCCTTCAGCACCGTCTCGCTGATGGTCTGACCCCGCACCGAAATGCCGGCCCGATGGACGCTCTCCGGATCGCCGCTGATCAGCGGGTGCCAATCGGCCAGGTCGCGGCCCTCATACAGCCGGCGATAGGCGCAGCTCTTCGGCATCCATTCCAGCGCCTCGATATTGTGCGGCGTCAGCTTGATACAGTCCGGCACATGGCGATGGCGGTCCGCATAGTCCGAACACCGGCAGGCGTTGGAATCGAACAGCCGGCAGTGGACCCGGGTGGGGATCACCTCATCGCTGTCCTCGTCCTCAAAACGCACCAGACAGCACAGCCCGCAGCCATCGCAGAGGCTCTCCCACTCCGGAACGGTCATCTGCGCGAGGGTCTTGCGACGCCAGAAGGGGTCTTGCGGCATGACGCGGGTGTAGTCCGGCTGGCGCGTCCACTGAAGCGCGAACTTGCTTCGCCGGCCGGACCCTGTAGGACAGCGCGCCCATGAGAGCCCCTATCCTGGCCTTGAAAGAGGTTCGTCTCGCCGACGGACCGATGATGTTGTTCGACGGCGTCGACCTGGCGCTGGACGTGCGGACCCGCGCCTGCCTGGTGGGCCGCAACGGCGCCGGCAAGTCGACCCTGCTGCGGGTGCTCTCTGGACAGATCGAGGTTGACGCTGGCGAGCGCACAATCACGCCCGGAACAACGGTCGCCTTCGTCCCCCAGGAACCTGAGATCAGCGGCGCCACGGTGCTGGAGCACGCCACGTCGGGCGGGGCGCTGACCCACCGGGCGGAGGCGGCCCTGGACGCCTTCGGAATCAGTCCTGAAAAGTCGACCCAGGGGCTATCGGGCGGCGAGACCCGGCGCGCGGCCCTGGCCAAGGCGTTCGCTGAGGATCCGGACGTCATCTTGCTGGACGAGCCCACCAACCACCTGGACATCCTGGCCATTGAGACCCTGGAGGCCCAGATCGGCGCCAGCCGCGCCGCCGCGCTGATCGTCAGTCACGACCGGGCCTTCCTGGAGCGGGTGACCCAGCGCTGCTTCTGGCTGGAACACCGGCAGGTTCGCCGCCTGGACGCTGGTTTCGCCGGGTTCGAGGACTGGGTGGAGAAGATCGAGGCCCAGCAGGCCGACGAGGGCCGCCGCCTCGACAAGATGCTGGAGCGCGAACAGCACTGGATGGAACGCGGCGTCACCGCCCGGCGGGCGCGCAACGAGGGCCGCCGCCGGCGCCTGGTCGCTCTGCGTGAAGCCAAAAGCGAGCGGCTGAGGGAGAATCGCGGCGCCCTGCACATGGGCCTGGAGAGCTCCGCGCTGTCCGGCAAGCGCGTGGTGGAGGCCAAGGGGTTGGCCAAGGCGTTCGGTGATCGGGTGATCCTGAAGGACTTCTCCACCCGCATCCTGCGCGGCGACCGCGTCGCCATTGTCGGACCGAACGGGGCTGGTAAGACCACGCTGGTGAAACTGCTGCTGGGCGAGATCGCGGTCGACGCCGGCACGGTGAAGCTCGGAACCAACCTGACCGTCGCCTACATCGACCAGGCCCGGGCCGCGCTGTCCCCGGAGATGACCCTCCGGGACGTACTCACGCCGCTGGGCGGCGATCAGGTGCTGGTGCGCGGTCAGGCCAAGCATGTGAACGCCTACGCCAAGGATTTCCTGTTCCGTGAAAGCCAGCTGCGCCAGCCGGTCAAAACGCTGTCGGGCGGCGAGCGAAATCGTCTGCTGTTGGCCAGAGCCCTGGCCAATCCGGCCAATGTCATGGTGCTGGATGAGCCGACCAACGACCTCGACATGGACACCTTGGACCTGTTGGAAGACCTGTTGGCCGACTATGAGGGCACCCTGATCCTGGTCAGCCACGACCGCGATTTCATCGACCGGCTGGCGACCTCGACGATCGGCCTGGACGGGACCGGCCGCGCGGTCGAGACGCCGGGCGGCTGGCAGGATTTCGTAAGCCAGAACCCCGGGTTCTTCGCCTTCGTCACCAAGGCCGAGGCGTCCAAGGCCGCCAAGGCGGTCGCCGCGCGAGCGCCGCCGCCGCCCGCCGCCAAGCTGTCCTATAAGGACCAGCGCCGGCTGGCCGAGCTGGAGGCGCTGATCGAAGGGCTCCCCGCCAAGATCGCCGCCCTGGAGACCGCCCTCGCCGACCCGGCGCTCTACGGCCGCGACCCGGCCGGGTTCGAGCGCTTCAGCCGCGCCCTGGCCGCTGCCCAGGCGCAGCTCGCCAGCGCCGAAGACGAATGGCTGACCCTGGAAAGCCAGCGCGAGGCTGCGGAGGCGGGGACGTAGCCGCGTGGGCAGCGCGAACGATGGATATTTCCAATTTTATTGCTCGTCATCCTCGGCCAAGGAGCGGAGCGACGCCGTGCCGGGGACCCATAAACGCCGGCGTTCCCGAAGGGGCGCCGGCGGCGACGGCTCTACCTAGCTCGGCACACCCCTGTGTTGATGGGACCCCCGGACGGGCCTGCCCTCGGGCGGGCCGCGCAGCGGCGCGGTCCCTGGGGCCGGGGGATGACGATCAGAAGGGAGGAAAGCCCTGGAGCGACCCTGCGCACCTTGGCCGAGAATGACGGATCGAGATTGCGTGCGCTTTCCTGTGGACGCCCTTAAGCTACCGACATAGCTGGTATTTCAGGACTCCATGCACCGGTTTTCAACCGCCCATCCCTACGTTGCCGATGATCAGTTACGGACCACCCCCATAAGCCCGCTTGCGCGTCCCCAGCGACCGGCGCACCTTGCATCTGCCGACAGGAACTGCGGCGCGGGTGGACGGCGAGGCTGGCGACAGCGGACCCCAAAGCCAAGCGAGCAGAGCGACGAAAGCAAAGTCAAATGAAGGGGCGACCCAGAAGCTGACCCAAGGTTCGAAGCGGTCGACAGTGACCTGAACGGGGCGACTCGGGACGGGCCTGGCGAGCATCCTGGAAGGCTCAGGTCCCCCAACGGATCTGGATGAGAGGGCGACGCCTCGGGCAACCGGTGCGCCGCCCTCTTGCTATGGACGCACCTCCCCCTTGCGCCGTACGCTCACCCGCAAAGTCGAGGATACCTCATGCGAGTCTTGCGTAACCTGGCCCTGGCGGCATTCGCCCTGCTGGCCGCCTGTTCTCCCAAGCCCCAGGCCGTCAAGGCGCCCGACGCGCCGGTCACGATCCGCTTCGCCACCGACTGGCGCGCCCAGGCCGAGCATGGCGGCTTCTACCAGGCCCTGGCGTCCGGCGAATACGCCCGGCGCGGCCTCAATGTGCAGATCGTCCAGGGTGGCCCAGGCGTCAATGTGCCTCAGCTGCTGGCCTCTGGCGCGGTCGACCTCGGCATGGGTTCGAACAGCTTCATCGTCATGAACCTGGCCAATGAGGGCGTGCCGGTGAAGGCCGTCGCCGCCTATATGCAAAAGGACCCCCAGGTGCTGATCGCCCACCCGGACACCGGCGTGGAAAAGATCGCCGACCTCAAGGGCCACCCGATCCTGCTGTCCGACGCCTCGGTCTCCGCCTTCTGGGTCTGGCTGAAGGCCAAGTATGGCTTCAGCAACGATCAGGTCCGCAAATACACCTTCAACCCCGCGCCGTTCCTCTCCGACAAGCGCGCCGCCCAGCAGGGCTATGTCACCTCAGAACCCTACACGATCGAAAAGCAGGCAGGACTGAAGGCCAAGGTCTTCCTGCTGGCCGATGAAGGCTACCCGGGCTACGCGACCATGGTCCTGGCTTCCGATGATCTGATCGCCAGGAACCCGGCCGCCATTCGCGCTTTCGTCGAGGCCAGCGCCCAGGGCTGGAAGGACTATCTGGCCGGCGACGGCGCCGCCGCCGACACCCTGATCCGCAAGGACAATCCGGAGATGACCCAGGACGTGCTCGACCAGGCCCGCGCCAAACTCAAGTCCTACAAGATCATCGCCGGCGACGACGCCGCGCCGGTTGGGGCAATGTCCGATGCGCGCTGGAAGGCCTTCTTCGACCTGGCCGCCGGTCAAGGCGTCTATCCCAAGACCCTGGATCCCAAGACGGCCTACACCCTGGAATTCCTACCCAAGTGACAGATCTGCCTCACCCGTTTAGGGCTTGGGCATGCTCGAACCTCGGCAGATGGACTCAAGACTCGCCCCTCGAAGCCCCTCCCCCTTGCGGGGAGGGGTTGGGGTGGGGGTGCAAGCTGTGAGGTCGAGCGGATGAGCCGCCGCCGGCGTCACTGCTCCAGACTCGGAGCTGACACCCCCACTCCCAACCCTCTCCCCGCAAGGGGGAGAGGGCTCTTGGCGCCAGTTCACCGAAATGCGTAGCGACCGCAACCGAGGGGGCGAGCGCTGCACCGCTTTGGGCGCCCCATGACCGCTGCCCTCATCGACGTCGAGGTCGACTACCCGCGCGGCCCCGCGCTCGGGCCTGTCAGCCTCGCCATCGCACCCGGCGAGTCCATCGCCCTCGTCGGACCCTCTGGCTGTGGCAAATCCACCGCCCTGCGCCTTCTCGCCGGCCTGGAGGCGCCGACCCGGGGCCACGTCACCCGAGCGGCCGGGCGCGGTGAGACGGCGGTGGTGTTCCAGGCGCCGACCCTGGCGCCCTGGTTGTCGGCCTGCGCCAATGTCGCCCTGCCGCTGGAACTGGCTGGAACCCACCGCGCCGAAGCCCGGGAACGCGCCGCCGCCGCTCTGCGCCGCGTGGGTCTGGCGGGCGCTGAGGCCGCGCGGCCGGCTCAGCTGTCGGGCGGCATGGCCATGCGGGTGTCTCTGGCCCGCGCGCTCGTCACCCAGCCCAAGCTGCTGCTGTTGGACGAGCCCTTCGCGGCGCTGGACGAGATCACCCGCAGAGCCCTGGCCGACGACGTGCTGGCGCTGTGGGACGCCTCGCAGCCAGCCGTGGTGTTCGTGACCCACAATGTCGAAGAGGCGGTCTATATGGCCTCACGCGTCGTCGTGATGAGCCGGGGCCCCGGCCGCATCGTCGGCGACTTCGCCGTGCCGGGACCGATGCCCCGGCCGCCACAATTCCGGACTCAGCCGGCGTTCCGTGAGGTCGCCGAGGCGGTGTCCGCTGCCTTGGCCCAGGGGATCGCGGCGTGATCCGCCTCGCGCCGCTGGCCCTGCTCGCCCTGCTGCTGGCCGGCTGGGAGATCGCCTGCCGAGCTCTGCACGTGCCAGCCTATTTCCTGCCGGCCCCCTCGCAGGTGGCCGTGGCGCTGGCCCAGAACCTGCCGGCTCTGGTGGCTGCCGCCTGGCGCACGCTGTCGACAGCTCTGATCGCCCTGGTGCTGGCCAGCCTGGTGGCCCAGGCGCTGGCGCTGCTGACCGCGCTGAGCCCGTTGCTGGACCGGGCGATCCGGCCGCTGGCCTCGGTGGTGCAGGTGACCCCCGTCGTCGCCATCGCGCCGCTGGTGCTGATCTGGGCCGGCCTGGACCATCCCGAGCGGGCGCTGGTGACCCTGGCGGTGCTGGTGGCCTTCTTCCCGATCTTCTCCGGCGCCACCGCCGGCCTTCGGTCCGCCGATCCGGACCTGGAGCGGCTGTTCGCCCTCTATGGCGCCGGGCGCTGGCAACGGGTGCTGCGGCTACGCCTGCCCTCCGCCGTGCCGTTCCTGCTGGAGGGCCACAAGGTGGGGGCGGGTCTGGCGCTGATCGGCGCGGTGGTCGCCGAGTTCGGAGCCGGGTCGGGCGGCGTGCGCGGCCTCGCCTGGCAGATCCTGGATGCCGGCAACAAGCTGCAGACCGCCCGGATGATCGCCGCCCTGGTGGTCCTGGGGGCCATGGGCGTGGCCCTGCACGCCATATTGGAGGCCATCGAGCGCGGTGGCCTCCGGTGGTGGCGCGGGCGGTAGAGCCCCTAACGCTCCGGCGTCGTCGCGGGTTCGCGGAGGCGGGCGATGGCTTCGGTGGCCAGGATGGTCAGCGAGCGCTGGCCATGCTCGCCAAATACGTCGAGCGCGGCTTCCAGCGCCAACAAGGCGGCGGCCCGCTCGCCCTGATCTCGTTCCCTAAGGCCCATGCGCGCTTCGTAGAGCCGAGCCAGATGCAGTTGCGCAATCGCCCAGCCGACTGGATCGCGGCGCGGCGACAATCGCGCCAGTTCGATCTTCATCGCCGCCTCGGCGCTTTCCAGCACCGCCAGATCGCCGGTCAGCTCTGCTGTCCGCGCCAGGCAGACCGCGCGGGCGCCGGCCGCCAGGCCGCGCAACGGCAGGGTCTGAGTCTCCTTGAGCACCAGACCGGCGCGATCATACGAGCTGATGGCGTGCTCAAAGGCGCGCACCTCGCCCGACGCCTCGCCCAGCGCCTGCAGCGCCTGGGCCAGGGCCACTTGGGTGCGGGCCCAGTCCAGCGGGCTGTGCTCGCGGGTCAATTGATCGATGGCGTTGGCCAGCACCCCAGCCCCGGCCGCCAGGGCGTCGAGGTCGCCCATGCACTCACCGCGCATGGCCAAGGCCTGACCATGGGCGACCCGCGCTCGGGCCCAGGTCAACGGCTCATAAGCCACATCCAGCTTGTCGGAGGCCACGGCGGCGTCCTTGGCCGCCATGTCCAGCAGGTCAGGGTCGCGCAGCCGGCCGCCAGCGGCGCACAGCAGGTCGGCGCGGAGCAGCCGCGCCTCGGCGGCCAGGCTGCGCGCGGCGGTGATCCGCTTGGCCATGCTGTCGAGCGCCGCGACCGGGGCGGCAAAGCGCTCGGCCAGGCTGCGAATCTGCGCCGCGTCGGCGGTTTCAAGATCGGTGCGGGCCGCGATGGCGGCGAGGCCAGCGTCGGCCAGCGGCGCGGCCAAGCCGCCCCGTGCGGCGGTGCGAGCTTCGCGGAACGCCACCTCGGCGGCGGCGTTGAGGCCCGGATCTCCAAAGATTTCGGCGCCCAGCAAGGCGCAGAACGCCTGTTCGCAGCGCGCCCGCGCCCAGGCTTCATCGCGACGGGGGGTCTCGAAGCCGGCGGCGGCGGTCTCGGCCAGGGCGGCGGCCTTGCGCAGCGCGACCGCGTCGCCCGTGCGCCGGGCCAGCTCGCGCCAGACGATGGCGGCGTCCAGCCGCAGCTGCGGCTTGCCCTTGGCGCCGATCCGTCCTGCGGCGACATCGGCGGCCCGAGCCTCCTGGGCCAGCAGCGTCGCGTCGAGCAGTTCCAGCAGGGTGGCGTCGCCTCGGGTCAGGCCTTCGCGAGACGGCGTGGCGCGTTCCGATGCGAAGAAGCGTTTGAGTTCGCGACCCAGGTCGAACATCGATCCGCTCCCGGACCAGCGTCGTCCCACCTTGGAACGTAAGCCGCCAGCCTGCCCTGATCCCAGCAAAGCCGGAGCCGCAGGGTTTAACAAGTGGTTAATTTCTAGGGTATGGTTAACGAGACCCTAAGATCTTGAGTAGAATGGTCTCATTCAACCAAAGATCGCCGCCTGTTCATCTGTCGGCAGGATCCGCCAGTCTGCTGGCGCGAGATCGTCCGGCAGGGCCAGTCCCCCGATCCGGTCGCGGTGCAGCGCCGTCACATGGTTGCCGACTGCGGCGAACATCCGCCGCACCTGATGATAGCGGCCTTCGGTGATGGTCAGGTTCGCCAGCGTCGGCCCCAGCGGCTCCAGCACCGCCGCCGCCAGGGGCTCCGTCTCGCCCTCCAGAATCAGGTCCCCCGCCGCGAACACGGCCGCCTCGTCGCCCCGCAAAGGCCGATCGAGCGTGGCGCGGTAGCGTTTGGCCACATGGCTGCGCGGCGCGATCACCCGGTGCAGGAAGGGCCCGTCGTCGGTGATCAGCAGCAGGCCCGTGGTGTCCTTGTCCAGCCGCCCGATGGAGGACAGCGCCGGCATCCGCGCGCGCCAGCGGACCGGCAGCAGTTCATAGACGCTGCGCCCTGTTTCGCGATGCGAACAGACCACCTCCAGGGGCTTGTGCATCACCAGGGTCAGCGGTGCGGGGGGATCGACCGGGACCCGCGATATGGTCATCCGGCCCGGCAGGTCGGCAGTCACGGCGATCCGCGCGCCGGCGTCCTTCACCGTGGCGCCGTCCAGCGCCACCTGCCCGCGCGCCACCAGAGCGGTGACTTCGCGGCGCGAGCCATAGCCGAGGTTGGCCAGCAGCCGGTCCAGCCGTGCCATCGGGGGTTTGCCGCTCACTTGCGCGCCTCAATTACCTTGTAGCCGCCCAAATCGGCGCGAACCGCAAAGCTGGCGAAGGCGGCGGCTAGCGGCGCCTCATACGGCAGATGCCGGTTGGCGACCAGCCAGCAGACCCCGCCCTTGCGCAACCTCGCGCCCGCCGCGCGGATGAAGGCGACACCCAAGCTGCGATCCTCGCTGCCGGCCGCATGAAACGGTGGGTTCATGACCACAAAATCGAGACCGCGCGCATCCTCCGCCGGGCCGCACGCATCCGACCAGTGAAAGCTCACACGGGGATCATTGAGGTTGTGCCGCGCGCAGGCGATGGCGCGCCGGTCGATGTCGATACAGGCCAGCGCTTCCACCGCCGGCGAGCCCAGCACATGCGCCGCCAACACGCCCACCCCACAGCCCAGGTCCGCCCCGCGCCCGGCCAATCTCGGTATGGCGGTAATCAACGCCGCCGACCCCGGATCGATCCGGTCCCAGCTAAACACCCCCGGTTGCGACCAAAGGCCCAGCGCCGGGAGGAGCTGTGGCGCGCCGGCCGCGATGGCGGCGTCCAGCCCGTTTGGCCCCGCCGGTCGCGTCGTTTGGCAAAACCGGTGATGCTTGCGCGCATCCTCGACCACGACACATCCGAACGGCTCCAGCGCCTTGCGCAGCCGCGCCCCGCCCTTGTCCTTCGGCGCGAAGGCGCTGAGCGTCCCGCCGGGCCGCAGCGCCCGCAGGGCCTGGGCCAGGGCGTAGTCGCGCTCCAACGTCCCGGCCGGGGCCAGCATCACCACAGCGTCCAGGCTGGCCTCCGCCAGGTCCGCAAGGTCGGTCGATCCTGGGATCAGCGGCGCGACCTGAATCGCGCCCGCCTGAACTTCCACCAGCCCAGCGGCCGGCGCACCATAGAGGGCGGTCGAACTCACGCCACACGCCCCCTCCAACCGTCATCCCCCGGCTTGTCCGGGGGACCCATCACTCCGCCGCTCCGGTCTTCTAGGAGGACTCCGGCGCGTCGATGCCGCAGAATTCTCACATGCTCGCGTGCGACCGAGGAATGGGTCCCCCGGACCAGCCGGGGGATGACGAGCGAAGGAGAGGCTGCCACACCCCTACGCCCGTTCCTTGGCGCGCTCGAAGCGGACCTTTGGAAATCGTTCGGTTACATAGCCGATCTCCCAGGCCGACTTGGCCAGGAACACCGCCCCCTCGTCGATATCCGTCCCCATGGCCGAGCGGTGCTTGCTCTGGAAGTCCTCCAGATCGGCCTTGTCGCCAACGATCCAGCGGGCTTCGGCGAACGGGCTGGCCTCGAAGATCACCTCCAGCTGGTATTCGTTGGCCAGCCGGTCGGCCATCACCTCAAACTGCAATTGCCCCACCGCGCCGACGATGAAGTCCGCACCCATGGTCGGGCGGAACAGCTGGGTGACACCCTCTTCGGCCAGGCTCTCCAACGCCTTCTTCAGGTGCTTGGCTTTCAGCGGATCCTTGACCCGCACCCGTTGCAGGATTTCCGGCGCAAAGTTGGGCAGGCCGGCAAACCGCAACATCCCGCTCTCGGAAAGGCTGTCGCCGACCCTTAAGACCCCATGGTTGGGAATGCCGATCACGTCGCCCGCATAGGCGTCCTCGGCCAGCTCACGGTCCGAGGCGAAGAACATCATCGGCGCGTTCACCGACAGCTGCTTGCCGGTGTTCTGGACCTTCAGCTTCATGCCGCGCTGAAAGCGGCCCGAGCACAGCTTCAGGAACGCGATCCGGTCGCGGTGGTTGGGGTCCATATTGGCCTGGACCTTGAACACAAAGCCGGTGACTTCGCGGTCGCCGGGCGCGACGTGGGTGGCCTCGCCGGCCTTGACCGCCGCCACGGTCTTGGGCGCCGGGGCATAGGCGCCCAGGCCCTCCAGCAGCTGATCGACGCCAAAGTGGCGCAGGGCCGAGCCGAAGAACACCGGGGTCATATGGCCCTCCAGGAACGCCTGGGGATCAAATGGCTTGGAAGCCTCACGCACCAGATGCGCGCCCTCGCCCACCTCGTCCTGCTCGTCCGGATCCAGGTAACTGACCACCGCATTGCCGCCGAACGGCACCGCCGCCGGGTGGCCCTCGCCGGCCTCACGCTGTTTGGAGAACGGCAGGAAGAGGTCGCGGCGCAGGTCCAGCATGCCCTTGAACCGCCCGCCCGACCCGGCCGGCCAGTAGAGCGGCGCCGGGTCCAGCGCCAGCTTGGAAGCGATCTCATCCAGCAGCGCGAACGGGTCCTGCGCCTCGCGGTCCATCTTGTTGATGAAGGTGACGATGGGAATGTCGCGAAGGCGGCAAACCTCGAACAGCTTCAGGGTCTGCGGCTCGATCCCCTTGGCCGCATCCAGCACCATCACCGCCGCATCCGCCGCCGTCAGGGTGCGATAGGTGTCTTCCGAAAAGTCCTCGTGGCCCGGCGTGTCCAAGAGGTTGAACATCAGCCCGTCGTGGTCAAACGTCATCACGCTGGCCGAGACCGAAATCCCCCGCTCGCGCTCGATCTTCATCCAGTCCGAGCGCGTCCGCCGGTTCTCGCCCCGCGCCCGCACCTGCCCCGCCGCCCGGATCGCCCCGCCGGCCAGCAGCAGGTTCTCGGTCAGCGTGGTCTTGCCGGCGTCCGGGTGGGAGATGATCGCGAAACTGCGCCGCCGGGCGGCTTCAATCGCCGTACTCATAGGGAAGTGCTCATGGGGCGGCGAGGTAGCACCTGCGCTGGGAAGGTGAAAGGCGGGGGGTGTCCTCTCCCGCCGCGAGCGCAGCGGCGCGAGAGGGGGGAGCGCCGGCTAGGGGTGCGGAAGCGGCTTCGGCTCGGGCGCTGATCGCGGCGGAGTAAGGTTTGCCTTTGGGATGAGAAGCCTAGCTCGATTGTAATCTATTGGTTACATGTCAAAATGTATGCTATCGTTTTCATTCCGAAATGAATGCGAACGATTACATGTCGAAGCTTGTCCTCCGAACTCCCGGCGATATCGGCGCCCTGATTAAGGACCGACGTCGAGCCCACGGACTTGATCAAGCCGATCTGGCGCAACAGATCGGTGTTAGCCGCCTATGGGTAAACCAGATTGAGCGGGGAAAGCCTGGCGCAGGTATCGGCCTGATCCTGCGCGCCCTAGCCGCTGTGGGTGTCGAACTCACAATCGACACATCTGGCGAGCCGGGCGAAGCTCATTCGTCTGCCAGCCTCGCTGTCACCAACGCAGACATCAATGCGATCCTCACCGCAGCCCGGCGCAAGGGTGACACATGAGTGAACTCCTCGCACTCCTCGAAGGTCGCGACGTCGGCATCGTCTATCAAGAACAGGGCCGCCTGAGGTTCGTCTATTCCGACGCATGGCGCAGCGCGCCTGGATCCTACCCCTTGTCGCTTTCAATGCCGCTGGCGGCGGCCGAGCACCCACACGCTTCCATCGAACCCTTTCTTTGGGGGCTCCTGCCGGACAATGAACTCATCCTGTCCCGATGGGCTCAGCGTTTTCAAGTCTCGGCTCGAAACGCCTTCGCGCTCTTGAGCCACGTCGGCGAGGATTGTGCAGGCGCCGTCCAATTCGTAGTGCCGGAACGCCGAGACGCGGTCTTCGGGGCTCAGCAGCCGCAGACCGAATGGCTCACAGAAGGCGATATCGCCAACCGCCTCCGCGCGTTGCAGAGTGACGAAAGCGCCTGGAGGGCGCCTCGCGACACGGGCTATTTCAGCCTCTCCGGCGCCCAGCCCAAGACGGCGCTGCTCTTCGACGGTCAGCGATGGGGCGTGCCTTCAGGCCGCATGCCGACGACGCATATCTTCAAACCCACAACCGGAGCCTTCCCTGGTCACGCGGAAAACGAACACCTTTGTCTCTCCCTTGCTCGAGCGCTGGGCCTGCCAACGACGAACTCGCAGGTTCGCCAGTTTGAGGATGTGAGCGCGATTGTCGTCGAACGCTACGACCGGGTGCGCACTGCGGCATTGGCTTCCGCGCGCACGGCCCTGGCTGCTGCGAAGGCTGCTGAAGCGGCGTTCCATGCTGGTTCCGATGACCCGAATTCCCTGGAAATGACCATGCGCTTCGCCGCTGAAGCCGCGGCGGCGGCGAACTCAGCAGACGAGTTGTGCAATTTTTCCAAGACCACGCCCATTTACCGGGTCCACCAAGAAGACATTTGCCAAGCCCTGCGGATACACCCCTCGCGCAAATATCAAAATCAAGGCGGGCCAGGGCCAAAGCAGATCGTTGAATTCCTGCGCACGAACGCCTCCGGCGGGCAGCAGGAAAAGGGGCAAAACGCTCCGACTGCTCAGAGTGAGGACGTTTCCACATTCCTAGACGCGCTCATCCTGAATTGGCTGATCGGCGGGACCGATGCCCACGGCAAAAACTATTCGATCCTGATTGGCGGTGGAGGACTGGTCCGCTTGGCCCCGCTCTACGACGTCGCCAGCATCTTCGCCTATCCAGAAATCGATCCGCAAAAAGCCAAGCTCGCCATGAAAATAGGTGATGAGTATCGGCTACGCGATATCGGCAAATCAAAATGGAGCAAGCTCGCCACCGAAGTTCGGGTCGACGGCGACAGTCTCATTGGGCGGGCTCGCGCCATGGCTGCGGAACTGCCAGATCGGCTCTCCGACGAGGTGCGCAAGATGCACGACGCCGGTCTGTCGCACCCGGTTATTGAGACATTGGCCAGCGCACTGACGAAACGCGCCCTCGATATCGCTGGGGCCTAGCTTTCAGTCGCTGCGCGCTCAGTTCCGCGCGGTATCCACCAGCGCGTTCTTCGTAATCCAGGGCATCATGGCGCGCAGGCGCTGGCCGACTTCCTCGATCTGGTGCTCCGAGCCCCGGCGGCGGGTGGCCTTGAAGCTGGCCTGGCCGGCGGCGTTCTCGTTCATCCAGTCGCGGACGAAGCGGCCGGATTGGATATCGTCGAGGATGCGCTTCATCTCGGCCTTGGTTTCCGGCGTCACCACGCGCGGGCCGGAGACGTATTCGCCATACTCGGCGGTGTTGGAGATCGAATAGTTCATGTTGGCGATGCCGCCTTCATAGATCAGATCCACGATCAGCTTCACTTCATGCAGGCACTCGAAATACGCCATTTCCGGCGCATAGCCGGCATCGACCAGCGTCTCGTAGCCAGCCTTGATAAGCTCCACCAAGCCACCGCACAGCACTACCTGCTCACCGAACAGATCTGTCTCGCACTCTTCCTGGAACGTGGTCTCGATGATGCCGGCACGCCCGCCACCGATGGCGGAAGCATATGACAGCGCGATCTCGAGCGCATTGCCGGACGGGTTCTGCGACACCGCCACCAGGCAAGGCACGCCGCCACCGCGCTGGTACTCGCTGCGCACGGTGTGGCCGGGACCCTTCGGCGCGATCATGAACACGTCGATATCGGCACGGGGGTCGAGCAGGTTGAAATGCACGTTCAGCCCATGCGCGAACGCCATCGCAGAACCCGGCTTCATGTTGGCGTGCAATTTTTCTCGGTAAAGATCGCCCTGGCCCTCGTCAGGGGTCAGCACCATAATGACGTCGGCCCATTTGGCGCAGTCGGCAGGGTCCATCACCTTCAACCCGGCGGCCTCGGCCTTGGCGATGCCGGCGGAACCAGGACGCAGCCCGACCACCAATCCGCTCGCGCCGCTGTCCTTCAGATTGTTCGCATGGGCATGGCCCTGGCTGCCATAGCCGATGATCGCGACCTTCTTGCCTTTGATCAGATTAACATCGGCGTCGCTGTCATAGTAAACGCGCATCGGCGTTCTCTCCCTT
>JAYTFM010000059.1:0-33640 GCA_043734425.1 Alphaproteobacteria bacterium
ACTCGGCGATCACCCAAAAAGTCAGGCGTGACATGCCGGTGCTTGAACATCGAAGGCTCGCATGAGCCAGGCGCTTCCTGACACGCTGTCGATGCGGCAGCGCCATGGCGAGGTGCGGTCGGGACGTATTTCCTTCGTCGCGGCGCCGACCGCCGCGGCGCAAGCCACCCGCACCCGGCTGGAGGCACGCTACGGCGCCTGCGACCCGCAACTGGCGAGCGTGGTCGTGGCGCTAGGCGGCGACGGCTTCATGCTGGAGACATTGCATTCGCTGCTTGGCCGCGACATCCCGGTCTATGGCATGAACTGCGGCTCGGTCGGTTTCCTGATGAACTCGGTCGGCGAGGACGAGTTACCGGAGCGGCTGTCGCGCGCGCAGGAGGTGATCCTGCATCCGCTGCGGATGATCGTGGTGACGATGACCGGCGGGGTGGAAGAGGCGCTGGCGCTAAACGAGGTGTCGTTGCTGCGCCAGTTGCGCCAGGCGGCGAAGATCCGGATTACGGTCGACGGCCGGGTGCGGCTGGAGCAGTTGATCTGTGACGGCGTGCTGATTTCCACGCCGGCCGGATCGACCGCCTACAACCTGTCAGCTCATGGCCCGATCATTCCGATTGACGCCAAGATCCTGGCCCTGACCCCGATCAGCGCGTTTCGCCCGCGGCGCTGGCGCGGGGCCTTGCTGTCCCATACCGCCCGTATCCAGTTGGACGTCCTGGAGGGCGAGAAGCGTCCCGTCAGCGCCGTCGCCGACTTCTTTGAGGCGCCCAACGTCCTGCGCGTTGACGTCGCCGAAGATCGCCAGGTCTCGATCGCCATGCTGTTCGACGCCGGACGAAGCCTGGAGGAGCGGGTGCTGGCGGAGCAGTTCTCGGTCTGAAAGTGCGTGTGAAAATACGACGTGTTAACCCCTGAGACCCTAGGTTGCGCTGGGCGAACCAGGAGCGCGGCGGTGAACGAATCCAAGCCGAGTGAACTACACCCCACGCCGAGTGGCGGATTTCGTCTGGGCGGGCGTATGGGTGCTGTGGATCCGGAGGCGCTCGCCAGGGCCGAAGCTGCGCTCAAGAGTCTTTCGTCCAACTTTGCGGCATGGATGAACGCCGAAATCACTAAGCTTGATGCGGCATGGGATCAGGTGCGCGCCAACGGCGCGACAAAGGAGACCATGGATGCGCTCTATCTTCGCGCCCACGACCTGAAAGGCCTCGGCACTACCTATGGATTTCCCATTGTCACCGGCCTCGGCGCGCTGTTGTGCCGCCAGATCGGCGATGGTGAGGCCCGCCTCGCGGCATCGCTCGACGCGATCCAGGCCCACGTCAGCGCCATTAAGACAGCCGTCAGCCAGAACATTACCGCTGAAGACCAGCCCGAGGGCCAGGCGTTGCTCGCAGGATTGAGAAACCGCGTCGCGGTCTAGCGCGCTATGCGTTCCATGGGCTCGGCCACCTCGCCGTAGCCCGCGTTCGATGGCAGCACCAGGAAGCGGGCGCCGTCACGCACTTCGACCTTCGGCAGCACCGGCACCAATTCACGGGCCAGCGACCGTTCCACGGCATCAGCAGCGCTCATCGCCTCGCCCAGCAACACCACATTCATCCGGGTCGGGAAAATCACCGTCCGCTCTCCGGCCGCCTCCAGACGCAATACCTCGGCCGGGCTGATCCACTCCGCGTCCACAGTCTCGCGGCCGTCGCAGGCCGCGATCTGATCGGCCGGCGCGCGAATGGCGTAGAACCAGGTATCAAACCGCTTGGGCATCATCTCGGGGGTGATCCAGCGGGCAAACACCGTCAGGCCGTCGAGGCGAAGCCGAACCCCCAGTTCGCGGACAACATCGATGAAGGCAGTGCGACCGGCGTCAACCGCCTCGCGCACAGCCGGATCGCAGGCCTCGCCGAAAGTGGAGCCGTCGAGCCGCTCGGCCAGCAGAATTCCGGCCTCCTCAAACGCCTCGCGGATGGCGCCGATTCTCAGAATCCGCTGTTCGGTATCGAAATGTTCCCAGCCCGAGCAATGCTCAGCCCAAGCCTCGTCATGGTCGCCCGCATGGGTCTTGCCACCTGGAAACACCAGCGCGCCCGAGGCGAAGTCGATCTGGTGATGGCGTTTGACCATCAGCACCTGGAATTCCGGCTCGTCGCGGAGCAGCAGGATGGTGGCGGCCGGTTTGATCTCGGCGGCGGGTCGGGCGGCGGCAGTCGTTGTGTCGGTCATGTCCGCCAGCTTGGAGCCTGGCTACCAGCGGCGCAAGCCGTTCAGGCGCTGAGCGCCAGCTTCTGCATCGACTTTGGCCCGGCGCGCCGGCGACCTAGGCGCTGCATCAGATAGTCGATGTCCTCGCGTGGGATGGCCTGAGACTGGGTGAGGAATCGCTGCAGCATCCGCTCCTGAAACGCCTCGCGGTCCTCACCGGGGTCCAGGCTGTGATAAGTGTCGACCCCCGCACGGAAGGCCGGCAGCAGCCGGGCCGGCAATCCTGCGCGTTCGTAGACAGCGCGCAAGCCCAGTTCGCCCGCGTCATGGATCATCAGCCATGTCCGATGGTGTGGCACGCCCGCAAGCTCGGCCAGACCCCATTCGAGGAAGGTCATGTGGCCATGGGCCAAGGCGCGCAACAGCAGCGAGGCTGTCAGGCGGCCGCTGATATGAAGATGCGCAACAAAGCCCTTCAGGTCGCTCGTCCGCCCGGCTTCGTCAACAAGATCCACTGTCGCCCGCTCGGCGGCGCCGGTGACCAGATCAGCCGCGATAGGGTCCACCACAGCGTGGTGTTTCGTCAGATGCTCGCGCACCTGTTCGCTCACCAGGACAACCAGGCGTTCCGTAACGGATAGGGGCAACACCTTGCGGTAGGCGACCGCCGCCAGCACGCGCTCTGAAGTTTCAAATCTGTCGACCACACGTTGCAGCGCGCTTTCACCGAACTGGGCGCCGGCGTTTCCACAGGCCACGGTCACGGCCTGTTCTGACCCATGCTCGGCGATTGCATCCGTCAGCACCACCGACAACACAGGTCGCTTCGCCACCGCCGTCTGCCGCACCGGGCCGCCCAACCGGACGATCTCGACCAGATCGGCATCGGTGAACGCGGGAGAGAACGACAACATCGGCAGACAGACGCTCTCCACGTCGCGCGCCAACTTCAACGCCACGTCGTGCGGAACCACGCTCGAAGCCTTCAGGGTTTCGGCGATGGCGGCGCGCACGCGCTCGGCCGCGTCCGCCGCCATGACCCTGAGGATGTCTGCCGCGAGCTCACGATCCTCATCGCTGAGGGTAGTGCTGTCCATACTGGCGCACAGCTTGCGAGCCGCCAGCGCGCGCTCGTCCGCCGTCGCGCCCTTCACCAGGGTGCGAATGTCCGCCTCGGTCAGCGCCGTGCGGGTCGTGGTCATCCCCCCTGGGTCCCTGCGCATCAGGGCCAGTGAGCCCTATGTACATACTGACCATCTTCGCCTTAACGCCGCGTTGCCGAGATGGTGAATCCGTCACCGCTGCGCCTGGACAATAGGCGCCGCGCCGGCAATTCGCGTAGCATGGCGAAAACGGGAGAGATGGCGTGCTGCTCAAGGGTCTGAAGGTTGTCGAGTTCGCGGCCTATATTGCGGGGCCTGGTGCGGCCGGAATCCTGGGCGATTGGGGCGCCGACGTGATCAAGGTGGAGCGGCCCGGCGGCGATCTCATGCGCGCGGCCTTCGCCGACCTGAAGGAGGATATCGGGTCCAATCCAACCTTTGACATGGACAATCGCGGCAAGCGGGCCGTGGTGATCGATATCTCCAAGCCCGAGGGCCGTGACGCCCTGGCCAGATTGGCCAAGGACGCGGACGTCTTCCTGACCAATGTCCGGCCGGCCTCGCTGCGACGCGCGGGCCTGGATGATGTGACTCTGCGCGCCGCCAATCCGCGGCTGGTCTACGCCGTGATCACCGGCTACGGCCTGGAGGGCGCCGAGGCGCACAAGCCCGGCTTTGATGTCACCGCCTTCTGGGCGCGGGCCGGCGTCGCCTCGATGACCGCGCCCAAGGGCACCGAGCCCTTCATGCTGCGCTCGGGTATGGGCGACCACACCACCTCGCTGGCGACTGTCTCGGCGATCCTGGCCGCGCTCTATGAGCGCGATCGCACCGGAGAAGGCCGGCTGGTGCAGACCTCGCTGGTGGCGTCCGGCGTCTATGTGATGGGCTCGGACCTGTCGGTGCAACTCGGCATCGGCCGCGTCGCCTCGGCGCGCACCCGCGACAATCCGATCAGCGCCATCGCCAACTTCTACCGCAGCATCGAGGGCCGCTGGTTCGTGCACAATCCGCGCGGCGGCAGCGGCGGTTGGGAACAGTTTGTTGAGGCGGCTGGCCGTGCGGACCTGACCACCGATCCCAGGTTCACCAGCGGCAAACTTCGGCGTCAGAATGCCCGCGAACTCACCGCCGAGATTGAGTCAGGCTTTGCCGCCGTGTCCTTTGACGAGATCGCCCGCCGGCTGGACGCCGCCGATCTGGTCTGGGCGCCCGTGCAGACGCCAGCCGAAGTCGCCGCCGACCCGCAGATCGCGGCGGCCGGCGCCTTCGTAGAGGTCGAGGACGGTCGCGGCGGCACCTTCCGCTCGCCCGCCGCGCCGGCCCGATTCCCCGGCGCCGACATGAACCGCCGACCGCGCTCGCCTCACCTAGGTGAGCATACCCGCGAGGTGCTGGGCGAACTGGGCTATGCAACGGCCGAGGTGGACGCTCTGTTCGCGTCGGGAGCAGTGGCTTAGAGTATCCTACCCGTCGGACTGATGCGTCGGCGTCGCGTTGCCCCCTTCCTATGATCGTCATTCCCGACACAAGCCTGCCCCGGGCGGGCCACGCTGCGGCGCGACCCGGGGGTCGGGAATGAGGTGAGATAGAGAGATCTGCCTCTTCTCGGTCGCCAGATGTCCTGGAGCCAAGACCACCTCAGCTTTCGCGACTGTCGGCCAGCACCTTCAGCATCTCGCTGGTGAACAATGCGCCGGTCAGGCGCCCGCCTGCCCCTTCCGAGAGCTCACCCTTTCCATCCCCGAGAATCATCGCCACCAGCGCGTTCTCATTGCGTAACTGCGCGGCCCGATCCACAGAGGCGTACTGGATGTAACCTCCCAGTCCGAGGTCCGCCGTGGTCGGCCTATCGATCGCCGGCCCCTCGCCGACCGTGCGTGTGAGGTTGGCGTAAACCTCGCTGACCGAGGCCGCCCGGCCGTCACGGTAGAAAATCGCGCGATTGGCATGGGCGGCGTCGGGGAACAGCGCGGCGGCGGATGCGGCCGGGTGACTTTGAAGCGCCTCGATCAGTCGAGCTGACCCTTGCGGGCCCAGGAAGTGGGCGGCGTAGAGCTCGCCCGCCGTGGGATCGCGGCCGGTGCGGCCCTTCAGATAGGCGGCATGGTCCGACGCGAGTTCTCCAGCCATCAGCGAGGCGGCGTGGGGATCCAGCTTGAGCGCCATCACGGCCTGGCGCGCATCGCCGCCACCGACACGATAGCGGCCGTCCGATCCGCGCGATATCAGATCCGCATACGGAGCATAGCCGTGTTTGGCGCCGTGCTGCTTCAATGTGGCCAGCCAGGTCTGATCGACGAACTGGAACAACCCGGCCGCCGATGAACTGCTTGCCCGGGCGCGGGGGTTGAAGCTGCTCTCGCGGCCGGCCGTCTTCATCAGAAAGCCGAAGTCGACCCCCGTCGCTTGCGAGGCGCGCTGGATGGCGGCTTCGACGACGCCCCGGATTCCGTGAACCGACATGCCCCATGGGTCGTCGAACATGGTTAGCTGCAGGTTAACGCCACGCGCTGGCGGCCTCAGTAGCTCTTCGGCAGCCCCAGCACCCGTTCGGCGATGTAGTTCAGGATCATCTCGCGGCTGACCGGGGCGATCCGGGCGATCATCGATTCGCGGAAGTAGCGTTCAACATCGAATTCCTTGGCGTAGCCCATGCCCCCGTGCGTCAGGACCGCCGTCTCGCAGGCGTGGAACCCGGCTTCGGCGCCCAGGTACTTGGCGGCGTTGGCCTCCGCACCGCAGTCGCGCCCGGCGTCGTGCAGCGCGGCGGCCTTGAAGGCCAGCAGGTTCGCCGCCTCCAACTCGGCCCAGGCCTTGGCCAGCGGGTGGGCAATGCCCTGGTTTTGGCCAATTGGTCGGCCAAAGACGACCCGCTCCTTGGCATAGCCGGCCGCTCGCGCCAGCGCCGCCCGTCCCAGGCCCACCGCCTCGACCGCGATCAGCACGCGCTCGGGGTTAAGGCCCTCCAACAGGTAGGTGAACCCCCGCCCCTCTTCGCCGACCAGATCGTCAGCCGACACGTGCAGGTCGTCGATAAACACCGCATTCGACTCCACCGCTTTCCGACCCATCTTGGGGATCACCGTGGCCGTGATCCGGCTGCGGTCGAAGTCGGTGTAGAACAGCGATAGGCCTTCGGTGGCCTTGCGGACCTGATCCTTGGGCGTGGTACGGGCGATGATCAGGATTTTGTTGGCCCGCTGGGCGTTGGAGGTCCACATCTTGCGGCCTCGGATCACATAGCCGTCGTTCGTCCGCTCGGCCCTAGTGGTCAGACTAGTAGTGTCGAGGCCAGCGTCCGGCTCGGTGACTCCAAAACACATCCGATCCTGACCCGAGATCAGTCGGGGAATGTGAATCTTTTTCTGGGCTTCGGCGCCGAACTTCACCATCGGCATCGGTCCAAAGATGTTGAGATGCATGGCGCTGGCCCCCGAAAAGCCCGCGCCGCTCTCGGCCACCGCCTGCATGATGATCGCCGCCTCGGTCAGGCCCAGCCCCGAGCCGCCAAGCTCGGTCGGCATGGCCGCGCCCAGCCATCCCGCCTCGGTCATCGCGGTCAGGAAGTCGTCCGGGAACACGCCGCTCTCGTCGGTCTTGCGCCAGTAGGCGGCGTCAAACCGCTCGCAGAGCTTCAGCACGGCATCGCGGATCGCCTGCTGTTCGTCGGTAAACCAGAAGCCGTTCATCATCGTGCTCCGAACCGTGCGGGATTTAGCCGGGCGGCATAGGGTCCTGGGTCGCGCCCCATCACGTACGCCGAGACCATGCGTCCCACCAGTGGCGCCAGCAGCCAGCCGTTGCGCCGCGCGCCGACTGCCAGGAGGGTGTCGCTCAAGACGCTGGCGCCGACCATCGGCAAGCCGTCTGGCGTCGCCGCGCGCACGCCGACGGCAAGGGTCTGCGGCGCATCCACGAGGCCGGGAAACAGCGCCAACCCCCGGCGAAGCAGCGGCGCTGCGCAGGCCGGATCGATCATTGTATCGGCAACGCCGGCCTCCATGGTCGCGCCAAAGGTAACGCCCCCGAACCCAGGCGCAGCATAGACCCCGTCAGCCCGAACAACCGGTCCGCGCGCCGGGCCGCCAACCCGCGCCAGATGGCCCTTGATCGGACTCAATCGCACCAATTCCGG
Organism: Alphaproteobacteria bacterium; assembly: GCA_043734425.1. Taxonomy (GTDB): domain Bacteria; phylum Pseudomonadota; class Alphaproteobacteria; order Caulobacterales; family Caulobacteraceae; genus Phenylobacterium. The sequence goes on from JAYTFM010000059.1 coordinate 7,441, forward strand.
CGTCAGCTCCTGCGCGGCGCCGGTCGCGACCACCAGGATCGCCCCAGCCGGCCGCGCGTCCAGCCGCCCATGACAAACCGAAACGCCCGCCTCGCGCGCCGCGCGCCACAGGGTCTCCAGAGCGGCAGGAGGGTCCAGCCGCCAGTCTCCCGCCACCAGCAGACCGCAGTGATGCGGCGCTCGCAGGCCCGGCGCATGGGTGTTCAGCCAGTCCGCGCCCACCGCCACCGGGGGCGCAGGCAGGGACGCGCTGACCTCCGCCAACCAAGCCGGCTCGCCGACCGCCACGGCCCCAGTGCGATCCAGCGCCACCCCCCACCGCGCCGCCGCGCCGGGCCACAGGTCGCGGGCGGCCAGCAGCAGATCGGCGTGGGGCCGCGCCACAGGGTCTAGCGCCGCTTCGAACACCGGCGCCAGCATGCCAGCCGCCATCGCCGAGGCGCTGGGCGCACCTTCGTCCCAGATCTCAACCGCACAGCCGGCTTCGGCCAGGCAAAGGGCGGTGGCCAGGCCGAACACACCGGCCCCGGCGATCGACACTCTGGGCGGCGCGTTCATGGCTCCTTACCATCTGGCCCGGCCTCGAAAATCAAGAGCGCAGCGCGCACGCGGTCATTTGATACGCGTCGCAATCGCGACATGGACGCGGGTCATTAACGCTGTAGAACCCAAGCCACATCAGGGCGGCTCTGGGGGCGCGGGTGATACGCGAATTTCTGGTCTGGATGGCGACCAAGGTCGGCCAGGTAGGCAGCGACTATCCGATGTCCTGGAGCGAGGCGCTGGCCAGCTCGCTGAATTTCTGGGGCCTACTGGAAGGCTCCCACGTGCTGTCGCTGATGCTGTTCGCCGGCACCATCTTCATCGTCGACCTGCGTCTCTTGGGGGTTTCGTTCAAGTCCACCCCCGTCTCGGTGATCAGTGACCGCATCCTGCCGCTGACGATCTTCGGGCTGGTGATCATGATCGCCACAGGTGCTGGATTATTTTTCGCCAAGCCTTTGCTTTATTATCATAATTTCTGGTTTCGGATCAAGCTGGTATTCCTGGTCGTCGCGGCCATCAACATCATGGTCTTTCACTTCCGGGTGCAGCGGAATATCGCTGATTGGGACACGGCGGCGATCCCGCCGAGGGCGGCGCGCCTGTCCGCCGTGATCTCCATCGCCTCCTGGATCCTGGTCATCACCTTCGGCCGCTTCATCGCCTATGACTGGTTCGATTGCGGCAAGGCCCTGCCGCACTGGGTGAACGTCGCTCAGGAATGTGCGATCTCCGAGAAGGGCGCTCTGGACATTGCGGAGGCAGCCAAATGAGCCTGGCGGCGCAAGACCTCATCCCACAGCTGGCCGGTTGGGTCGGCAACCTCGACGACGTGTTTCCCGGCAAACAGGTCAAGCCCTACTTCGCCCAATGGGAAGTGGGCCACATCCTGTCGCTGATCGTGCTGGGCGGCGCCAGTATCCTGCTGAATCTGCGGCTAATGGGCGTGGGTTTGACTGACGAGCCGACCTCGGAGGTTCACCGCAACCTGCGCGGCTGGATATGGATCGGGGTTCTGGGCATGCTCGTCACCGGGCTGATGATCGGGTCCGCCAACGCCGAGCGGCTGTACACTTCAGAGGCCTTCACCGCCAAGATGGGCGGGCTGGTGGCCGGAATCATCCTGACCTTCGGCGTCACCCTGCCCACCGCCAAGGCCGATGGCGTCATGAACGGGGGCTCTCGGGTCGCCTCGGTGGCCGGCCTGGCGGTGTTCGCCCTGGCGCTTTGGGTGTTCCTGTCGGCCAAGCTGTCCAACCCTGGCCTTTGGCATGTGATCACCGCCGGCGCTCTGGTGGCGCTGTACGCCACACGCAAGACCATACGGATCGTCTACGGCGCGCTGCTGGCCGCTCTGATCATCGCCCAGCAATATGTAACCCACGTCGTCTACAAGTTCGACGACTACGCCAGCCTGGATCCAGCCAACAAGGCCTTCGCCTGGGCGTTCGTCGCCTTGGTGCTTGGAGCCTTTACGGTCCAGGCAGTCACCTCAGGCCGCGCTGAACGCGGCGGAGCGTTCGTCCGCCTGATGGCCCTCGCGGCGCTGCTGGTGTGGGTGATGACCGCCGCGGCCGGTCGCTGGCTGGCGTTCGCTTAGGGCGGTGCGGCCGACGCAGGGTTTAGCTTTGCAGCCATTCACTGGATGCGGCGTTAAGCCCTCTCGCGCCAACACCTTGAAGGACCTCAGATGTCGCAAACCCGCACGGTCGCCATGGTGATCGGATCGCTCCGCAAGGACTCGGTCAGCCGCAAACTCGCCAACGCCTTTGCCAGCTTGCAGCCAGATCTTCAGTTCAATGCGGTCGGGATCGGCGATCTGCCGCTGTTCAATCAGGACCGAGAGGCCGATCCCCCCGCCGAATGGGTTCGTTTTCGTCAGGAAATCGCCGCCTGCGACGCGGTGCTGTTCGTGACGCCAGAATACAATCGCTCCGTGCCGGGCGTGCTGAAGAACGCGTTGGATGTGGGCTCGCGGCCGTACGGACAGAGCGTCTGGAACGGCAAGCCAGGCGCGGTGATCAGCGTCTCGCCCGGCGCGGTCGGCGGGTTCGGGGCCAACCATCATCTGCGCCAGTCGCTGGTGTTCCTGAACGTGCCGCTACTCAGCCAGGAAGCCTACGTCGGCAATGCGTTCAGCCTGTTCGACGACGGCGGCGCGCTGATCAACGACGGCACGCGGGATTTCCTGCGCGCCCAGGGCGCGGCCTTCGCCGCCTGGATCGAACGCATCCTGGCCTGATCGTCGCCGGAGCCGGTTGGGCGAGTTGCGTCAGACCCCCAGGTCCAGGCGGTAGAACTCCAGGGCGTTGTCGCGGAACAGCCGGGCCTTCTCATCCCCTGAGGCGCCGGCCGCCACGCGCTTGAAGGCGTTCCAAAGGACGCCATAGCTGCACGAGACGCCGTCGACCGGATAGTTGCTCTCGAACAGACCCCGCCCGACCCCGAACGCTTCGATGCAGGTCTCAAGATAGGGGCGCCAGGCGTCAGCGATCTCAACCGAGGTCGCCGCACGCTTGTTGAACCCAAGACCCGTGATCGCCATGCCCAGCCCGCCCAGCTTGACCCAGACGTTGGCGCAGGTCGCCAGCTCACGAATGTCCCGGGACCAGTCGGCGAACACCTCATCACGGCGAGCGGCATACGGTCCAATGCCGAGGGGACCGCCCACATGGTTCAGCATGATCGCCGTCTCCGGAAACGCCCGCGCCAGGGCGATCACCTCGGAAAGTTGCGTATGGTACTGCCAGGCGTCGAAGCTGAGGCCGTGCGCCGCCAGCCGGCGGAAGCCCTGGCGGAAGTCCTCGCGCCCATAGAGATTCTCCGGCGGGTTGGTGTGGCCATTGCGGATCTGATCGCTGGGGTGCCAGCTGCCGGCATGACGAATGCCGCGAAACCGCCCGCCCCCGGCCCGGATATGGGCGGCCAGCACCTCGTCCACCGCTGCGCCGAGCGTCAAGTCCGCGAACCCGACGATCCCGGCGCAGGCCCTCACCACGCCATACCGCCCGCTGTCGGCCATGGCCGCGACACCAGTGACGAACTCGGTTTCGCCGACCGGGGCCAGGGCCTTGGATGCATGGGCGCTGTAGAAAACACCACACTCCATATAGACTGTGCTCTCGATCCGATGCCCTTGGCCAAGGTCAGCCAGCAGTTCCGGCAGCAGGTAGCGGCTGGTGGGAAAGTCCCACAGATGATGGTGCGGATCGCAGATCGGCAGATCCGGCTCAAGCACATCCTCGGTCATCATTGTCTCCGCCATGGCCCCGACCCTAGCGGTTCGCGAGCTGACTGGCGATGTGATGCAGAACAATCCCGCTGGTGGTCGCCAGGTTCAGGGAATCGAACCCGCCGGACATGGGTATGCGCAGGGTCCGAGCCCTCGCCAGGATGGCGTCAGGCAGGCCTGGGCCCTCGGCCCCGAACAGCACGGCGGTGCGCGGACCCGGCTCGAACGTCGCCAGAGTCTCGCGGCCGTCTGGACTGAGAGCCACAACCTCGAAGCCCGCCGCCGCCAGCCGCCCCGCCATCTCCTCAGCGCCGCCCAGCCGCGCAAACGGCGTGGTCAGGCACGCCCCGACACTGACCCGGATCGCCTTGCGGTACAGCGGGTCGCAACAGGTGTCGTCCAGCGCCACTGCATCAACGCCGAACGCCGCAGCATTGCGGAACACGCCGCCCATGTTGTCGTGATTGGCGACGCCGACCAGGCCGACCAGCAGCGCCGTGGCGCCGCATCCGTCCAGCAGATCGGCTGCGGACCGCTCGACCCGGCGGCCCATGGCCAGCACGCCCCGGTGAATTGGAAATCCGACAATGGCGTCCATCACCGCCTGCCCGGCCACATAGACCGGCGTGGGGGCCGGCAAGGCTGCGAGCACGTCAGCAAGGCCCGCCAGGCGAGCCTCCGCCAGCAGCACGGATTCTATGCCTGCGACGCGAATGGCCTTCTCCAGCACCACGCGCCCCTCGATCACGAACAGACCCTGCCGGCCGCTCAGGTCGCGTTCCCGCACCGCCCGATAGGGCTCCAGGCGCGGGTCGTTGGGGTCCTCGATATGTTGGATCACGTGCGGCCCGCCGTCAGCGGTCTTCCGGCCGCTCGCGGATACGCACGATCAGCGACTGGCTGGCCGTCGCCATCAGCTCGCCATCCTGGGCGAACAGCGACATGGCGCCGTGGGCAAAGCCGCCGTGGACGCCGGTGATCTGGATGTCGCATAGCACCCAGTCGGTGGACACGATCCGCCGGATCCTCAGCGTGTTGTCCAGACTGTTGCCGCCAGCGTTCTGGCCCAGAGCGTTGCCAACCCCTTGGGGCACGAAGTCGGCCATGATCGCCAACATCGCGCTGTCGACAGGGTGATCTCCGCGTGGCCGGATCCACAGCAGCGAGCGACCGTCCGCCTCGGGCGACCCGACGCGGTCCAGGCCATAGCGGCCCTTGGCGACCCGAACCTCGATCCGACTGTGCAGGCCGAGTTCGGCATTGCGCCAGTGCTCGGCCGGATCACAGTCCTGCGGCGGCGGCACGTCCGGCGCCTGCAGCCACTGGCGCGAGATATCACTGGGCCGGGCGCCCAGCGCCGCGTTGACCGTGAAAATCTCCTTGTCGCCGACGTGGCCGATCACCCGAGCCTGAGTGTTGTACTTGCCGTCGGCCGGCCGCCAGACATCCAGATCGACAATGCTGGGCGGCCGCGCAAACGACAGGTACTGCGCCGTGGCCCAGATCACCGGCCGCTCGCAGGTGCGTTCCATCGCCGCCACCGCCGAGGCCATGCCGATGCCGCCAAACATGAACATATTGCCGGTCGCGCCGACGCAAATCGAGGGATCCAGCGGCAGGTGCCAGCGGTGCGGATTGTGCGTTGCGCGCAGATCGAAGAACGGTTGGCTCATCCGCCGCTGAAAGCGCGTTCGGCCCGTTGGCGCAAGCCCTGGTGCAAGCCCCCAGTGCAAACCCCCAGTGCAAACCCCCAGTACAAATCCCCAGTACAAATCCCCAGTACAAACCCGTCGGCGCCAAACGATAACCATCTGGCTTAACCGTGATGTCACCTGGTTCGATCTAGGCTCAGAGCCATGATTGATCGTCTCGCCAACCGCTTCCCAAGCGCCGTCCTTGCGCGCAGCCGGTATCCGGCGGCGGGGTTTGTCATCGGCGCAATCGTGCTGGCCCTCTCCTGGACGCCTTGGGCAGTGAGCGATGGCGTCCGCTTCGCGATCTTCTACGGCGCTGTCTGCGCGGCCTATGGGTTGATGCCCCTGGCGCGTCGCGGCGACATTCCGCTGGTCGCCGCCTGGGTGGTGCTGCTGACCGCCATCGCCCCGTGCACACTGGGCCAACTGCTCTCGCCGCGCCATGTGGCGATTGACAGCCTGGGCGTCCTGGCCGCTGCCGCGCCGATCTACATCGCGCGCCTGCGCCAGGTCCGCCAGGGCGACATCGGCGCCGGCCAGAAACGCGCCATGGCGCGCCGGATTTCTGACGCTGATTTCAGTCGCGGCTGGGCCTCCACCGACGCCGTCGAGGCCTGAGTCTAGAAGTTCACCCGGCTGGAAATCGCGCCATCCACCAACATGTTGATGCCGGTTGTGAACGCTGACCTCGGACTGGCCAGGAATACGCTCGCCGCCGCCACTTCTTCCGGCGTCGCCATCCGGCCGGTCGGATTACGCTTGATCATCATCTCGAAGAAACCCGGATTGTTGGCCTTCACATTGCCCCAGGCGCCGCCTTCAAAGAACACCGTTCCGGGCGAAATCACGTTGCATCGCAGGCCCTTGGGCGCATTTTCTCGCGCGATGCCTTTGGCGAAATGGATCAGAGCCGACTTCATCGCGCCATAGGATGAGGGCGTGTCCGACTGGGCCGCTGAGACAGACGAAATCATCAGGAACACCGCATCACCCTTGGCCGCTGCGGACGCCAGCAGCAACGGCTTTGCGGCTTCGAACGTCCGCACCGCCCCCAGGATGTCGATTTCGAACATCGCCTGCCAGTCGGTCTCGGCATTGCCCTGCACCATGGCGCTGGCGTTGGACACCAGGATATCGACGCCGCCCAGCTCCACCCCCGCCTGAGTGATGAACGCCTTCAGCGCCAGCCCGTCTGCGATATCTACCGCCTGGCCCCAGGCGCGAACGCCGCGACCCTCAAGGGCTTTCACCGTCTCGGCCACCTGCTCGGCGTTGCGGGCGCAGATTGCGACATTGGCCCCTTCGTCGGCGAAACACTCGGCGATCGCCCGGCCGATGCCGCGCGAGCCGCCGGTCACCACAGCCGTCTTGCCCTTCAGTTGCAGGTCCATTGCTCGTTCCCTTGATGATCTTGTGGCGTCAGCCGGCAAACAGTGCGGCGAAGCGCTCGCGTAGCAGGTTCTTCTGCACCTTGCCCATGGCGTTGCGCGGCAGATCGTCGACAAACACCACGCGCTTGGGCGCCTTGTATGCGGCCAGTTGCGCCCGCGCCGCCGCGATCACCGCCGCCTCGTCGCCCTGGCCCATCACCACCGCCACCACACCCTCGCCGAAGTCCGGATGCGGCACGCCGATCACCGCGCTCTCGATGACGCCGGGCAGCTCATCGACCACCAGTTCGACTTCCTTCGGATAGACATTGTAGCCGCCCGAAATGATCAGATCCTTGGCCCGACCCGAAATCCACACCCGGCCATCCGCATCCTGGTGACCCACATCGCCGGTGATGAAATAGCCATCCGCCGTGAACTCCTCGGCGGTCTTCTGCGGGTTGCGCCAATAGGCCCCGAACACGCTGGGTCCGCGGATCTGGATCACGCCCGTCGCCTCCCCGCCGCCGATCCGCAGGTCCACGCCGGGCAACGGATAGCCTACCGAGCCGGCGATGCGTTCGCCCGCCAGCGGATTGGTGGTGATGATCACCGCCTCGCTCATGCCATAGCGTTCCAGGATCCGTTGGCCCGTCCGCGCCTCGAACTCGGCGAAGGTCGAGGGCAACAACGGCGCAGACCCACAGATGAACAGCCGCACGCCGCTGGCCGCCTCAGCCGTGAAGTTCGGATTGGCCAGCAGCCGGGTATAGAACGTCGGAACGCCCATCATCACCGTGGCGCGCCTCAGCCCGGCCAGCACCTCGGCGTCGGCGAACCTCGGCAGCCAGACCATCGGCGCCCCGCTCAGCAGTGCGCAGTGCAGGGCCACGAACAGGCCATGGACGTGAAAGATCGGCAGGGCGTGCAGCAGCACATCGTCCGGGGTGAACCCCCAGGCCCGGTGCAGCGCCAGGGCGTTGGACGCCAGATTGCCGTGGCTCAACATCGCGCCCTTGGAGCGCCCGGTGGTGCCGGAAGTATAGATCAGCGAAGCCAGATCGTCGGCGGCCCGCGCCACCGAAGTGGTGAGCGGCGGATGCTGTTCCGCCTCTCGCATCCAGCCTGGCGGGTCGGTGATGGACGCCGCCGGTTCGGCATCGTGTAGGAAGTAACGTACCTCAGCCTCGGTATAGGCGCTGTTCAGCGGCAGGAAGACCGCACCGGCCTTCAACACGCCCAGATAGATCATGATCGCTTCGGGGCTCTTCTCGGCCTGCAGGGCCACCCGGTCGCCCGGTTTCACGCCATCTGCGACCAGCCGGCCGGCGGCACGAGCCGCGCCCGTTTCCAGCGCGCCGTAACTGATCTCCCGGCCATCGGCGAGGATGAAACACGGACGCGCGCGGTCTTCGGGGAAGCGCGCGGCCAGAAGGTCGTAGAGGTTCTCGGACATTCCGCCGTTCTATCGCGGCTCAGCCTGACGCGCGAGCCGGCGGGTCAGCTTCGCTCGCGCCGGAGACGGTGCGTCGCAGCACGGTCCAGCCCGCCAGCGCCCAGACCGCACCGAGACACCATCCTGCCAGCACGTCGCTGGGCCAGTGCACGCCCAGATAAACCCGGCTGCATCCGACAGCGATCAGGATCGCCACGGCCAGCCCATACGCCAAAACCTTCGACCGCCGGGTTTCAGCCAGGCTGGCGGTCAACATCGCCAAAGTCAGATAGGTCGTCGCCGCCAGCGTCGAGTGGCCGCTCGGAAAGCTGCCCGAATAGACCTGCACCACATGCGGCACGAGGTCCGGGCGCGGCCGGCCATAGGCCATTTTGAAGAGTTCGCTGGACGCATAAGCCAGCAATACCGCGCCGCCCATCACCAGGGCATGGCGGTATCGACGATGCAGCACAAACGCCAACACCCCGGACAGGGCCAGCAAAGTAATGATCGTCGTGCCGCCCAAGGCGGTGACGTCGCGCACCGCCTCCTCGAGGAACGGCGGGCCGATTGGATCGTCAAGGCGTCCAGGCGTTCGCAGACTGAGTAGCACCAGCCTGTCGAACCCCCGGGTATCACCCTCGACCACCTCGCCGCCCAGGCTCAGGAACGCCCACAGCCCGCCCGCCACCAGGAACACTCCGAGCAGCGCCCGCGTCTCAAACCTGCGCAGCCAACGCCAGAGCATCCCGGTCCTTTATGATCGCCGAACTATCAACCCGTGAGCCGGCCGATTGGTTTCGTACCGTCATCCGAACCCCCGCCTCCCCCACAAAATTCGCCATCCCCTGGCTTGTCCAGGGGACCCATGATCTCCGTGCTTGCGGCTACGCATTGAGGCGCCGCTGCGACCTATCCGGAACCGTTCGTGTTTATGGGTTCCCGGCACGGCGGCGCTGCGCACCTTGGCCGAGAATGACGGATCAAGTGGGGGACGCACCTCACCCCAAATCCAGAAGTTCCCGCCCAGCGTCGCGCACATTGGCGCATCCCGTCAAGATCATCGCCACCGCCAACTCCGAGCGCAGCACCTCCAGCATCCGCGTCACCGTCGCCTCGCCGCCAGCCCCCAGCGCATAGGCCCAGGCCCGGCCGACGAAACAGGCCTTGGCCCCCAGCGCCATCGCCTTCAGCACGTCCAGGCCCGAGCGGATGCCGCCGTCCATGTAGACCTCCAGATCGCCGCCAACCGCATCGACAATCTCCGGCAGCGCCGCCACCGACGATTTCACGCCGTCCAGTTGCCGCCCGCCATGGTTGGACACAACGAGGCCCTGGGCGCCCACCTTCACCGCGTCCCGCGCATCGGCCGGGTCGAGAATGCCCTTCAGCACGATCGGGCCGTCCCAGGTCTCGCGCACCCAGTCGATGTCTTTCCAGGTCACGGAGCGGTCGAAGTTGCGGCTGATCCACGACAGGAAGTCGGTTACCCGCCGGCTCTCGGTCACCGCCCCGGTCACCGAGCCCAAGGTGTGGGGCCGGCCATTCAGGAACACATCCCAGGTCCAGCTGGGATGGGTGACACCGTCCCACGCCTGCGTCAGCGCCGCCTCCAACGCGGTGGCGCCGGTGAATCCTGAGCGCACATCGCGGTAGCGCGCGCCCGGCGTCGGCAAATCCACGGTGAACAGCAACACCGGCGATCCCACCGCCTTGGCCCGCGCAATCAGCTCACGCATATAGCCGCGGTCCTTGAGCATGTAGAGCTGAAACCATGGCGCGACGCCGGCGCCGGCCACCTCCTCAATCGAGCAGACACCCACCGTCGACAGGCAGAACGGCACCCCCGCCGCCGCCGCCGCCCGCGCCGCCTGGGTCTCGCCACGCCGCGCATACATCCCGGCCATGCCGACCGGCGCCAACCCCACCGGCATCTTCATCGTCTGCCCCAAAGTCTGGACGCTCATGTCCAGGCGGCTCATGTCGCGCATCACCCGCTGGCGCAGCGCGATGGCCTCCAGGTCGGCGACATTCCGACCTAGGGTCACCTCGGCATAGGAGCCGCCGTCGATATATTCGAAGAACATGTTCGGCAGCCGCTTGCGCGCCCGCTCCCGAAAGTCCGCAACCGAGGCCGCCCGCATGCCACCATCCTCCGTGCGGCGTTTGTGGCGGGCCGGCGGGCGTCTGGAAAGCCGAAATCCCGCGAACGGCGTTGGACCCCGCGTTCGGTCGCGCTAAAGGCTAGCCAGGGCGCGGAATCACGGCTGGCCCCTTCGGACGGAGACTTCTTCGGTGAGCGATCAGATCGAACGACCCTGGACCCTGATGCGTCACCACGCCGGCTGGGCCGACGTCTTCCACATCGACAGCGAAACCCCCGACACCATCACCGGCTTCTACCCGGACCGGGAGACCGTCGGGCCACCCGTGAACTATTCGACCCGCGCCGTCCTGGCCCGTTTCCCGACCCTGGAAGCTGCCCGTTCGGCCCGCGAAGGCGCGGTGCTGGAATGGCGCAAACACGACGCCGGCGTCCGCGACGCCGAAACCACCCTGCGCGCCGCCGAAAAGCTCCGTGAAGACGCCTGGCTCAACTGCCTCAAGGACGCGGCTGAACGGTCGTAGGGCGCCACGATCCTCCCCCAGCGCAACGCGCGACAGGGGGAGGTGGCGGCCCGCCGCCGGCGGGCGGACGGAGGGGGTTCCATCCGAGGCGGAACGGGCAAGGACACAAGGAACATTCGTTTCGACGCCACGTTGATCGTCTCCACATCGAAGTGGGGAACCGAATGATCAGGACTGACTGCCCTCCGCTTTCTGGCGAGCGCCTTGAGCGCACGGCGGGTAGGCTTGGAGCTTTCACCGCCGCCCTCGTGACATCCCTCTGCCTGCTGTCGGCGTCCACCCCCGCCGCCGGCCAAAGCTACGTGCAGCCCCCCTGCATCGCGAGCAAGGCGCCGGTGTTTGTGGATGCGCTGCAACCTCTTTGGTATCGCCGGTTCTGGACCGGCGAGTGCAAGGACTTGCCCGGCCTGCGATGCCGGGGTGGAAAGCCCTACTGGAACGATGTGGTCCGCACGCTCACGGCCCGCGCGCCGGCGGGCAAGCGCGTGGAAGCCGCCGCGCGCGCTTGCCGCCTCGGCCGCCAGATCGGCTTTGAATGGACGCTGCCGCGCGCCGTACGCCGAATCGATACCCACGACCTGAAGGCGCTCAACGCCCAGCTTGAACAGGCGCCCGATGTCATGGCGGGGCTCACGGCGGTCGAGGCGCAGGTGCGAGCAAAGGTGAGGCGCTGACGCGGCCAGCGGGCCTTAAAGCCGCGCACCCCTAGACACGAACCAGGCCAAGGCTCCTGCGGCAAGAACACCAAGCGCCAGACGCCACAACGGCGCCGGCCTGAACCCCGGATCGACCGGCAGCGTCCGCCGGCCGGTGATCATCGGGCCGATCAGGTTGGTGCGCTTCCACACCAGGTAGAAGGCCACCGCCGCCACATGCAGCGCCACCATCGCCTGTATGCCGCGAAAGCTGAGCTCGTGGACCTTGGCAAAGACTCGCCCGGTTTCGAAGCTGACCCGGTCCGACAGCGGCCCCGACTCCAGCCCGTCAATATCGACCGCGAACAAGCCGGTGCTGACCTGTGTAACCAGCAGACCCAGCATCGCCAGAATGCTGAGCGCCCCCAGTGGATTGTGGCCGGGCGTTACAGCGGGCGCTCGATCCTTCAGGGTCACCAGATAGGCCAGCATCGCACGCGGCCCCTTCACGAACTGAGCGAACCGCGCCGCGCCGCCGCCAGCGAACCCCCAATAGATCCGGAAGACCAGCAGACCCAGGATCGTGTAGCCACTCCACCGGTGCCAATCGAGGTGATCGTCCGACGCCCACCAGGAGAAGCCGATCAGCCCAACGAGCAGCCAATGAACGATGCGGACCGGCGCGTCCCAGAGGCGCGCCCGGAACCCGCCCGCATCAGCGTCCACCTCAGCCCTTCTTTTCTTCCAGGCGATAGGTGTCGTGGCAGCCCTTGCAGGCCCCGCCGGTCGGCCGGATCTGGGCCTTGAAGGCGCCCAGGTCGCCGGACAGCGCGGCCTGGTTCAGCTTGGACACCTGCACCTGCAACGCCGAGGCCTTGGCCGAAAAGCCGGCCGCATCCGTCCAGATGTTGGCCTTGGCCAAGCTCTTGGGTCGAGCTTCTACCCCGCTGCCGCGCGGGAACCAGGTCGGCAGGGCGTTGGCCAGGGTCGTCATGGTCTTGGTGTTGGCGCTCAGCACCGCCATCTCGGGCGCAGGCTTCTTGATCTCATCCAGAATGCCCTTGAACGCCTTGCCCATCTTCTCGAAGTTCTCGTGGCGCATATGGGCGGCGTGGGCCGCGGCGCTCATCTTGCCCTTGGGCATCGGCTCATTCTGCGCCAAGGCGCCGCCGGCGGCGACCGCCACGCCAATGCCCATCGCCACGGCCAAGGCCGCCCGCTTGCTGATCCATGCCGTCATGATGTCGCCTTTTCGCATCCGATTTCGATCCAGACAGTGACCGGCTCCGGGCGGCGCCGTCAACGGGGCGCAGAGGGTGACATCAATGGCGAACGTCGCGGCCAGTGAACGCGGCCCAGGCCGTCAACGCCAGGATCCGCAGATCGAACAGAAACGAGCCCTGCTGCAGATAGGCCGCATCCAACTCCACCTTCTCCGGGATCGGCAGCTCGTCACGACCATTGACCTGAGCCCAGCCGGTCAAACCGGGCCGCAGGCGGTGCACGCCGGCCTCTGTACGCAGCGCCACCAGGTCGTCCTGGTTGAACAACGCCGGCCGGGGTCCCACAAGGCTCATCTGGCCGAACAGCACGCTCCACAGTTGGGGCAATTCATCCAGGCTGGTGCGTCGCAGCCCCCTGCCCGGCCGGGTCAGCCACTGCTCCGGATTGTCCAGCAGGTGCGTCGCCACGTCCGGCGTGTCGATCCGCATCGTGCGGAACTTGGGCATGTCGAACAGCTGATTGTCCCGGCCGACGCGGCGCGACCAATGGATCGCCGGACCGGGACTCTCCAGCCGCACGATACCAGCGATGACCAGAAGCACCGGCCACGACACCGCAAGACCCGCCAGGGCGACGGCCACATCAAACAGGCGCTTCAGCACCCTTAGGTGTTAGCGCAGCTGCACCTTCAGCGCTACGCAGATGGCGGCAAGACGGCGGTCTTGGCCGGCTTGGCAGCTTTGACGATCTGGATCAGCTCGGAAGTCGGCGCGACGGGGTCGACCGTCTCAATCGCCAGTTCGTCAATGGCAACATCAACCGCCGCCTCAATCGGGGCCGTCGCAAGCGTTTCAACCGGGGGTTCGACGAATTCTGCCGGCGGCTCTGGCGCGAACTCGACCGGGTCGGCGGGGATCGGCGCAGCCTCTAAGGCCGTCTCCAGATTCACCGGTTCCGACACCCGCGCCAGCCCCCAGAACGCGAGCCCTGCAGTCATGAACGCGGCATAATATTTCCACAGCGGTGAAACCATCCCCGTAAACAGGCTTGGCATGAGCGGCACGGGCGGCGCTTCGTGGCTTTCGGTGAGCGACATGGTGAACTCCAACAAATGTGATGCGGTGCAACATAGCGGATGTCGTCGTTCGCAAGTGCGAAATTACCGTGACGGAAGCGAATAGACCCGCGCCAGCCCGCCGGCGCCAAAACTCTCGGCGACCCAGCCGCAGATCGCAGCAAACGCGGCCTGCAGATCCGGCCCGCCGACCAGGGCCAGCGCGCAGCCGTTCATCTTCATGGGATTGGTTAGCGGCCGCACACGGGTCTCGGCGATCAGAATTCGGCCCCGGATGGCCTCTTCCAGATCCCGAAGAAAGGCGTCGAAAGTCTCCAGATCCTTGAGCGGCAGCCAGACCAGCGCAACGGCAGCGGGATTGTGCGCCCGCAGCGCCCTCAGCGCCGCGACGATCCGCACATAGTCGTCGGCGCGCTCAAACGGCGGATCGATGAGCGCCAACACCCGCGCCTGAGCCGGCGCCAGCGTCTGCAGCGCCTGGAAGCCATCAACGCAGAGCGTGCGGACCGTGGGCTGGCCCTTGAAGGTCTCCGCCAGCGCGGCATGCTCGTCGGGATTGAGTTCGCAGGCGAGGTATCGGTCCGCGGGTCGCAGCGCCTGGGCGATCAGCCAGGGTGAGCCGGGATAGCGCCGCAGACCCTCCCCGTCGTTGAGCGCCATGACCGCAGACTTGAGAGCCATGATCTCGGGCGGCGCCCCCTGCTCCGCCATCAGTCGGCCGATCCCCGCTTCGGCCTCGCCGGAGCGCGCGGCCTCTGCGCCGGCCAGATCGTACAGTCCACGACCCGCGTGGGTGTCGATCACGGTCAGCGGCGAACCCCGAGTCATCGCCGACATCAGCCGCAGCAGCGCCGCGTGCTTCACCAGATCGGCAAAATTTCCGGCATGGAAGGCGTGACGGTAGTTCACGGATTTCCTGGGTTCGGTGTCAAAACGCCGGCGCCGTCACGCCAATTGTGGCCGCTGCATCCGCCAGCCTATAGAGATCGACGCCGCACCGCATCCCCTCCCGATGGATCGTCATGGACGTTCAAGCTTACCTCGACCGCATTGGCTTCCAGGGCGTTCCGCGCCGGGACTTGGCGAGCCTTCAAGCCCTGCATCGCGCGCATTCGCTGGCGATTTCCTACGACAGCCTGGACGTTCAGCTGGGACGACCCGTGACCACCAGTCCTTCCGAGGCATTCGACAAGATCGTCCGGCGCGGCCGGGGCGGCTGGTGCTATGAGATGAACGGCCTGCTGGGCGCGGTGCTGGACGACATCGGCTTTCAGGTCACCCGGCTGGCCGGCGGCGTCCACCGGATGGTGCGCGGCGAGGCGGTGGTCGGCAACCATCTGGTCCTCAAGGTCGACCTGGACCAGCCGTGGATCGCCGACGTGGGGTTCGGCGACGGGCCACGCGACCCCTATCCGTTGCAGGCCGGCGAGATCACCTCCGACGGCTACGTCTATCGGCTGGAACGGCTGGATGCGGACTGGTGGCGCTTCCACAACCACCCGGCCGGCGGCGCACCGAACTTCGACTTTACCCTCGAGCCAGCCGATGCTGCACAGTTGTCGGCGATGTGCCATCACCTGCAGACCGCCCCGGACTCGATCTTCGTGATGACCGCCATCGCCCAGCGGCACATGGGCGCGGAGATTCGCCTGCTGCGCGGTCGCGCCTTCCGGCGCCTGACACCCCAAAGCCAGGACGACAGCCTGATCGCCACGGCGGACCAATTCGTAGCGCTTCTAAAGCGTGAGTTCGAGCTGGACCTGCCCGAGGCAGCCGGCCTTTGGGATCGAATCTGCGCGCGGCATGAGACGCTGTTTGCGAAGGCGGATTAGGTTCTGCTTCCGAAGCTTCACCCCACGAAGGGAATGAGCCGAGCCCGGACGCGGACCACATAGGCGGCGTAGTCCGGCAGGTTCTCGCGCAGGAACGCCTCTTCGATCCGGATGCGAGCCAGGGTGGCCACCAGATGCACGCTCACGCCAATCAGGGCGGCCGTGCTGCCCAGCCAAAGGGCCGTTCCCGCGAACAGCAGCAGATTGCCCGCGTACAGCGGGTGACGGATCAGGCCATAGATGCCGGTGTCGACCACCTGCTGGCCCCGGTCCGCCTGATCCTCGATGTTGGGCGAGGCGAAGGCGTTCTGCCAGACCGCCAGAAAGGTCACCGAACTGCCCAGGATCGCCGCCACGCCCCCGACGGCCGACAACCACGCGGGCGGCGCCGGCAGCAGATGCAGGACGCGGGCGTCCAGCGACAGGAACACCACCCAGGCCAGGATGTATCCGATATAGGCGATCAGCCCGATGACGTCGATCAGCGGCTGTTTCTGCGTCGGCCGCGCCTTTCGCGTCTCAAAGTTTGCCGGCCGCAGAACCGCCAGGGCGACGTTGGAACCGGCCGACATCACCGCCAACCCGCCCAGGAACCACAGCGCGCGAGGCCAGATCCAGTCGCCGCCTGACGCAAGAGCAGCGGGCCCCAGCAGCAACGCTGCGGTTGGCAGGACCATCATCGCGCTGGCTTTCAGGCCCTCCAGGATGCGCATGCCGTCCCTCGCAGGTTGCTGGGACAGGAAACACCTCTCGCTGCCATCTGGCAAGCTACGTTGGGCGCAGCGTCCTACCGCCGGAAACTGAACCCCACCCGCACGGTCCGAGGCGCCGCAAAGCTCTCCGTCCCGTCCGCCGTCTCGCCAACCTCCAGCTTGGCGTCCGCCAGGTTGTCCACCGCCAAATAGACCTCGGCGCGGTCATCGATCCGCCACGCCGCGCGCGCATCCACGACGACGCCAGCCGACAGCCGCCGGGTGTTCAGGTCATCCTCCCAGCGCGCGCTTTCATAGCGAGCGTCCGTGGACAGGCTGAGCCGTTCGACCGGCGTCACATCCACGCCACCCGTCACCGTCCACTTCGGCGTCTGGGCTGGGCGCAAACCCGTGAGCTGACGTGCCGTGACGCCGCCGCGCACCTTGGGGTCGGTATAGGCAAACGCGGCCCGCCAGCTGACCGCTGCAGCCAGATCGCCCGACGCCTCGCCTTCCATCCCCCACGCCCGGATCTCGCCGGCGTTCTGGCGCTGGCGCAGGGTGCCGCCCGCCGGAATGAACCCAGCCGTCGGGAAGACCCCAGGGCCAATCCCGATCGTCACATTGGTGATCGGATCCTTCAACTGGTTGTAGAACACCCCCAGCGACCAGCGCGCCCAGCCCTCGCCGCCGATGCCCGCCTCCGCGCCCTGCAGCGTCTCAGGTTTCAGCGCCGCATTGGCCTCGGTCACGTCATTGCCCACCCGGAACGGGCGGTGCAGTTCGTTGAGGGTCGGCGGCCGGAAGCCCGCATAGGCGGCGGCGCGCAGATAGAGCGCGTCCGATACCGCGTACTTCACGCCCACCCGGCCGGTCGGCAGGGTGTCGCTGCGGTCTGCCGCGCTCTGGTTCAGCGTGACGGCGCCGCTCGCCGTGTCGCGTTCGACGCGATGGGCGCCATAGGCCCTAGCTCGGTCCAGCCGCACGCCGCCGGTCACCAGCCAGGGCCCCTCATCGACCACGCCCTCGACATAGGCCCCGGCCACCAGGGTCTTGCCGCCCGCCTCCCGAACCCGGCTGAAGGCGCCGTTCAGGAACCGGAAGCGCTCGGTCTCGGTCCCGTCGGTCAGCCGCACATCGCCGCCGACTTCCCACCTGAAAGCCTCCGACCGGCCCTGCCAGGCGGCATTGAGGCCATAGCCCACCGCCGGAGTTCGATATTGGTCATTGGCCGGCGTGGTCGTGGCGCGGTTGGCGGCAACCGCCACCGAGCTGTTGCGCAGATTGCTGCCTCGCACCCAGCCCTGGACACGCCAGCCGCCGACGCCCTCCGCCACCGGACGCGCCACGGTCACGGTCGCCGCCGCACCCGACGCCTCGGACCTGGCGCCCCTGAGGCCCGCGCCCTGGCGGGTCTGATAGCCGGCGAGCCGCGCCGCGACCTGAATGCCGCCGACCTCGCCCTGGGCGCGGAACGCCAGACTGGCGTCGTCCAGCTTCAGCGGCTGGTCCGCCGCGCCGCGCCGAGGTCCGCGCACGGCGTAATAGCCGCGGCTCGACGACAACGCCGCCGTCGCGACTAGGCCCGGTCCGCCAACCACCGCCACGCCGCGATAGCTGTTCCGCTCGCCCGCCGAAATGTCGACCGCCGCCAGGCCGTCCACCGTTCCGCGTTCCTGCAACGCCACCACCCCGGTCAGGGCGCCCGCACCATAGGGTCCCGACCCCGCGCCACGCACGATGCTCGCGCCGTCCAGGCCCTCGGCCGGCAGCGCGCTCCAGATCACCCAGCCGCCGAACGGATCGTTCTGCGGCGCGCCGTCCAGCGTCACCAGCGCCCGTCCCGCGCCGGATGGCGCAATGGCCCGCAGCGACAGGCCCTGGGTGGTCGGATTGGCCGCGCCGCTGCCGGTGCGCCGGAACAGCGACACGCCCGGCGTCCGCTTCAGCGCCTCATCCAGGCGTGGTGTCTCACGCAGCTGTTCGGGACCCAGCTGCACCGCGCTGAACACCGCCTCGCCGCCCAGGGGCGCCAACCTCGGGGCATGGACGATAACGACCTCGACCTCAGGCGCGGGCGGCGGCAAATCGGGCATAGGGCCTCGTAGGTCTGGTATGAAAACGCCGAAGCGAGCGTGACAGCCTGAAGTGGATACCGGTTCAGGCGCCCGTCACGCTCGAAGCATATGAAAGCGAGCCTGATTGTCCGTTTCAGATGAATCCATCTGAAAAGGTCAGGCTCTAGCGCTAGTCACACACGATGGAGGACGCAATGGCCAAGGTCGCGATCATCACTGGCGCCGGCAGCGGTATCGGACGGGCTGTGGCCCTGGCGCTACTGAAAGCCGGCTGGCGTGTCGCCCTGGCCGGACGGCGGGCCGACGCGCTGGAGGCGACATCGGCGCTGGCCGAGGGCGGCGAAGCCCTCGCTGTACCCACCGACGTGGCGCGCGAAGACGCAGTCGACGCCCTGTTCGCCGCCGTTTCCGAGCGGTTCGGCCGCCTCGACCTGTTGTTCAACAACGCCGGAACCGGCGCGCCGCCGACGCCGCTGGAAGATCACAGCCTGGAGCACTGGCGCCGCGTGGTGGACGTCAACCTGACCGGCGCCTTCCTCTGCACCCGCGCCGCGTTCCGGCTGATGAAGGACCAGGATCCGCGCGGCGGGCGGATCATCAACAACGGCTCGATCTCAGCCCACGCGCCCCGGCCGCGCTCCATCGCCTACACCGCCACCAAGCACGCCATCACCGGCCTGACCAAATCCACGTCGCTGGACGGCCGGGCCTATGACATCGCCTGCGGGCAGATCGACATCGGCAACGCCGCCACCGACATGACCCGAGCCATGGCCAAGGGCGTGCCGCAACCCGACGGCTCAGTCCGCGTCGAACCGACCATGGATGTCCAGGCGGTGGCCGACGCCGTGCTCTATATGGCGGGACTGCCGCTCTCGGCGAATGTCCAGTTCATGACCGTAATGGCCACCCAGATGCCGTTCGTCGGGCGGGGGTGAGGTCCTCCCCAAGGGCGAAGCCCGCCAGGGGGAGGTGGCGCCCCCGGGTCCGGCCGACGGCCGGCCTGAGGACAGGCTCCGCGCCGGAGGGGGTTGCATCCCGAGCGCTGGGGGCGTGAACCCCCTCAGTCATCCCTGCGGGCTGACAGCTCCCCCTGATCGCGCGCAAGCGCGCTGGGGGAGCATCTGTTTCACCCCACCTCAGCAAACATCGCCGCCCGCTTCTCCAGGCTCGCCCGCACGGCCTCGACCTGGTTTGGCGACCCCATCAGCGCGGTCTGCTCGACGCTCTCGGCCTTCAGGATGCCGTGCTGGTCGCCGCTCATCGCCAGGTTCATCAGCCGCTTGCCGGCCCGGATGGCGTGCGGGTTCTTGCCGGCCACATCATGGGCGAACGCCAGGGCTTCACCGCGCGGATCGGTGGTGACGCGGGTGGCGATGCCCATCTGGCCGGCTTCCTCGCCGTTGAACATGCGGCCGGAATAGGTCAGCTCGCGCGCCACGTCATCGCGCACCAGGCCGCGCATCAGCACCACGCCGCCCATATCGGGGATCAGCCCCCATTTGATTTCCAGCACCGACATCCGGGTGTCCGGCGCCACGAACCTGAGGTCCGGCCCCAGGGCCAGCTGAAACCCGCCGCCCAGCGCCACGCCATGCACCGCCGCGATCACCGGGACTGGGATTTCGCGCCACACCATCACCGCGTGCTGGGCCGAGTTGGAGCCACCGTCGGTGCGTTTGGGCGTCAACAGCGGCCCCGCCGAGCCCACGCCGGGACCCCGCTCGCCCGACGCCATCGCCTGGAAATTGCCCATGTCGAGGCCCGCGCAGAACGCCCGGCCCTCGCCCGACAGCACCACGGCGCGCACCGATCCGTCGGCCTTCAGCCGCTCACCGGTCTCCACCAGGGCGGCGAACATCGCCGGGTCCAGGGCGTTCATCTTGTCGGTTCGCACCATGCGCACGTCAGCGACGCCGCCATCCATGGTGACGCTAATGCGGTCGTTCATCGAAAAGGCTCCTTAGCGGCGGGCCAGCACATAGCCAGCGCGCGGGAAATGCACGTTGATCACGCCCAGATCCTTGTCGGTCCGCGCGACGGTGATGCGGTCGGGGGCCAGCCCCACCAGGACGCCCTCGATGGAGTCTCGCCCATAGTCATCGGCCTGGACGCTGACCGCGTCGCCGGCGCTGAGGCCGGTCAGGTCATCGGCGAAGCTCACGGCGGCGGGCGTCGCAGCGGCGGCGATCTTCAGGGCCTCCGAAGGGTCCATCTCCTGGCGCCCGCCATGACCGATAGCCCGGATACGCTCGCGCCACGCCTGGATGTTGCTCAGCCCGCCAAACAGCCGCTCGCGCAAGGCTGGCGGCGTCGCACTGCCCGTCCACCAGATGTTCATCCAGCAGGCGACATCGCTCATTGAGGGCGCATCGCCGCCGAGGAAGCTGCGCCCCGCCAACCCCGCTTCGAGCCAGGCCGCATAGGCCCGCCACTGATGGATCATCATCGGAGCCACCGCCTGCATCCCGGCCACGTCAAACGGCCGGCCCGACAGCTTCTCACGGTCGGCGATGAATTCCTTCGGCACACTGTCGCCCATCGCTGAGAAGATCACCGCCACGCAGGCCTGGAACCAGACCCGGTCGGCCCACAGGTTCACCGCCCAATCCATGCCGCTGACCAGGGCCGGGCTGGGACAGCGCCGCTCGATCTCAGCCAGGATCACCTGGCTGTCGCAATAGACATCCGCGCCGATCTGCATCACCGGAATGCGCCGATAGACGCCGGTCAGCGGCAGCAGGTCCGGCTTGGGCATGATCACCGGCTGGATCACCGAGGCCCACTCCACCCCCTTGATCCCAAACATCAGCCGCACCTTCTCCGAGAAGGGCGAGGTGTCGTAATGGTGCAAGATGAAATCAGTCATGCCCCGACTCTAAAGCCCAATCCCGCAAAGTGGAACCGGTTCTGACGATGGAGAAGAGCGAGGCCAACGGGAGCGCTGCCTTCTCATGCAAGGAGACCTTTCCATAGGTCTTGCGCCCCAAAAGCCCTCTCCCCCTTGCGGGGAGAGGGTTGGGTGTGGGGGTGCCCGCTCTGACTCGAAAACCTCGCGCATAGCCTCGGTGAGCCAACCCCGACGCCGAGTGTGCACCCCCACCCCAACCCCTCCCCGCAAGGGGGAGGGGCTTTGCGGCTCGATGCCCGCCCCGTCACCCGTACCTCACTCTTCCGTTGACTCGATTCGGCGCCATGCCTATCAGAGCCGCCTTCGCACGGCCGATAGGCCTTGGGCGGATGTAGCTCAGTTGGTTAGAGCGCCGGCCTGTCACGCCGGAGGTCGCGGGTTCGAGTCCCGTCATTCGCGCCACTTCCCCCTCACGGCCTCAACTCAATCCGCTCGATCCGCCACGACAACTGCGCCGCCGTCGCGCCCGGCACGCTGTTGACCCGCCGCAGCGTCACCTGCCCCGCCCTTCGATAAGCCCCGCCGGTCACATAGCGGCCGTAGAGCACCACCGGGACCTGGACATAGAGCGATCCCGCCGCGCCTTCGACGGGTCCCGGCGCGCCGACCTCCGCGGCCAGGGTGGCGAAGGGGGCCACGTCTTCAACCACGCCGTCGCGGCGAAGACGGCTGGCCTCGGTCAGTTTGCCAGACTCCACCAGCGCATAATAGTCGGCGGCAACCTTGGCGGCGCCCCGCGCGCTGCCGGGCGCCCGGTCCGGCGGCTGGCAGAGCACGCCCGGGTCTTCAGCCACCGCCTCGCCGGGCTCCAGCCGCGAGAGCCGCGCCTGCTCGCCCTTCGTCCACCATTGCAGCCCGGCGCCCACATAGCGCACGCCGCTGGCCGCGCGCCCGGCCCGCAGAATGTGCGTCACGCCGTTTTCGGTCAGCCGGGCGGTGGCGGCATCCGGATAGACCGCCTGCAACGCGCGCCCGTCCTGGCAGACATAGGCAAAGCTCTGCGGCAAAGGCGCCGGCGCGGGCGGTGCGCAGGCTGTGATCAGCAGCGCCGCCAGGATTACCGCAGACTTCGTCCGCACACCGCCAAAGCCCTCTCCCCCTTGCGCAGCTATCGGATTCACAGATTTCGCGAGCGGATCAAAAGCCCTCCTCCTCGATGGAGGAGGGTTGGGTGGTGGTGTGACAACGGCGTTGCGGCTTGAGACGCTGTTCGACTCAGAGCCCAACGGAGCCTGACACTTTAGCGCCCTGCGCTCACCACCATCCCTGCCCTTCCTCAGCCTGCCCTCGGGGCGGGCCGCGCAGCGGCGCGAGCCCGGGGGAGGAGGAAGGGAACCCGGACGTCGTGTGACCCTTCGTTTCATGCCCCGCGCCTTGCCTCATCTCCCCCGGGATGAAAAGACCCCCGCTCCCCACACGCGGAGCACAGCCATGACCATCCTCATCACCGGCGGAACCAAGGGCATCGGCCTGGCTATCGCCGAGCATCTGGCGGCGCGCGGCGAGCCCATGCTGCTGGCCTACCACAGCGATGAGACGGCGGCGGCCGCAGCGGTCGAGCGGCTGGCCGGCCTTGGCGTAACTGCCCGGACCCATCGCGCCGACGTCGGCGATGTGGCGCAGGTGGAAGCGCTGATGCAGGCCGCAGCGGACCTCGGCGGCGGGCCGCTGCACATCGTCCATAGCGCGGCGGCGATCTACCCCACCCCGCTGCTGGAAGCCGACCTGGAACAGTTCACCCGCGCGATCCAGGTCAACGGCCTGTCGCTGCTGTATCTGGTCCAGAAGGCGCTGCCGCAGCTGCAGCGGGGCAGCAGCATCGTGTTCATCTCCAGCGCCGGGGCGCGAACCGTACTGGCCAACTACGCCGCCCTGGGCGCCGGCAAAGCGCTGGCCGAGAGCCTGATCCGCTATCTGGTGGCGGAACTCGCGCCGCGCGGCGTGCGGATCAACGCCGTAGCGCCGGGGCTGGTCGCCACCACCTCGGTGGCGCGGATGCTCGGCAGCGAGGCCGCCGCCGAACGGGCCCTGGAACGCGGCGCCCGGTCCAACCCCTCCGGCCGCCTGACCGAAGGCGCAGACTACGCCGCCGTGGTGGACTTCCTGCTGAGCCCGGCTGCCGCCTTCGTGCAGGGCCAGGTGATCCACGCCAACGGCGGCGCCTATGTGCATGGGTGAGGTCCCGCCCTACCGCACCCCCACCACCTCAACCTCCGCGCCGTTCAGCAGCGCCACATCGCCCACCGCCTTGCCCAGCAGCGCCGCGGCCAGCGGCGACAGGTAGCTGACGCTGCCGGCCTTGGGGTCGGCCTCGTCCTCGCCGACAATGCGGAAGGTCTGCCTGCGGCCATCCTCGCGTTCGATCTCGACGGTGACGCCGAACTGAACCACGCCGGCCGTCAGCTCCGGCTGGGTGAGCTGGGCGCTGGCCCGGCGCGCGGACCAATAGCGCAGGTCGCGGGTGGCCCTGGCCATCGCCGTGCGGTCGGCGCTGATGCCGCCCTCGGCCTGAGCGGCCGCATAGGCGGCGCGGGCGCTGGCCAGCTCGTTTTCGATGGCGGCAAGGCCGCTGGCGGTGACCAGATTGGGATGCGGCGAGACCGGCCGGTCCGGCAGGTTCGCCGCCTGGGCCTCGTAGTCCTCTTCCCGGGTGAAGGCGACGGCCATGGCGCGACCTTAGCCCGCCCTTGCCGCGAGCGCGCGGGTGATCGGCCGCCCGAACAGCGCCAGGAACACCAGCCCCACCGCCACGATCCCGGCGTGCAGCGCCCAGAACCCTGGGGTCGGCAGATGCGTATAGAGCCGGCCGATCTGACCCGTGATCATATAGCCGGCCGACAGGCTCAGACTGTAGAAGCTGATCATCGTCGACTTCAGCGACGCGGGCGCCATCCGCGAAAACAATGAGGTCGTGACGGTGTCGATCCAGGTGATCGCCGGGTCGATCAGCAGGAACAGGCCGGCGGCCGCCAGCATGGGCACCTTCCCCGACCCCGCGCCCAGGGTGGCGCCCGCGATCAGCAGGTAGGCCGCAACGCCCAACCCGCAGCCGAACATCAATTTGGTCACGTCGCTCCAGCCCTTGCCCCGGCGGTTCTGAGAATCCCAGAAGCGGATGGTCACCGCCGCGCCGGCGATGGTCAGCAGGCCGTCCAGGGTGGAAAACCAGGTCACCGGCATGCGGAACGATCCCAGGTTCAACGCCACATGATCGCTGGCCCAGACCGGAAAGACGTTGAACACCTGCTGATAGGCGCCGAAGAACGCGATGCAGGGGATCAGCAGCAGCGACAGCAGCAGGGCGGTGAGAATGCCGCTTCGGCGCTCGCCTGCATCTACCGGCGCCGCGTGATCGGCGACGCCGGCATCGCTGGGCATATGTTTCGCGCCGGCCAGGAACGCCACCAGGGCCAGGATCATGGCGATGGCCAAGGCGATCAGCCCGGACCGGAAGCTCACCTTCTCGGCCAGCGTCCCAGCGATCAGCGGCGCTGAGAACCCGCCGACATTGGCGGCGATCAACAGATAGGCGAACGCACTGGTCCGGCGCGGATCGGCGCCCTGGTAAAGCCGTCCGATCTGCACCACCAGATTGGACTTCAGCAGGCCTGACCCCACGACCGCAAGCACCGCCGCCACCAGGAACCCGACCTCAAACGTCCCAAGCGTCATGGCGATCGCCAGGATGACCAGCCCGACCGTCATGGTTCGCCGCTGGCCCCACCAGCGGTCGGCGATGATCGCCCCGATCAGCGGGAAGGCGTAGGCCAGGCTGGTCAGATACCCGAACGTGCGCGAGGCCACCTCCAGCGACGACGAGCGGGCGCCCCCGCCATCCAGGAACGCGCGGTAGAGCCCGATCCCCCAGATCCGCTCCTCATGTCCGGGGACCAGCAGTTGGTGGGTCAGATAGAGCGTCAGGATCGACTGCAGGCCAAAGAACGAAAACGCCCAGAACGCCTCCACGGTGATCAGATAGGCGAGCCCTCGGGGGTGGCCGACGAAGGCGGTGTCTTCGGAATGCGCCTCGGCGCGTAGATCGGTCACGCCGGGTCCTCCTCGCCCAGCGCCGTCACGAAATCCGGCAGCCACGGATTGCGGCCCGGCTTCATCCGCTCGGCCCGATAGATGTGGCCCAGATCGGCATAGGCGCGGTCGAAATTCTTGTTCACGATCACATAGTCATAGTCGCCCCAGTGGGTGATCTCTTCTCGACCGCGATCCAGCCGAAACTGGATGATCTCCTCTGAGTCCTGGGCCCGCGCGTGCAACCGTCGCGACAGGTCCGACCAGGACGGCGGCAGCACATAGACGCGTACGCTGTCCTCCGGCATCGCCTGGGCGATCAACCCGGCGCCCTGCCAGTCGATGTCGAACAACACGTCCTTGCCGGCCCCCAGCGCGGCCTCGACCGGCGCGCGCGGCGTGCCATAGCGGGCGTTGTGGACATGGGCCCATTCCAGCAGCTCTCCCGCTGCAATCATCGCGTCGAATTCCGGGGCCGTCTTGAAGAAATACTCCCGCCCCTCCTCCTCGCCCGGCCGTGGCGCCCGCGTGGTGGCCGAGATCGACAGCTCCAGATCCAGATGGTCCGCCACCAGCCGCCGCGACAACGAGGTCTTGCCCGCGCCTGACGGACTGGACACCAGCAAGAGCAGCCCCCGCCGCGTGGTCTCCCAAGGCTTGGCGTGATCCTCGGAGGGGTTGGTCATGAGTAGGTCCTCCCCCATAGAAAGCCCTCTCCCCCTTGCGGGGCTACGGCATTCACACATCTGGCTTGAAGGCGGGCTCGGTGTCTGATTCCTTTGTGGGGGATTGGATACGGAGTGCGGGTGATGGAGATGAGGCTGG
>JAYTFM010000060.1:0-44374 GCA_043734425.1 Alphaproteobacteria bacterium
TGCAGGAAGCGGCCCTTCAGCGGGTCATAGGCCCGCGCCCGATAGTGGTAGAGCTGCGCCTCCGGGATCGCCATCTGCCCCGTGTAGCGCAGCCGCGAGCCCGCCCAGCTCTGCGGCTCGCCATAGGGGCCGTAGGCGTAGGGTGTGACCACCCCCGCCGCGTCCGACACCGCAATCACCGAGCCCTGGCGGTCCTGGTGCAGCCAGCGAAGGCTGCCCGTGGCGGCGGTAGGCGGCTCCGGGGCCATCCCTGGTCTGCGAGACGGCGCCAGACTTGCCTTCCCAGGCCACATGTGTGATGGTGAACAAAGAACGAACATCCATCATTCTGACGTCTAAACCCATCTGCCCCGCTTCGCCGGCGATATAGATCTCCCAGGAATACATAATCATATAAAATCAAGTCTCTAAGAGGTAGTGAGTTTAGACTCAAACATGCGAAAACAGTCTAAATCCGGCCCAATTTGGACATCTAAATTCGTGTCCATATTTCCCGCCGCCCTGAACGCTTCAGCCCTGAACGCTTCAGCCCTGAGCGCTTCGGCCCTGGGGCGGCGCCATCGTGGGGATGAGCGGGTTCTATGTCCGGCGCCAAGACTTGCGACGCTTTCGCATGGCGCCCGAGAATTGACAGCGCGGCCTTCCGGGCGGACCCTATGGGTCATCACGACCCGTGGCGCATCGCGGGCCAGACTTCGGAGCCGACTGATGCTCAAAACCTATCTTTTGATGGCCGCCTGCGTCCTGGCGGCGACGGCGGCGCAGGCCTCGGTGACGGTGATCGGCGGCGGTCTGGCGCGGGACTGCTCGCTGGCGGCGTTCAACGGCGAGTCCGCGACGCGCTATGAGAGCCTCTGCACCCAGGCGCTGGACACCGAGATGCTCAGCCCCAAGGACCGCGCCGGCACCTATGTGAACCGCGGCGTCTTCAGGCTGCGGCGGGCCGAGTTCGCCAAGGCCAACGGCGACTTCAATCGCGCGGTGGAGCTGAAGCCGGACCTGGGCGAGGCCTATGTCAATCGCGGCGCCGCCGCGGTCGGGGCCAAGCGCTATGCCGATGGGTTGGCGGACCTCAACAAGGCGATCGCTCTGGGTGTCGATGAGCCGGAGAAGGCCTATTACAATCGGGCCCTGGCCTATGAGGGCCTGGACGACCTCAAAGCCGCCTATTTCGACTATCAGAAGGCCGTGGAGCTCAGCCCCACCTGGGAGGCGCCCAAGCGTGAGTTGGTGCGCTTCAGCGTCGAGCGGCGTTAACAGAGAGATCCAAGACCCGGCATGCGTTGGCAGGACGGCCGCGAGAGCGGCAATATCGAAGACCGGCGCGGCATGGGCGCCGCCGGGGTCGGCGGCATCGGCGCAGGCGGGGTGATCCTGGCGCTGGTGGGCTATTTCGTATTCGGCATCGATCCGGCGACGACCTTGTCGGTGGTCGGTGGCGGGACGGGCCAGCAGGTCCAGCAGCAGGAGGGCAAGCGCGGGACTGCGGCCGACGACGCCGCCCGCTTCGTCGATGTGGTCGCCACCAATGTCGATGACGTTTGGAAACCGATCTTCCAGGCCCGAGGCCAGACCTATCGCCCGCCGGCCTCGGTGGTGGTCTACGATCAGGCGACCGGCACCGGCTGCGGGACCGGGCAGGCCGCCATGGGGCCGTTCTATTGTCCGGCCGATCACAAGGTCTATCTGGACCTGTCGTTCTGGCAGGAGCTGGAGACCAAATACGGGGCCGGGGGCGATGCGGCGCGGGCCTATGTGATCGCCCACGAGATCGGCCACCACGTGCAGAGCCTGACCGGCGCCAGCGAGAAGGCCCAGCGGATGGGCGCACGCGGCGCCGACAGCGGCTCGGTGCGGCTGGAGCTGCAGGCCGACTGCTATGCCGGCGTCTGGGCCGCCCACGCCTCCGAGGTTTCGCAGGGCCAGGTCTCGCTCAATCCCAGCGACATCGAGGACGGCCTGCGCGCCGCCTCGGCGGTCGGCGACGATACGCTCCAGCGCAAAGCCCAGGGCCGCGTCATGCCCGACGCCTTCACCCACGGCACCTCGGAACAACGGATGCGCTGGTTCCGGGCCGGCGCCGAGGGCGGCGATCCTGACGCCTGCGACACCTTCCGGACGGATCGGCTGTAGGGGCCGCCCTCAGCGCATCGCAAAGCCGCCGGACATGGTGATCAGCTGGCCGGGGCACCGCCGGTCATCACGACGCGCGCGTCCTTGAGGTCCAGGTCCATTAATCGCTCCCGCAGCCGGCGTCCGCCAGCGCCTGGTTGATCGACGCATGCAGATGGATCAGCGCCGGCTCGTTGCGGCCATAGACCACCTCGGGCAGGGCGCCGGACGCCAGGTTCTGATGGATCTGCGCCATCAGTGGGAAGTCCTCGCGGGTGGTGACGCCCCACAGCATGTCGAGGTTCTTGGTCCAGTAGCCCAGGGCCTTGTCGGTCTGGGGCGGTTCCGGCGCATAGAGGCTGACCTTCACCCGCGTGCGGCCGACGGCCAGGGGTGTGACCCGCCAAAGCTCGATGTGATCGCGCTGATAGGTGATCAGGCCGGACGGCATGAAGATGTACTGGGTGGTGGTGTGCGGCAGGAAGCTCCAGTCGGCCTCCGATG
Source organism: Alphaproteobacteria bacterium (assembly GCA_043734425.1). GTDB lineage: Bacteria > Pseudomonadota > Alphaproteobacteria > Caulobacterales > Caulobacteraceae > Phenylobacterium. Next base: position 2,617 of record JAYTFM010000060.1, read on the forward strand.
GCTTTTCGATTTCGGTGAACACCGATTTCAACAGGCCGATCATCCGAGGGTGCGGTCCGAAGGCGTCGCAGATCGAGACCTCGGACAGATAGGTGGGCGCGATCGAGTCCTTGTGCAGCGAGCGGATGTGGTAGGACTCGGTGAAGGTGTCGAGCACCAGTTTCCAGTTGAAATCAAAGGTGTCTTCACGCGATCCGACCTGGACGTAGCGTTCCAGCCCGTAGGGTCCGATCTCGACCTCGGCGCCGGCCAGGGCGCTGTCGGCGGTCAGGCCGGCGCCGCCCTCGGCCTGGGCGAAGATCAGGCCATAGCCCTCGGCGACGGAAATCGGCAGCAGGTTGCAGTCGGCCTTGGGCACATCGTCGAAGGCGGCCTCGGCATAGGGCCGCGCCACCAGGGTTCCGTCCAGGTCATAGACCCAGCCGTGGTAGGGGCAGCTGAGGCGCGGCCGTCCGGGTCCATCACCCGCCACGATGGGCGCGCCGCGATGGCGGCAGGCGTTGACAAAGCCCTTCAGCGCGCCGTCGGGCTGGCGCACAACGGCGACCTGCACGCCGCCCAGATCGGCGGTCAGGCAGGCGCCGGGCTCCGCGCAATCACTGCTGAGGCCCAGCAGCTGCGCCCGGCCCCGGAACAGAGTGTGCAGCTCGACCGTGAAACGCGCGGGATCGGCGTAGTGAGCCGCCGGATTGTGCAGACTGGCAGGCGCCAGAGGCCAAGGCTCATGCGGGTCGCGACCCTTCAGCCGGCGAAGCAGCTCAACCTGGCGTTCGTGGCGCATGGAGTGGGCGTTCCTGATCGCGGCGTGTATTGCGGTGACCCTACGCCGAAGAACCCGTGCCGTAGGGGCAGCAATCTGCGTTCGAGGGGTCGCTACCCCGCGCCGCGCGGCGCCGGCTCCCAGCCCAGACACACCGCCACCGCCTGATGGGCCAGCAGGTCGCCGGGGTCGATCAGCTCCAGGCGCACGTCGGCCTTGCCCAGCACCAACGGCGCTTCGGTGCAGCCGGCGATCAGCACCTCGGCGCCTTCCCGGCGCAGGGTCTCGGCGTAGCCCTGCATCTGCGCCTTCACCGCCGGGCCGCGATCCCCGGCCTTGATGCGCGCAAGCGTGGCCATGAACGCCTCTTGCGGCTCGGCCGGCAGCGTCACCAGCCCCATGGCGCGGGCGGCCAGGTATTCTCGGTAGAGCCGGAGCGCACCCTTGCCGCCGAGCACACCGGCCCGCATGGCGCCAGTGCGGCGCGCGGCTTCAGCGCCCAGGCTGATCATATCGATGAGCGGCAGACCCGAGGCCCGCTCGATCAGCCCCGCATGGGCATGAGCGGTGTTGCAGGGCATGGCCAACACCTGCGCGCCGGCGCCGTGCAAGGCGCCCGCCATTTCGGCCAGCACTGCGCCCGCGTCTGAGCCGGGGACACTGCCGTCAGGCGTCTTGGGGTTGATGTCGGCGATGACCCGGATGTGGTCCTGATCGCGCTCGGCGGGCGTATAGGCTTGCAGCCGGGTCAGGAACTCCAGCGTCGAAGCCGGACCCATGCCGCCCAACACGCCAAGGACGAGGGAGGTTTTGTCACTCATGCGGGCGGGCGGAGCAGAAGGGGTCGAGGCGGGCGACGTGCATCCCCGCCTGCTAGCCCGTCCCGCCTAGGGCCGCAATCGCGGCGGCAGGGCGCGGGCCTGTTCCACCGACAGCTTGGCGATCGAATCGACGATGCAGGGCGAGGCGATCCCGCCCTTCGAGATCGCGATATCCAGGTCGATAGGCCGGCAGACCAGATCGCTGCCCGACCGTTGCTCGGTGATGATCGGGTCAGAACTCGTGGCGCCGGCCAGGCAAGCGCCCTTGAAGGTTACGCGGTAGACCTCATGACGGTCCGACCCCAACAGCAAGGTATGATTATCGACCATCGTGTGGCCCCTGATGGCGTGGGACCGCAGGCACTGGCCTGAGGCGAGACCAGCGCCGGACGCCGGCGGGGGTGGAAGGTTGCTCGGCGCCGGCGCCTTGTGCGCGGCGATCAAGCCGGTCGCCGTAACGACGGCGGCCAAGGCGAGGATTGTGGGTTTCATGGTCGGTCTCCAAGTCCCTCTGATAAGGATCATACGGTGATGTCGGCCCCGCGTCTTCAATTCATGCCGCCAAACGGAATCCGACTGGTCTGCGGCCGGGTCTGGGCGTAGCGTCCCCGCTCCTCGGGGAGCCGCACGGGAGCGGCTGAGAGGCGGGTTGATGCCCGCGACCCGTCGAACCTGATCCGGGTCATGCCGGCGAAGGGAAGGGCCTGAACCACCCAACCGACGCCCATGGTCCGCCTGCTGCGGAGAAGCGCCATGAACAAGCCCACCGGATCCTTGCGGCCCGCCGACATTCCCACCGGCGAGCGACCCGGATCGCGCAAGGTCTATCAGCCGGGCGTGCTGTGGCCGGACATCCGCGTGCCGTTCCGCGAAGTGGCGGTGCATCCCTCGGCCAAGGAGCCGCCGCTGACGCTGTACGACACCTCCGGGCCCTACACTGAGCCGACCACCAAGATCGACATCGAGAAGGGTCTGTCCAAGGTCCGCGAGCCCTGGGTCGTCTCGCGCGGCGATGTGGAGATCGTCGCCAATCCCCGCGAGGTGAAGCCCGAGGACAACGGCTTTGCGAAGGGCGAGCATCTCGCGCCGCAGTTCACGGCGCCCCGCCGGGTCTATCGCGCCAAGGCCGGCGGCAATGTCACCCAGCTGGAGTACGCCCGCCGCGGCGTGATCACCGCCGAGATGGAGTATGTCGCCATCCGCGAGAACCTGCGGCGCAAGGAGGGCGATGCTTTCATCAAGGACGGCGAGAGCTTCGGCGCCGCGATCCCGGATTTCTGCACGCCGGAATTCGTGCGTGATGAGGTGGCGCGCGGCCGGGCGATCATCCCGGCCAATATCAACCACACCGAACTGGAGCCGATGGCCATCGGCCGCAACTTCCTGGTCAAGATCAACGCCAACATCGGCAATTCGGCCGTGCTTTCGACCGTGGCTGACGAGGTGGACAAGATGGTCTGGTCGATCCGCTGGGGCGGCGACACGGTCATGGACCTCTCGACCGGCCGCAACATCCATAACATCCGCGACTGGATTGTCCGCAACAGCCCGGTCCCGATCGGCACGGTGCCGATCTATCAGGCGCTGGAAAAGGTCAACGGCGTCGCCGAGGACCTGAACTGGGAGGTGTTCCGCGACACCCTGATCGAACAGGCCGAGCAGGGCGTCGACTATTTTACTATCCACGCCGGCGTCCGGCTTCCCTTCATCCCACTGACGGCAAAGCGCGTGACCGGCATCGTCTCACGCGGCGGCTCGATCATGGCCAAGTGGTGCTTGGCCCATCACCGCGAGAACTTCCTCTACGATCACTTCGAAGACATCTGCGAGATCATGAAGGCCTACGATGTCAGCTTCTCGCTGGGCGATGGCCTGCGCCCTGGCTCGATCGCCGACGCCAATGACGAGGCCCAGTTCGCCGAACTGCGCACCCTGGGCGAGCTGACCAAGATCGCCTGGAACCACAACGTCCAGGTGATGATCGAAGGCCCTGGCCATGTGCCGATGCACAAGATCAAGGCCAATATGGATGAGCAGCTCAAGCACTGCCACGAGGCGCCGTTCTACACCTTAGGCCCGCTGACCACCGATATCGCGCCGGGCTATGACCACATCACCAGCGCTATCGGCGCGGCGATGATCGGCTGGTTCGGCTGCGCCATGCTCTGCTATGTGACGCCCAAGGAGCACCTGGGCCTGCCGGACCGCCAGGACGTGAAAGATGGGGTGATCGCCTATAAGATCGCCGCCCACGCCGCCGACCTCGCCAAAGGCCACCCCACCGCCCGCGCCTGGGACGACGCCTTGTCGCGCAGCCGCTTTGAGTTCCGCTGGGAGGACCAGTTCAACCTGGGCCTCGATCCAGAGACCGCGCGCGAATACCATGACGAAAGCCTGCCCAAGGAGGCGTTCAAGACCGCCCACTTCTGCTCGATGTGCGGACCCAAGTTCTGCTCGATGAAGATCAGCCAGGACATCCGAGATCAGGTCCGGGCGCAGAACGAGGTCGATACCGGCATGGCCGAAATGGCCCAGAAGTTCCGCGACGGCGGCGGGGAGATTCTGGTCAAGGTCTGACCCCGCGCAACGATCTGGAGGAAGCCATGTCCATTGAAGTCCTGGCCGAGGGCCTGATGTTCCCCGAGGGGCCGATCACTATGCCGGACGGCTCGGTGATCCTGGTGGAGATCGCGCGGGGCGCCCTGAGCCGGGTCTGGAACGGCAAGGTCGAGGTGATCTGCGACCTGGGCGGCGGGCCGAATGGCGCGGCGCTGGGACCGGACGGCGCGGTCTATGTGACCAACAATGGCGGCGGCGCCGGGGCCGGGCCGCTGCCGGGCCGGCCGCGCATCCAGGGCGGGATCGACCGGGTCGACCTGGCCAGCGGCCGCTTCGAGCGCATCTATGACCGGGTCGGCGACAACCTGCTGTCGGCGCCCAACGATCTGGTGTTCGACCGCCAGGGCGGGTTCTGGTTCACCGATCTTGGCCATGCCGGCGGGCGGGTGCGTCACCAGAGCGGGCTCTATTACGCGCGGCCGGACGGATCGCACGTCGAGGAACTGTCGTTCTTCGGCACCGGCTACAATGGCGTCGGCCTCTCGCCGGACGAGCAGACCGTCTATGCCGCCGAAACCTTCACCGGTCGGTTGATCGCCTTCGACCTGGCGGCGCCGGGCCAGATCATCAAGGGCGGCCGCGGCGGTCGGCTGGTCGGCAATGCGCCGGGCCGGGCGATGCTCGACAGCCTGGCGGTCCAGGTCAACGGCGACATCGCCATCGCCGCCCTGCCGGATGGGATCGTCACCATGACGCCCGAGGGCGCCTGCCGCACGACGCCGCTGGACGACAAGATGACCACCAACATCTGCTTCGGCGGCGTGGATATGTGCGACGCCTACGCCACCCTGTCGCACACCGGCCGGCTGGTGCGCCTGCGCTGGCCGGAGCCGGGGCTGAAGCTGAACTTCAGCGCCTAGAGCGCGTTAGGCGAAAGTGTGAGCGGTTTCGCCGCCCGAACGCGCTCTAAATCAAAGAGATCGAGCCTGTTTGATCGGGACAGATGATTCCATCTGACCCGAACAGGCTCTAGGGGCCTATTCGCTGCGCAGCGCCGGCGCCGGGCGTTTGGATAGCGCGTGGAACGCCGCCAAGAGGCCCGCAGCGGCGGCGAACCCCGAGGCGCCGCCCAGCAGCACCGCCACCCCGCCCCAGTCGACGCTCCAGTCGGCCTCGAACACCTTGACCACCACCGGCCAGGCCGCGAGGTAGCCCAGCCCGACGCCGGCCGCGCCGGCGATCACGCCGACCAGGCCGTACTCCAGCACATAGGCGCTCAGCACCTGCGCGCGGCTGGCGCCCAGCACCTTCAGGATCGCCGCCTCCCGCGTCCTTGCCTGAGCCCGCGCCGCTATCGCCCCGGCCAGCACGAGCAGGGCGGCCAGCAAGGCCACGGCCGCTGCGCCGCGCACCGCCAGGGCGACGCGGTCGAACAGCTCGGTGGCAGCCTCCAGCTGTTCACGGACTGAGATGATGTTCACACCCGGAAAGTCGCGGCCCAGGGCGCGGACAATCTGCGCCTCCTCGGCCTGGCTGGCCTTGGCGATGGCCACTTGACGCGGCTGAGCGCCTTCAATGGCCGAGGGGGTCAGGACCAGCGGGAAACTGGCCCCGAACGCGCCGAAGTCCACGTCGCGCAGGGCCGCCACCCGGGTCTCGATCTCGCGTCCGAGGATGGAGATGGTCACTGTGTCACCGACCTTGATGCCCGCCGCCTTGGCCGGCTCCTGGGCCATGGCCAGCAGCGGTTGGTGCGCCTCATCGGACGTCCACCAGCGGCCGGAGACGACGCCAGCGTTGGGCGGCTCGGGTCCGATAGCTGACAGGCTGATATCGTTGTCGAACGCCCATTGCCCGCGCTTGTCGATTTGCGACTTGTCCACCGGCTGCCCGCCGATGGCGATGATGCGACCGCTCATCAGCGGCGCGCGCAGATAGTCGTTGCGGGTCAGCGGCCGTCCGACCGCGCGGGCCACCTCGGCGTCGAAGGCCTGGACCTGGTCGCCCGGAATGTCCGTCAGCACCAGGGCCGGCGCGGTCTGCGGCGCCACGATGGAAATCTGCCGCAGCAGGCTCGACTGGATCAGCACCACCGCCGCCAGTAGCGCGACGCCGAGGCCGATGGCAGGCGTCGCGGTGCGCGCGGCCGAGCGCGGTCCAGCCAGATTGGCCAGGGCGATCCGCAGAGGGCCGTGCGCCACGCCTCGGAACCGGCCCGCCAGCCGCGCTGCCCCCCACCCGAACGCCCAGAGCAGGCCGAACGATGTCGCCACGCCGGCGATCATCACGCCGGCCGCCAGCGGGGTCGGCGCAGTGACCACCGCCAGACCGGCGAGCCCGATTGCGGCGAGGGCGGCGGCGATCAGCTCGGGCCCGAACCCGATCCGGCCCGTCATGTCACTGCGATAGAGACTGGCCGGCGGCGTCGTGCGGGCCCGCGCCAAAGGAGCCAGCGAGAAGGCCGCCGCTGACAGCAGGCCGAACGCCGCCGCCTTCAGCAGCGCCAGGGGATAGATATCGAACAGGGCGGGGACCGGCAGGTCGCCAGCGTAAGCCCAGCCAAGCGCCAAAGGGACAAGGGCGCCGACGATCAACCCGATCCCGACGCCCAGCAGGGCCAGCAGGCCGATCTGGGCGAGGTAGATGTTGCGGATCAGGCTGCTTTCGGCGCCCAGCGCCTTCAGGGTGGCGATGGCCGGCTTTCGCGCGTCCACAAAGGCGCTGACCGCCCCAAACACGCCTAGACCCCCGGCCACCAGCGAGGCCAGGCCAATGAAGCCCAGGAAATACTCCAGTTGGTCGATCATCCGCCGCACGCCTGGCGCGGCGTCATTGCGGTCGCGCAGGCGATAGAAGCCGGCCATGGCCTTGGTCGCCTGGGCCTTGGCGGGCTCCAGCGCCATGCCGGGCTTCAGCGCGATCCGCACCGTCTCGCCGAACGGCAGGCCAGGTTGCAGAAAGCCGCCGGCCTCCAGCGCGCCGGGCCGGGTGAGAACTCTGGGTCCCAGGGCAAAGCCCCGCGACAACCGGTCGGGCTCGGCCTCGAGCACCGCCCCCACCCGCATCGGTACATTACCGACCCTGAAGCGGTCGCCGACCCTCAAGCCCAGCTTGTCCAGCAAAGCCTGCTCTACGGCCGCTCCCCAGACCCCGTCCTGCGGCGTGAGCGCAGCGGCCAGCGAGGCCGCGCCGGCGAGGGTAACGGTTCCGGCCAAGGGATAGGCGCCATCGACGCCGCGAAGCTCCACCAGGCGCCGCGCCCCGCCGGAGCTCTCGGCCATGGCCTGCGACGCCACCGCATAGGAGGTCCGACCTAGCTTCGCGAGGCGCTGGCGTTCGGCCGGCGTAAAGCGGCGCTGGCTGGCCGAGATGGCGATGTCGCCGCCCAGGATCTGACCCGCCTCGCTGGCCAGGCCCCTCCGAAACGCCTCGGCCGTGGAACTGGCCGCTGCGATGGCCGCAACGCCTAAAGCCAGGCAGCCGAGGAAGATGCCAAAGCCCTTGATGCCGCTGCGCAGCTCACGCCCGGCGAAGACCAGCCAGACCGGCGTCACGCCGCCACCGACCGGCCGTCGCTGAGGGTCACGACGCGGCCAGCGCGGGCCGCCAGCACGGGATCGTGGGTCACCATCAGCAGCGCAGAGCCGCTCTGCTCGACCAGTTCGAACAGCAGGTCCGCCACATGCCGGGCGTTGGCGGCGTCGAGATTGCCGGTGGGCTCGTCCGCAAACAGCAGCGCTGGGCGCGGCGCCAGCGCGCGGGCCAGAGCCACCCGCTGCTGCTCGCCGCCGGACAGCTGGTGCGGATAATGCCGAAGACGGGCGCCCAGGCCGACCCGGTCCAGCCAGTCACGGGCGGTCGGCATGGCGGCGCGGTCGCCGGCGATCTCCAGCGGCGCGGAGACATTTTCCTCAGCCGTCATGTTCGGCAGCAGGTGGAACGACTGGAAGACCAGGCTGACCCGCCCGCGCCGCAGCTTGGCCCGGCCGTCCTCGGAAAGCCGGCCCAGGTCCTGGCCAAACAGCATCACCCGCCCGGCGCTCGGCTGCTCCAGCCCAGCGGCGACGGCGATCAGCGACGACTTTCCGGATCCAGACGGTCCGACCAGCGCCGCCCGCTCGCCAGCCGCCAGGGTCAGGCTGAGGTCGCGCAGGATTTCTACCGGCCCGGCGGCCGACGGCAGGGTCAGGGCGACATTTTCCAGCGCCAGTAGCGGAATATCGGTCAATCGGGCCTCGTGTCACTTGAGCGAACGCCTAGGCCTTCTAGATAGGCGTTCCATGTCCCCGCCAACCCCCACCCGCCGTGTGTTTCTTTCCGCCGGCGTCGCCCTGGCGGCCACGCCGGGCCACGCCGCCCGCGCCAAGGTGGTGACAATCTTGGGAGACTCAATCACCGCCGGCTACGGCCTGCCCGCGCGCGATGCCCTGCCGGCCCAGCTTCAACTGGCGCTGACCCGCCTGGGCGCGGCCAGCGTGGTGCGCGGCGCGGGGGTCTCCGGCGACACCACCGCTGGCGGGCTGGCGCGCGTGGACTTCAGCGTCCGGGCGGACACCGACGTGGCCGTCGTGGCCTTGGGCGGCAATGACCTGTTGCAGGGCCTGGATGTGCGCACGACCCGCGCCAACCTGGACGGCATCCTGCGCCGGCTGAAAGCGCGGCGGATGCGCATCATCCTGGCCGGCCTGACCGCGCCGCAGGAGATCGGCGGCGGCTACGCGCGGGACTTCAACGCCATCTTCCCCAGCCTGGCGAGGGCGCATGGCGCAACACTCTACCCGAACCTGCTGGACGGCGTTGGGCGTCGGGCGGCGCTGAACCAGGCCGACGGCATCCATCCCAACGCTCAAGGCGCACGGATCATTGCGGCGCGGCTGGCGCCGGTGGTGGGCAAGGTACTGGCTGCTCGCCCGTAAGCGAACCGCGCTCGGCGATTGCCGCGCGGGCTGCGTCTGCCCATGATGATCCAAACGCCGCCAGACCGTGCGGCTGCCGGGGAGATGTCGCCTGACTATCCAATCCTTGCTGATCGCCAATCGCGGCGAGATTGCCATCCGCATCGCCCAGGCCGCCGCTGACCTCGGCATCCGGTCTGTCGCGGTCTTTTCCGAAGATGACGCGACCGCGCTGCATCGCCAGCGCGCCGACGCCGCCGTGGCCCTGAAAGGCGTCGGGCCTCGCGCCTATCTGGACGCCGAGGCGCTAGTCGCGGCCGCCCTGGCGTCCGGGTGCGATGCGGTGCATCCGGGCTATGGCTTTCTGTCGGAGAGCGCGGCGTTCCGACGGCTTTGCGTGGCCGGCGGTCTGACGTTCGTCGGCCCCAGCGCTGAGACTCTAGAGCTGTTCGGCGACAAGGCGCGGGCACGCGCGTTTGCGCAGAGCTGCGGCGCGCCGCTAGTTCCAGGCCTGCCGGGCGGGGCGAGCGTGGACGACGTGCGAGTGTTCCAGGCAGAGCTCGGCTCAGCCGTGATGATCAAGGCGGTGGCCGGCGGCGGCGGGCGTGGCATGCGGCGGGTCGAGGCCGGGAGCGATCCCGCCAGCGCCTATGCCGCCTGCGCCCAGGAAGCGCTCGCCGCGTTCGGGGATGACCGCCTCTATGCCGAACGCTGTATTGATGGGGCGCGGCACATCGAGGTGCAGGTGGCCGGTGATGGCCGTTCAGCAATGGCGATTCACGACCGCGAATGCTCGCTGCAACGCCGAAACCAGAAGATCATCGAGATCGCGCCGGCGATTGACCTGAAGCCGCAGGTCCGCGCGCAGCTTCAGACGGCATCGGTGCGGATGGCGGAGGCGGCGGGACTTCAGGGCCTGGCGACCTTCGAGTACCTGCTGGACGACGCCGATGGCGAGACCCTGGCCTTCATGGAGGTCAATCCGCGTTTGCAAGTGGAGCACACCGTCACCGAGGCGGTCACCGGCCTTGACCTGGTGCAGATCCAGCTGCGACTGGCGGACGGCGTCACCCTGGCCGACCTCGGCCTGGCGGATGGCCCGCCGCCGGTGCGCGGCCATGCCGTGGAACTCAGGATCAATCTGGAGCGGCTGGCGGCGGACGGAACCGTGTCCAGCGGCGGCGGCGCGATCCGCCGCTATGAGCCGCCCAGTGGTCCGGGCGTACGGGTGGATGGCGCGGGCTATGGCGGCTATCGGCCCAGCCCGGCCTTTGACAGCATGATCGCCAAGCTGATCGTTCACGGACCCGATCTCGCCTCGGCCCTGGCCCGCGCCGGTCGGGCGGCGGCGGAGTTCCGGATTGAGGGCGTGGACAGCAACCTGGGCCTGCTGCGGGCGCTGGTGGAGGCGCCGGAAGTGGCGAGCGGCACGGCGACCACCACCTTTGTGGAGTCCCGTCTGGCCGAGCTGTTGGCCCGCGCCGAGGTGCTGGCGCCGAGGGTGATTACAGAGGCTTCCGAGTCCGCGAACGCCTGGGTACAGGCGCCCGCCGGGACCCAATCCGCCACCGCGCCCCTGCGGGCCACCATCGTCAGCTTCGAGGTCGCTGAGGGTGATGTGGTCCGGGCCGGCCAGCCGATCGCTACGCTGGAGGCCATGAAGATGCAGCATCTGGCCGCCGCGCCGGTCGGCGGCGTGGTGCGCGGTCTGGCGGCGGCGGTGGGGGCAACCCTGGACGAGGGCCAACCGCTGGCCTTCATCGAACCCGGGGCCGGCGAGGATCACCAGGAGGTCGTCGAAGCCGTCGATCTGGACCGGATCCGCCCCGACCTTGCGGCGGTTCACGCGCGCATCGCCCTGACCCTGGACGACGCGCGCCCGGACGCCATCGCGCGCCGCCGCCGCACGGGCCAGCGGACCGCGCGGGAGAACCTCAGCCACCTGTTCGATGCGGGCAGCTTCAAAGAATACGGCGGTCTGGCCATCGCCGCCCAGCGTCGGCGGCGCACCATCCCGGACCTGCAAGCCAGCACCCCGGCCGACGGCATCATCACCGGGGTCGGAGAGGTGAATGGCGGCCTGTTCGGCGCCGAACAGGCGCGCTGCGTGGCCCTGGCCTATGACTTCTCGGTGCTGGCCGGCACCCAAGGCCACTTCGGGCATAAGAAAACCGACCGGATCCTGGAGTTCGCCGAGCACTGGAAGCTGCCGGTGATCTGGTACACCGAGGGCGGCGGCGGACGCCCCGGCGACGTCGACGTCGGCGGGCTCTCAGCCTCCGCACTGGACACCACCAGCTTCACCACCTTCGCCCGAATGTCGGGGATCGCACCGCGCATCGCCATCAATTCGGGGCGCTGTTTCGCCGGCAACGCGGTGTTCTTCGGTTGCGCCGACATCACCATCGCCACCCGCTATTCCAACATCGGCCTGGGCGGTCCGGCGATGATCGAGGGCGGCGGTCTGGGCGTGTTCTCGGCCGACGACATTGGCCCGGCCGAGGTGCACTGGGCCAATGGCGCCCTGGACCTGCTGGTCGAGGATGAGGCCGAAGCCACCGTGGCGGCCCAGCGGCTGCTGGGCATGTTTCAGGGCCGGGTTGCGGATTGGACCTGCCCTGACCAGCGGGCGCTACGCCACATGATCCCGGAGAACCGGGTGCGCGCCTATGATGTCCACACGGTGATCGAGGGCATGGCCGATACCGCCAGCTTCATCGAACTGCGCGGCGGTTACGGCAAGGGCATGATCACCGGCTTCCTGCGCGTCGAGGGCCGGCCGCTAGGCCTGATCGCCAACGACCCGCGCCACCTGGGCGGGGCGATAGATTCCGAAGGCGCCGAGAAGGGCGCCCGGTTCATGCAGTTGTGCGACGCGTTCAATGTGCCGATCCTGTCGCTGTGCGACACGCCGGGCTTCATGGTCGGGCCGGATAGCGAGAAAACGGGCGCCATCCGCCGGGGCTCGCGGATGTTTGTCACGGCCGGCAGCCTGGAGGTGCCGCTGTTCTCGGTGGTGCTGCGCAAGGGCTATGGCCTGGGCGCCCAGGCGATGACCGGCGGCGACTTCTCCGCCTCGGCCTTCACCATCGCCTGGCCAACCGCCGAGTTCGGACCGATGGGCCTGGAGGGCGCCGTGCGGCTGGGGTACCGCAAGGAGCTGGAGGCCGAGGCCGACCTTGGCGCGCGTCAGGCGCTGTTCGAGAAACTGCTCGGCCGAATGTACGAAACCGGCAAGGCGATCTCGGTCGCCCAGGTGCTGGAGATCGACGCTGTGATCGATCCATCAGAGACGCGCAGCTGGATCACCCGCGGGCTGGATGCGTGCACCAGCGGTCCGAGCCTGCGCGGGCGGCGCTCGTTCATCGATGTGTGGTGAGTATCGCCTTCCAACTTGATAATCAGCCCGATCTATGACCATAGTCATGACCATGGTCACATTCACGCAAAGGACTCTGTCGGCATCGGCGTTCAAGGCCCAGTGCCTGGCCCTGATGGATGAGGTAGAGCGGACCGGCGAACCTGTCACAATCACCAAGCGTGGACGGCCGGTTGCCCAACTCGCGCCTGCGCGTCCCGGACCGGTGGGGCGCCCGGTCTTCGGTCTCCACAAGGGAGGGCTCGTGGCGTTGGACTCCTCTGACATCGACCAGCTCGCCATAGATCCGGCCGCATGGTCGGCCGACGAGGACAACGTCGCCTGACGATGCTGCTGCTCGACACGAACGCCCTGCTCTGGCTCTCCAGCGGCAGCGAACGCCTAGGGCCGCAGGCGCGCACGGCGATCGCGGCCGCCGTCGAGACGGGCGATGTCGCCTTTTCCGCGATCTCGGTCTGGGAGACGGCGATGCTGATCCGAAAGGGGCGCTACGCGCTGGATGTCACGATCAACAGGTGGCGCGCGGATCTCATCGCTGCCGGTCTGTCGGAGGCCCCCCTGGATGGCGCGGTCGCGGGGCGGGCGGCCGAGCTTTCTGACCTTCACGAGGACCCTGCCGACCGGATGATTGCGGCGACGGCGATGAGCCTCGGCGCCCAACTCGTGACATCCGACGCAAGACTGATCGATTGGTTCTCTGCAGACGGCCGGCGGTCGGCGCTCGATGCGCGCGTTTGAAGCGCTTCGCCGAGAGGATTTATCCCACACCCCCCAACGCCGTCCTGATCGCGCCCACGATCTCGCCGATCTGATCCTCGGACACGATCAGCGGCGGCGACAGGGCGATGGTGTCGCCGGTCGCGCGGACCAGCACGCCGGCGTCGAAACAGGCCTGCATCACCGCCGCGCCGCGCCGGCCGACGCCGTCCGGACTGGGCGCGAGGTCGAAGGCGGCCATCAGGCCGAGGTTGCGAATGTCGATGACGTGGGGCGCGCCTTTCAGGCTGTGAACCGTCGCCTCCCAGGCCGGCTCCAGGGCGGCGGCGCGCTCGAACAGGCCCTCTTCGGCATAGGTCTCCAGCGTGGCCGTGGCGGCGGCGACGGCCAGCGGATGGGCGCTATAGGTGTAGCCGTGGAACAGCTCGATGCCGGCTGGCGCATTGTTGACCACAGCGTCATAGATCTCGGCCTTGACTCCCACCGCGCCCATCGGGACCGAGGCGTTGGTCAGGCCCTTGGCCAGGGTCATCAGGTCGGGCATGACGCCGAACCGCTCGGCGGCGGTGGCGGCGCCCAGCCGGCCGAAGGCGGTGATCACCTCGTCGAAGATCAGCAGGATGCCGTGGCGATCGCAGATCGCCCGCAGGCGTTGCAAGTATCCCTGGGGTGGAACGATCACGCCGGCTGACCCGGCCACCGGCTCGACGATCACGGCCGCGATGGTCTCGCCGCCATGCAGGCCGACCAGTCTTTCCAGATCGTCCGCCAGGTCTGCGCCCTGCTCAGGCTGGCCGCGCGTGAAGGCCTGGGCCGGGTCCAGGGTGTGGCGGATGTGGTCCACCCCTGGCAGCAGCGTGAAGGCCTTGCGATTGTTGGGCAGCCCGCCCACCGAAATGCCGCCGAAGCCGACCCCGTGATAGCCCTTTTCGCGGCCGATCAGCCGGGTGCGCGTGCCCTGGCCGATGGCGCGCTGATAGGCCAAAGCGATCTTCAGCGCGCTGTCCACCGCCTCAGACCCCGAGTTTCCGAAGAACACATGGTCGAAGCCGTCCGGCAGCAGGCCGGTCAGCCGCTGGGCCAGCTCGAAGGCGCGGGGATGGGAGAGCTGGAAGCTGGGGGCATAGTCCAGGACGCCCGCTGCGGCGCGGATCGCCTCGACGATCTTTGGGCGGCCGTGACCGGCGTTGACACACCAAAGGCCCGCCGTGCCGTCGAGGATCGGGCGACCCTCGGGGGTGAAATAGTGCATGTCCTGAGCTGAGGCGAGCAGCCGCGGCCGGGCCTTGAAGCTGCGGTTGTCGGTGAACGGCATCCAGAACGCCGACAGATCGTTTGGCAAAACTGGCGTCGCGTCATCCATCGGGCAGTCTCTCCTTCACGGGCCGACCGTCACAGATTTCGGCGCTGGCGACAATCGCTGCGGCTCTTGCCAATTCGGCGCCCAGAGGTTCAGGTCGCGACTTCAGAGGTTGGGAGGGGCGCGTGGACTTCAGGACAACCACCATCGAGGCGCTGGTCGGCGATGTGCGCCGCCGCCGCGTGAGCGTGCGTGAACTCACCGAAGCCGCCCTAGCCAATATCGCGGCGACCCAGCCGACGCTGAACGCCGTCTGCGCCGTCGAGCCGGCGGCGGCACGGGCTGAGGCCGACGCCATTGATGCCCGGCTGGCCCGGGGCGACGCCGTCGGGCCGCTGGCCGGCATGCCGCTGCTGGTCAAGGACCTGGAGGACGCCGCCGGCTATCGCACCGTATTCGGTTCAGCGCTGCACACGGGCGTCGCTCATGCGACCGGCGATTCGGTGGTCGTGGCGCGGCTGAAGGCGGCCGGGGCGGTGGTGGTCGGCAAGTCCAATACGCCGGCCTTCGGGTTCAAGGGCATGACCGAGAACATCCCGTTCGGCGCCACCCGCAACCCCTGGAACCCGGACTATCACGCCGGCGGCTCATCGGGGGGTTCAGGCTCGGCACTGGCCGGCGGGGTGGTTCCGCTGGCCACCGGCTCGGATGGCGGCGGGTCGATCCGCATCCCGGCGGCGGTCTGCGGGTTCTCGGGCCTGAAGACCAGCCAGGGCCAAGTCGCGGTGGGCGGACCCAATCCGCCGGGCTCGGGCGTGCTGACGGTCAAGGGTCCGATGGCGCTTCGGGTGCGCGACACCGCCCTGGCTCTGGATGCGGTGCGCGGCCCGCATCCCACCGACAGCTATGCGCATCCCCGCGCCGCTGGATCCTGGCGCGCCGCGCTGGACGGCGACAACCGGCCGCGCAAAGTCGTCTGGTCGCCAACCATGGGCTATGCCCAGGTGGACGATGAGATCATGGCCGCCTGCGAGGCGGTGGTGGCGCTGCTGGAGCGCCAGGGCGTGGTCGTGGAGCGCACCGCTGAGATTTGGGATAGCAACCCGGCCGGCGCCTGGTACGCGATCTGGACCACCCAGCGGGCCAAGGCCCAGGGTCACCTCAAGGGCACGGCGGACTGGGAGCAGATCGACGTGGATCTGCGCGTGCAGATCGAACACGGCCTGATGCTGAGCTCGGTGGACTATTCCCGCGCCATCGACGCCGGCCACACCCTGGCCCACTCGCTGAATGCGGCATTCGGCGACGCTGACGTGATATTGACGCCGATGCTGGCGGCGCTGCCGCCCCGGATCGGCGGCGGCGCCGTCCTGAACGGCCAACCCACCGACGACTGGGTGCAGTTCACCCCGGCCATCAACATGACCCGCAACCCAGCTGGCGCTTCACCGATCGGGCTGTCGGCGTCAGGCCTGCCGATGAGCCTGCAGATCATCGGCCGGCAGCTGGACGACGTCGGCGTGCTGAAGACCATGTGCTATCTGGAGGACCTGCTGGACCCCCGGTTCGACGCGCCTCATGGGGTGAAGGGGTAGGCAGGAACACCCCGCTGTTGGCAGTGGTGGAGCAAAAATTAAATCTTTTGAACGTCATGGCCGGGCTTGTCCCGGCCACCCATAGACACCGTGGCCCGCCGGAAATGCCGAAGCCTCGCCGCTGAGAATAGGCCCGCAGCGCCGGCGTTTATGGGTCCCCGGCACGGCGTCGCTGCGCTCCTTGGCCGGGGATGACGGATCAAAATGGGGGCACGGCGTCGCTACGCGCCTTGGCGCCGGTGACGAGCAATAAGTGGGGTGTGAGCGCCGCTCACCACAACCCCTACGTCGCATCCTCCAGCTTCAGCGTTTCTCGCAGTTCGCGCTTCAGGAACTTGCCGTTGGCGTTGCGGGGCAGGGCGGTGTCGAGGATCCAGATGTGGCGGGGGATCTTGTGGCGGGCCATCACCGCCGCGCAGTGCGCTCACAGTGCCTCGACGCCCACCTGCTCGTCGGGCCGCGGCACGATGGCCACGTCGACCTGGGCGCAATAGAACTCTACGCGGCCCGCAGCACTTCTCGAGCCTCGGCAGGCAGCCGCGCGATAACCGACAGATAGGCGCTTGCCGTTGCATCAGGCTGACGTCGGCCCTGTTCCCAGCCCTTCAGAGTTGCAAGCGGAATGCGGTAGGCGTTGGCGAAGGCCTGCTGCGACAGGCCCAACGCCGAACGGAGGGCGCGAACATCCGGAATATCGATGACATGAATGCGAGCGGCCTCGCCGCGCCCCTGAGCGTGGGTCGCCGCTTCCTCCATCGCTGTGACAAGGTCCTTGCCGAAGCTGCTCATGGTCAGACTCCCTGCCGCTGGCTGGCGGCTGCCTTGATGGTTGCCGAGAAGACGGCAACTGCATGTTTCTCAGCCGCTGTCAGATCGCCTGCCTGCGCCTTGGCGTAGGCCAGAAGCAGATAGAGCGGACAGTCGGATCGATAGTAGAAGTAGATCACGCGGGCGCCGCCACGTTTGCCGCTGCCAGGGCGCGACCAGCGCAGCTTGCGCACACCTCCGGTCCCCTGGATGACATCGCCGGCCTCAGGGTTTCGGGCGATGAAGTCGATCAGTTCAGTACGTTCCTCCTCGCCCCACAACTTCTCGGCCGCACGCGCGAACGCCGACGTTTCCGCGACGGTGATCGGCCCGACGTGCATAGGATGATCTATACGTCAATGACGCCTAAATGGCAAGGCCGGTGTAACGGCGACGAAGGGGTGCTACGTCGCGTCTTCCAACTTCAGTGTCTCGCGCAGTTCGCGCTTCAGGAACTTGCCGTTGGCGTTGCGGGGCAGGGCGGTGTCGAGGATCCAGATGTAGCGGGGGATCTTGTGACGGGCCATCACCACCGCGCAGTGCGCCCGCAACGCCTCGGCGCTGACCGCCTCGCCGGGCCGCAGCACGATGGCCACGCCGACTTCCTCGCCAAGGCGGGTGTCCGGCACTCCGAATACTGAACATTCGGCCACGGCGGCGTGCTGGTGCAACACCGCTTCGACTTCGGCGCAATAGATGTTCTCGCCGCCGCGTAAGACCATGTCCTTCTTGCGGTCGACCAGGAAGATGAAGCCGTCTTCGTCGAGATAGGCCACGTCGCCGGTGTGCAGCCAGCCGTCGGTGATCGACTCGGCGGTGGCGTCGGGGCGGTTGATGTAGCCCTTGATCACCGAGGGTCCGCGCACCCACAGCTCGCCCGGCTGGCCGGGGGGCAGCTCCTGGCCGTCGTCGCCGACCACGCGGGTGTCGAAGGTCGCCATGGCTCGGCCACAACTGGCTGGCTTGTCGACGAAGAAGTCACCGGAGATCGAGGTGATGATGCCGGAGGTCTCCGTCATGCCATAGCCGGTGTTGGGCCGAGCCGTGGCCACCGACTTGTCGATCTTGTCCACCAGGTCCGGCTGCAACTGCGCGCCGCCGCCGCCGACCGACAGCAGGCTGGAGGTGTCGTACTTGTCGAAGTCCGGATGGGTCACCAGCTCGCGGGCCATCACCGGCACGCCGCCTGCTGAGGTGCAGCGCTCGCGCTCGATCAGCTTCAGCGCCACGCCCGCATCCCACTTGTGCATCAGGATCATCTTGCCGCCCATCGCCGTGGACGGATAGGCGCCGCAGTTGTTGGCGGTGACGTGGAACAATGGCGTGGTGATCAGGCCGGAGGGGATCGGCGGGACGACCGTCGGATCGGGGATCACACCCGTCGCCCGCTGAGTGGCCAGCAGGCTCACCTGGCCGCCGAACATCAGGTTCATCAGGTTGGAGATGCAGCTGCGGTGGGTCAGCTGCGCGCCTTTGGGAAAGCCCGTCGTGCCCGAGGTGTAGAAAATGCAGACATCGGCGTCCGGATCGACATCCACATCCGGCAGTGCGCCGCCGGTCGCCACGACCTCCGACCAGGGCGTTGCGCCGGCCGGCAGGGTCGCTGAGCGTGTCACCACGAGGTGGGCCTGACCCAGCATGCCAGGTTGTCCGTCCAGTCGCGTGAGGCGCTCACCATCGACAATGAGAATCTTCGGCTCAGCGTCCTTCAGGCCATAGGCCATCTCGGTGGCGGTCCACCAGGCGTTCATGCCGACGGTCGCAACGCCGATGCAGGCGCAGGCCCAGTAGATCAGCAGCCATTCGGGATAGTTGCGCATGGCGATGGCGACCCGGTCGCCGGGCGCAACGCCATGGCTCAGCAGCCAGTTGGCGATGGAGGCCACCTGCCGGTGCGCCTCGGCATAGGTGATCCGCTCATCGCCATAGACCAGATAGTCGCGCTCGGCGAAGGCGGCGCTGGCCAGCCACAGGGCGCGCACGCTGGGCGGCGAGTTCTTGAACGCCCGCAACTTGACCCCGGCGACCTCGATCTCGCCCATCTCAAATTGGGCGCCCGGCGCCGTCAGTTCGGCCCAGGCCGTGTTCAATTCCGCGTAGTGCATCTCGTCTCCATCCCCGCGCGTCGGACTCTTGCGGTCCGGCTACGCAGCGCTTCTTGCAACAGTGTTTCGAAAATCGCGAGAGGCCAATCACAATCCCCAATCACAACCCGAGGATCGCCTTGGCCATGATGTTGCGCTGGATCTCGTTGGTTCCGGCATAGATCGAGCCGGCGCGGTCATTGAGGTATTTTGAGCTTACCGTGAAGGCATGCTCCGGCCCGATCACGGCGCCGTCATTGGGCGGCCGATAGCCCGGCGAAGGCCCCCCGGCCAGGGTGGCATGCGGCTGGTAGGCGCGGGCATAGAGCCCGGCCGCCGACAGGGCGATCTCGGTGAGGCGCTGGCTCAGCTCGACGCCCACGGTCTTGAGCAAGGACGATTCCGGCCCTGGCGCCTCGCCCGCCGACAGGCGCGACATGGTACGCAGCTCCACCGCCTCCAGCGCCTCAATCTCAATGGCCGCCTGGGCGACGTGGCGGGCGACCAAGGCGGCCTCGGCGGCGCGGTCGGAGGGGGCCAGTTCGCCCGCCAGCATGGCCTGGATGCGGGCCATCCGGGTCTTCAGGCCCGGCGAGGCGATGCCGCCGCCGCGTTCGAACTGCATCAGGTACTTGGCCACCATCCAGCCCTCGCCGACCCGGCCGACGGCGTTGGCCTTGGGCACGCGCACGCCGGTGAAGAACACGTGGTTCTGGATATGCTCGCCGGACAGCGAGACGATCGGCTGCACCTCGACGCCTGGGGTGCGCATGTCGATCAACAGAAAGGTGATGCCCTTCTGCGGGATGGTGTCGCGCGAGGTGCGCACCAGGCAGAAGATCCAGTTCGCGTGGTTGGCGTGGGTGGTCCACAGCTTGTGGCCGTCGCAGATAAAGTCCTCGCCATCTTCGACGGCGCTCATTTGCAGCGAGGCGAGGTCCGAGCCGGAACCGGGCTCGGAATAGCCCTGGCACCAGAAGTCCTCGCCCGACAGCATGCGCGGCAGATAGTGCGCCTGCTGGGCCGGCGAGCCATGGCCGATCAGCACCGGGCCACACATGCCGACGCCCATTGGCGAGACCGGCGGGGCTCCGGCCGCCGCCAACTCGCTGGTGTAGATATAGCGCTGCGTCACTGACCAGCCGCAGCCGCCGTGCTCCACCGGCCAGGCCGGCGCCGCCCAGCCCTGGGCGTGCAGAATCTTCTGCCAGGCCATGCCGGCCGGATAGTCGGCATAGACACTGGTCATCCGCTTGCCGATCCTGAGGTCAGCGGTCAGCTTGTCGTCCAGAAACCGCCGCACCTCATCGCGAAAGGCGCGGTCGGCGTCACTCCAGCTCAGGTCCATGTGTCTAGCGCTTCTGGTTGATATCGCGCACGGCGCCGCGCGAGGCGCTGGTGGTGAAGGCGGCATAGACCTGCAGGGCGGCCGAGACCTTGCGGGGGCGCTTGCCCGCTGGCTTCCACGCCTCGGCGCCGCGCGCCTCAATGGCGGCCCGGCGGGTCGCCAGCACGCTCTCGGCCACCGCCAGATGGATCGTCCGTTGCGGGATGTTGATCTCGATCCGGTCGCCGTCCTCGACCAGGGCGATCAGCCCGCCCTCGGCCGCCTCGGGTGAGACGTGGCCGATGGAGAGACCCGAGGTGCCGCCGGAGAACCGGCCGTCGGTGACCAGCGCGCAGGCCGCGCCGAGACCCCGCGACTTCAGATAGGTGGTTGGATACAGCATCTCCTGCATGCCCGGCCCGCCGCGCGGCCCCTCATAGCGGATCACGACCACATCGCCGGCCACAATCTTTTTGCTCAGGATCGCGCTCACCGCCGCGTCCTGGCTTTCAAAGACCTTGGCCGGGCCGCTGAAGACCAGAATGCTGTCGTCGACCCCGGCGGTCTTCACGATACAGCCTTCCAGCGCCAGGTTGCCGCTCAGCACCGCCAGCCCACCGTCCTTGGAGAACGCGTTCTCCAGGTCGCGGATCACCCCGCCGGTGCGGTCGAGGTCCAGGTCCTCCCAGCGCTTGGACTGGCTGAACGCGGTCTGGGTCGGCACGCCGCCCGGCGCGGCGCGATAGAAGCTGTTCACCGCCTCGCTGTTGGTCTGGCGGATATCCCAGCGGCTCAGCGCCTCGGCCATGGTCGGCGCATGGACCGTCGGCAGGTCGGTTTGCAGCAGGCCCGCCCGGTCCAGTTCGCCCAGGATCGCCATCACTCCGCCGGCCCGGTGGACGTCTTCCATGTGCACATCGCTCTTGGTCGGCGCCACCTTGCACAGGCACGGCACGCGGCGGGAGAGCCGGTCGATATCGGCCATGGTGAACCCGATGCCGCCCTCTTCGGACGCCGCCAGCAGATGCAGGATGGTGTTGGTCGAGCCGCCCATGGCGATGTCCAGGCTCATGGCGTTCTCGAACGCCGCGAACGAGGCGACCTTACGCGGCAACACGCTGTCGTCATCCTGGACGTAGTAGCGATGACACAGATCGACCGCCACGCGGCCGGCCTCGCGGAACAGGCGCTCGCGGTCGGAATGGGTGGCCAGCACCGAGCCATTGCCCGGCAGCGACAGGCCCAGCGCCTCGGTCAGGCAATTCATCGAATTGGCGGTGAACATCCCGGAGCACGATCCGCAGGTCGGGCAGGCCGCCTGCTCCATGGTCAGCACTTCAGCGTCGGTGACGTTGTCCTCTCCGGCCACGATCATCGCATCGATCAGATCGACGGCGACCGCCTTGCCCTTCCAGACCACCTTGCCGGCCTCCATCGGCCCGCCGGAGACGAACACGGCGGGGATGTTCAGCCGCATGGCCGCCATCAGCATGCCGGGCGTGATCTTGTCGCAGTTGGAGATGCAGACCATGGCGTCAGCGCAATGGGCGTTGACCATATATTCGACGCTGTCGGCGATCAGTTCGCGCGACGGCAGGCTGTACAGCATCCCGTCGTGGCCCATGGCGATGCCGTCATCGACGGCGATGGTGTTGAACTCCTTGGCGATCCCGCCGGCCTCCTCGATCTCCCGCGCCACCAGCTGGCCCAGGTCCTTCAGGTGCACATGGCCCGGCACGAACTGGGTGAAGGAGTTGACCACGGCGATGATCGGCTTGCCGAAGTCGCCGTCCTTCATGCCGGTGGCCCGCCAAAGCGCGCGCGCGCCGGCCATGTTGCGACCGTGAGTGGAGGTTCGAGAGCGGTAGGGGGGCATGGGTTGGTCCAGTGACTGCAAACGGCAGCCTACACCTAGAGCACGATGGGATCAGACGGAATCGTCTGATCGCTGAATCGTGCTCGGCGCTTTTTGAGTTAGAGCCTGTTTCTTCCCTTCAGATAGTTCCGTCTGAAGGGAACAGGCTCTCGAACACTTGGCGCCGAAGTGGACACCCGTTCGACGTGAAGTGTCCGGGGACAGCCTTCAGTCAGCCAAGACGCCGGTTCGGTAATGTCCCGGCGCGAGGCGGTCGTCGATCTTCTGGATCGCGGCGATCGAGTTGCCGATGGTGATCGCGCCCAACTGGCGGCGATCCGCATAGCTCTCGTCTTCATCGTGAAACCAGGCGTGCATGTCGTCGATCAACGACTTGACCAGTTCGACGCCCGAGCCTGGCCGCCGAAGGCCTCCGCCCCACTTCGGCCAGTAGGACGAGTGCAGGTCCTCGATGATGTAGAGGCCGCCCACATTCAACAGCGGCCAGAGGACGCCGAAGGAGGTGCGCTGGTGCGCCGCGACATGGGAGCCGTCGTCCAGGACGATGTCGACCCCGCCCATTTCGGCGACCACCGCCTTCAGGAACTTCGGATCGGCTTGCGAACCGATGCGCACCTCGTTGGGCGGCGTTCGGCGCGCGGCGCAGGCCGGGTCGATGTCGATCCCGTAGAGCACTGCATCGGGCCCGAAATAGCTCCGCCAGAGATCAAGCGAGCCCCCCTGGAAGACGCCGATCTCCAACATCCGGATGGGCTTGCCCCGATAGGGGGCAAGGATGCTGTCGTAGAACGGCAGATAGTGAATCCACTTGTTGGCCATGCGGCCGGTGTTGGCGAAGAATAGGTCTTCGAACGGCCCCGGCGATGCGGATTTGCGTGCCTGCGCCTGTTCCTGGCTCAGGATCATGTCGTTTCCACTGAGGAGTCCGGGGAGATAGGACGGATTCCGGTTCGTCACGTGGCATTCATCCGCAGGACTGGCCGCATCGCGGCGGTGATCGGGAATGGGAGAGGCTGTTGACCCCTGGTTAGAGACGCGCCGGTCATATCGCAACGTCGAACCCCGCCAGAATTCCCTCAGCCCGCGCCATCAGCGGTCGCCATGCCGGCGCAGTTCGCTATCCTGAGGGCTTGAGGCCGCCGCACCGAAGCGCGCCCACACTGAGAGGATCGCATGCCAACTGTTCTGGTCGCCGGAGCTTCCGGTCTTGTCGGCGAAGCCGCGCTCGAAGCCTTCGCGCGCAAGGGCTGGGACGTCATCGCCGTGTCCCGTCGTCCGCCCGAGCCGGTCGGCGGCGCGGCCGTGCGGCATATCGCCCTCGACCTCACCGACGCCGCCGCGTGCCGCGCCGCCGTCAGCGGCCTCAGCGAGGTCACCCATGTGGTCTATGCGGCGCTGTTCGAAAAGCCGGGCCTGATCGCCGGCTGGCGCGAGCGCGACCAGATGGACACCAACCAGGCCATGCTGCGCAACCTGATGACGCCGCTGGCCGAGGTCGCCAAGGGCCTGAAGCACGTCACCCTGCTGCAAGGCACCAAGGCCTATGGCGCCCACATCCACGCCAAGGTGCCGCTGCCGGCTAGAGAGCGCGCGCCGCGCGACGACCACGAGAACTTCTACTGGCTGCAGCAGGACGACCTGGCCGCCCTGGCCAAGGCCAAGGGCTTCGGTTGGACGATTTTCCGCCCGCAGATCATCGTCGGCGCCGCCTGGGGCGCAGCCATGAACCCGCTGATCGCCATCGCCGCCTACGCCGCCATCCGCCGCGAGCTGGGCCTCAGCCTGCCCTATCCCGGCGGCGCGCCGCAGGTGATGGAGCTGGTCGACCCGCGCCTGCTGGGCGAGGCGTTCGTCTGGGCGGCCGGCGCGCCGGAAGCCGTCGGCGAGACCTTCAACATCACCAACGGCGACGTCTATGCCTGGCAGGAGGTATGGCCGGCCCTGGCCCACGCCTTCGGAATGACCCAAGGCCCGGATGAGCCGCTGCGGGTCGCGCCGTTCCTGACCGAGCACGCCCATGTCTGGGACCGCCTTGTCCAGAGCCACGGCCTGCGCCCCATCGGCATCGACGCCCTGGTCGGCGAGAGCCACCACTACATCGACGCCCTGCTCCGGGCTGGCGCGGACGAACCCACCCCGCCGATCCTGGTCAGCACCATCAAACTGCGCCAAGCCGGTTTCGGCGCCTGCTTCGACAGCGAGGACACCCTGCTGCACTGGCTGGACGTCCTGGCCGAACGAAGGCTGATCCCGCCGCTGCCGTACGCCTAGACTTCCCCTCTCCCAGGCGCAAAGCGCCGTGGGAGAGGCCGGGAGAGGGCGGCTCCGCGCCTGGACCGTCACCACCCTTGGACCCGCTCGCCCGCCGCCCGCCTTCCAGATCGTTAGAGCGCGTTCTAGGATAGCGCCGTACCGACGCGGAGCGACCCATGCTGCTGAGCGACATCCCGGCCATCGCCGCCCATCATGCGCCGGATGTCGCTGCGATCACGTTCGAGGAGCGTGTCACCACCTACAGCCAGCTGCGCGACCGTTGCTGGCGGCTGTCGAACGCGCTGATCCCATTCACCGAGCCCGGCGACCGGGTGGCGATCCTGGCTGAGAACTGCCCGGCCTATATCGAGGCCTATTATGGCGTGCCGGGCGCCTCGCTGGGCCTCGTCATGCTCAACTACCGGCTCACCGGCCGCGAACTGATCTACATCATCGCCAACAGCGCCCCGCGCCTGTTGATCGTCGAGCGCAAATACCTGCCGGTGATCCAGGAGATCCGCGCCGAGATCCCCTCGGTGGAACAGATCATCCTGATCGAGGGCGGCGAGGCGGGCGCGCTCGACTATGAGACCCTGGTGATGTCCGGCGCGGCGGTGGAGCCGACCCGCCGGCCGAACGAGAACGATCTCTGCTGGCTGATCTACACCTCCGGCACCACCGGCCTGCCCAAGGGCGCGATGCTGTCGCACAAGAACCTCACCGCAGCCGTCTTCAACAGCATGACCACCTGGGACGCCGGCGAGGACGTCAGCCTGTTCGCCTTCCCGCAGTTCCATGTCGCCGGCTACGTGCTGCCGATGTACCACCTGCGCTGCTTTCCGGTGGTGCTGCTGCGAAGTTTCGACGTTGAGACCGTGCTGGCCAACGTGGAGCGCTATGGGGTCACCAGCACCGCCATGGCGCCGACCATGATCGCCATGCTGCTCGAAGACCCGATCGGCGAGCGCTATGATCTCTCGAGCCTCAGGCGGGTCGGCTATGGCGCGTCGGCCATGCCGGGCGATGTGCTGCGGCGGGCGCGACTGCGCTGGCCAGGCGTCGGCTTCTCCACCGGCTTTGGCATGACCGAGCTCTCCGGCAACGTCATGTACATGGGGCCGGCCGATCACGCGCGGGCGGCCGATCAGGGCCTGGAGATCCTGCGGTCGGTCGGTCGGCAGATGCCGCTAGCCTGCGTGCGGGTGGTCGATGACGACGGCGTCGACGTCGCGGTCGGCGCCGAGGGCGAGATCGTCATTCGCGGCGATCAGGTGCTGATGGGCTACTGGGCCAATCCCGAGGCGACCGCGTCATCCTTCTTCGGCGACTGGTTCCGCACCGGCGATGTCGGCCGTTGGGATACGGACGGCTATCTGTTCATTGTCGACCGCAAGAAGGACATGATCCTCACCGGCGGCGAGAACGTCTATCCGCGTGAGGTCGAGGAGGTGCTCTACCAGCACCCGGCCGTGCTGGACGCCGCCGTGGTTGGCGCGCCCGATCCCAAGTGGGGCGAGAAGGTGGTGGCGGTGATCTGCCGGCGTCACGAGGTCGAGCCCGCCGAACTGATCGCCTTCTGCCGTGAGCGCATCGCCGGCTACAAGCGCCCTCGCCATGTGGTGTTCATCGACGTCCTGCCCAGGAACGCCACCGGCAAGGTGCTGAAGCGCGAACTGCGCGCCCAGATCGCGTCCGGCGAGCTGGTGCTGGTCGACCCTTGAGGGGGCTCAGCCCAGACCTTCCCACCACGGGAAACCGGCCGGCATGCCGTCCGACACCTGACCCGGGAAGTTCGGCGGACGCTTCTCCAGGAATGAACTCACCCCCTCCTTGACGTCGCCGGTGGCGCCCAGGGCCATGGCAAACGCGCCGTCCACCTGCAGCACGCCGAACGGGCTGGGCGTCGAGGCGAAGCGCCACAGCATCTGGCGGGTCAGGGCGATCGACACCGGGGCGGTGTTCTCAGCGATCTCCAGGGCGATCTCGCGGGCCCGGGCCAACAGCATATCCGGCTCGACCACTTCGCTGACCAGCCCGCCGCGCAGCGCCTCCTGGGCATCGAACACCTTGCCGCTCAGGCACCAGCGCAGCGCCTGCGACAGGCCCACCACCTGCGGCAGGAACCAGGCGCTGCCCGCCTCCGGCACCAGGCCACGCCGGGCGAAGACAAACCCGAACCGCGCCACCGACGAGGCGATCTTGATGTCGGTGGGCAGCGCCAGCGTCACCCCCACGCCGACCGCCGCGCCATTGAACGCCGCAATCGTGGCCTTCTTGCAGTTGAACAGCGCGCCGACGAAGCCCGCGCCGCCACCCCCGCCCTGCGACCGTCCCGCGCCGAAGTTCTTGGAGCCTTCGCCGCTCTCGGTGTCGAAACTGCCGGCCCCGGCCGAGATGTCAGCCCCGGCGCAGAAGCCGCGTCCGGCCCCGGTCAGGATCACCGCCCGGATCGCATCATCGGCGTCTGCCCGCTCCAGCGCCGCCGCAAGTTCCACACCCATCGTGGCGGTGTAGGCGTTCAGCTTCTCGGGCCGGTTGAGCGTGATGGTCAGCACCGGACCATCGGTCTCATAGAGGATCGTCTCGTAACTCATGATCGTCCCCTCAGGCGTTGTGATTCAGCTTCAGGCCCGGACGCGGCCAGCGGCATTTGTAGAGCTTGCCGGTGCCCGAGGCGGTGATCCAGGCGTCGCGCATGTCGGCGCCGCCGAAGCAGATGTTGGTGATCAGCGGATCAGGGAAGGCGAAGTGCTCGGTCCCGCCAGCCGGATCGAAGGCGGTGATCCCGCCATTGACCAGCGTCGCACAACAGACCTTGCCGCCGGCCTCCACCGCCAGGCTGTCCAGCATCTGATAGCCGGGCAGCGGCCCCAGCACGGTTCCGGGGGTCCACATGCTGGGCGGCTGGGCGATCTGGCCCTCGCCGGTGATCTCAAAGCCCCAGACGCGGCTGGTGTGGGTCTCGCACACCCAGACCATCTTCTGGTCCGGCGAAAGGCCGACGCCGTTCGGCGTCAGCATGCCTTCCCGCACGCGCTTGATCATCGAGCCGTCCGGCTTGGCGTAGAGCAGATGGCCCATGTGCATCTTGTCGCCGTTGGATTTGCCCAGGTCGGTGAACCAGAACCCGCCAGCGGCGTCGAAGACGATGTCGTTGGGGCCGCGCAACGCGATCCCGTCGCAGCTGTCGTAGACCGTACTGACCGCGCCGGTCTTCAGGTCGACCCGCTGGATCGAGCCTGAGACATAGTCGTCCGGCTGGCCGTGCGGCAGGGTCAGGCCATCGGCCACATTCCACTGAAAGCCGCCATTGTTGGTGATGTAGACCGCCCCGTCCGGACCCACGGCCGCCCCGTTCGGCCCGCCGCCGACGTGGGCGATGATCTCCTGCGATCCGTCCGGCCGCACCCGCGTCAGGGTCTGGCGCTGGATCTCCACCAGCACCACCGAACCATCGGCCATGGCGATAGGGCCTTCGGGAAACTGCAGGCCTTCGGTGACGAGTTCGAATTGCATGGATGGACTCCCAGGTCGCCGGTTCGGCGTGATATGGAACTTGTTATAACAATTGCAGGGGCGTCAAGCAGGGGCCCGCCGCAAGCTTCCCCTAGGGACTTCAGAACGCCATGGACGATAGCTCCGAAAGACCCTGGCCGGCGCGCAGCATCGCTGAGACCTATGCGCTGCTCATCGCCCCCGGCAAGCCCTTCGAGATGGAGGAGAAGATCATCCGGGGCGTGCCGACGCGGGTCTACAAGAACGCCCGCTCGGGCCTGCGCGAGATCTTCGACCTCGGCCGCTCCTGGGGCCAGCGAGAGTTCATCGTCTATGGCGAGGAGCGCCAGACCTATGACGCTCACTTCCGGGCCGCCAGCGCCCTCGGCCGCATCCTTGCCGAGCGGTATGGTGTGCAGAAGGGCGACCGCATTGTCATCGCCATGCGCAATCTGCCGGAATGGTCGCTGGCCTTCTGGGCGGGACAGTCGATCGGCGCGGTGGTGGCGCCGCTCAACGCCTGGGGGCTGGGGCCGGACCTTGTCTATGGCATCCAGGATTCCGGGGCCAAGGTGGCCATCCTTGACGGTGAGCGGCTGGAACGCCTGCTGCCACATCTCGCCGAGGTTGATACTGCAAGCCTGATCGCCGTCCGCGCGGCCGATCCCCTGCCGGCCGGCGTGGTCGCTCTGGAGTCGCTGATCGGCCCGCCCGAAACTTACCATCAACTGCCCGATGATCCGCCGCCGGACCCGGGCCTGCAGCCCGACGACGACGCCACCATCCTCTACACCTCCGGCACCACCGGACGGCCCAAGGGCGCGCTGGGCACCCACCGCAATGTGATGAGCAACCTGATGAGCCTGCAGTTCAGCGGCTATCGAGCGCTGGTCCGACGCGGCGATCCGCTGCCGGAACCGGACCCCGATCCGCCCCAGCGGGTCAATCTGATCCCCGTGCCGCTGTTCCATGTGACCGGCTCGCACTCGATGCTGACGCCGACCGTGGCCAGCGGGGGCAAGCTGATCCTGATGCATCGCTGGAATCCCGAACGGTTCCTGGAACTGATCGAGGCCGAGCGCGTCAACAGCACCACCGGCGTTCCGGCCATGGTCTGGCAGGCCCTGGAATCTCCCGACTTCGCCAGGCGCGACCTCTCCAGCCTGGATGGCTACGGCTACGGCGGCGCAGCGGTGGCGCCGGAGCTGACCCTGCGCTTCGCCCAGCTGTTCCCGCACATTCCGCCCAGCCAAGGGTATGGCGCGACCGAGACCTCGTCGGTCAGCACCGGCAACAGCGCCGAGGACTATCTGCGCCATCCCGACAGCGTCGGCGTCGCCGTGCCCTGCGTGGATCTGAAGGTGGTCGGCGAGGATGGCCAGCCGCTGCCGGTCGGCGGGGTCGGCGAGCTATGGATCCGGGGTCCCAATGTCGTGAAGGGCTATTGGAACAATCCCGACGCCACCGCCAAGGCGTTCACGGACGGCTGGTATCACACCGGCGATATCGTTCGAATGGACGAAGAGGGCTTCGTCTACATCCTGGACCGGGCCAAGGACATGCTGATCCGCGGCGGCGAGAACATCTATTGTGTCGAGATCGAGGATGTCCTGGTCTCACACCCCGCCGTCATCGACGCCGCCGTCATCGGCCTGCCGCACCGGGTCTGGGGCGAGGAAGTCGGCGCCGTGGTCCAACTCAAGCCCGGCGAGAGTGTTACCGAGGCGGAGCTGAAAGCCATCGCCGCCCAGCGCCTGTCGCCGTACAAGGTCCCGGTGCGGATCGAGGTGCGCACCGAGGAGTTTCCGCGCAACGCCAGCGGCAAGACGCTGAAACCGCAGCTTCGCGCCGAGATGCTGGCCCGGCTGGCCGCGGAGCAAGCGTGAACGCGCCGGCTGTGACACATGATCCGGCGCATGTTACGGCTTGGGGTCTGACCTGGGGGGATCAAGGGGTTGCGACACCAGCCGCCACAGCCGGTGGACGCCAGGGTGAGTGATCTTGCCCCGCCCGGCCGCCGTGAGGCTGGCAAGGCCGAGCGCCGCCGTCGGATCATCCATGCCGCCCGCGACCTGATCCGGGAAACCGGCAACGCCGGGCTGTCGATGCGGGCGCTGGCGGCTCGAGCCGGAGTCAGTCTGGCGACGCCCTACAATCTGTTCGGCTCCAAGCGGGCCATCGTCCTGGCGGTGCTGGACGATGTGCGCGTGTTCCAGGACCGGTTCGCGAGCATCAAATCGTCCGACCCGTTGGAGCGGCTGTTCACCGCCCTCGACATGGCGGTCGAATTCTATGTCGCCGACCCGCCGTTCTACCGGACGCTTTGGGCTGCGGTGTTCGACGTCTCGGATGACGTGCGCGGCGCGATCCTCAACTCGACCCGCAACGCCTTCTGGCGCGATCTCGTGGCGCGCGTGGCCGAGGCCGGGGTGGTGACGCCTGATGCCAATGTCGAGTTGTTGTTTCGGGTGCTCGACCGCAGCTTCGAATCGGCGATGCTGGAATGGGTGATGGGCGAGCTCGCCCCCGACCTCTTGGCGCCGACAGTCCGCTATGGCTACGCCTTGATCCTCAAGGGCGCGGCCTCAGAGGGTTGGCGCGGTCCGCTGGAGGTGCGCGTCGCCGAGAGCCAGGCGCGGATCGAGGCGGTAACACCCGCACTCAAGGCCGCTGGCGCGTGATAGATATATCACTCCAGATACATCAGATATTGAACGCGTTATAGAACGGGCCTAAGCTCTGCCGATCAAATTTGGCGCCATGCGTTCAAGCGCGGCGTTTACGGGGAGATACACATGAAACGGCAAGCGCTCGCGCTGTGCGGCGTCTCGGCGACCGCGATCCTGATGATGGCGGGCGCCGTTCAGGCGCAAACCTCGTCGACCAGCACCATCGAGGAACTGGTGGTCACCGCCCAGAAGCGGGAACAGAGCATCAACGACGTTCCGATGTCGGTCACCGCCGCCAGCGGCGACACGTTGAAGAACCTCGGCGTTTCTGACCCCAGCCAGCTGGTCAAGGTGGTGCCGGGCTTCAACTATACGCCCTCCTTCTATGGCACGCCGGTCTATTCGATCCGCGGCGTCGGCTTCCATGACACCTCGCTGGCCGCCAGCCCGACGGTCAGCATCTATCTGGACGAAGCGCCGCTGCCCTATTCGATCATGACCCTGGGCGCCGGCTTCGACTTGGATCGCGTGGAAGTGCTGAAGGGGCCGCAAGGCACGCTGTTCGGCCAGAACGCCACCGGCGGCGCCATCAACTACATCGCCGCAAAGCCGTCCAACACCTTCAAGGCCGGCGTCGATGCGACCGTCAGCCGCTTCAATACGGTCGACGTCACCGCCTATGCAGGCGGGCCGATCAGCGACACGCTGTCGTTCCGGGTCGCCGTGCGCGACCTGCAGAGCGGCAACTGGCAGAAGAGCTACACGCGTAACGACTCGGTGGGCAAACAGGACTTCCTGAACGCCCGCGTCTCGCTGGCCTGGAAGCCAACCGACAACTTCCGCACCCTGCTGACCTTGAACGCCTGGCACGACCGGGGCGAGACCCAGATGGGTCAGCTGTTCGGCTTTGCGCCGCTAAATCCCGTGAACGGCGTCGACCCCCGGATCCTCGCCTATCCGTTCGCGCCGAAGAACGCGCGCGCCGCCGACTGGGGCAAGTGCGTCAACACCTCGCCGTTCGACCCGCCGTTCGATCAGACCCAGCCGCCCTATGGCTACAATCCGCCGCGGCCGCTGAACTCGACCATCTGCAGCGACTTCAAGAAGGACAACACCTTCTACAGCGGCGCCCTGCGCATGGACTATGACCTCAGCGAAGACGTCACCCTGACGTCGTTGACCAGCTACGGCCGCTTTGACCGCGACCAGCCGATCGAAGGCGATGGCACGATCTATCAGGACTATGAGTCGCTGCAGCGCGGCCACATCTCGACCCTGTCGCAGGAACTGCGGGTGTCCGGCAGCGTCGGCGGCAAGGGCTCTTGGATCGTCGGCGGCAACTACCAGCATGACGAGACCTGGGACAACTTCCTGCAGACCTATGGCGGTTCGTCGGCGATTCCGATCTCGATATTCACAACCCGTCGCCTCGGTCCGACGCGTCCCTCCAACGATCAGACCACCAAGCAATGGGCGGTGTTCGGCAATGTCGAATACCCGTTGGGCGACAAGATCACTCTCCAGGGCGGCATTCGCTATACGGACAACCGCAAGAACTTCATCGGCTGTGGCAATGACGGTGGCGACGGCACCTGGTCGCTCATCTCGCAAGAGATCCAGAACCTGCTGGCGCTGGTGAACGGTCTGCCGGTCGGCAAGGGGGTCAACCCCGGTCCGAACGCCTGCGCCACCACCGGACCGCCCCCGACCTTCAACCCGCTGAACTTCCGCGATCACCTCAACCAGAACAACCTGTCCTGGCGGGCGGGCCTGAACTTCCGGCCCAACAACGACACCCTGCTCTACGGCAACGTCTCGCAGGGCTATAAGGCCGGCAGCTTCCCGACCGTGGCGACCTCGGCGTTCAGCCAGCTTCGTCCGGCGGTCCAGGAGAGCCTGCTCGCCTACGAGACCGGCTTCAAGGCCGGCCTCGCCGACGGCACGCTGCAGGTCAACGGCGCGGTGTTCTACTATGACTACAAGGACAAGCAGATCCTGGGCGCGCTCAACGACCCAATCTTCGGGGCGCTGCCGGCTCTGGTGAATGTGCCCAAGTCGCACGTGAAGGGCTTCGAGCTCAACGGCGTCTGGGAGCCGGTCAGCGGCCTGGTCATCCGCCCGGCGGTCAGCTATTCGGCCAGCAAGATTGAAGGCGTCTATAAGAACTTCGACGCCTTCGCCCAGTTTGTAGACTTCGGCGGCGAGCCCTTCCCCAATGCGCCGAAGTGGCAGGCTGACGTCGACGCCCAATACAGCTGGGCGGCTGGCGACAATGTTCAGGCCTATGTCGGCGTGAATGTGAATCACCAGAGCTTCACGCGCTCGTTCTTCTACAACCGCGCCCCGACCTCCATTCAGCCGCCGAGCGTGCTGGACATCCCGTCCTACACCCTGGCGGACGCCCGGGCGGGCTTCAACACCGGCGCCTGGGGCGCACAGGTCTGGATCCGCAACCTGACGGACAAATACTACTGGCAGTCCGCCGTCCACGTGAACGACGTGCTGCTGCACTACGCCGGCCAGCCGCGCACCTTCGGCCTGACGGTCAGCTACAAGTACCGGTAGGCGACCACGAGCCCTCTCCCCCTTGCGGGGAGGGGGTTGGGTGTGGGGGTGTCAGCTCCGAGCCAGCCGCTTTGGCTCTGCCAGTTCAGCCGCCCAACCTCACAGTTTGCACCCCCACCCCAACCCCTCCCCGCAAGGGGGAGGGGCTTTGCGTGCGGGTCTTGCAAGGCAGGCCAGCGCGGGCGTCAGCTGAGCGTGCCCTACAGACTCCGGCGCAGGCCACCCCGTTCAGGACGCCTTCATCGCCTCGGCCGCCTTGGCCAGGTCGGGGGCGTTGGGCGACTGCAGGGCCACGCCGGAGGTTATCTGCTCCTGAAGCGCGGCCGCCGCGCCCTCGTGCGACATGATCTTGCTCAGCACCGCCTGGCCGGCCACTTCCCAAGTGCTGCGGTTCTCGATCACGTGCGCGCGCGACGTGCGATAGCCCTCGAGCATGCCGTTGATCTCGGGGATCACATAGCGCGCCACCAGATCCCAGCTCTTCGATGTGTGCTCGCGGTTGGCCCAGTCGTGGACGAAGCCCAGCACCACGCCAAACCCGCCGGCCGAGGCCTGCAGCTTGCGGATGGCGGCGATCAGATCGTCCGGCGTGCCGATCACGCCGGCCGCGCCATCGACAAAGGCGGTCAGATCCACGGCCTCATCGGGGGTCTTGAACAGCGGCGTGTTGGGCCGCATCAGCGTGCCGACGGTATATTCGTTGTGCCACTTCATCAGGCCGTCGCGCGCCTGAACGCGGGCCTCCTCGCGGGTCTCGGCGATGTGCCACGACATCAGCACCCGCCAGTCGTCGCGGTTGACCCGCTTGCCGGACTTGACGGCCGCCTGCTCGGCGAAACCCCACTGGGTCGGCAGCGCGCTGAGGCCGGCTTCCGAGTTCGAACCGATCGACAGCACGCCCATGCCGTACTTGCCGGCCAGGGTCATCCCCGACGGGCTGATCGACGAGGCCACCACAAACGGCATCTCTTCCTGCAGCGGGAACAGCTGCAGGCGCGCATCGCGCAGGGTGAACCAGTCGCTCTCGTGGGTGACCCGCTCGCCGGCCAGCAGGCGCTGGATCACCCCGATCGCCTCGTCCTGGCGGTCGCGCTGGGTCATGGGATCGATGCCCAGCATGTGGGCGTCGGAGGGCAGGGCGCCCGGGCCGGAGCCGAAGATCACCCGACCGCGCGTGTGATGGTCCAGCTGCACCAGCCGCTGGGCGACGTTGAAGGGGTGGTGGTAGGGCAGCGAGATCACCCCGGTGCCCAGCCGGATGCGGTGGGTCCGCTCACCGGCCACCGCCAGGAACATCTCCGGCGA
This sequence comes from Alphaproteobacteria bacterium, assembly GCA_043734425.1. Taxonomy (GTDB): domain Bacteria; phylum Pseudomonadota; class Alphaproteobacteria; order Caulobacterales; family Caulobacteraceae; genus Phenylobacterium. The sequence continues at coordinate 37,024 of JAYTFM010000060.1, forward strand.
GGCAATCATTTCCCAGCCGGTGGAATGGTGCTCGCCGACCCAGAACTCGTCGTAGTTCAGCTCGTCCAGCCGCTGGGCCAGGCGCAGGTCATTCTGCAGCTGCAGGGTCGGATGCTCGCCGATCGGGTGGTGAGGCGCCAGGAACGCGCCAAATTTCATACGGGCCATCAGTCTCTCCGGGTGCGGGCGCCAGGGCTTGGAACCCGACGGATTAGATCGACCAGCTAGCGGCGCCTGCCGTGGCGGCATTCAAGCTGGCCCGGCGTTTGGACCTAAGCTGAGCCTGTCTTGCCGTAGGCCTCGATATCCGCCACGTGGCGCGCCACCGCCTCGGCCGGCAGGAACGAACCGGTGAAGCTGTTCCGCGCCAGGGTCAGCAGATCCTCACGTGAAAGCCCAAGCGCCTCGGCGGTGCGGATCCAGTTTTGCCCCAGATAGCCGCCGAAATAGGCCGGATCGTCGGAATTGATCGTCGCCTTGAGGCCGAGGTCCAGCATCTGCTTCAGCGGATGATCCGCCAGACTGTCCACGACGCAGAGCTTGAGGTTGGACAGCGGGCAGACTGTCAGCGTCATCCCCTCGACCGCCAGCCGCCGCACCAGGGCGGGGTCCTCCAGCGCCCGGTTGCCGTGGTCGATGCGATCCACACGCAGCAGGTCCAGCGCCTCCCAGACATAGGCCGGCGGTCCCTCCTCGCCGGCGTGCGCCACCAGCTTCAGACCCCGCTGGCCGGCCGCAGCGAACACCCGGGCGAACTTGGCCGGCGGATGGCCAAGCTCGGAGGAGTCCAGCCCCACGCCAATGATCCGGTCCAGATAGGGCTCGGCGTCCCGCAAACTCGCAAACGCCGCGTCCTCATCCAGATGGCGCAGGAAACAGAGGATCAGACCCGAGCTGATCCCCAGCGTCCGTTCGGCCTGCGCCATCCCGCCCAGCAGCCCGTCGGCGACGACGGCGAACGGCACACCGCGATCCGTATGGGTCTGGGGATCAAAGAACAGCTCCACATGCCGGCAGCCATCGCCCGCTACCCGCCGGAAATAGGCCAAGGCCAGGTCATGGAAATCCGCCTCGGTCCGCAGCACCGCCGCACCCTGATAGTAGATGTCCAGAAAGTCCTGCAGCTTGGAGAACGCATAGGCCGCCCGCACCGCCTCGACGCTGGCGAACGGCAGGCTGAGCCGGTTGCGCCGCGCCAGCTCGAACATCAGCTCCGGCTCCAGACTGCCCTCGATGTGCAGGTGCAGTTCGGCCTTGGGTAGACCCTGGATGAAGCGGGCGAGATCGGTCACGCGGCGGTGTTGCGTCGCCTCAGGGCGTCATAAAGTACGGCCTGGGCGGTCGCGCCGAGCAGGGCAGCCGCGCCGCCGAGCAGCGCCATGGCGACCAGCAGCACTGAAAATGCACCGCCAAACGCCGAGAGCGCGCCGCTGAGAGCGCCAATCAGCAGCATGGACGGAATCACGAATATCAGCAGCGCGCCAGCGAACAGCCACCAGAACCCCAGTACGCGCCAGCGACTGCCGCGCGTAAGCTCCGCGCTTCGGCGGAACGTTCCGGAAAATCCCGCCCGCTCAACCACCACGACCGGCACGACGACGGCCCAGATTGTCGCCAGGATGACGCCGGGCGCGAGGAACAACAGGGCCGACAGCACCACGGCCAAGCCGACGACCAAGGTGAACCCCAGCACCGGAAAAAAACGCTTCAGACCCACAAGCAGGTGCTGGCCAAGCGAGCCTTCGGCGCCGTCGATCTCGCGCAAAGTCATGCTGATGATGACGGTCTCCAGCAAGACACCGGTGATGATCGATATCAGAGCGACGAGCACCAGCAGGCCGGATGTGGCGGGGTCGGGTGTTTCACCTTCCGTCCCCAGTTGCAGCGCCGACACGAGCGCGTTGGGGATGCCGACCAGCAGGGTCGCCATGCCCAGCTTTGTCGCCAGGCTTTTCCGCGCGGCGCTCACGGTTCTCGTGACGAGGTCCGCAATATCAATCTTTTGAGCCGCCGCCGTTTCGGTCGTCATCTTCAAGCCCCCCGCCAGAACGCTAGAAAATCACGGGAACCGCGCCCTGTCGATGCGCCGCGCGCGAGGCGCTATAGGAGCGCCGTGAATGCGCCGCTGACCCCAATCCTGACCCAGCCGGCCGACGACCTGCGGGATGTCGCGCAGATCGACATCGGCTGGCATGATCCGCTGGCGGTCGCTTCGGCGTTCGCTGACCAGCCGTACGCGGCGGTGTTGGGCTCGGGTGAGGCGGGCTGGGCCTATGTGTTGCGCGATCCCGACACGATCCTGGAGATTGCACCGGGGGATGACCGTGACTTCAGAACGATCTTTGCGGCTGTCTCTGGGCGACCTGCTACGGCCGCCGACGATCCGCCGTTCCAGGGCGGTTGGCTGGGTTTGGCCGCCTATGAGCTGTCGGCGCGATTGGAGGCTACCGCGCCGCAGGATCGCGGGACCTGGCCCGACCTGACGGCGGCGCGCTATCCGGCGTTGCTGGCGTTTCACGCGGGTCAGCGGCGCGGCCTGGCCATCGGTCGCGGGCCGGATGCCGGCGTAGCGCTCTCCCGCGCAAAAGCTGCGGCGACATGGCTGACGGCGCCCGATCGGCCCGCACGACGCGGACGCTTGGCCTTGGGAACCGAGCTCGCCACCTCAGACGAAACCCATGCGCACGCCGTCGCTCAGACGCTCAGCCGCATCGCCGCCGGTGAGATCTTCCAGGCCAATTTGGCCCGGCCCTGGACCGGCCGCCTCGCCGCCGGCGCGACGCCGTTCGACCTGTTCCGCCGGCTCTCGCACCAGAGCCCGGCGCCCTATGCGGCCTATCTGCGGCTGCCCGGCCGGGCGGTAGTCTCCAATTCGCCGGAGCGGTTCCTGTCCGTACGCCCGGACGCCAAGGGCCTGCGGGTCTGGACCGATCCGATCAAGGGCACCCGCCCGCGCGGCACCGATCCGATCCGCGATCAGGCGCTCGCCGCCCAGCTGCTGGCCAGCCCGAAGGATCACGCCGAGAACCTGATGATCGTCGATCTGATGCGCAATGATCTGGCCCGCGTCAGCGTTCCGGGCAGCGTGCGGGTTCCCCGGCTGGCGGCGCTGAACAGCTACGCCAACGTCCATCACCTGGTCTCGCGGGTGGAGGCGCGGCTGGCGCCGGGACGCACCGCCTGGGACGCCTTCCTCGCCGCCTTCCCGCCCGGCTCAGTGACCGGCGCGCCGAAGCTGCAGGCCATGCAGGTGATCGCCCGCCATGAGCCGCCACGCGGCCCCTATTGCGGCAGCCTGTTCTGGCTGGGGATCGATGGCGCCCTGGACGCCAGCGTGCTGATCCGCACCGTGGCCTGTGTCGAGGACGCCGAGGGCTGGGCGTTCGAAGCGCGGGCCGGCGGCGGCATTGTCGCCGACAGCGACCCGGCCGAGGAGGTCGCCGAGACCCACGCCAAGATCAGCGCCATCCTGCACGCCCTGACAGGCGCCGCATGACAGAGATTGCGGCCACCGATCGAGGGTTCACGCTCGGCCATGGGCTGTTCGAGACCGTCCTGTGGACGGACGGGCGGCTGCACCACTGGCACGCGCATCTGGATCGGATGGCGCGCGGCTGCCCGCTGTTGGGGTTGCCCACGCCGGATCGCGCCGTCTGCCTGGACGCAGCCGAAGCGGCGCTCGCGGCGGCGGGGTCACCGGCCCGAGCAGCGGTGCGCCTGAACTGGAGCGCCGGCCCCGGCGGTCGCGGGCTGGATATGCCGGCGGCGTTTCAGCCGATCCTCTCGGCAAGCGCCGCCGCCATCGGCCCGCCGCCAGCCGCGCTCCGTCTCGCCACCGCCCAGACCCGCCGCAATGACGCCTCGCCGGCCAGCCGCCTCAAGACCCTCAGCTACCTCGACAACGTCCTGGCCCGGGCCGAGGCCCGCACCGCCGACGCCGACGAGGCGCTGATGCTGAACTCCCGCAGCGAGGTCGCCTGCGCCGCCGCCGCCAATGTGTTCTGGGTTGAGGACGGCGCCGTGTTCACACCCGCCCTAGGCTGCGGCGTGCTGGATGGGATCCTCCGCGCCGAGGTCCTGGTCGCCTGCGAGCGGCTGTCGATCCCGCTGGCCGTTGTCCGCGCCGCGCCGGACGCGCTGGCCGGTGCGGCGATGTTCCTGACCAACAGCCTGATCGGCGTCTGCCCGGTCTCGCACCTCGATGGTCGCGCCCTGCCGACCTCGCCAATCCTGGCTGAGATCGCTGGGCGATTGCGGTTCGGTGCGGATTGAGGTCATTATCAGCGATAACGAACGAACAGGCGTCCTGAGTCAGGGCGCGACCACCCGGAGGATCCCATGGCGGACGGTGCGGCGCATGTGCGGGACGAGGCGCGGGCCAAGGCCTATGCGACGCCGCTGGTCGATCTCAACCCCGGCGATCCGGACCTGTTCCTGACCGACAGCCACTGGCCCTATTTCGAGCGTCTGCGGGCCGAGGCGCCGGTCCACTACTGCCACGACAGTGAGTTCGGCCCCTACTGGTCGGTGACCCGCTACAACGACATCATGGCGGTGGACTCCAACCACCAGACCTTCTCGTCCGACGCGGCCCTGGGCGGCATCACCATCCGCGACGCCCGGCCGGACCTGCGCCGCCCCAGCTTCATCGCCATGGACCCGCCGCGCCATGACGTGCAGCGCAAGACCGTCAGCCCGGTCGTCTCACCGGCCAATCTGATGGTGATGGAGCCGATCATCCGCGAGCGGGCGGCCAAGATCCTCGACGAACTGCCGATCGGCGAGACCTTCGACTGGGTCGACAAGGTCTCGATCGAACTGACCACCCAGATGCTGGCCACCCTGTTCGACTTCCCGTTCGAGGAGCGCCGCAAGCTGACCCGCTGGTCGGATGTCGCCACCACCCTGCCAATGCCCGGCGGCCTGGTCGAGACCGAGGACGCGCGGCAGGCCGAGCTGATGGAGTGCCTGGCCTATTTCACCCGGCTCTGGAACGAGCGGATCAACGCCCCGCCGCGCGGCGATCTGGTCTCGATGATGGCCCATGGCGAGCACACCCGGAACATGACGCCCGACGAATACCTGGGCAACATCATCCTGCTGATCGTCGGCGGCAACGACACCACCCGCAATTCGCTGACCGGTGGGCTCTATGCGCTGAACAAGTTCCCCGGCGAATTCGCCAAGCTGCGCGCCAACCACGGCCTGATCACCAGCATGGTGCCCGAAATCATCCGCTGGCAGACCCCGCTGGCCCACATGCGCCGCACCACCACCGAGGACACCGAGGTCGCCGGCCAGCCCATCAAGAAGGGTGAAAAGGTGGTCATGTGGTACGTCTCCGGCAACCGCGACGACAGCGTCATCGACAACCCGCAAGCCCTGATCATCGACCGCGAACGCCCCCGCCAGCACCTCTCCTTCGGCTTCGGCGTCCACCGCTGCGTCGGCAACCGGCTGGCCGAACTGCAGCTGAAGATCGTCTGGGAAGAGATCCTCAAACGCTGGACCGAGATCGAAGTGATGGCCGAACCCAAGCGGGTCAGGTCCAGCTTCGTGAAGGGCTATGAGAGCATGGACGTGCGGATCGTCCGGTAGCCCAGTTGCTCCCCCAGGGCGAAGCCCGGCAGGGGGAGCTGTCGCGAAGCGACTGAGGGGGTTTCACCCAGGGCGCTTCGTTTTTCCACGCAGACGAATGGCTCGCTCCGGTGAACTGTGCTCCGCACCCCAGCGCCCCTATCGATCCTCCCGTCCGTGCCAGACCCGGACGACAAAAATCGCCTCACCCCGGATTTCGTATCGCAGCTCATAGGGTCCAACGAAGATCCGCCGGACATCGCGCGGGTTGAATTCCTCCAGTCGCTCGCCCAGCCTGGGATGCGTCAGCAGCCTTGTCGGTGCGTCCGTCAGGCGTTGCATAACGCGCGCAGCAGCGGATGGAGTCGCCGGCGCCAGGAACGCATGCAGTCGGACCAGATCCGCCCGTGCCCGCTCGGTCCATTTCAAGTCCACTACGGGCGCTCAGGGTCCGCCGCGCTGAGTCCCGCCGCCCAGGCTGCGATGACTCTGTGATCAACCACCCGCCCGGCATCGACATCGTCCAAGCCTTCAAGCGTCAGCCGTCGCCGCTCGTCCTCCTGATCGACCCAGGCCGTGAGCGCCTGTTTCACAATCCAGCCTCGCGACCGCTCCAACCGCGCGGCCAGTCGGTCCACCTTATCGGCCAGCGGCAGCGGAACGTGGGCGGTGACCACCCTGGTATCCATGGTGAGCTCCTATGATTGAAACTCAATCATAGCACATCATTATTCGGCACGTGGAATCATCTATTGTTGCGTTGATATGGTCTGAGAGAGTCGAGCCGCAGCCGACATTTCCCGTTGGCAATATCTGCCATCCACACTATCCTACACCCGTCGCCCCATCACGGATTGCAGCCCCATGCCCACCCGCAACGTCGTGCTCTCCGATCACCAGCAGCAGCTGATCGAAGCGCTCGTGACCTCCGGGCGCTATCAGAACGCCTCCGAAATCCTGCGCGACGGCTTGCGGATGGTCGAACGGCGCGAGGCGGAAGATGCGGCGCGCTTGGCGGCCTTGCGCGCCGCCGTTCAGGTGGGCCTGGATGATCTGGACGCCGGCCGCTACCGCGACATCCGCGACAGCGACCTGGCCGACCGTATCGCCGCGCTCGGCGCCCGCGCCGAGGAGGCGAGCCGCACCGTCCGCTGATGGCCGCGTTCCGCCTGACCCAAGCGGCCGAGGCCGATGTCGTCGCTGCCCTGGCATGGTCACAAACGCAATTCGGCGACGCGGCAGGACGCCGCTATGAACACCTCATCGTCACAGCGCTGTTCAATATTGCGGCGTCGCCAGGTGGGGTCGGGACCATTGCGCGGCCTGAGCTTGGCCCAGACGTACGCAGTTGGCATCTTCGCCTGAGCCGCGACCGCGCCCGGACGGCTGATGGCGTCGTTGCGCGCCCCCGACACCTGTTGATCTACCGGCCGATGTCCCCAGACCTGATCGCCATCGGCCGCCTGCTCCACGATGCCATGGAACTGACCCGGCATGTCCCGGCATCGGATATCTGGGACTGAAGGCGCGCTCCGACCACCTCAAATAGCTTGCCGTCGGCTGGACCAGCTCCACCGCATTGCCGGACGGATCGTCGATCAGCACCTCATTGCCGCCCAGGCCATAGACGATCTCGTTGCGGAAATGGACGCCGGCTCAGAGCGTGACAGCTTCAAGTGGATACCGGTTGAAGCGCCCGTCACGCTCTAAACATATGAAGAGCGAGCCTTTTCATCCGGATCAGATGAATCCATCTGATCCGGAAAGGCTCTAG
>JAYTFM010000061.1:0-10745 GCA_043734425.1 Alphaproteobacteria bacterium
CCGCGAGCCCACTGAGGCCGACCATGAGAGCGAGATGGAGGCTGAGGCGACCTCCGACGCCCTCGCCATCCGCCTCAAAGACCTTTCCCACATCCTCGAAGATCAGGCCGAGATGCTCGACCCTGACGGTTCCCACCGCGCCGACCTCGACGAACTCGCCGAATGGTGGGCCCTCGGCCAGCGCTATGAGCCGGGCTATCAGCCGCCCAAGCCCCCACCGCGCCGCGCCAAGGCCAAGCGCACCCGACCGCCCCGGCCCAAGGATGTCCAGTCCAGAGACATCCCGGACGAGGACGTCCCGGACGAGGACGACATCGACGACGAGGACGACTTCGACGATGAGCCGCTCTGGCTGGACTCCGGCTGAGAGCGCCCGGGCAAGTCGTTCAGGTGAACAGACGGGAAGTTGACCCCTCCGCCGTCATCCCGGAAGCCGTGCAAACGGCTACGACATTCACACATCTCAGCCTGCCGGAAGCGCGAAGACGGTCACCGACGCTGCAACCAGCGTCCTCTCCCCCGAGGCGAAGCCCGAGAGGGAGAGGGTAGGGAGAGGGCCGACTCGTGAAAACGTGTTCCGCCGATGGTTCCTCGAGGACCTGCGACGGCGAGGCTTGCAGGCCCTCGCCCGACCCTCAGAGTCAGCCCAGTCGGCCCTCTCCCGACCTCTCGCTCTCGTCGCGCTTCGCGCGGCGGGGGAGAGGACATTGGCGCCAGCCAACACAGATGTGTGAATCCGGAAGCCGTGAAACGGCTATCCGGGATCCAGGGGGATTGCTCGAACCCCCGGGTCCCGGCTCTCCAGCCCGCTGGCGCAGTCCTGCGGCCGGGATGACGCCGTAGATCTATAGTTTGTTGTCCTGAATTGTTCCCCAGGGAACGCCGCCAGCTCACTTGCGGCAGGATTTTGCCTGTGACAGAACCGGTCCCGCTCTGCAGGCAGGCTTACGTGAGCCAAGAGCGCGTCAAACGCTGGCGGATTTTTTCTATAAAATACTGAAAATGCGGCCGTAGTTCAGAGGTAGAACGTCAGCTTCCCAAGCTGAATGTCGCGGGTTCGATTCCCGCCGGCCGCTCCACCATTCCGCCCTGACCCCTCACCAGATCTTCACCCGCTGGTCCGGCGCGACATAGAGCTTATCGCCGGGCTGGATGTCCCAGGCCGAGTACCAGCCGGTGATGTTCCGGATCGTGCCGTTGACGCGGTAGTAGGCCGGCGAGTGCGGGTCGCTCACCACCTGCTGGCGCAGCGCCTCATCGCGGATTTTCTCGCGCCACACCTGGGCCCAGCCCAGGAGCACCCGCTGCTCGCCGGTCAATCCGTCAATCACGGGCGCCGGGCGGCCCTTCAGGGAGGCGCGATAGGCGTCCAGGGCCAGCGACAGGCCACCCATGTCGCCGATATTCTCGCCCATGGTCAGCAGACCCTGCACCTTGGAGCCCGGCAACGGCTCAAAGGCCGAATACTGGGCGCCCAGCCGCCCGGCCTGGGCGTTGAACTTGGCGGCGTCCTCGGCGGTCCACCAGTCGCGCAGCACCCCGTCGCCGTCGGACTTGCGGCCCTGATCGTCGAAGCCGTGGCTGATCTCATGGCCGATCACCCCGCCGATGCCGCCATAGTTGATCGCTGCATCCGCGTCGGGGTCGAAGAACGGCGCCTGCAGGATCGCCGCCGGGAAGACGATCTCGTTGTTGGCGTAGTTGTAGTAGGCGTTGACGGTCTGGGGGGTCATTCCCCACTCGGCCTTGTCCACCGGCTGGTCCAGCCGCGCCAAGTCGTAGCGCCAGGCGAACGCCGCCGCGCGAACGTAGTTGCCGTAGAGATCGCCCGGCTTCAGCTCCAGCTTGGCATAGTCCTTCCAGGTCGCCGGATAGGCGATCTTGACGGTGAATTTCGACAGTTTCTCCAGCGCCCGATCGCGAGTCTCCGGGCCCATCCAGTCCAACGTCTGGATGCGGGCGGCCAGCGCGGTGCGGATGTCGCCAACCAGGGCGTCCATCTTGGCCTTGGCCTCCGGCGGGAAATAGCGCGCCACATAAACCCGGCCCACCGACTCGCCGATCGCCCCGTCCAGGAAGGCCGTCGCCCGCTTCCAGCGGGCCTGCTGCTCGGGCTGGCCGCCCAGTTCCTTGGTGCGGAAGGTCCATTGGGCGTCGACGAACCGCTTCGACAGGTACGGCGCGGCGCCATCGGCCACATGAAACGCCTGCCAGGCCTTCAGGGTGTCCAGCGGGGTCTCGGCATAAATCTTGGCAAACTTCGGCAGGGCGGTGTTGGTTGTCACCACCAGCCGGTCCAGCTTGGGCGGCAGATCCGTTGCGGCCAGATAGGCCTTCCAGTCGAACCCCGGAGCATAGGCCGCCAGTTCGGCCGGGCTCATGGGGTTATAGGTCTTGTCGCGGTCGCGCGCCGCAATCCGGCTCCAGCTGGCCTCGGCCAGGCGGGTCTCGAAGGCCACCACCGCTGTGGCGGCGCCTCGCGGATCGGCCCAGCCGGCGAGAGTCAGGATCTGCGCCACATAGGCCTGGTACTTGAGCTTCTTTTCCGCAAATCCGGGGGTCAGATAGTAGTCCCGATCCGGCAGGCCCAGGCCGCCGGTGAACGCCGTGACCGCATAGCGGTTGGGCGCCTTGGCGTCGGTGGTGATCCCGACCGGTAGGATGGTGGTGAACGGCGTGGTGTTGGCCTGGGCCATCAGGGCGGTGAAGGCGGCCTTGGATTTTACCGCGCGGATCTGCGCCAGCGCCGGACCGATGGGCTTGGCGTCCAGCTTCTCGGCCAGCGCCTCATCCATGAAGGCCGCATAGCCGGCGGCGATCTTGGCGGCGTCGGGGTCACTGAGCTTGCCGGCCTTGGCGTCCTCCAGGATGGCGTGCATCCGGTGTTCGGAAAGCTCGCGCAGCTTGTTGAAATTGCCATAGCGCGTGCGGTCGGACGGAATCTCGGTGCGCGTATCCCAGGCGCCGTTGGCGAACTTGAAGAAGTCGTCGCCCGGTCGCACGCTACGGTCCATGCCCGACTGATCAAAGCCCCACGAACCATACCGGGGCGAGGCCAGCGAGACCGCCGCGGGCGCGTCGGCGGCGAACACCGGTGCGGCGAGGACCGTCGTCGCGGCGGCGGCCATCATCAATATGTGGAGTCTAGCGATCATCGATCCGTCTCGCAGGGTCTGTTGGGCTTCGCCGGGGCGGCGCGAACGGACGCACAGAACGAGGAAATCCGGCCCAGCGCAAGAGTCTCCACCCAGGCCGTCAGTGGGCGCCGTCGCCGTCCATGCAATGGTCGTAGACCGCCTTCGCGGTGCCGGCCAAGGTGCTGGCGGCGGTGCGCAGGGCCGTTTCGCCGACAACGCTTTCGGCGCGCTCCGACAGCGTCAACAGCTCTTCAGCCGCGCGCGCCAACATCTCATAGACTTGCCGGTCGGTCATGCGCAGCATGTCTGCGCCGCTTCGGCCCAATCCGCCAAGGTCACTCCCGCCGACGCGCGATCAGAAGACGTCGCGGATCAGTTCAGCGATCAGACCGCTCGTCGTCTGCATCAGCACCAGCTGGCCATCCGCATAGACCCAGCGATATCCCGGCGGCGGCGCGCGCAGGCCATAGTAAGCCTCGTCATTGACGTACCAGTTGCGATAGCGGGCCGGGACATAGCCGCCCGTCTGCCAGGCATAGTTCGGCGTCACCCGCTGATAGCCATATCCCGGCGCGTACCAATATCCGGCGCGCTCGCCACGATAGCCGCGCCATTCCGGCCGGCCGCGCCAGCTGTCAGGGTGGCGCCGATCATAGCGAAGTTCCCGCCGGTCCTGTCGGACCTCGCGGGTGTCCTGGCGCAACTCGCGCCGTTCGCTGTGCGTGACGACACCGTCGCGTCGCGCCTCGCGCCGATCCTGATGCCGCTCATGGGCGTCGCGGCGGATTTCCTTGCGGTCCTGATGACGTTCCTTCGGGTCGGCCGAAGCGGCGACCGGGGCGGCGGCGAGCACCAGCGCGGCAAGTGTCAAAGCTACGATCTTCATGATGTCGTTCCTCCGTAACCAGATTTTCAGCAGACTAACGCACTGGTGGGAGGTCCGGTTGCGTTGGCCGGCGCTTGCCGACCGCACCGGGTTCGGCCAAAGGCAGCCCATGGGACAGACACCACCGCGACCTCGTGGCGAACGCGCGACCATCGTGATCCTGGCGGTGGTCAGCATGGCGCTGGCGCTGATGTGCGCCGGTCTGGCCTACGCCTGGAAGCAGCAACGCGATCAGGCCGAATGCTGGCGCGCCGCCGCTCAGTTCCAGCTTCAGCCCGACGGCGAGTGCAAAAGCTAGAAGGCAACCCTGACCTTGGCGCCGACGAACCGGCCGTTGGCGTCCGAGCCATAGGCCTGGGCCGCGCCGCCGCGATCCGAACTGGCCTTCAGGCCGCAAAGGAACCCCAGCGAGCCCACCGCGCCATCCTTGGCCAGCCGATAATCCACCGAGGTCTTGGCGATGCCGGGGATGCGCGAGGCCTGCGCCTCGGCGATGCGGCGCGGCGCGAACACCACGCGGGTGAGGTCGTCGGCAGGCCGGGCGGCGCCCTCGGCGCTGGCCGCGCCCGTGGCGCCCAGACTCAGCAGGCCCGCGCCGATCAGGGCCGTTGTTCGCAGGACTATCCGCATGGGAACCTCCGAAGTCTGTACGCCCGGCCTTGCAAGAAACGTTCCGCAGCACCGCCAGCAAGGTTAGACGCCGTCGTGGCCTGATCTACAAGCCGAGCCATACACTCAGAGGACATGGGCGGCATGCCGCAACCTGACCTGGTCTCCTTGATTGCCCGCCGACCGCGGCTGACCCTGACCGTGGCCGTGGTTCTGGCGCTCGCGGCATCGGCGATGCTCCAACGGCTGCCGCCTGCGGCCACGCCGCTGCGGCTGACGCCCGTGGTCCGGGCCGTTCTGACCGATCCGGGATCGCCCTCCGTCGGCCCAGCCTCCGCCGATGTGGTGATCGTGATCTTCACGGACTATCAGTGCCCGATCTGCAAGACCACCGACCCAGCGCTGATGCGTCTGATCTCACGCGATCCCAAGGTCCGGGTGATCTTCAAGGACTGGCCGGTGTTTGGCGTCCGCTCACATGCCGCCGCGCGGGCCGCCATCGCGGCGAACCGTCAGGGCCGCTACCTCGCCCTCCACGCCGCTCTGATGGAGTCGCGCGGCCAGCTCGACGATGACCAGATCCGCAGGATCGCGATCTCCGCCGGCGTTGATTGGCCTCGGCTGCAAGCCGACATGTCGGCGCGGTCCGCTGATCTCGACGCCCAGATCGCCCGCCATACCTCCCAGGCCTGGTCATTGGGCCTGCAGGGCACGCCGGGCTATCTGGTCGGACCCTATCTGATCCCAGGCGGACTGGATGACCACCACCTGGCTCAGGCTGTGCGCCGGGCGCGAAAGACTGGAGGCCTGCTCGGCGCAGCGGTAGAAGCAGGTCAACAGCCGAGGAACGGGGAAGCCATGTCATGGGATGGACGCGCCGCGCCACCGTCGCCAGCCTTGCGGCGAGCGGGCTGACCGTGTCGGCGACAACCGCAAAGCCGGCCACGGCGCCCCGGGTCTTCGACGTCGCGGTGATCGGCGCTGGCGTATTCGGCGCCTGGACCGCCTGGAGCCTCAAGCGCGCGGGCCTCAGGGTCGCCCTGGTCGAGGCCCATACGCCCGGCCATGCCCGCGCCTCGTCCGGCGGTGAAAGCCGGGTGATCCGGCTGAGCTATGGCGGGGATCCGCTGTATTCCCCGATGGCTAAAACCTCGCTGGCGGCCTGGGACGCCCTGTCCGCGCGCCAAGGCCTGCCGATCCTGCATCGTATCGGCGTCTTATGGTTCTCGCCGGCCAGCGATGATTACATGGGCAAGAGCCTGGCTTGGCTGGCGCAGCACGGCGAGCCGCATCGCCGGTTCGACCTGGCGGGGCTCAGCGCCGCCTATCCGCAGATCGCCTTCCGTCGAGGGGAGTCCGGGTTCCTGGAGGAACGCACCGGCGCGCTGATCGCGGGACGCGGCGTCCAGTCCGTCGTGCGCGATGCGATGATCGCCCCCATCACCCTTCAGGCGGGTCCGCCCCAGGCGGTGGGCGGCGTCTATCAGGTCGGGCCGGGCGTACGGGCTCACAGCCTCGTCTATGCCTGCGGTCCCTGGCTTCCGGCCCTGTTCCCCGCGCTGCTTGCGGGCCGCATCGTGCCGACCCGCCAGGAGATCTATCATTTCGGCATCAGTGCGGGAGACACCCGCTTCTCGCCACCAGCGCTGCCGGTCTGGGCTGACTTCAACAACGGCGACCTCGTCTATGGCATGCCGGATTTGGAGGGTCAGGGCTTCAAACTGGGCTTCGACGCCCACGGCCCCGTCGTCGATCCGGACACCCAGAGCCGTCAGGTCAGCCCCGACGGCGTCGCCCGCGCTCGCAGCTACCTGGCCGCGCGCTTCCCTGGCCTGGCCGACGCCCCGCTGATCCACGCCCGGGTCTGCCAGTATGAGAACAGCTCCAACGGCGACTTCCTGATCGACCGCCTGCCGGGACATGACCGCGTCTGGCTGGTCGGCGCCGGCTCCGGCCACGGCTTCAAGCACGGCCCGGCGGTTGGCGAACGAGTCGCCGCCCACGTGCTTGATCCTGGCAAATCGGTCGAGCCCCGCTTCAGTCTCGCCAGCAAGGCGGCCCAGCAGAATCGCACGGTGTACTGACTATTTGAGCCGGTGCGCCAGGAACGTTGCGCCCAGGCGCAGGCCCATCTCATCGATGCTGTGCCCCAGGCCCGGCGAGACGTGGGTGGCGACGTCAAGGCCGGCCGCCTCTAGACCCTGCTTGGCCTTGGGCAAGGCCGTGATCGGCACCATGGGGTCGGCGTCGCCATGGACCAGCAGCACCGGCGGGCGGCTCGCGACTTCGGCCATCAGTTCGTCCGGATCGGCCAGCATCCCCGAATAGCCGACGATCCCGGCCAGCGTCCGCGCCCGGCGGGGTCCCACATGCAGCGCCATCATCGTGCCCTGGCTGAACCCGACAAGCGCCAGGCGATCATCGCTCAGACCATGCTCAGCCATCTGCGCGTCGATGTAGGCGTTCAGCAGCGCCGCCGGCCGGCGAACCCCCGCCGACCGCCCGCCGGGACTGAGGTCGCCCAGCCCCCACCACTGATAGCCATCCGGCGCGCCGGGGCAGATCTCGGGCGCATTGGGCGAGGCGAAGGCGGTGGTGGGCAGCGCCTCTCGCCAGTAGTCCGCCAGCCCGATCAGGTCGTCGCCGTTCGATCCATAGCCGTGCAGAAAGATCACCAGCGATTGCGCGTCGCCGCCGGCGGGTGAGCGTGTCGGGCCTTCAAGCATCGCCGTCTCCACAATGTCGCGCTGGGCTAGAACGTCTGCTTCGCCCAGGCCGTGCGGCACTGGTGTTGGCCGAGGAACGCCGCCGTCGGCATGGCCTTGACCCCGCCGGCGCTGGCCACGTCGAGGGCCTGAACGGTCCCGCCCTTGAACGCCTTCCACGCCGGCGCGCCGGTCCCGTTCGGATTGCCGGTCCGCGCGAAGTTGGTCCAGTAGGTCGACATGGTGGCCTGCAAGGCCTGCTGTTCGGCGTTCTGGCCCGCCGAGGCCATGGCGAACAGATAGGGCAGCTCAAACGCATGCGCCGCGCCCTGCGGCAGGCTGAGGCCATATTTGCCGCCGAACGCGCCGAACAGCGGAACCGCCGTCTGGTCGCGGAACTCATACATCCAGATCGGGGCGCCCTGGGCAGAGATCCGCGCCGAGACATTGGCGCCATTGCAGGAGAAGGTGCTGTCCGTGCCGGCCGCGCCGCTGGCCAGGCTGGGCTGTAACGCCACGTCGCTGCCGAAGCGGCTCAGCGGATAGTATTTTCCGGTCAGGTCGCTGGCGGCCACTCCGGTCTCGACGGCCATCGAGTCCGCGCCCTTGGCATAGGCCTCGGCGGTCATCAGGAACGACCGGTCGGCCGGATTGAAGTTCGGCGGCTTGGCGGTGAACCTGGCTCCCATCTCACCCAGGGCGATGAACAGCAGGTTCTCGTTCTCGTTCGAGCCGTTGATGACCGGAACCTTGTTGTTGGCCCCGGCTGAAAAAGCCGCCTGGATCGTCTGCGGCAGGACCTTGCCGTCCACCGAGGGCATGACACCGCCGACCGAGGCTGCGAAGGCGTTCATCAGCTCCTTGCGGACCACGGTTGACGGCAGACCGCGCAGGCACTCGGCGGTGACGGTCAAACCCGCGCAGGCCGCGCCGGCCTCCGGCGAGGCCAGGACCTTGGTCAGGGCGAGCGTGCTCTTGGTTTCCAGCTGCGCCTGGGTCAGCTGGCCGGCCACGCCATAGGCGCCGCTTTCGATGATCGCCTTGTCGAACAGGCCCTTCGACAGCGGCGAGGCCAGATGGGTCAGCACGCTGAAGCCGCCGGCTGACTCTCCGAAGATCGTCACGTTCGTGGCGTCGCCGCCGAACCCCCCAATGTTGGCCCGCACCCACGTCAGCGCCGCCTGCTGGTCCATCATCCCATAGTCGCCGCTGGCGCCGTCTGCATCCCGCAGCGCCCGGTGGGCCAGGAACCCCATCGCGCCCAGTCGATAGTGGATCGCCACAACGATCACGCCGCGCGAAACCATCGGGCTGGGGTCCGCATAGGTCGAGGCGTCGCCGGTGGTGAAGGCGCCGCCATGGATCCAGACCATCACCGGGAAGGGTCCCTTTCCGACCGGCGCGTGCACATCCAGATAGAGGCAGTCCTCGCTGTCACCCTTGGTCTTGAACGGGCTGTCAGGGCCGGTCTGCAGGCAGGCGGCTGCGGTCTTGGTTCGGGAGATCGGGGTGGTCCAGGGGGCGGCCGGGACTGGCGCGCGCCAACGCAGATCTCCCACTGGCGGCGCGGCGAACGGAATGCCGAAGTACGAGCGCATCGCCCCGCGCGCCGTGCCCTGCACCGGCCCGTTCGCCGTCTGCACCACCGCCGGAGCCGCAGCCGCGAAGGCGGGCATCGCCGCTGCGCCCAGCGCCAGGATGGCGGCCGCGATCAGCGCGCGGGAATTGAACGTGGTCATGTCATTGTCCCCAGGTGTTCGAGCCCCATGGGGCATCGGATCATTCTATCGACCTTAGACGCCGCCGGCCCCCGCGTCGCGCAGGATGTCGGCCGGCACGCTCACCCCGTCGGCGGTGAGCCGATGCGCCCGTTCGATCACCTCCAGCCGCTTCAGGTCCCGCTCGACCCGCCAGCCGGACAGCTTGCCCAGGGCTCCCGGCAGCGCAGCGCCGGCAAGCGGGTGGAGCCTTCGTCCCATGGCCCCTATCTCCCCTGGAACACCGGCGGACGCTTCTCCAGGAACGCCCGGCGCGCCTCCTGGCCGTCTTCGCTGGCGAAGGCTTTGCGGATGTTGCCGACCTCGTAGCGGAGCTGCTGCTCCATGTCGGTCCCCTCGCAGGCGCTGACCATGCCGCGCTTCAGCAGCCTGAGGGTGATCGGCGACCAGGCGCAGAGTTCCTGGCAATAGGCCGCCAGCCGCGCGCCGAACTCAGCGTCATCCACCACCTCGCCGGCCATGCCCCAGGCCACCGCCTGCTCGCCGTTCAGAGTGCGGTTCTCCATCATGAAGCGCATGGCTCGCTCATAGCCCATGGCCTGCGGCAGGGTGATAGTCAGGCCGGCGTCGGGCGAGCCGCCGATCCGGGTGTAGCCGGCCATCAGCCGCGCGCTCTTGGCCACCAGCCGCACGTCGGTGGCCATGGCTAGGCCCAGGCCCGCGCCGACAGCCACGCCGTTGATTCCGCCGACCACCGGCTTGTCGCAGCGCCGCCGGATCGCCAGCAGGAAGTTGCCGACCCAGCCGATGTCGTCCAGCATCGCGGTCTGGGCCGGATAGGGCGAATAGGGTTCGGCCCCGGGCGTGAGGTCCAGCCCGGCGCAGAACGCATCCCCGCTGCCGGTGATCGCCACCACCCAGACGTTGTCGTCTTTGGCTGCGGCGTCGACCGCCGCGATCACGCCCCAGGCCAGTTCCTGGCTCAGGGCATTCTTCTTCTCCGGCCGGTTCAGCGTGATGGTGCGGACGTGGCCGACGTCGGTGGTGGTGACCAGTGCGGACATGGCGGCGGAAGCTCCCTCTCTTTGCGCCAGCATAAGGGTAAGACGGCCAACGGGAAGGGGCGGCCTGCGCGTCGCCCAAGCAGGAGTATATATGACCTACGCCATCACCCAAGCCGCCGACCCGGACGGCGCTTATCCCAAGATCCTGGACCTGCTGCTGGCCTTCAACGCCAGCGTCATGGGCGAGGCGGGCGGCACGCCGTTCGCTCTGGTCATTCAGACGCCGGGATCAGACGAGGTGAAGGGCGGCCTCTGGGCGCTATCGCTGTGGGGTTCGTTCTACGTGGCCCTGATCATCGCACCTGAGGACGGACGCGGCCAAGGCCTGGGTCGCGAGATGATGCTGGCCGCCGAGGCCGAGGCGGTCCGCCAGGGCTGCCGCGACATCTGGCTCGACACCTTCGCCTTCCAGGCCCGGCCGTTCTACGAAAGCCTGGGCTTCGAAGTCTTCGGCCAGCTCGACGGACCGGCGCCGGCGTTCCCGAGGTGGTTCATGAAGAAGGGGCTGGAGGGGGCGTGAACCATCCCTCCCCGCAAGGGCTACCGGATTCACACATTGTGATTTGGTCCCAGGATGATGAGAGTTCGCTTGGCGGCCTGGATTTCGAGCCATCCGTTGAGCATGA
>JAYTFM010000062.1:0-63315 GCA_043734425.1 Alphaproteobacteria bacterium
CCGCACGGTGGGTTCCGGCGTGGTGTCGAAGATTAGCAAATAGGCCAACCCCACCCCGCTCGCCTGACGGCGAGTCGCCCTCCCCACACGGGGGAGGGAAAACGATCAAGGGCCGCCTGGGGCAACCTCGGCGGCCTTTTTCGTGGTTGGAGGTCTTGCATCCCGCAGGCCGCTGGGGCGTCCTGGCTTCAGGGAGACGCCGTGATGCGCAAGGGATTCGTGACCGGGGCCGCCATTGGTCTGCTGCTGACGGCTGGCGGCGCCGGCGCGGCGACTTTTGATCTCGCGAAGATGTCCGGCGGCGAGCGGATTGCCTTCCTGGAGGCGATGCCAAAGGGCGGCGAGCTGCACAATCACCTGGGCGGATCGATTTTCGCTGAGACCTGGATGGATTGGGCCGCGAAGGACGAACTCTGTATCGACCTCAAATCCCTGGCGTTCACGTCGTGCAAGGCCAGTGGGGAGTTGAAGCCGGCAGCGGCGGTGCGGACCGATGAGGCGCTGCGCTCAGCGATGATGGATTCGCTGTCCGTGCGCCAGCCAGGGTTCCGGGACCGATCCGGGCATGATCAGTTCTTCACAGCATTCAGCCGGTTCGGCGCCGCGGGCGCGGGCCGAGCGGGTGATGTGCTTGCGGACGCCATGGAGACGCTTGCCCGGCAGAATACCTTCTATCTCGAGGCGATGGTGTCAGCTCAAGCCGTCGCGGCGAGTGTCAGGGGCGCTCAGGTGGGGTGGAAAGGTGGCGATCTGGCGGCTCAGCAGGCGGCAGGGGTCGCTGCGGGTGTGGAGGCGTTGGTTCCCGCCGCGATCACCGACACCGACACCATGGAGGCGCGGGCGCGCGCGGTCCTGAGGTGTGACACGCCACAGGCCTTGCCAGGGTGCCAGGTGACGGTGCGCTATCTGGCGCAGACCAGCCGATCTGGCCCCCTGGAACAGACGTTTGCGCAGATCCAACTGGGCGTGGCGCTGGTCGCGGCCGACAAGCGCTGGGTCGGCATCCAGCTGGTCGCGCCGGAAGACAGTGCGCCGGCGCTTGCAAACTATCGTGAGCACATGCGGATCGTGGGCTTCCTGACCGACCACGGGAAGAAGGTTCCCGTGGCGCTCCACGCGGGGGAGTTGTCCTGGCAGGTCGCAAGCCCGCCAGATCTGAGGTTCCACGTCGCTGAGGCCGTTCGGACCGCCGGTGCGCGCCGCATTGGTCATGGCACCGACATCGCACAGGAGGCCGACGCCGAGACCTTGGCGGCTGAAATGGCCAAGGCCGGCGTTCTGGTGGAGGTGAACCTCTCGTCTAACGCCGCCATACTTCAAGTGTCGGGTCACGAGCATCCGTACGCCTGGTTGCGCCAGCGGGGCGTACCGACCAGCCTCTCTACGGACGACGCGGGAATCCTACGGATCAATCTCTCGCACGAATATGGGCGGGCCTCGGCTGAGGGGGCGACCTATGATGACCTCACGCGCTCCGCGCGCAACGCCATCGCCTTTTCATTCCTGAGTGGCGTGGGGCTCTGGCAGGATCCAGGAACGTATCACAGGCCCGCATCTGCCTGCGCCGGCCAGCTGGGCGCAGAGGTCGCCCGGCCTGGGCGGTGCGCCGATCTGCTCGCGGTGAGCGACAAAGCCCGCGAACAGTGGCGTCACGAGCACCTGATCCGCCTGTTCGAGCATGCCCGCCATGACAAACGCGTCATGACCGAGAATTAAGCTGCTCTGCCCGGCGCCGGAGACTAGCGTCCAGTTTCACTCAAAGATCTGGAGGAGACCATGCGTCTTCGCACAATGCTCTTGGCGGTCAGCGCGATCTTCGCCGCCGGCGGCGCCCACGCGGCCACTGTCGAGATCAAGGACGCCGTGGCGCGGGTGACGATCATTCCCGAGGCGCGAAACGACATCTCCGTCGAGGTCACCAGGCCAAATCCGCGACTGCCTCTTGCGGTGCTCACGCTTGGGGATCGCATGATCATAGACGGCGATCTGGACCGGAAGATCCGCAACTGCCACGGCGCAGCCGACCGATTCTCCGTCGCTGTTCGCGGCGTCGGCGACGTGGAATGGGCGGACATGCCCCAGGTGGTGATCCGCACGCCGCGCGACGTGAAGATCGAAGCCGGCGGCGCAATTACCGGGACGGTCGGGCGCTCCAATCAGCTCAGCCTCGGAAATTCCGGCTGCGGCGATTGGACCATCGCCAATGTGGACGGTGAGGCCAAGGTCAGCCAGGCCGGCTCCGGCGACACCCGCATGGGTAGCGCCGGGTCCCTCAAGGTCAGGATCGCGGGGTCCGGTGATGTGTCTGCAGCGGACATCAAGAACGGCCTTGAAGTCAGTATCGCTGGCTCTGGATCGACTGCGGTCAGGTCGGTCAAGGGTCCGCTGAGTGTTTCGATCGCCGGTTCCGGCGACGTCACCGTCGGTGGCGGCCAGGTGAGCGAGATGAAGGTCTCGGTGGCCGGTTCGGGCAATGTCGACTTCCGCGGCAGCGCCGACACCTTGCGCGCCCGCATCGCTGGGTCTGGCGACGTGCATGCCAACGCTGTGAAGGGCGAGGTCACGAAAGTCGTCATGGGATCGGGCGAAGTGCGGATCGGCGGCTGAATGAAGCTCCGCTGACGGCTTTGCGCCCCTTGACGGGACCGAGTCACACCGGTAGTAACCCGCCTCCTGTTGGACCGGCTGTGTGCCCCTGAGCAATCAGAGGCGCAGACGCGGCTCGCAGAACGACCTGAGACAGTCGCTATTCTAGCGTTTCGGGACAGGCCCTCGCGGCGACGCGCGGGCCCTAGTCGTTTGTGCGGACTATCGCGTACGGGCTCTCTTTGTGAGGGTTCGGGCTGGTCTTTGAAATGGTCAAGATCACGCGGACGGGCCGCCCGTCTGGTAGGGAAACGTAAGAGCGATATGGATCGTCAGAACATCCGCATCCGGCTCAAAGCCTTCGATCACCGCGTGCTGGACCATTCCACTCGCGAGATCGTCAATACGGCTAAGAGAACCGGCGCCACCGTACGCGGGCCGATCCCGCTGCCGACCCGCATCGAAAAATTCACCGTCAACCGCTCGCCGCACATCGACAAGAAGTCGCGCGAGCAGTTTGAGATCCGCACGCACAAGCGCGTGCTCGACATCGTCGACCCCACCCCGCAGACCGTGGACGCGCTCATGAAGCTCGACCTGTCCGCCGGCGTGGACGTCGAAATCAAGCTCTAAGGGGGTCGGCCGATGCGTACCGGCGTGATCGCCAAAAAACTGGGCATGGCGCGCTTCTTCGATGAAGCGGGAACCCATGTGCCGGTGACCATCCTGAGCCTCGAAGGCTGCCAGGTGGTTTCGCACCGCACCAAGGACAAGGACGGCTACGTGGCCCTCCAATTGGGCGCCGGGGCCAAGAAGGCCAAGAACACGTCCAAAGCGATGCGCGGCCACTTCGCCAAAGGCGAAGTCGAGCCCAAGCACCGCGTCGTCGAGTTTCGGGTTTCCGAAGACAACCTGATTGATGTGGGCGCGGAGATCACCGCCGATCATTACGTCCCCGGGCAGAAGATCGACGTGACCGCCGCCACTGTCGGCAAGGGTTTCGCCGGCGCCATGAAGCGCTGGAATTTCGGTGGTCTTCGCGCCACCCACGGCGTCTCGCTCTCGCACCGAAGCCATGGCTCGACCGGCCAGCGGCAGGATCCGGGTCGGACCTTCAAAGGCAAGAAGATGGCTGGCCACCTTGGCCAGGAAACCGTCACCACCCTCAATGTCACGGTCTGGCGCATCGATGTCGAGCGCGGCCTGATTTTGGTGAAGGGCGCTGTGCCCGGTACGGAAGGCACGTACGTCAAGCTGCGCGACGCGATCAAATCTCGCCTGCCGGAAGACGCGCCCAAGCCGGGCGGCTTCCGCAAGAGCGGCGAACCTGCCGCGCAGGCCGCAGAAGAAGCGCCCGTCGAGGCCGTGACCGAGGCTCCCGTTGAGGCCGCTGCGCCAGAAGCTGGGGATCAAGCGTCATGAAACTCGACGTCATCAATCTGGACGGCGGGAAGGGCGGCTCGATTGAGCTTTCCGACGAGATCTTCGGCATCGCCGAAATTCGCGCCGACATCCTGCAGCGCTGCGTTACCTGGCAATTGGCCAAGCGCCGCGCTGGCACCCACAAGATCCAGGTCCGGAACGAAGTCTCTCGGACCGGCAAGAAGATGTACAAGCAAAAGGGCACCGGCGGCGCTCGTCACGGTTCACGTCGGGCAGCTCAGTTCGTCGGCGGCGCCAAGGCACACGGACCGGTCGTTCGCAGCCACGCCTTTGATCTTCCCAAGAAGGTCCGCGCCCTGGCGCTGCGCCACGCGCTGTCTTCCAAGGCCAAGGACGGATCGCTGATCGTGGTCGACAATGTCTCGATCAAGGAAGCTAAGACGGCGGCTCTGCGCGAGCAACTGGGCAAGCTTGGCGTCACCCACGCGTTGTTCATCGCAGGCGCCGAGGTCGACAACAACTTCAAGCTGGCCGCACGCAACATTCCGAATGTCGACGTGCTGCCGAACGCCGGCCTGAACGTCTATGACGTGTTGCGCCGTCGCACGCTGGTTCTGACCAAGGATGCGGTGGCTGCGATTCAGGCGCGCTTCCAGACTGAAGAGGCCGCGTGATGGCCGCTCAACCGACAGCCCGTCACTACGACACCATCCTGGCCCCGGTGATTACCGAAAAGGCGACCCTGCTTTCAGAGCAGAACAAGGTCGTGTTCCGGGTGGCTGGCGACGCCACCAAGGACGAAATCGCCTCGGCGGTCGAAACCCTGTTCAAGGTGAATGTGACGAAGGTCAACACGCTCAACGTGAAGGGCAAGACCAAGCGCTTCCGCGGGATCATGGGCCGACGTTCCGACGTCAAAAAAGCGATCGTGACGCTGGCTGAAGGCCAGTCGATCGACATCACAACGGGGCTCTAAGTCGATGGCTCTGAAGCACTTCAACCCGACTTCGCCCGGCCGCCGTCAACTGGTGCTGGTCGACAAGTCCGAGCTCCACAAGGGCCGCCCGGAAAAGTCGCTCGTCGAAGGCCTGACCAAGTCGGGCGGTCGCGGCGGCGGTGGACGCATCGCGGTGCGTTTCCGCGGCGGCGGCGCCAAGCGGCTCTATCGCAAGGTCGATTTCAAGCGTCGCAAGTTCGACGTGGTCGGCACGGTCGAGCGGCTTGAGTACGATCCCAACCGCACGGCCTTCATCGCCCTGGTGAAGTATGCCGACGACGAGATCGCCTACATCCTGGCGCCGCAGCGGCTGAAGGTGGGCGATCAGGTGATCGCCGCTGAGAAGGCGGACGTGAAGCCGGGTAATGCGATGCCGCTGCGCGGCATGCCAATCGGCACCATCATCCACAATGTTGAACTGAAGCCACTCAAGGGCGGCCAGGTCGCACGCTCAGCAGGCACCTACGCTCAGCTGGTCGGCCGTGATGCGGGCTACGCCCAGATCCGGCTGAACTCCGGCGAACTGCGCATGGTGCAGGACACGTGCATGGCGACGGTGGGCGCGGTCTCGAACCCGGATCACATGAACGAAGTGCTCGGTAAGGCCGGCCGGTCTCGCCACATGGGACGCCGCCCGCACGTTCGCGGCGTGGCCATGAACCCGATCGATCACCCGCACGGCGGCGGCGAAGGCCGCACCTCTGGCGGTCGCCACCCGGTGACCCCCTGGGGCAAGCCGACCAAGGGTCACAAGACCCGCAAGAACAAGGCGACGGACAAGTTCATCATCCGCTCGCGTCACGCCAGGAAGGCTCGCTAAGGCATGACCCGTTCTGTCTGGAAAGGCCCGTTCGTGGACGGGTACCTGCTCAAGAAGGCCGAAGCCGTTCAAAATTCCGGCCGCAAGGACGTGATCAAGACCTGGTCACGCCGCTCGACCATCATGCCGCAGTTCGTGGGCCTCACGTTCGGCGTCCACAACGGCCAGAAGCACGTCCCGGTGCTGGTTTCGGAAGACATGGTCGGCATGAAGCTCGGTGAGTTCGCGCCCACCCGCTACTTCCCAGGTCACGCTGCCGACAAGAAGGCCAAGAGAAAGTAGATGGCCAAGCAAGCGAAAGCCCGCCGCCTGCCCGGCACTGAAGCGATGTGCAAGGTTCGCACACTCCGCACCAGTGCGCGCAAGCTCAACCTGGTGGCTCAATCAATCCGCGGCCTGAAGGTGCAACGCGCGCTGAACGAACTCGAGTTCAGCCACAAGCGTATCGCCAAGGATGTCCGCAAGGCGCTGTATTCGGCGATCTCCAATGCCGAAAACAACCACAACCTCGACATCGACAGTCTCGTCGTCGCCGAGGCGTTCGTGGGGAAGAACCTGATCATGAAGCGCTTCCATGCCCGCGCCCGCGGCCGGGCTTCGCGCGTCGAGAAACCGTTCAGCGAGATCACGATCGTGGTCCGCGAAGTGGGTGAGGCCGCCTGATGGGTCAGAAAGTCAATCCGATCGGGCTGCGGCTCGGTATCAACCGCACCTGGGACAGCCGCTGGTTCGCCGACGGTCCTGAGTACGGCCGGCTGTTGCACGAAGACATCAAGGTGCGCCGCAATCTGAAGAAGCGCCTCTACCAGGCTGGCGTCTCGCGGATCATCACCGAGCGCCCGCACAAGAAGTGCCGCATTACGATCTATGCCGCGCGCCCTGGCGTGATCATCGGCAAGAAGGGCGCGGACATCGAGAAGCTGCGCAAGGATGTGGCGGCGATGACGGATGGCGAGGTTCACCTGAACATCGTTGAGATCCGCAAGCCCGAGACTGACGCGCAACTGATCGCTGAGAACATCGCTCAGCAGCTGGAGCGCCGCGTGGCCTTCCGCCGCGCGATGAAGCGTTCGATGCAGTCGGCGATGCGCCTCGGCGCCAAGGGCCTTCGGATCGAAGTCGGCGGCCGGCTCGGCGGCGCTGAAATCGCGCGTTCTGAGTCCTATCAGGAAGGCCGAGTGCCGCGTCACACCCTGCGGGCGGATATCGACTTCGGCTTTACCGAAGCCAAGACCACCTATGGCGTAATCGGCGTCAAGGTCTGGGTCTTCAAGGGCGAAGTCCTGGATCACGACCCGATGGCGCTCGACAAGCGCTTGGCCAGCGAAAGCGGGCCGGCCGGCGAGGGTGGTGGACGTGAACGTGGTGATCGCCCGGACCGTGGCCCGCGCCGCGACCGTCGCGAAACGGCGAACGCCTAAGGATCCGCTGGCATGCTGTCTCCGAAAAAAACCAAGTATCGCAAGCAATTCAAGGGCCGTATCCACGGCCTGGCGAAGGGCGGCTTTACCCTGAACTTTGGCTCTTATGGCCTGAAGTCCGTCGAGCCTGAGCGGGTCACGGCGCGGCAGATCGAGGCGGCTCGCCGCGCGATCACGCGTCAGATGAAGCGTCAGGGCCGGGTCTGGATCCGGATCTATCCGGACGTGCCGGTCACTGGAAAGCCCGCCGAAGTGCGGATGGGCAAGGGCAAGGGCGCCGTGGATTTCTGGGCGGCCCGGGTTCACCCCGGACGGATCATGTTCGAAATCGACGGCGTGCCGGATGACGTGGCCCGTGAAGCTTTGCGCCTCGGCGCGGCCAAGCTGCCCGTCAAGACCCGCATTGTCACCCGTATCGACGCCGCCATTGCGGAGCATGCGTGATGAAGATTGCCGATGTCTTGGGCCTGACGCCCGATCAGCTGTCTGACCAGCTCGTCAACCTGAAGAAGGAGCAGTTCAATCTGCGCTTTCAGAAGGCGACCGGCCAGATCGAGAAGACCCACCGCGTGAACGAGGTGCGCAAGGATATCGCGCGCATCAAGACCGTTCTGCGCGGCAAGCAGGCGCAGGCCTGAGGAGCGACGACAGATGCCGAAACGAATTCTTGAGGGCGTAGTCGTCTCCGACAAGGGCGACAAGACCGTGATCGTGAAGGTCGAGCGGACCTTCCTGCATCCGGTGCTGAAGAAGACCGTGCGCCGGTCAAAGAAATACCATGCCCACGACGAGGGCAATGTCTACGCGTCCGGCGAGGTTGCCCGCATTATCGAATGCGCGCCCAAGTCGAAAACCAAAACCTGGGAAGTGCTGCCTAAGGGCAGTGCAGCCCAAGCGTAAGGATCGACACATATGATCCAGATGCAAACTAACCTGGAGGTCGCCGACAATTCCGGCGCCCGCCGAGTCATGTGCATTAAGGTGCTGGGCGGCGCGAAGCGTCGTTATGCCGGCGTCGGTGACAAGATCGTGGTCTCCGTGAAGGAGGCCATCCCGCGCGGTCGCGTGAAGAAGGGCGATGTGCTGCAGGCGATCGTCGTGCGCACCAGCTCGGCCATCAAGCGCAAAGATGGCTCGGTCATTCGCTTCGACAAGAACGCAGCGGTGATCGTGAACAAGCAAAGCGAGCCGATCGGCACGCGGATTTTTGGCCCCGTTCCGCGTGAACTGCGCGCCAAGAACCACATGAAGATCATTTCGCTCGCCCCCGAGGTGCTGTGATGGCGGCGAAGATCAAGAAGGGGGACCGCGTTATGGTCCTGACCGGCAAGGACAAGGGCCGCCAGGGTGCGGTGCTGAAGATTTTGCCCAAGGAAAGCCGCGTGTTGGTCGAAGGGTTGAACATGGTTCAACGCCACACGCGTCCGACCCAGAGTGATCCTCAGGGCGGCATCAAGCATAAGGAAGCGTCGCTCCACCTGTCGAATGTGGCGGTGGTCGATTCGGCCGGCAAGCCGACCCGCGTCGGTTTCCGCGTGGACGGCGACAAGAAGGTCCGGTTCGCTAAGACGACCGGCGAGGTGATCCATGGCTGAGCAAGCTTACGAGCCCCGGCTGCAAGCCGAATATCGCCAGCGCATCCGCGCGGCGATGAAGGAGCGTTTCGGCTATTCGAACGAAATGCAGATCCCCAAGCTGGACAAGATCGTCATCAACATGGGCGTTGGCGAAGCGGTCGCCGATTCCAAGAAGATCCAGTCAGCAATGACCGATCTCGGCAGGATCGCCGGTCAGAAGCCCGTGCCGACTAAGGCGCGGACGTCTATCGCTGGCTTCAAGCTGCGTGAAGGCATGACGATCGGGTGCAAGGTCACCTTGCGCAAGGTTCAGATGTACGAGTTTCTGGATCGGCTGATCACCATCGCACTGCCGCGCGTGAAGGATTTCCGGGGCCTCAAGCCGACGTCCTTCGACGGCCGCGGCAACTATGCCATGGGCCTGAAGGAACACATCGTGTTTCCCGAGATCAACTACGACCAGATTGATCAGATCTGGGGCATGGACATCATCGTCACCACGACTGCGAAGACCGACGACGAAGCTCGCGAGCTTCTTCGGGAATTCCAGTTCCCGTTCGTACTAGCGCAAGCTTAAGACGCGGGAAGGAAAGAGCAAATGGCCAAGAAGAGCGCCGTCAATCGCAACGACCACGTCAAGCAGCTGGTCAAGCAGTACGCCGCCAAGCGCACGGCGCTGAAGGCGACCGCGAACAATCAGAGCCTGCCGCTGGAAGAGCGTTTCGAGGCCCGCCTGAAGCTGGCGGAACTGCCGAGAAGCTCGTCCAAGACGCGGATTCGCAACCGTTGCGAGGTGACGGGTCGTCCGCGCGGGTACTATCGCAAACTCAGGATGAGCCGGATTTCGCTGCGCGACCTCGGGTCGAGCGGGTTGATCCCCGGCCTCGTCAAGTCGAGCTGGTAAGGGAGGATCTAGATGGTCAACGACCCCATCGGCGATCTGATCGCCCGCTTGAAGAACGCCGCAATGCGTGGCCGCTCGAAGGTGGCGACGCCGGCTTCGAAGATGCGCGCCCGCGTTCTGGATGTGCTGGCCGACGAAGGCTACATCCGTGGCTACCACCTGGTGGAAAAGCCCGGCGCCTTCCCGGAATTCGAAGTCGAGCTCAAGTACTTCGACAACCAGCCGGTCATCGTGGAGATCCGTCGGATCTCCAAGCCTGGCCGGCGCGTCTATTCATCGATCAAGGATCTGAAGCCGGTGAAGAACGGTCTCGGGATCTCGATCCTTTCGACGCCCAAGGGCGTGATGTCGGACACGGCCGCTCGTGAGGCGAACGTGGGCGGCGAAGTGCTGTGCCGGGTCTACTAGGATGTCTCGTATTGGAAAGAAGGCGGTCGCGGTACTCAACGGGGTGACTGTGACCATCGAGGGCCAGACGGTCACCGTGAAGGGGCCGAAGGGCCAACTCGCCTGGACGGTCGCTGACGAGATCGAGGTGCGCCAGGAGGGCGGAGAACTGGTGCTGTCAAAGCGTCAGGAAACCACCCGGGCTCAGGCCATGTGGGGCCTCTCGCGCACGCTGGTGGCCAACATGGTCCAGGGCGTCACGGAAGGCTTCGAACAGACGTTGGAATTGGTCGGGGTGGGCTATCGCGCGGCGATGAAGGGTCCGGCGCTGTCGATGCAGCTCGGCTTCTCGCATGATGTCAACATCCAACCCCCATCCGGCGTTGCGTTTGCGACACCGAAACAGACCGAAATCAAGATCTCGGGAATCGACAAGCAACTGGTCGGCGAGATCGCCGCGCGGATCCGCCGCATTCGTCCGCCAGAGCCCTATAAGGGCAAGGGCGTTCGATATGCCGGAGAGAAGGTCCGTCGCAAGGAAGGCAAGAAGAAGTAGGCCATGGCGCTCACCTCCCGCGATTCCTCCAAGCGGCGCGCGCAGCGTGTTCGCAACCGCCTTCGGACAGTGGCCAACGGGCGTCCGCGCCTGTCGATCTTCCGTTCAGCGAAGAATATCTATGCCCAGGTCATCGACGATGATCGCGGCGTGACCCTGGCTGCCGCCTCGTCGCTGGAAAGCGGTGAGAACGCGACGAAGGGTTCGGACAAGGACGCCGCCGCCCGGGTCGGCGCTCTGGTCGCGCAGCGCGCCATCGAAAAGGGCGTCAAGGACGTTGTGTTCGATCGCGGCGGCTATCTGTACCATGGCCGGGTCAAGGCCCTGGCCGACGCCGCGCGCGAAGCCGGCCTGAACTTCTAGGAAACGATCATGGCTCGCAGAGACGAACAGCGCGGCGATCGTCGCAATCGGAACGCCGACGACGAGCGCGACAGCGACATCGTCGAAAAGCTGGTTCACATCAATCGCGTGGCCGCGACCGTCAAAGGCGGCCGCCGGTTCTCGTTTGCCGCCTTGATGGTTGTGGGCGATCAAAAGGGCCGCGTCGGCTATGGCCACGGCAAGGCGCGGGAGGTCCCGGAGGCGATCCGCAAGGCCACCGAGGAAGCCAAGAAGTCGATGATCCGCGTGCCGCTGCGCGAAAGCCGCACGCTGCACCACGACGGCAACGGCCGTTGGGGCGCCGGCAAGGTGATGGTTCGCGCCGCGCCTCCCGGCACCGGTGTGATCGCCGGCGGCCCGATGCGTGCGGTGCTGGAAACTCTGGGCGTGCAGGATGTGGTCGGCAAGTCGGTCGGCTCATCAAATCCTTACAACATGGTGCGCGCGACCTTTGAGGCGCTGAAGGCTCAGTCTTCGCCCCGCCAGGTCGCCGCCAAACGTGGCAAGAAGGTCTCAGACGTCATCGGCCGGCGTGCCGACGGCGCCTCGACCCCGGCCGCTGAAGTGGAAGGCTGAGCCCGATGTCCAACATAACAGTTCGTCAGACCGGCAGCCCGATCCGCCGCAAGAGCGACCAGCGTGCGACCCTCGTGGGGTTGGGCCTGAACCGCCTTGGTCGGGAGTCGACGCTTGAGGATACGCCCTCAATCCGCGGCATGATCGCCAAGGTGCACCACCTGGTCGAGGTGGTGGGGTAGGACGACCAAGTTGCTCCCCCGGTGGGGGAGCTCCCGGCGAAGCCGGGTGAGGGGGTTGAAGCCCGCTGACTCAGCGGATGAAACCCCCTCCGGCCCTTCGGGCCACCTCCCCCAGCGGGGGAGGAACATCAAAGCCGAGTCGGGCGTCCGCCCGGCGACAGATCTCCAAGGAGAGGCACATGACCAAGCTCAACGAAATTGCTCCGCAGGAAGGCTCCACTAAGGGCCGTATGCGGGTTGGCCGGGGTCCGGGTTCGGGCAAGGGCAAGACCGCCGGTCGCGGCGTCAAGGGCCAGAAGGCGCGGACCGGCGTTTCGATCGCCGGCTTCGAAGGCGGCCAGATGCCGTTGCACATGCGCATGCCCAAGCGCGGCTTCACCTCGCGCAACCGTAAGGACTTCGCCGAGGTGAACCTGTGGCGCATCGAGCAGGCGATCGCCGCCGGCAAGTTGGACGCCAAGGCCGCGATTGATCCCGACGTGCTGCTGAAGGCCGGTGTCATCCGCCGCGTCAAGGACGGCGTGAAACTGCTGGGCAAGGGCGAACTGACGACCAAGCTCAATCTCACCGTCTATTCGGCGACCGCTTCGGCGCGAGCGGCTGTGGAGAAGGCCGGCGGCTCGCTCACCACCACCAAGCCGGAAGCGGCCGTCGAGGCCTGATCCGGGCTGTGAGCGCCTGCGGTCTCGCACTTGCGACCGCCAGGCCCTATCTGGTGGGAACCGCGAGTCAGGTTTCGCTGAAATTGGGGAATTGCTGAATGGCTTCGGCCGCTGAACAGCTCGCCGCCAACATGAACTTCGAGGCCTTTGCGAAGGCCACGGAGCTTCACAAGCGCATCTGGTTCACCCTGATGGCGATGGTGGTCTATCGCCTGGGCACCTACATTCCGATCCCAGGCATTGATCCGGTGGCGTTTCAGAACGCCTTTTCGGGCCAGGCCCAGGGCATTCTGGGCATGTTCAACATGTTCTCCGGCGGCGCTGTCCAGCGGATGGCGATCTTCGCGTTGAACGTGATGCCCTACATCTCGGCGTCGATCATCGTGCAGCTCTTGGGAACGGTCTATCCGCCGTGGGAGAAACTGCGGAAAGAGGGCGGGGAAGCGGGTCGAAAGACTCTCAATCAGTACACGCGCTATCTGACCGTGGTGCTGGCCGTGTTTCAGTCGTTTGGCATTGCCGTCGGCCTCTCTCAGAGCCCGGGCCTCGTCGAAGATCCGGGCCTGTTTTTCATCGTTTCGACAGTCGTCACCCTCACTGGCGGCACCATGTTCCTGATGTGGCTGGGCGAGCAGATCACCAGCCGCGGCGTGGGCAACGGCATTAGCCTGATCATCTTTGCCGGCATCGTCGCTGTGTTGCCGCAGTACGTTTTCCAGGCTTTCGAGATGGCCCGCACGGGCTCGATGAGCGGTGGAGCGCTGCTGATCATCGCCGTTCTGGTCGTCGTCGTGACCGTGGCGATTGTGTTTATGGAGCGCTCACAGCGGCGGCTGCTGGTCCAGTATCCCAAGCGCCAGCAGGGCAATCGTATGGTCGGTGGGGATTCCTCGTTCCTGCCGCTGAAAATCAATACGTCAGGCGTCATCCCGCCAATTTTCGCCTCATCGCTGCTGCTGCTGCCGGCCTCGATCATGGGGTTCGCCGCCGCTGGCTCACTCCCGGAGTGGATGCAGTGGTTGCCAGCTGCTGTGGGTCAGCTGCAGCACGGCCGACCCGTGTTCATGATCCTCTATGGCGCGCTGATCATCTTCTTCTGCTTCTTCTACACTTCGGTGGTGTTCAATCCGGAGGACACGGCGGAAAACCTGCGGAAATACGGCGGCTTCCTGCCGGGTATCCGGCCTGGCAAACGCACCGCCGAATATCTGGATTTCGTGCTGACCCGACTGACGGTGATCGGGGCTGCCTATATCGCGCTGGTCTGCCTGCTGCCGGAGGCGCTGATCAGCGCCTACAAGGCGCCGTTCTATATGGGCGGCACCTCGCTGCTGATCGTGGTCAGCGTGACCATGGATACGGTGGCCCAGATCCAGTCGCACCTGCTGGCCCACCAGTATGAGGGCCTGATCAAGAAGTCGAAGCTGAGGGGCAGGCGGCGCTAACGCGCGCTCGCCGAGGTATGCAAGTGCACGGCGCCGCAGAGCGCCGGTGAGTGGGGGAGAGCACCGATGAACCTGATCCTGTTCGGTCCGCCGGCGGCGGGGAAGGGGACCCAGGCCAAGCGCCTGGTGGAGACCCGCAACATGGTTCAACTGTCGACCGGCGACATGCTGCGCGCCGCCATTGCCTCTGGCTCTGACCTCGGGCAGCGAGTGTCTGGGATCATGCAGCGGGGCGAGCTGGTCTCTGACGACATCGTCGTCGAGCTGATCGAAGACCGGCTGCCAGAAGCTGAGGCGGCCGGCGGTGCGATATTTGACGGCTTTCCGCGCACGCTCGCCCAGGCGGAAGCCTTGGATCGCATGCTGGCGCGCCGGGGGCGCAAGATCGATCTGGTGATTCGCCTCAAGGTCGACGACGAGGCGCTGAAGCAGCGAATCGCTGGCCGCTTCGCCGAGACTGGCCGACCGGACGACAACCCTGAGAGCTTTGCGGTCAGGCTCAACGCCTACAACGCTCAGACCGCGCCATTGCTGCCTTACTATGCCGGACAGCGCAAACTTACCGAAGTGGACGGCATGGGGGCCATCAGCGCCGTCGCTGACGGTATCGACGCCGCTCTCGGCTCTGCTGGCGCGTGAACCGGATTGCCGAACGTTCGAACGCATGCTTTGATCGCACGTCGTCGTATGGCGGCAGCGACAAGACCATTTCGCAGAGGGACACAAACCTTTGCGAACGCTGGTTTTCGCTCAGATTTGACCGTTTCCGCCATTGACGGAGACGTTTCCATCCCTATAACGAAGCGCTTCCGCGAAAGAGCGCGAGGGACGCGCCGGCCTATGCCTACGGGCGATATGGGCTGGCGTGCCGTTCGCGTTCCTCTTGCGTGATCAGGAGATCTTCCCACGTGGCTCGTATCGCTGGCGTAAACATTCCGACCAACAAGCGCGTTGTCGTTGCGCTGCAGTACATTCATGGCATCGGCGAGGCGAAAGCCCGCGAGATCGTCCAGAAGGTGGGCATCGAGGATGCGCGCCGGGTGAACCAGCTGACCGACCAGGAAGTGCTGCATATCCGCGAAGCGATCGACCGCGACTATATGGTCGAGGGCGACCTTCGTCGGGACACGGCCGTCAATATCAAGCGCTTGATGGACTTGGCCTGTTATCGCGGCCTACGTCACCGCAAGGGCCTGCCGGTTCGCGGTCAGCGCACGCACACCAACGCCCGGACCCGCAAGGGCCCAGCCAAGCCGATCGCCGGCAAGAAGAAGTAAGAGAGCCCGATGGCCAAGGAACCGGCGCGCGTTAAACGTCGCGAGCGTAAAAACATCACTTCGGGCGTGGCGCATGTGAACGCCTCGTTCAACAACACCATGATCACCATCACCGACGCCCAAGGCAACGCGATCTCCTGGTCGAGCGCCGGTCTGATGGGGTTCAAGGGATCGCGTAAGTCGACCCCTTATGCGGCGCAGATGGCCGCCGAAGACGCCGGTCGCAAGGCTGCTGAACACGGCGTGCGGACGCTAGAAGTCAATGTCTCGGGTCCCGGCTCCGGCCGTGAGTCCGCACTGCGCGCCCTGCAAGCGGTCGGCATGACGATCACCACCATTCGGGATGTGACACCCATCCCGCACAACGGCTGCCGCCCGCCCAAGCGCCGGCGCGTCTAGCCGACCGAGACTATGCCCTTACGCCGGTCCGCGGTTTTGCGGCCGGCGCTCCTGCGTTTCCGAGGGACACCGTGATCGAAAGAAATTGGAACGAGCTTATCCGTCCGGAGAAGCCGCAAATCGAGACCGGCCCGGACGCCGCCCGCAAGGCGCGCTTGGTGGCCGAACCTCTCGAGCGCGGGTTTGGCGTGACCCTGGGCAATAGCCTGAGGCGCGTGCTTCTCTCTTCCCTGCAAGGCGCGGCGGTCGTCGCGGTGCAGATCGACGGCGTGGTCCACGAGTTCTCCTCGCTGGAAGGCGTGCGCGAGGACGTCGTCGACATCGTGCTCAACATCAAGGGCCTGGCGCTGCGCATGCACGCCGAGGGGCCGAAGCGGATGACGCTGCGGGCCAATGGACCTGGCGCGGTCACGGCTGGCCAGATTGAGGCGCCGTCCGACATCGAGATTCTCAATCCGGATCATGTGCTTTGCACGCTGGATGAAGGCGCCTCGATCCGGATGGAGTTCACGGTTCAGAGCGGCAAGGGTTATGTGCCGGCTGAAACCAATCGTCCCGAGGATGCGCCGATCGGCCTGATCGCCGTCGACGCGCTCTATTCGCCGGTCAAGCGCGTCGCCTATCGCGTCGAGCCGACCCGCCAGGGCCAGAGCCTCGACTACGACAAGCTGATCATGGAGATCGAGACCAACGGCGCGGTTTCGCCGATCGATGCGGTGGCCTATGCCGCGCGCATTCTTCAGGACCAGCTGCAGATCTTCATCACCTTCGAAGAGCCGAAGAAGAAGGTCGAGGGTGAGGCCAAGCCGGAACTGCCGTTCAACCCGGCGCTGCTCAAGAAGGTCGACGAGCTCGAACTGTCGGTCCGTTCGGCCAACTGCCTGAAGAACGACAACATCGTCTATATCGGCGACCTGATCCAGAAGACCGAGGCGGAGATGCTCCGGACTCCGAACTTCGGCCGCAAGTCCCTGAACGAGATCAAGGAAGTTCTCGCCGGGATGGCGCTGCATCTCGGCATGGATGTGCCGAACTGGCCGCCCGAAAACATTGAAGAACTGGCCAAGAAGTTCGAAGACCAGATGTAAGGCAGCTTTCTCGCCGACTCCGGGCCGCCTCGGCGGTCTGGGCCTGATGAAGCCGCAACAGCGGTGGAGGGTCCCGGCGTTTCGTATCTACCCAGGCGGGAGCAGGCTGGGAGTCGGCGAGGCGGACCGCTTTCTCGTGAGACACGGGAGCGTCCATTGGGCCCAGGCGGCTCGGGAGACTTCAGATGCGTCACGGTATCGCGCACCGCAAACTGGGCCGCACGTCCGCCCACCGAACGGCGATGTTCGCCAATATGTCGGCGAGCCTGATCAAGCATGAACAGATCGTCACCACCCTGCCGAAGGCCAAGGAACTGCGGCCCTTTGTCGAGAAGCTGATCACGTTGGGTAAGCGCGGCACGCTGCACGCCCGCCGCCAGGCCATCAGCCAGGTGCGCGACGTGGAACAGGTCGGCAAGCTGTTCGCCGTGCTGGGCCCGCGCTATGCCGAACGCCAGGGCGGCTATATCCGTGTGCTGAAAGCCGGCTTCCGGCATGGCGACAATGCGGCCATGGCGGTGATTGAATTCGTTGATCGCGACCCCTCTGAAAAGGGCAAGGACTCAGGTCCGGTCGCTCAGGCGGGGTTCGGCGAGGACTGACGTCTGCAGCCACACAGATCGAAACAGCCCCGGAAGTCCGCTTCCGGGGTTTTTCTTTTGCGCGAACGACATAGTTGCGTCTGGCGGGAGACCCGCCGCACCTTTTCCACCGCCCGGCGCCGCGCCTCCAACCGTCGGTCGGAGAAACGAATTTGGCTGCTTGACGGTATAATTGTAATATGGCGTAAATATTGTCTGTTCAGACAAGGATGTGGTCATGGTTCAACTGACGTTTGTGCCCTCCGTTTTCTACCGCGATCCGCTGGCCGCCTTGAATTGGCTGGAAGCCGCGTTTGGATTCGAGACAACGAGCCTGGTGACAGATGCTGAGGGCAAGGTCGGCCATTCGCAGATGGAATTCCGCGGCGGGGCGATCAGTGTCGGCGGAGAATGGGAAGGTCGCGAGATCGGCGACGCCCGCATGCGCAGCCCCGCATCGCTGGACGGGATCGGCACTCAATTCGTCCGTGTCTATATGAAAGAAGGCCTTGACGCCCATTGCGAGCACGCCCGTGCCGCCGGCGCGCGCATCCTGGCCGAGCCGGAGGATCAGTTTTACGGCGCCAGGGTCTACCGCGCGATGGACCCCGAGGGCCACGTCTGGAACTTCAGCCAGGAGGTCCGCGTGGTGTCGAACGCCGAGATGGAAGCCGCCACGGGCCTCACGCTCCGCAACTCTTTGAAGGATGTCTGAGATGGCTGATTGGCGCGCACCCCTCATGTCGGCAGTCTGCTATCGCGATCCGCGAGCAGCCTTGACGTTTCTTGAGACCGCCTTCGGTTTCGAGGTCTCGATGCTGATCGAGGACGGGGAGGGCGGCATCGCGCACTCCGAGATGCGCTTCGGCAACGCGGTGGTCATGGTCGGCAACGAATGGACAGATGACCACAAAAGCCCGGCCTCCATCGGAGGCAAGAATACCCAGACGGTCCACATCCAGATCGCCACCGATGTAGACGCGCACTGCGAGCGCGCCGGTGCGGCAGGATTCGAGATATTGATGGCGCCTGAAACTCAGTTCTACGGCGACCGTACCTATCGTTGCCGTGACCCTGAAGGCCACATATGGACGGTCTCTCAGACAATAGCTGCCGTCAGCCGCGAAGAGGCCGAGGCGGCCAGCGGACTGAAGATCACCGGGTGGATCTGATGCCCCAGACGGATCTGGAACGAACCTATCTCAGTCTCGATGGACACGGCGCGGTGAAGACCCATCCCGTTGAGGGTTTCTGGGAGACCATTGATTCGAACACCGAACTTCTGGCGACGTTGGTTGCCGGCCTCGTTAGCACCGAGGATTGGCCGCATTGGGAGATGCATCCGGCCGGCGAGGAAGTGCTTGTCCAGTTGGACGGCGCGATGACGTTGATCCTGGATGAGCCGGACGGCGAACGACGCGTGGAGATGCGCGCGGGATCGACCTGCATCGTGCCGCGCGGCATATGGCATCGGGCCCTGGTTCCTGAGACCAGTCGCTTCCTTGCCGTGACCTATGGCGCGGGCACGACGCATCGGCCGATCTGATGGCGTCGGCGGCTCTGCTCGATGACACCCTGGCGGCTCTGGCCGATCCCCATCGAAGACGCGCGGTCGATCTGCTGGCTGAGCGCCCGCGGTCGGCGGGAGATTTGGCGCGGGAACTGGCGCTCACCCCGCCGGCCATGAGTCGGCACTTGAAGACGCTCAGACTGTGCGGCTTGGTCGAGGAGAGCCATCCCGAGTTCGACGCGCGTGTCCGCATCTATGCTCTGAGGCCTGAACCGATGGTCCATCTGCTGCACTGGCTTGAGGCGAGCGAACGGCTGTGGAGTCAGCAACTGCTGGCGTTTAAGGCCCACCTCGAGAAGGGCGAATGACCTCCAAGGTCTATGTCGCCTTGCGGGTCGCCGCGACCCCTGAGCGCGCCTTCCGCGTGTTCGTCGAGGAGATCGGCGACTGGTGGCGGCCGAGTGCGCTGTTTCAGACCACACCCAGGGCGCCGGGCCGGCTGGCTATCGAACCTGGCCAGGGCGGCCGGCTCACCGAAACGCTGCAGAATGGCAAGGTGTTCGAGATCGGTCGCGTGCTCGCCTGGGAGCCGCCTGAGCGATTGCTATTCTCATGGCGACAGGCGGCGTTCCCGCCAGATCTGCAAACCGAAGTCGAGGTCTGCTTTCAGGCTGTCGGGGCGGAAACGCGGATCAGCGTAGAACACCGCGGGTTCGATCGCGTGCCTGCGGAAAACGTGGCGCGCCATGGCTTCCCGGACACCGCCTTGCTGGCGCGCCTGGCTGAATTCTGGCAGTCACAAATCCGGGCTATTGGCGCATGTCTGGCGCCGATGCCGGGTGCGCCGGGCGAGCGTATGGCCGACGGTGACACAGGGAGTTGACCTTCAGATGACCGACGACGTCGCTGGAAACACGAAGGTAAGCCGCCAGGCGAGCTTTGGATTCATCTTCGCTCTCGCGCTGATGAACTCGATTTCGTTCGGCATCATGATCCCGATCCTGCCCAATCTGGTGCGCCAGATGACGGGTGGCGATACCGCGATGGCGGCAGACTGGAATGTCCTGTTTGCGACGTCGTGGGGGATTATGCAGTTCTTCTGCGCACCGGTGCTCGGCATGTTCTCGGATCGGTATGGACGACGGCCAGTTCTGCTGCTGTCCCTGTTTGGATTGGGCGTCGACTTTCTGTTCATGGCCCTGGCCCCGACGCTTTGGTGGTTGTGGATTGGCCGGCTATTGAACGGCGCGACCGCCGCCAGCTTCTCGACGGCCAACGCGTATCTTGCGGACGTGACGCCGCCAGAGCGGCGCGCCAAAGTGTTCGGTCTGATGGGCTCGGCTTTTTCGTTTGGCTTCATTATCGGCCCGACGATCGGGGGATTTTTGGGGGAGTACAGCCTTCGTCTGCCGTTTGTCGCCGCAGCTGTCCTGACGTTCGCCAATTGCCTCTATGGGTTTTTCATCCTGCCGGAGTCACTCCCGCCCGAGCGTCGCGCGAATATCTTTGATTGGAAGCGGGCCAATCCGGTTGGCGCGTTTCGCCTGTTGCGCTCGCGGCTGGGTCTGCTGCCACTGGCCAGCGTCGGGTTCATGTTCCAACTCGCGCACATCGTGCTGCCGACCATCTTCGTGCTCTACACGACCCATCGTTACGGCTGGTCGCCGGGCTTCCTGGGTTTGACGTTTCTGCTGACCGGCGTGCTGGGCGTGCTCGTGCAGATCTTCATGGTTGGTCCGATTGTCTCGCGATTTGGCGAGCGGCGGACGCTTCTGTTCGGGCTGACTGCGGGCGCGCTGGGCTTTCTCTGGTACGGTTGGGCGCCCGAGGGTTGGATCTATCTGATGGGCGCGCCGGTGTTCGCCATCAGCGGCCTGATCATGCCGGGTTTGCAGGGGCTGATGACCCGCAAGGTCGAGCCCTTCGAGCAGGGGCAACTGCAAGGCGCCAATCAGGGTCTGAATGGAATCGGCGCGATTGTTGGCCCGCCGTTGTTCGGACTGGTGTTCGCCTGGTCGCTACGGAGTGGTCATCCCGAGGGCCTGGCGATCTATCTGGCGGCCGGGATCCTGGGGTTGGCGTTGGTCATCGCGCTGGCCACGACACGCCACGTCCCGCCGCCCGCAGAGGTTGCGTCATGATTGCGCCGGAAAGCCCTGTAGCTTGACGCTGTCGTGAAAACCCGGAGACATCATGCGCCTTGATCGCGTCCTGCTTCCTGTTCTCTTGCTGTCAAGCGCCCTTGGAGCATGTGAGGCCCAAGCCCAGCCGGCCTTTGCGCCGCCGACGCGGGCTGCGCCGGAGAGCGCCGCGACCCTGAAGGTCTCGTTTGCCCCGGTCGTGAAGCGCGCTGCGCCGGCCGTGGTGAACATCTCCGCCAAGCGCCTTGTTCGCCAGCAGACCGATCCGTTCTGGCAACTGTTCGGATTGGGCGTCCCGCAGGCGAGGGTGGCCAATTCCCTGGGATCCGGGGTCATCGTCCGCGCCGACGGGATCATTGTCACCAACAATCACGTCGTGGAAGGCGGACAGGAGATCACCGTGGCCCTCTCCGACCGACGCGAGTTTGCGGCCAAGGTGCTATTGGCTGACCCCCGCACGGACCTCGCCGTCCTGAAGATCGATGGTAAGTCCGGCGAACGCTTTCCGGTGCTGGCGATGGATGATTCAGGCGACGCCCAAGTCGGCGACCTGGTCCTGGCCATCGGCGATCCGTTCGGCGTCGGCCAGACCGTGACAAACGGCATTGTCTCAGCCCTCAACCGGACGGCCGATCCGAGCGGCGGCGCGGCCTCGGCCTACATTCAGACGGATGCGGCGATCAATCCCGGCAACTCGGGCGGGGCGCTGGTCGACATGGATGGCGACCTGATCGGCGTGAATAGCTTTATCCTGTCGAACTCAGGCAGTTCATCCGGTGTTGGATTTGCGATTCCGGCGGCCGTCGTTCGGCGGATTGTGGAAACGGCGGTCGGGGGCGGGCACAGCGTTGTCCGGCCCTGGTTGGGCGCACGCACGCAGAGCGTCGATCCGGAAACCGCCCGCAGCCTCGGCCTGCCACTGCCGCAGGGCGCCTTGATCGCCGATGTGTGGCCTGACGGCCCCGCAGCGCGAGCGGGGCTACGCCAGGGCGATGTTGTGACGCAGGCGGATGGCCGGCCTGTGCTGGATGCCGCTGGTTTGACCTATGCGGTGGTCAATCATCGGCCCGGTGAGAGCGTGCCGCTGGCGGTCCGCCGGGGTGACGGACGCGAACTATCGCTGATCCTCCGTGCAGAGGCGCCGCCTTCCACACCAGCCCGGGATGAACGCACGCTGGCAGGTCGACACCCGTTTGACGGCGCGACGGTCGTAAACCTCTCGCCTGCGGTGGCGGATGAGTCCGGTATTGACCCGTTTGCGGCCCCGGGCGTGCTCGTCACCGGCCTCGGCCGAGGGTTCGCGATGAATGCTGGGCTGAGGCCGGGCGACATTGTGCGGAAGGTGAACGGACAGCGGGTGCTCAGCGTCAAAGACCTGATGACCATCCTGGCGACTCCGACGCGGGCGTGGGAGGTGACGATCGAGCGCGCCGGCCAGCAGGTTACGGCCACGTTCCGCGGCTGATGCGCGCCGTTTCATGCTAAGCAAAGTCCATGGCTGACCTCTTTGAAGCTGCGGGCCTAACCCCGCAGCAGCCCTCGCCGCTGGCCGACCGATTGCGCCCACAGCGGTTGGACGAGGTGGTGGGTCAAGACCACCTGCTTGGACCGGAAGGCCCGATCGGGCGGATGGCTGAGGCGCATCGACTGTCCTCGATGATCCTTTGGGGGCCGCCTGGAACCGGTAAGACCACCATCGCCCGGCTGCTGGCCAAGGCGGCGGGCTATGAGTTCCAACAGCTCTCGGCGGTATTCTCCGGCGTTGCTGACCTGAAGAAGGCGTTTGAGGCGGCGCGAACGCGGCGGCTGGCCGGACAAGCGACGCTGCTGTTTGTGGACGAGATCCACCGGTTCAATCGCGCCCAACAGGACGGCTTCCTGCCGTTCGTGGAGGCGGGGATCGTTACGCTGGTGGGCGCGACAACCGAGAACCCGTCCTTTGAATTGAATGGTGCGCTGCTGTCCCGCTGCCAGGTCTATGTGCTCAAGCGGTTGGACGATCCGGCGCTTGCGATTTTGCTGAGCAAGGCCGAAGCGCATGAAGGTCGCACGCTGCCGCTGGAAGCCGAGGCGCGAGCGGCACTGTCGGCGCTGGCGGACGGCGATGGACGCTATCTGCTGTCCCTGGTGGAGACCCTGTTCAACATCGGCTCCGCCAAGCCGCTTGGCGTTAAGGACCTGGGCCATGTGCTGCAGAAGCGCAGCCCGGCCTACGACAAGGATCGTGAAGAGCACTACAATCTGATCTCGGCGCTGCACAAATCGATCCGGGGGTCGGATCCGGATGCGGCGCTCTATTGGCTGGCGCGCATGTTAGCCGGCGGCGAGGACCCGCTGTTCATCGCCAGACGCCTGATCCGTGCGGCCGCCGAGGACATTGGCGCGGCCGATCCCATGTCGCTGGTTCTGGCCAACGCCGCCAAGGACACCTACGACTTCCTGGGCTCACCCGAGGGCGAGATCGCCCTGGCGCAGCTGGTGATCCACCTGGCGGCTGCGCCCAAGTCCAACGCCGTCTATACTGCGTTCAGCGCGGCGATGAAGTCGGCGCGTGAGACCGGATCGCTGATGCCGCCGGCCCATATCCGCAATGCTCCCACCCAGCTGATGAAGGATCTCGGCTATGGCAAGGGCTATGCCTATGACCACGATGCGCCGGAGGGCTTCTCGGGCCAGAACTATTTCCCGGACGGCATGGCGCGGCCCAGTTTCTACCGCCCGAAGGGAGCGGGGGCCGAAGCTCGGATCAAGGAGCGGCTGGATCGATGGGCGGAAATGCGCGCGTCCCAGGACCGCTAGTTGGCGGTGTTTGTAATGCGTTGCGCTTGAAGGTCTTGGGCTCGGCCAGGGTCTCGGTTAGACCCCCAGCGTGAAGCCGGTTCAGCCCGTTCGCCTCAGCGAGGCAGAGATTACCTTCGTTCGCAGCCTGGTGCTCTACGAAGACGCTGAGATTCTGGCGCTCAATAAGCCATCGGGCCTCTCCAGCCAGGGCGGCCGCGGACAGGTCCACACGCTGGATGAACTGCTTTGGGCGTTCGCCAAACCGGGCAAGCCGAGACCGCGCCTGATCCACCGCCTGGACCGGGATACCTCGGGCGTGATCCTGACGGCCAAGACCAAGCCCGCCGCAGGTTTTCTGGGCAAGGCCTTGATGAGTCGCAAGGTTTTGAAGACCTATCTGGCGCTTGTGGCGCCGGGCGCGCCAGAGCCGCGCTCGGGCGTCATCGATCATCCGCTGCGGCGCGACGAGCAGGGCCGCGAAGCCTATATGCGGGTGTGTCCGGCCGATCACCCGGATGCCGAGACGGCCCGCTCCCGCTATCGCACCCTGGCGGCCTCGCCAGTGGCGGCGGTTCTTGAGCTGAGTCCTGAGACCGGACGCATGCACCAACTTCGCGTCCATCTCGCGGCGATAGAGCGCCCGATCGCCGGCGATGCGCGCTACGGCGGCGCCCTGGTCCTCGCCGGCCACGCGATCCCGCGCCTGATGCTCCACGCCAAGGCGCTGGCGTTTCCGCATCCGGCCGGCGGGCAAAAGGTCCTGGAGGCCGCGCCGCCGGAAGACATGCGCCGCCTTATTTCCGAACTTGCCCTGGGGTAGTCTGGGGCCGCTTGGCGGCAAGAGGACGACATGGTGCGCTTGGTCCCGACCACATTGATGGCCGTCTGCCTGGGCCTCAGCGCCTGCGCGACGGCGCCCACCCGGTATCAGGCCTCGGCCGGTCCGCAGGCTGTGGGGTACTCTGAATACAGGATCGAACCCGGTCGTTACCGGATCACCTTTCGCGGCGGACCGGGCGCGCCGATCGAGCAGGTGGCGGACTATGCGCTGTTGCGGGCCGCTGATCTGGCCCTGGCCGATGGGTATGACTGGTTCCGGGTGGCGGATCGCTTCACTGAAGGTCAGCCGGATCGTGGACCCAGACTCGGCGTTGGCGTCGGAAGCGGCGACTACGGCCGGCACGGCGGGGTTAGCCTGGGACTGGGCACCAGCTTCAATCTTGGAGGTGGCCCGGCTCTCTCGACCACCCTTGAAGTCGTGATGGGACGCGGCGAGCGACCCCATGGCGCCGACATCTATGACGCACGGGCGCTGCGCAGCACGCTGGGGCAGCGAACCTAGGCTTTCACCCGCGTCCGCGCCGTCGCATAAGGCGGCGCAATGCTGAACATTCTCCTGGTCGCCGTCGGGGGCGCCGCCGGCGCCGTGGCGCGTTACGCGCTGAGCCTGCAAGCCTTGCGGTGGCTGGGGGCCGGCTGGCCCTATGGCACTCTGGCGGCGAACGCGCTGGGTGGCCTGCTGATGGGCCTGCTGGCCGGCGGGCTGGCGCAGCGCAGCGGCGGTGATGCGGACCGCTGGCGCCTGCTGCTGGGCGTCGGTGTGTTGGGCGGCTTCACCACCTTCTCTGCCTTTTCGCTCGAGGTCGTGCAGATGACCGACCGCAGGGCCTGGGGCGAGGCTGCGGCCTACGCGCTGGGGTCCGTCGCGCTGTCCGTGGGCGCGGTGTTCGTAGGCCTGCTGTTGATCCGCAGGTTGCTGGCGTGAGAGAGGTCCGTACGCTCTTTGTGGACCCTGGCGAGGACGGGGTGCGCCTGGACCGCTGGTTCAAGCGTCGCTGGCCGCATCTGAATCACATCCAGATCCAGAAACTGACCCGCTCGGGCCAGATTCGCGTCGACGGCGCGCGGGCCAAGCCGGACACCCGCCTGGCGGCCGGTGTGCAGGTTCGTGTGCCGCCACTGCCGGATGCCCCGCCGCCCCGCGCCAAGGGAGAGCTGGATCCTCGCGAGGCGGCCTATGCACGCTCGCTGGTGCTCTATGAGGATGACGAGGTGCTGGCCCTCAACAAACCGGCCGGTCTGGCGGTCCAGGGCGGCACCAAGACCACACGGCATGTGGACGGCCTGCTCAGCGCGTGGGGGGAGGGCCTGGAGCGGCCGCGGCTGGTGCACCGCCTGGATCGTGACACCTCGGGCGTCCTGGTCCTTGGCAAGACGCCAGCGGCCACCGCCAAGCTGGCCGGCGCCTTCGCGAAACGCAAGGCTCAGAAGATCTATTGGGCGATCGTCGCCGGTTTTCCGAAGCCGGGAGAGGGCATGCTGGAGCTCCCGCTCGCCAAGAAAGGCGTAGGGGATCGGGAAATGATGGTTCCCTGCGACCTGGCGGACCCTCGCGCCGAGACCGCCCAGACCG
This sequence comes from Alphaproteobacteria bacterium, assembly GCA_043734425.1. Lineage (GTDB taxonomy): Bacteria > Pseudomonadota > Alphaproteobacteria > Caulobacterales > Caulobacteraceae > Phenylobacterium. The sequence goes on from JAYTFM010000062.1 coordinate 26,071, forward strand.
AGTTCGTGACCATCACCCGCGCCGGCCCGCACGCGGCCTGGATGGCGCTCTGGCCGCACACCGGACGCACACATCAACTCAGGGCCCACATGCTGGCGATGGGCCATCCGATCATTGGAGATCCCAAATATAACAGCGAGGCGTCTTCAGAATTGTCGAAGGGATTAGGCCTGCAACTGCACGCCCGCCGATTGACGTTGCCGCACCCTTCGCGTGGAACCCTGATGCTGGAGGCGCCCATCAGCCGCGAGCTGCGGGCGGGTTTCGAACGCTTTGGCTTCGATGAGCACGAAGCCGACCCTGAGCCGTTTCGCGGCAAGCGGAGAATTTAGCAGTGGATCTGCGCAAAGGTTTCCACGAACCGATCCAAAAGCCGCGCCGGTTCTATAGCGAGGTATCGGTCGCGGCCATCGAGGGCGGCTATGGCATCCTACTCGACGCGCGTCAGCTGAAGACGCCGCGCGCCGTGCATCTGCGCTTGCCGACGCTGGCGGTCGCCCAGCAGGTGGCGGCGGAATGGGCGGGCCAGGGCGAAACGATTGAGTTGGCGACGATGCACGCAACGCGTCTCGCCAACACCGCTGTTGAAACGATCGGCGCTACGCGTGACGGCGTCGCCGACCAGATCGCGGAGTACGCCGGGTCGGATCTGCTGTGCTATTTCGCCGAGAGCCCGAGCGACCTGGTCACGCGCCAGCAGCGCGCCTGGGAGCCAGTGCTGGCGCGCGCTGAGGCCGAGGAAGCGCTCCGGTTCGTTCGCGCCGCCGGCATCGTCCATCAGCAGCAACCGCCCGAGACCCCGGCGCGAATTCGTGAGATCGCCTTGGGCCTTGATGATTTCAGGCTCGCTGGACTGGCGTTCGCCACGCCGCTGTTCGGTTCGGCAGTGCTGGCCGTGGGACTGCTCCGCGGTTGGTTCGGCGGCAGCGAGGCCTATGACCTGTCCCGGGTGGATGAGATCTACCAGGAGAGTCTGTGGGGGATCGATGACGAAGCTGCCGAACGCGTCGAGCGGCTGCGCGGTGAAGCCACAATGCTGGAACAGTGGTTTGGCGGTCTTGCGGGCTATCAGGTCCTGTAGCGCCATTCACGTGGCGTGATCTTGCCTTGGCAAGCCGGCCCGACTACGCCTGCGCGTCACAACGAGCCATGGACCCATCGTGAATCAGATCCTTGAAGACCTTGATCGCCGCCGCTCCGAGGCGCGCATGGGCGGTGGGGAGAAACGCATCGCCGCGCAGCACGCCAAGGGCAAGCTGACGGCCCGTGAGCGCGTTGATCTGCTGCTGGACGAAGGTTCATTCGAAGAGTTTGACATGTTCGTCGAACATCGCGTCACCGAATTCGGGATGGAGAACAATCGCATCCCTGGAGACGGCGTCATCACGGGATGGGGCCGGGTCAATGGGCGAGTGGTGTTCGTATTTTCCAAGGATTTCACGGTCTTTGGTGGGTCTCTTTCCAGTGCGCACGCCGAGAAGATCCTGAAGGTGCAGCGCCAGGCGATGAAGGTGGGCGCACCGGTGATCGGCCTGTTCGACGCCGGCGGCGCGCGCATCCAAGAGGGCGTGGCGGCCCTGGGCGGCTATGCGGACATTTTCCTGGAAAACACCCTGGCCAGTGGTGTGATCCCGCAGATCAGCGTGATCATGGGACCCTGCGCTGGCGGCGACGTCTATTCGCCGGCGATCACCGACTTCATCTTCATGGTGAAGGATACGTCATACATGTATGTGACCGGCCCGGATGTGGTGAAGACGGTCACTCACGAGGATGTCAGTCACGAAGAACTGGGCGGCTACCGGGTCCATGCGCTGAAATCCGGCGTGGCGGACGGGGCGTTTGAGAACGATCTGGAGGCCCTGACCCAGGTGCGCCGGCTGGTCGACTTCCTGCCGCTCAACAATCGCGAAAAGCCGCCGGTCCGCGAGAGTTATGATGACCCGAACCGCGTCGAGCCGTCGCTGGACACCCTGGTTCCGGCCAATCCCAACAAGCCCTATGACATGAAGGAACTGATCCTGAAGGTCCTGGACGAGGCCGACTTCTTCGAGATCAGCCCGGAATTCGCCAAGAACATCGTGGTCGGCTTTGGCCGGGTCGACGGCCGCACCGTCGGCATCGTCGCCAATCAGCCCCAGACTCTGGCCGGCGTTTTGGACATTGATTCAAGCCGTAAAGCCGCAAGGTTCGTGCGGTTCTGCGACTGCTTCGAGATCCCCATCGTCACCTTCGTGGACGTTCCAGGTTTCATGCCGGGCACCAAGCAGGAGCAGGGCGGCCTGATCCGGCATGGCGCGAAACTGCTGTTCGCCTTCGCTGAGGCGACCGTTCCCAAGATCACCGTCATCACCCGCAAGGCCTATGGCGGCGCCTATGACGTGATGAGTTCAAAGCACATTCGGGGTGACGTGAACTACGCTTGGCCGTCCGCCGAGATCGCGGTGATGGGAGCCAAGGGCGCGGTTGAGATCATCTTCCGCTCGGAAATCGGCGACGCCGACGCCATTGCGGCGCGGACGGCCGAGTACCAGGCCCGCTTCGCCAACCCGTTTGTGGCGGCCTCACGCGGCTATATCGACGACGTGATCGCGCCGCACTCAACGCGCCGCCGGATCGCCAATGCGCTGAAGAATCTCAGGGGAAAAACGCTGTCGAACCCCTGGAAAAAGCACGATAATATTCCGCTTTGATGGTGGTTTCGGCTTGTCGTAGCTCGGGGCAAGCCTCAGTAGTGGAATCGACACTGTGTGATCTCGACGCGTCGGTCGTCGTTCGCCCCCACGACGCGATAAACGAGGCGGTGTTCGTCTGTGATCCGGCGAGACCACCAGCCCGTGCGATCCGACCTGAGCGGTTCGGGCTTGCCGAGCCCCTTAAACGGCGAACGGCGGACGTCCTCGATCAAGACGTTGACCTTGCCCAGGACCTTTGCATCCGTCGTGATCCAATGCTGATAGTCAGCCCATCCCTTTGGAGAGAAACTAACTCGCACGCCTATTTAGCGGTGATCGGGCGGAGCTGGCCGTCGGCTCCAAATTTGACTTCGATCAAATCGCCAGCGTCGGCCTCTGCGATCGACAGATCCAGCGCCGCACGGTTGGCGGGCGTTGAATTCAAATAGGCGGTCTCCTGCCAGGAATTCCAGTCGGAAAGCGACATCATGACCACCGGTTCGGCTCGGCGTCGGCTGATGATAACCGGAACATGATCCTGCACGACCTGATCCATGACGGACTTCAGGTTTGCGCGTGCGTCAGAGAACGTCTTGACGTCGATGGCAGCGCTTTTCATGAGCGCATTGTGTACGTTTATCGGTACATGAGCAAGTCGCGCTACTTGGCTGACTGCAACGCTGCTGTCTTATCCCCGCGCGCCAACGGATCCCGCAACTTGCCGCCATCCGGCACGAACTCCAGCGACACCGAGTTGATGCAGTACCGGAGCCGCGTGGGTGGCGGGCCGTCTGGAAACAGGTGGCCCTGATGGCTGTCGCAGCGGGCGCAGCGGGTCTCGATTCGGACCATGCCATAGGAGGTGTCGCGTACAGCGGTGACATGCGCCTCATCGACCGGCGCCCAGAACGATGGCCAGCCGGTGCCGCTCTCGAACTTGGTCTTGTGCTGGAACAGCGGCAGGCCGCAGAGGCGGCAGCAGTAGACGCCGCTGTCTTTCTGATCGAGCAGCCCCCCACAGAACGGCGCCTCGGTGCCGTGGTGCAGCAGCACCTCGGCCTCTTCGTGCGACAGATCGGCCGCCAGTCGCTTGCGTTCCTCAGCGTTAGGCGGCGAGAGAGAAAATCCGGATGGGGAGACTGCTGGCGTGCTCATGACACCCAATCTAAGGTCGCAGCCCTCGAGATGAAAGATGGGAGACGAGGCGCATGATCATCGCAACGACCCCTGAAGTCCCTGAGGGGCGCGCAAGCCGGACTCTCGGCGTGGTGACCGGCGAGGCGATCATCGGCGCGCACATCTTCCGCGACATGTTCGCCGGGATCACTAACATCATCGGCGGCCGGGCCGGCGGCTATGAAGCAGCACTGCGCGAGGCGCGCGAAATCGCCATGTCCGAGATGCAGGCCCAGGCTGCAACCCTTGGCGCGGATGCGATTGTCGGGGTCGACCTGGACTATGAATCCCTCGGCGTCGAGAACGGCATGCTGATGGTGACGGCCTGCGGCTCAGCCGTGAAATTGAGCAGATAAGGGCTGGAATGTTCTCGAAAATACTGATCGCAAACCGAGGCGAGATCGCCGTCCGGATCATCAAAACCTGCCGTCGGATGGGGATCAAAACGGTGGTCGTCTATTCCGAGGCCGACGCGGATTCGATGGCCGTCGAGATGGCCGACGAGACGGTGTTCATCGGCGCAGCTCCGGCGTCGGAAAGCTATCTGGTCGCGGACAAGATCATCGCCGCCGTCCGTGAAACCGGCGCGGAGGCGATCCATCCGGGTTTTGGCTTCCTGTCGGAGAACGCAGGGTTCGCACGGCGATGCGCCGAGGAGGGGATCGTGTTCATCGGCCCCAATCCCCACGCGATCGAGGCGATGGGCGACAAGATCGAATCCAAAAAGTTCGCCACCAAGGCTGGCATCTCGGTGGTGCCCGGCCATGTCGGTGAGATCGACGACACGGCGCACGCGGTGAAAATCTCCGAGGACGTTGGCTATCCGGTGATGCTGAAGGCCTCGGCCGGCGGGGGCGGGAAGGGGATCCGGGTCGCCTGGAATCGCCAGGATGTGGAGGAGGGATTTCCGGCCGTGAAGTCGGAAGCCAAGGCCAGTTTCGGCGATGACCGGATCTTCATCGAGAAGTTCATCGAAAGCCCGCGCCATATCGAAATCCAGGTGCTGGGCGACAAGCACGGCAATGTGGTTCACCTGTTCGAACGGGAATGCTCGATCCAGCGGCGCAACCAAAAGGTCATCGAGGAGGCGCCGAGCCCGCTGCTGGACGAGGCGACCCGCAAGGCCATGGGCGACCAAGCCATCGCTCTGGCCAGGGCCGTCAACTACGACAGCGCTGGAACTGTAGAATTTGTCGCCGGCCAGGACCGCAGCTTCTTCTTCCTGGAGATGAACACCCGCCTGCAGGTCGAGCACCCGGTGACGGAACTGATCACCGGCATCGACCTGGTCGAACAGATGATCCGCTCGGCCTTTGGCCAGCCGCTGCCCTTTGCTCAGAAGGATCTGAAGATCCATGGCTGGGCGATGGAAAGTCGGATCTACGCCGAGGATCCCTATCGCGGCTTCCTGCCTTCGATCGGCCGGCTGGTGCGTTACCATCCACCAGAGGAAGGCGAGGCGAATGGCGTCATCGTGCGCAATGACGCTGGTGTCCGCGAGGGCGATGAGATCTCGATGTTCTACGACCCAATGATCTCAAAGCTCTCGACGTGGGGCGAGACGCGTGACGTGGCCATCGACGCCATGGGTCGGGCGCTGGAGGACTTCCACATCGAGGGTCTGGGCCAGAACATTCCCTTCCTGGCCGCCGTGATGGACCAGCCCCGGTTTCGGTCTGGCAAGCTGTCCACCAACTACATCAAGGACGAATTTCCAGAGGGCTTCCAGGGGTTGCCGCCTAGCGACCTGCAGCGGTCGCTGATGTCGGCGGTCGCGCTGGCGATGCACAGGATGGTGGTCGCGCGAGCCTCGCCGGACCCTTTGCGCAGCGACTGGGTTGTTGTGGCCGGAGCATCACGTCAGGTCGTGCAAACGTCAGAGGCGGACGGCGGTCTGCTCGTCAATGCTGAGGGCGAGACGACGCGCCTGGACGCCATCAATTGGCGCCCAGGTCAGTCAGTGTTCCGCGGCCGCTTCGAGGGGCGGGACTTCACCGCCGCCGTGAAGCCCGCAGCCGAAGGCTTCCTCATCCGCCACCGCGCCACGACCCTGCATGTCTTGGTGTTGAGCCCGCGTTCCGCCGAACTTCACGCTAAGCTGCCGCCGAAAAAGCCAGCCGATACCTCCAAGATGGTGCTGTCGCCAATGCCTGGACTGGTCGTCGCCCTGGATGTCGTTGTGGGACAACAGGTGCGCACCGGCGAGGTCGTCGCCGTGCTTGAGGCCATGAAAATGCAGAATATCCTGCGAGCTGAGCGCGACGGGATCGTCAAGGTCGTCAATGCGGCGGCGGGCGACAGCGTGGCGGCCGACGAGGTTCTGCTAGAGTTCGCCTGACCAAGAGAGAGTCGGAGGTGAGCCAGATGGGTCCGGGCGAACTGTTCCTTTCCGCGCAGGGACGCGCGGCGCGCTTGCCGTCGGTGCTGGTGGCTGCAGCCTTGCTGGCCATGGCCGCGCTCTATGAGGATCTGGTGGGCTCAGCGCTACACTGGATTACTGGCTGGTTCGTCTATCCCGCGCTGTTCTATGTTGGAGCCTGTGTGTTGTCGAAGCGCCTGCATGATCGTGGGCGCTCCGGATGGTGGGCGGGGCTGATCCTGGCTTCCGTCACAGCCGTGTGGCCGCACCCGGCAGGATTTCTGGATTTCGTATTTTTCCTTGTGCTCGTCTGGGCTGCGGTGGAGCTCATCGCCATGCCCGGCGAACAGGGCCGGAACCGCTTTGGCGCCAATCCAATCGGTTCTGTCGCGGTGGGTTAGGCGCAGGGCGTTCGACCAGGCGTCATGGCTTGAACAGGTAGGGTCGATCTCGAAGTCTTAGGTCACTAGATCGGGTCAAATCGGCGGGGCAGCATCCACGACAGGCCCGAACACCCGCAGAAAACTTGCTCTCAGCGCCTCGTCCGCTGCGTCCATACCGACGGCCAGGCCAAGATCGGCGAGGCTCGTGACGCCGTGGTCGCTGACGCCGCAGGGCACGATGCCGCTGAAATGCTCCAGGTCCGGATCGACGTTCAGCGAGATTCCGTGAAAAGACACCCATTTCCGCAGCTTGACGCCGATAGCTGCGATCTTGTCCTCCCGCATGGCCAAACTCGACGCTTGGCGCTGAACCCAGACTCCTACCCGTCCGGCGCGCAGTTCACCGCAGACATCGAACGCCTCCAACGCGCCGATCACCCAGGTTTCGAGCGCCGTGACGAAGGCGTGCACATCCCGCTCTCTTCGCGACAGGTCCAGCATCACATAGGCGACCCGCTGACCCGGTCCGTGGTAGGTGAACTGCCCGCCGCGCGCGGATCGGTGAACCGGAAAGCGATCCGGTTGCAGCAGATCTGGGGCCCGTGCGGACACCCCGCCCGTGTAGAGCGGCGGGTGCTCTAGGAGCCAGACGAGTTCGACGGCGCGCCCAGCAGCGATCGCCGCCGCGCGTGTTTCCATCGCCTCGACCGCTTCGGCGTAACCGACCAGTTCGCTCGACACGGCCCAATCGGTCGGCTGCGCGTCGGGTCGGACAAACGCCGCCCTGGAGAGTTGGTTTAACGCCTGATCAAGCATGTCGCCTCAATGTGGCGTGTGCAGGTGCGTCGCGCAAAGCCCTGTTCGCAGATCTGAGGTTATGAATGAGCCAGGTTAAGGCCGTGAACGTGGAAATACAGGTGGTGCTGGGTCGCGCCACCCTGCCGATGGCCCAACTCCTGAAGATGGGCCGCGGTGCGGTGATTCCCCTCGATACGACGGTGAACGACGAGGTGTGGATCCTCGCCAACAATCATCCGGTTGCGCGCGGCGAGATTCAGATCAATGACGATCACATCGCCATTGAGGTCACGCGCGAGGCCAATATCTACGATTATATGGCTGGCGGAGCCTGACGAGCCAGCTCTGCAGCCACAACGCTTCACAAAGCGCGCTGCGTTTGCTACCTGCCCCGGCTCACCACGCGCGGTCGTGGCGGAATTGGTAGACGCGCAGCGTTGAGGTCGCTGTGGGGCAACCCGTGGAAGTTCGAGTCTTCTCGACCGCACCAGTGAATCAGAGTTACCGACAAGGATCGAGCTGAGCCGTCCAGATATCCGCAAGGGAGGTCCGCATGAGCCGCGAAACGGAGGACCTTGCTCGCACGTCGGAACGGCCCATGCGCCCCGAGATCGATGTAGATCTTGAGGACCAGGCGCTCGGCGATGACTATGCGCTGAACCCTCAGTTTGTGTCGGATGTCGTTGACGCCTTGGATGGCGGCGACACCGAGCGATTGCGCGACCTGCTGAGCGCACTGCACCCGGCTGACGTGGCCGACCTGATGGGCTTTCTGTCCGCCGAGGCGCGCGAGGAGCTCGTTCCGCACCTCGATCCGGAAACCCTGGCTGAAATCCTCTCGGAACTCGATACGGAGATCCGCGAGGACGTTCTGGCCCATGTGCCCTCCGCCATGCTCGTCAAGGCCATCGGCGAGATGGAGTCCGACGACGCGGCGGACGTCGTCGATGACCTGGAAGCCGACAAGCGGGCGCAGGTTCTGGCCGCCATGCCAGAGATCGAGCGCGCCGCGATCGAGACCAGCCTGGCCTATGAAGACGAGACCGCTGGACGCTTGATGCAGCGCGAGGTCGTGGCTGCGCCCCAGTTCTGGACAGTGGGCCAGGCCATTGACCACTTCCGTCGCGACGCGGACGATCTGCCCGAGCTGTTCTTCGACGTCTATGTGGTTGACCCGACCTTCAAGCCGGTGGGCGCGGTGTCGGTCAGTCACCTTCTGCGCGCGGCCCGCCAGACCGCGCTGGCGGCGATCATGGAGCCCGTCACAGAAATCCCGGTCAGTATGGACCAGGAAGAAGTCGCCTACATTTTTGACAAGTATCACCTGATCTCGGCGCCGGTAGTCGAGCCGGGCGGGCGCTTAGTGGGCCAGATCACCGTCGATGACATCGTCGGCGTCATCCAGGACGAAGGCGAAGAAGACATCCTGGCCTTGGCGAGCGTGTCCGACGCTGGCCGGGACGCCGGCGTCTGGGACATCGTCCGCTCACGGTTGCCCTGGCTTGTGCTCAATCTGGCGACCGAGGCGGTCGCCGTGCAGGCGATCAGCGCCTACCAGGACGAGATCGCCAAGCTGGTCACCCTGGCGATCCTCATGCCGATCGTGGCCTCTGTGGGTGGCACGGCGGGCACCCAGGCCCTCGCGGTCGCCGTGCGCGCGTTGGCGGCGCGTGAGCTCAACGCCTCCAACGCCCTTCGCATCGTCTGGCGCGAGATGATTGTCGGACTGATGAACGGCGCCGTTGTTGGCAGTGTCATGTCGATTTCGACCTATGTGCTGTTCCACGACCTGCGCCTGAGCCTGACCATCGGCTTGGCGTTGATCGTCAATCTGTTCATCGCCGCCGCCGCCGGCATACTGGCGCCGTTGACCCTTGAGCGATTGGGACGCGACCCGGCCGTCTCATCGTCGGTGTTCGTGACCTTCGTGACGGACCTGATGGGCTTCCTGTCTTTTCTGGGGCTTGCCAGCCTGATCTTGCTGTAAATGGCCCGAGGATTGCGGCGCGCGGCTTTGGGCCAGGGTCGCCTGCCTCACTATGGGACACTTCCGGGTCATGCCGCCGCGCCATCGCGTCTCCCGCGCCGCCATCGAACTGATCAAGCGGTTCGAGGGTTATCGCCGCTTGGCGGCGCAGCTCCCTGATGGCCGCTGGACGATCGGCTATGGCCACACGCTGACGGCTCGGGCTGGCGCTGAGGTGAGCGAACCCGACGCTGAAGCCCTGCTGTTCTACGACCTGATCGCGGTGGCCCATGCGATCAATGAACACGTCTATACGCCGCTTGGTCGCAATCAGTTCGACGCCCTGAGCAGCTTCGCCTTCAACCTTGGGGTCGAGACCTTCCGAGGCAGTCAGGTGCTGAGGCGACTGAACGCGGGAGAGACGCTGCAGGCCGCCAGTGCAATGGACCTGTGGCGTAAGGCGGAGTTTGACGGTGACCGGATCGTTGTGGACGCGCTCGTCCGCCGCCGTGCGGTCGAAAAGGCGTTGTTCCTGACGCCAGACGATGGACGTTGGACGCCAGCGCCGTCTGCGGTGCTCAGGCCGATGCTGGATCTCGATGCGCTCGAACTGGTCCCCCTTCAGTCACCCCAGGTCCTGCACGCCAGCTTCGAGGGTGAAACGGTCCGCGTTGGCCCTCCCGACGCCGTCTATCGACTCGGCGAGGTCGATGCGGGTTCGGCCGTACGTGGGGCGGCGGAACTGGTCAGCGCACGTTTGGAGCCGATCTTCGCGGAGGCTGAAGGACCGCCGCCGGCAACAATGACCCTCGTCGAGGCCGGGGCCGTCGATGCGCCTGGCGGCGCGACCTTCGCGTTTTCGAGCACCGGCAGTGTGAGCGAAAATGAGCTGATCATCCCGCCGCCACCCGTGACGGCGGCGCGGGATGAGCCACCGTCGATCGACGTCATTCCCGTCATCCCGCCACGCACCAGACCTGTCGTCGCTCGACACGAGGCGCCGCTGATATGGGATCTTCTGCTGGCCCTCGTCGGCTTGGCATTCTTCGGGTTTGGCGTGTTCTGGGGATTGAGTGCGCGCACGTCCAGCGGGATCGTCAGTCCCATGCTGGTCGCCTGGCCGGGCGGGCTTGCCGGCGTGGGCTTTCTCTCGGTGGCAGTCTTTCGACTGCTGAGCCGGTTCGGCCGCCGGGGTGATCGGGATTGATCTGCGGCGCCTCGCGAGCTTTGCCGGCTCGTGCTAACGCACCGTCATGATCTCGAACCCTGGACCCTCACTAGAGTTCGGCCTCGGCGAGACCGCCGACGCCATTCGCGAAACCACAGCCCGCTTCGCCGCTGACCGGATTGCGCCGCGCGCGGCGCAGATCGACGCGAGCAATGAATTCCCGCGCGATCTTTGGCCGCAGATGGGCGACCTGGGCCTGCTGGGAATGACCGTCGAGGAGGCGTTCGGCGGCCTGGGACTGGGGTATTTGGAGCACGTGGTCGCCATGGAGGAGGTTTCCCGCGCCTCCGCGTCGGTCGGCTTGAGCTATGGCGCCCACTCCAATCTCTGCGTGAACCAACTGCGGCGCTGGGGATCCGATGAACAGAAGCGCCGCTACCTGCCGAAGCTGATCAGCGGCGAACACGTCGGCGCCTTGGCGATGAGCGAGGCGGGCGCCGGATCTGACGTGGTCTCCATGCGCCTGCGCGCCGAGCGGCGAGGGCAGCGCTTCGTTCTTAACGGCACGAAGTTCTGGATCACCAACGCCCCGCACGCGGACACATTGATCGTCTATGCCAAGACCGATCCCGAAGCGACATCGCGCGGGATAACGGCGTTCATCATCGAGAAGGGTTTTGCAGGGTTTCGTGTCAGCCAGAAGCTGGACAAGATGGGTATGCGTGGCTCTGACACCGGCGAACTGGTCTTCGAGGACTGCGAGGTCCCGGAGGAGAACGTCATCGGCCCCGAAAATGGCGGTGTCGGGGTGCTGATGAGCGGCCTGGACTATGAGCGCGCGGTGCTGGCGGGCGGCCCGCTGGGGATCATGCAGGCGTGCCTGGACGTGGTTCTGCCCTATGTTCGGGAACGCAAACAGTTCGGCCAGGCTGTTGGCTCGTTCCAGCTCATGCAGGGCAAGGTGGCCGACATGTATGTCGCCCTGAATTCGGCCCGGGCCTATGTCTATGCGGTGGCCAAGGCCTGCGACGCCGGCCGGACCACACGGTTCGACGCGGCCGGCGCGATTCTGATGGCCAGCGAGAACGCGGTGAAGGTATCGCTGGAGGCGATCCAGGCCCTGGGCGGCGCAGGCTATACCAAAGACTATCCCGTCGAGCGCTTGGCGCGGGACGCCAAGCTGTATGATATCGGCGCCGGCACCAATGAAATCCGCCGCTTCTTGATCGGCCGGGAGCTGGTTGGCGGATGAGGCGCTGGGTCGCGATCCTGCTGGCCCTGAACCTCGCGGGTTGCGCCGCAGTGACCCGGCCTGCACCATCGCCGTGCCTAGTGGGTCAGGAGCACCTGCGCACCGCGCAACTGTTCCTGGGTCGCAAGGCTGCCGACTGGCCGGTGACGGAGCCCGAGCTTCGCCGGTTCGTCGACCAGGAGATCACCCCGCGCTTCCCCGACGGCGTCACCGTCCTGGATGGCGGCGGCCAGTGGAGCGGTCCGCAAGACCAAATGATGCGTGACGCCGCCAAGGTGGTGATGATCATCCTGCCAGCCAAGGGCGACATCCTGGCCAAGATCGACGCCGTTCGCGCGGCCTACCAGACCCAGTTCAAGCAGGAGACGGTGCTGCAGGTGACGCAGCCAGCCTGCGTGGCGTTCTGAGGGCGATGTCGGCGACTGGGTAAGCGAAAGGCCGCCCCATTGCTGGAGCGGCCTTTCCATAGTCGGACCGCTAGGCGGTTCGCGACCAGCCTGGTGACGGCCTAGGCGCGGACCCCGTTCACGGAGGTCCAGGTCACGATGTCCGCACTACGGATGAAACTATGAGACACTGGATCACCTCCTTTCAGTTGGTTGATAGACGCCCTGAATATGGCGTGCGTCGACGGCCTTGAAAACCCCCGATACGCCTATCCACTCGTGACGTAGGTCGAGGCCATGAACGGCGTCATGGCGGAGCCCATCTCAGCCTGTTCCGCAAGGCTCTGGCGTCGACGCATTTGGCTGACCGGCCGCGAGAGTTTGTCCAGCGCAGCGATGGTTGCTTTGTAGCCAGCTTCGACCGCGACGTCGTAGGCCCGCCAGTCGCGAATTTCGATGTGCGCCACGTCTGGCATGATCAGAACATCGGTGGCTTCGCGGGCGGCGGCCAGATCGCGCCCGGTGGATACCGTTGCAGCGCGCATCAGCAGCGAGACGATCGGCGGTCCCATCCGCCACTGGCCAGACCATATCCACCGCCAGACCGAGGACGGCCGGGCGACGTCCTTGGCGGTGATGCTGCGCGATGTCGTCACATCGATCCCGACGATCGGGCCGAGCTGCGAGGTGCGCATGACATCGGCCGGGAAATTCTTCATCACCGCGCCATCGACCAGCACGTTCTGGCCATCGGTGGCCGGCGGCATCACGCCGGGCAGGGCGATAGAGGCGCGCAGGGCATGCCGCAGCGAGCCTCGGCGATGAAGTTGATAGGCGCCGGTGGTCAGGTTTGAGGACAGGCAAAAGAACGGCAGCCACAGGTCGGAGATCTGGGTGTCGCCAAAATGTCGCGCCAGGCGTTCGCTGACCTTGACCCCGTGGGTCATCGCCAGCAGCGGCAAGGCGATGTCGTCGAGCGGGCTGGTGTCGACGAAGGCCTGGTGCAGGCGCTCGTCCATCTCGACCTCGTCCCAGCCCATGGCAAGCCCAGCGCCGACGATGGCGCCCATGGACGAGCCGCCGACGAAGTCGATGGGCACATTGCGCTCGCGCAGCGCCTTGATCGCGCCAACGTGAGCATAGGCCCGCGCACCGCCGCCCGAGAGCACCAGGCCGACGGACTGCCCGGTCAGGATGCGCGCTATGCGCTCATAGTCTGGCGCATAGCCGCGTCGCACATGGAACAGGCGCGCGACGCCGGTGGCTTCGACCCAGGCTTCGGATCCCTTCGGTCGGTGGAGATCGGCGGGCTGCAGCAGTATTAAGTCTACAAGCTGCTGGTCCTGTAATGCGTGCGCACCGGTCGGTCTTGCCGCCACGTCGGTCGGCGGGCGATCCCCGCGGCCAACCCGAAACAGCCGATCAACCTGGCGCGGTACAAAACTCGCCCAGGCCGCATCACTGGCCTCGGCCACATAGAGTACGAAGTCATGGACTCGTTCGACTTCTGAGAACCACTCGGTCGGCGCGCTGCCAGCCTCGGATCCGATGGTGGTGACCGCATAGCCCAGCGCGTCGATCTCGCGCTCCAGGCGCTCGACGAGCGGGCGGATCGTGCCCGGCCGTCCTGCGGGCGTGAAGCCGAACACCGAGGGCTCGCCCACATGGCCTCTGCGCGCCACCTGCCGGCTCCGCAGGATCATCAGCCGCGCCAACTCGGTCATGACGGCAGGATCGGAGTCGCAGGCTTCAAAGAACACCGCCCGGGGGACTGCGAAGATCTCGGAATCGCGAAGCGCGTAGACATCCGCGGAATGCGGAGAGCCCGCCACCAGGGCCATCTCGCCAGCCGGCTCGCCCGGCCGGATCACGCCTAGAAAGTGTGGTTCCTGACCCTCCTCTCGGCGGAAGGCGCCGAGTCGCCCGGTGCGAACGAAGAACAGCTGATCGGAGGGATCGCCATGGCCGAACAGCTTCTGACCGCCAGGCAGCGAAAACCATTCTGTCGCCTCCCGCGCCCGCGGTTGGCGGAATAGCCGCGCTAAGGCGGAATCGGCTGGGATCTCCGGCAGGGTCGCCACATCGGAACGGTAAACTGCGTCGCGCCAAACGGCTACGTCCCGCTGACTATCCAAAGCCCAGGTCTCAGCCTATCGGGGGGCATGGCTCTGCACATGATCAAATTGGCGGTGGGCGCGGCGAGCATTGAGGACATGCTGGCCTGGCGCGCCACTCATAGCCAGCCAGGCGCGCCGTGGATCATGAGCACGCGGATGACGCCCAAACGGGCTGTGGAGCTGCTGGATGGGGGGTCGCTTTACCGGGTCTTCAAGGGCGTGATCCTGTGCCGCCAGCGAATCCTGGCGGTCGAAACGGCGGGCGAGGGGATCACCGCGCGCTGTGAGGTGACGCTGGACGAGCGGCCCGTGCGGGTGGCGCCGACGCCGCGCCGGGCCTTTCAGGGCTGGCGCTACCTCAGCCCTGCCGACGCGCCGACCGACCTGGATGAAGAGGCGTTCGGCGAAGTTCCTCCGCATTTGGCGCGGCAGCTTCGTGACGCTGGAGCCTGGTAGGGGTTCAGTCGCCAATGTTGTCGATCAGACGGGCGCGACCTAGGTGCGCGGCCGCAAGCACGCGAACCGGTCCAATCGCCGATCCGGGGCCCAGGCGCGTCAAGCCTCGTGGCTCGCGCACCTCGAAATAGTCAACGCTATCGAACCCGGCGTCTGTCAGGGCGCGCACCGCATCGGCTTCCACGCTGGCCACCGGCTCAGCGGCGCGAAGCCTGCCCAGGGCGCGGATCAGTTCCCGATTGAGCTGTGGGGCGGCCTTGCGTTGGGCGCTCGTCAAGTAGGCGTTGCGGGATGACAGGGCCAAGCCGTCCGATGCGCGCGCAGTTGTTGCGCCAATGACCTCGACAGGCATGTCCAGGTCCCTGACCAATTGGCGGATCACCTGCAACTGCTGGAAGTCTTTCTCGCCGAACACCGCCAGGTCGGGCCCGCATTGGTTCAGCAGCTTTGCGACCACGGTGGCCACGCCGGCGAAATGGCTTGGCCTGGCCTGTCCATCCAAGGGTTCGGAGACACCGCCGACGGTGATCGTTGTGCTGGCGTCCGACGCGTACATCTCGGCCGTGGCGGGCGCGTAGAGGACATCACAGCCGGCCCCAGCCAGCAGGGCCGCATCCTCCGCTTCGTTGCGCGGATAGGCGTCAAAGTCCTCGTGCGGCGCGAACTGGGTCGGGTTGACGAACAGGCTGACAATCACATGATCGGCGCGCGACCGCGCCAGGCGGACCAGCGACAGGTGGCCGTCGTGTAGCGCACCCATAGTGGGCACGAGGCCGACCCGCCGCCCGAGGCTTCGCCAGGCCCCAACCTGGGCGCGGAGGTCACTGACGGTGCGAACGATGAGCAGCGTGGATGACATCGGCGCGCATATGGCGAGGCGACGTCGCGAAGTCCATCCACAGGCTGCAGCGATCGACGCGTTGACGCCATGCAAGGGCGTGCGCTGACGTACACTGGCGGCGAATCGGCCATGCCGATGTTTGAGGAGCGCACACATGGGCCAGGCCAGCATCATCGTGATCGGCAATGAGAAGGGCGGCGCCGGCAAGTCGACCATCGCAATCCACATCGCCACGGCCCTGATGCACGCGGGCGCCAAGGTCGCGGTCTTGGATCTTGACCTTCGTCAGCAGACGTTGGGCCATTTCTTCTCAAACCGCCGCGCCTGGCTCGCGGCCAATGGCGTTGAGGCGCCGATGCCGGTGGAGCACGCGATCAGTGCGTCCGGCGACGCCCTGGCCAAGGCGCCTGACGCCGAGCAGCTCACGCGGTTTGCGGCGGCCTTCGCCGAGGTGAGCGCTGCCGCCGAGTTCGTGCTGATTGACACCCCTGGCAGCGACACTGCGATCAGCCGGGCGGCCCATGTTCGCGCTGACCTGGTTGTGACGCCGATGAACGACAGTTTTGTCGACTTCGACATGCTGGGTGTGGTGGATCCCGTCACCTTGGATTTGAAGCGTCATAGCCTCTATGCCGAAACCGTCTGGGCCTGTCGCAAGGAGCGGGCCACGCTCGAGCGCAAGCAGATCGACTGGGTGGTGCTGCGCAATCGCCTCGCGCCAACCGAGGCGCGCAATCGCCGGCGGTTGGATGAGCGTGTGCAGGCGCTCTCACGCAAGGTCGGTTTCCGGGTGGGGCCGGGATTGCGCGACCGGGTGATCTATCGCGAGCTCTTTCCCTTCGGCCTGACCGTGGCGGACCTTTCCCCGAGCATCCGACCTGTGGCGATGTCGCTACAGCACGTCGCGGCTCGCCAGGAGCTGCGGGCCTTGATGAGCGCGCTGGGCTTCACGGGTCTGGACGACAGCGCGCGGATCGCGGCGGAATAGGCGCATGCTCTATCTCGCTTTGGGCGGCGGAGCCCTGGCGCTCTACCTCTGGGTCACGGGCGGCAGGCCGGTCTTGAAGCGGCGAGAATGGCGGTTGCCGGTCGCCGCCGCCGCGCTGGCGTCCTTCACCGGCGCGGCCTTCATGGGCGTGCGGGGCGGATGGGCGCCGGCGATCGTACTGATTGTTGTTGGTCTTTGGTTGGCGGCGTCGGCGCGAAACGTTTCCGCTGGGCCGGCGCGCGCAAAGATGACCGAGCATGACGCACTGCAGGTTCTGGGTGTCGCAGAGGGCGCCAGCCGGGAAGAGATCCAGGCGGCCTATTCCCGCCTGATGCGGCGAGCTCACCCTGATGTCGGCGGCACCCAAGGCCTTGCCGCGCAGTTGAACGCCGCAAGAGATCGATTGCTGCGGGGTTAATCAGCCGCGCGGCGGCAGGATCATGCAGGGTTGGCGCTTGGCTTTCAGCGCGTGGCAGGCGGCCTTGGCGTCCTTCTCGGACAGGCCGCTGAAGCGCGCGCGATACTTGCCATCGTCCTTCTCGGCGGCCCGCCGGGCATCGTCGAAGTGTGCGCCAAACCGCTTTTCGACGATCGCAAGCTGCTCGCGCGCGTCCGAGCGGGTGTTGAATGAGCCGACCTGTACAGTCCACTTCCCCGAGCGCGCGGTATCCTTGAGTGATTTTTCGTTCAGCTTGGAGACGGTCTTGGCCTCGACGATACGGATCCGTGACGTCCGTGCGGGCGGCACGGTCGACGCCAGCACGACCTGCAGCGCGGGACCGGCCTCGGCCTGTTCGACTCCAGCTTGCAAGGAGCCTGCGGGCGAGGGGGGCTCGAAGAAATTCTGTGAAACCTGAATCGACTCGCCACGGGCGCGGCGTTCCTGGACCTCGAAACCGGTGAGCAGCAGGCTCTCAGCTGTGCGATCCCGCGCGATACGGGTGGGGCCGCCCAGCACGACAACAATCAGCCGACGGTTATCGCGCACGCCTGAGATCGCGATGTTGAAACCCGAGGCGTTGGTGAACCCGGTCTTCAGGCCGTCCACGCCGGGCACCTGGCTCAGCAAGTGGTTGTGGTTGTAGATCGTGCGACCCCGAAACACGAACGAGGTCTGGCTGAAGTAGCGATAGTACTGCGGGTAGTCGCGCATCGCAGCGCGCGACAGAATGGCGATGTCACGCGCCGTCGATAGGTTGCGGCTGTCGGGCAGGCCATTGGCGTTGGCGAAATGGGTGTTCTGCATGCCCAGTTCCTGAGCCCGCAGGGTCATCAAAGCGGCGAAACGCTGTTCGGTGCCGCCCAGCTTTTCGGCCATCGCCACCGCCGCGTCGTTGGCGGAGAGCGTGGTCATCCCGAGGATCGCGTCGCTCACGCTGATCGAATCGCCGGCGCGCACGCCGAGCTTGGTGGGCGACTGGGCGGCGGCGTGGGGCGAGAACACCACGTTGTCGTCCAGTTTCAGACGCCCCGAGGCCAGCGCCTCATAGGTCAGATAGAGCGTCATCACCTTAGTGATTGAGGCTGGATATCGCGGCGCATCGGGGCGCTTGCCGTAGAGAACTTCGCCCGTCCGCGCGTCCACGACGATCGCGGCATATTTTGAGGAACTCTGCGGGATCAACTGCAGATACGCTTGAGCACAGGCAGGCGATGGCAGGGTGCTCAACGCCGCCATGGCGGCGAGGCCGATAGAGAACAGCAGGTGGCGGGCGCGCTGGATCATGCTTCGTCCGTCGAATCGTCAGTTTGAGGCGACGCGAGCGCCGCCCGAAGGACCTAGCATGACAGCCTTACCCTTGCAGGAGAGTAAACAACCTTTGAACGGGCGAATTTGTCGCGATGGGCCGCCGTCGCACAAATTTCATGTTGCAGTGCACAAAATGTCATTGACTGCTGCACTGCAACATGAAACAAGGAGTCGTCGCGGGCCAAGGTCCGCTCAACCTTATCCGCCCCAGGAGACCCCCCATGGCCGCCGCCGAAACCGCCAAGACCACCGTCGATCAAATCACCGCCGCTTCCAATGTCGCCTTCAAAGACGGCGTTGAAAAGAGCCTGTCCGCGCTCAACGATTTCAACGCCCATTCCAAGAAGAACCTGGAAGCCCTCGTCGCCTCGACCACCGCCGCCACCAAGGGCGCCGAAGCCCTGGGCGCGCAGGCGATGGCCTACTCCAAGGCCGCCTTCGAAGGCAATGTCGCCGCTGCGAAGTCGCTGGCCAGCGCCAAGAGCATCCAGGAAGTTGTCGAACTGCAGACCACCTTCGCCAAGTCGGCCCTGGAAACCTACATGGCCCAAGTCGGCAAGATGTCCGAGATGGCCAGCACCTCGATGAAGGAAGCCATGAAGCCGCTCAACGAGCGCGTCACCGCCGCCGTCGAGAAGTTCCAGGCCGTTCGCTAAGCGTTTCGTCCCTCAGTAAAGCGTAGAAAGGCCGACCTGCGAGGGTCGGCCTTTTTCTTTGGGCCTTCGGGCGCTAGACCGGAGTCATGGCCTCCATCGAAGATCGTCTGACCACCCTCGGCATCGCGCTGCCGCAGCCCAACGCTCCGGTGGCGAACTATGTGCCGTTCGTCCAAGTGGGCGATCTTGTGCACATTTCAGGGCAGGTTTCGCTCGACGCGGCTGGCGGCGTGCGAGGCGTGGTCGGCGAGGATGTGGATCTGGAGACGGCAGTGCGCGCCGCGAGGCTTTGCGCGATCAACCTGATCTCCCAGATGAAGGCGGCTTGCGACGGCGACCTCGGCCGTGTCGTCCGCGTCGTGAAGTTGAATGGCTTCGTTCAGGCCGGGCCGACATTCTTTGATATTCCCAAGGTCTTGAACGGGGCTTCAGACCTCATGGTGACGGCCTTCGGCGACGCCGGCCGCCACGCCCGGTCCGCCGTGGGGGTCTACCGGCTGCCGCTCAACTTTGCGGTGGAGGTGGATGCGGTGGTGGCTCTGTCGTGAGCCCGACCTCCGGCGAGGCTTGGGAGCGGCTGTTCCACCCGCCGATCGCCCATCGCGGTCTGTGGTCGCCGGACGGCGCGCCGGAGAATTCACTTGGCGCGTTCCAGGCGGCCTGCGCCAATGGCTACGGGATCGAGCTGGATGTTCGCCTTTCGTCGGACGGCGAGGCGATGGTGTTCCATGACGATTCGCTGAAGCGCCTGACCAGGCTCGAGGGTCGCCCCAGGGACTATTCGGCCGACGACCTGGGCCGGATGCGGCTGGACGGGACGGACGAGACCATCCCGACCCTGCTTGAGACCCTGGCCCTGGTGGGCCATCGGGCCATGGTCCATATCGAGCTCAAGACACCCTACGGCGAGGTCGGGCCGCTGGAACAGCGGGTGCATGAGATCATCGCCGACCACAATGGCCCGGTGTGTGTGATCGGGTTCAACCCCTATTCCCATGCCTGGTTCGCCGACCGGTATCCTGGGGTGCTGCGTGGCCTCGACAGCTATTCCTACGCCAAGGCGCCGCAGATGTCGGACAGCCAACGGCGCGCCTTCGCCAATCTGGAGCAGGTCGAGATCGCCCGTCCGCACTTCCTGGCCCTGGGGCTGGACATGCTGCCCAGCGCGCGGGCCGCGCAGTTTCGCGCCGAGGGGATGCCGGTGGTCGCCTGGACGGTTCGCGAGCCGGCCCAATGGGACCGGGTTAAGGACGACTGCGACAACCTGATTTTCGAGGGGTTCGCCGCGTGAGTCTGAAGCCGGCCGTTCGGGTCTGTCGGCGCATCTCGGAGATCGGTCGCGAGGCCTGGGACGCCTGTGCAGGCAACCCGGACTATGGCGGCAATCCGTTCATCCGGTTCGATTTCCTCAACGCCCTGGAGGAAGCTGGCTGCGCTGTGGAGCGCACAGGCTGGGGGCCGCAACATCTGGCGGTCGATGACGCCGACGGCCGGGTGGCGGCGGTGATGCCGCTCTATGCCAAGTCCCACAGTCAGGGCGAGTACATCTTCGATCACGCCTGGGCCGACGCTTATGAGCGGGCCGGCGGGCGCTACTATCCCAAGCTCCTGTCCGCCGCGCCGTTCGTGCCGGCGACGGGGCCGCGGCTGCTGGTCCGGCCGGATGTTCATGCGGGCGAGGCGAGGGGGCTGCTGGTCGGCGGCGGGCTGACGCTGTGCGAGCGGTTTGGCGCCTCGGGCCTCAACCTCAACTTCGTGACCGAGGCCGAGTGGCTCTGGCTGGGCGAGCAGGGGTTCGGCAAGCGCGAGGGCCAGCAATACCACTGGCAGAACCGGGACTATCCCGACTTCGAGGCCTTTCTCGGCGACCTGTCATCGGGTCGGCGCAAGACCATCCGGCGCGAGCGGCGCGACGCCCAGGCGCAGGCCGAGATCCACTGCCTGACCGGCGCGGACCTGACTGAAGACCACTGGGACGCATTTTTCCAGTTCTACATCGACACCGGATCACGCAAGTGGGGCCAGCCCTATCTGACCCGGGCGTTCTTCTCGCTGCTGGGCGCGCGGATGGCCGATCGGGTGCTGCTGGTGATGGCCAAGCGGGGCGGGCGCTGGATCGCCGGGGCGCTCAATCTGATCGGCGGCGACTGCCTCTATGGCCGCCACTGGGGCTGCACCGAAGAGGTGCCGTTTCTGCATTTCGAGCTCTGCTACTATCAGGCCATCGAATGGGCGATTGACCATGGCCTGGCGCGCGTCGAGGCCGGCGCCCAGGGCCAGCACAAGATCGCCAGGGGCTATCTGCCCAAGGCGGTCTATTCGGCGCACTACATCGCCGATCCGATCCTGCGGGCGCCGGTCGAGCGGTTCCTGGAGCAGGAACGGGCGGGCGTGGAGCGGGAGATGGAGTGGCTGGAGGAAGAGTACTCGCCGTTCAAGGCGCAGACGCCGCCAAACCCTGGGAGTGGACCATGAGCCTGGACGGGACCTATGACGACGGCAACATCTTCGCCAAGATCCTTCGGGGCGAAGCGCCAGCAGTGCGGGTGTTTGAGGATGACGACGTCCTGGCGTTCATGGATGTGTTCCCCCAGGCCAAGGGCCACACCCTGGTGATCCCCAAGCGGTCGACCGCGCGCAACCTGCTGGAGGCGGCGCCGGAGGTGCTGGGGCCGTTGATGGCCGGGGTGCAGAGGGTCGCTCGGGCGGTCCGGGCGGCGCTGAAGCCGGATGGCCTGATGATCAGCCAGTTTAACGGGGCCGTGGCCGGTCAGACGGTGTTCCACCTGCACGTCCACATCATCCCCCGGTGGGAGGGCGTGGCCCTGGGGCGGCATGGGGGCGGGATGGCGGATGTGGAGGAACTGAAGGCGCTGGCGGCGCAGATCGCGGCGGAAATTTGAACCCCGATTTAGACTGTCTAAAAGTCGCGTTTATCGTCAGATTTCGCGAAGTTGAGTCTATATCCCAGCGTCCGGGATTTCGATGTCGTTACAATAGCATAAGTCGCCCTGGACGCCAAATCTGATCTGTCAGGGCCGGTCTACCCCGCCCGGCTCCGAATTGCGGTGACGAATTACGGTGACAGTCCACTTAATTGACATCTCCAAAACCCCGCCCTAGGCTTCGACATGGCCCGTCTCGCCCGCGCTGTCTTTCCCGGCGTCCCACACCATGTGACCCAGCGCGGCAACGGCCGTCAGCAGACCTTCTTCAGCGACGCCGACTATGCGCTCTACCGTGACCTGCTGGCCGAGCATGCGGCGGCGGCCGGGGTTGAAGTGTGGTCGTGGGTGCTGATGCCCAACCATGTGCATCTGATCCTGGTTCCGCCGGAGCCGGACGCCCTGCGCGCCATGCTGTCGCTGGTCCATCGCCGCTATGCCAGCCATGTGCATGCGAGGCTGCAGCGCACCGGCCACTTCTGGCAGGGCCGGTTTGGCTGTGTGGCCATGGATGAGGCGCATCTGGGCGCGGCGCTGCGCTATGTGGCGCTGAACCCGGTGCGGGCGCGGCTGGTGAGGCGGGCGGCGGACTGGCCGTGGTCGAGCGTGCAGGCGCAGCTTGGCCAGGTCGCCGACGACGGACTGACGACCACGGCGCCGGTTCGCGAGCGCTATCCCGACTTCGCCGAGTTGATCGCGGCGGGCGAGGACGAGGCGGCCTCGCAGCGCCTGCGCCGCAGCGAGAGCATCGGTCGGCCGCTCGGTGCGGAAGCGTTCATCGCCCGGCTGGAGGCCGAGAGCGGCCGCACGCTCAGGCCCGGCAAGCCAGGGCCGAAGGGCAAGGCGGCGGTGGAGGGGGAGTCGAGTGGACTGTCACCGTAATTTGCGCGGGTCCACGGATTTCACGGATGAACACGGGGCTATTGCAACTGTCACCGCAACTCCCAGTAACTCCCAAGCTTCGGAACGAGGGACGTGCCTAAGCTGAGAACGCTCTGAAATTCTGCATCAACAGCTGTTCAACATCGTCGGCTGGGATGTGCCAGAGCGCTGCTAGCTCGGACACCACACGCCATGCGTCCCAAGGGTACGCGGGCTCGCCCTCAAGCATTCCAAATGGTCCGTCTGATTCCGGGAGAATACGGTCGCGCGGCATAGATGCGACAGCCGTACGGCCCCGCTCACCAGCGAGCATTGATGGCCCAACGGAGAACCATGCGCCCATCTCAGACGCTCGCGCGATCTGCCGCCCGCTCCCGAGGTACCAATGCAAGACGAAGGTCCCCGCCCTCGGTTCCGCAGCGAGTTCGTCGAGGATGGCGCCCGTTGCTCCCCGACTGTGCAACGTCAGCTTTCGCCCGCCTGCCGCGGAACACATCCGCAGAATGTCCCCCAAAATCGCTCTCTGCCTCTGAAGGGTCGAACGGTGCGGTGTGGAGCCGTCTAGGCCGACTTCTCCAACATAGGCAGTGAGCGGCAGAAGTCGCTCAAAGAGGACTAGCTCGTGCGCCCTGGCGACGGCCAATTCGGGATGTAGTCCGAGCGCGGTTCGAACTCTACCGTCTGGCCTCACGAGACGTGCCGTGCCCTCGAATGCGGTTGGGGTGGTCGTCACGGACAGGACGTAAAGACGCCGCCGCTCGCACTCGGCCGCTACCGCATGAGGATCGGGGTAAAGGTCGAGGTGGCAGTGTAGATCGATCACGGCCAGGAAATGGTGCTCATAAGGGCGTCGAGTTCGCCGATGCCTCGCCGCACAACATCCGTGTATTGCGCACGAAGAGCTGGGTCAGTGGGAAGGGGTCCGGCGCTTGCGCTCCATCGGTCCATGTTGCGGGTGCCGAGTTGCGCCACGGCAAAACGGGCGGCCTGCACATCATCGTTCCGGGCGTCGGTGGCAAGGTCCATGATCTGATACTTCGTGGCGTCCACCTTTCCAGCCTTCAGAAACGAGGCGCGCCGAATGAGGCAGGGAACGCAGCGCCCGCATTGCTGGTTCTTCCGCTTGCCCTTTCCGCAAGAATACGACTGCGATGCAAGCGCTGCGAGCCGTTGGTCGGCACACGTTGCAAGCATCTCGCCCTTGGTCGCCATCCCGTATGGGTTGTGGAGCTGCACAGGAAGGCCGGCCGTGGCAAAGATCGCCTGGAGTTCTGCGATGTAGTGCGGATGTGTTGTGCGCGTGCTCAGACTGCCAAGCCGCCGCGACGTCAGCGGTGGATTAATCGAAATGAGGCCGTTTTCGGGAATGATGAGCGTCCCGCCAATGGAGTCGGCGGCGAGCGCGCCGTAGGCGATGAAGAGGATGGATCTTGCGCGGGAGGAGAGTTCGTATGGCTCCTGGCCTCGTTCGGTGGCGCGTCCCACGAAGCGATGATCAGCCAGTCCGATGCGCTCCGCGAGATAAGCTTGAACCGGTCCCTCCTTCGGCGAAGCCTGGCTGATCAGCAACGGCCGTCGCCCAGCAGCAACAAGGTCCATCGCCCCGATGAGGCTATCGAGCCCGCCGGAGAAGAGACATACGCAATCGCGGTCATGAAGCTTGGACTGGTAGGTCGGCGGCGCGGTACCACCGCCGGTGAACCGGAGCGTCCAGATGTCCCCGGTTAGAAATCGAAGCGCGGCGCTCAGGCGTTCGGCTACTGCGTTCCATGGATCGGGATCGGCCAACTCGACCTCAAGTGAGAGTACGCGTGTCCACCCATCTGCAGACCGATCGCGCAGCACGAATCTATCAACGGCAAAGACGGACAGAGCTATCGATAGGAAATCCCAGGCTCTCACGCCTGGGGGTATCGGGAGACTATGGACCACATGCGGAAGGGCGTGGCCCACACCCGGAAGCTCAGGACGCCCTACCTGATAAAGGGCGATGGCGAGGTGTCCGTCAGCTTGAGCAGCTGCGGCGCGGGCTGCACTCGGCGTTGCGATGATGGTCGTCGTCACCATGACTCCATCTCCGCCTCCACCGCGCCGACGAGCTGGGAGACCAAGTTCGCCATGCCCTGTGGCGTGACCACATTTCCGGCTGCTTGAAGGATGGACGTTCCCATCAGGTCCGCTACTTCTCGGACAAGCGCCCGAAGGTCGGCCTCGCGCTGGACGGCCATAGCAGGCGAGGGAGCGGCAGCCAGCGATTGCCCAGCCTCGCCGGCGATCTGGAGGAATACAAGCTCGGCAGCGAATGTAAGCGTCGCGATCTGGACCGTGCGCTCATCGATGGCAGTGGGATCAAATGTATCGGCACCTTCGAGCGCGACGGCGAGGGCTTCTCCCATCGCCATCCGCGCGAGGTCCTCGTCGAGGATACCGGCCGGACAAAACGCATCAACGATGCGGTCAATGGCTGCCTGGGCCGGAAGACCGGCACAGGACCGAACGTCAAAAGAGTCGGCCGTTGGCGGCTGACCCGCCGCCGCCTGCGCGAGCCCTGCGATGGCGGCTCCGCCTGTACGCGCTGCCCGCGCTACTCGCGCGACGCCAGCGGTTGACCCGCCCGTTGCCGTGCGCGCCCATCGCCCAAGCGCGTCCTTTGCCTCTTGCCGGTCGCCGCTCGCGGCATATTTACCAAGCGCCGTCCGGAACCCGGAGAACCGGCGCGGTTGCGTGGTCGCTATGGGCACGCCAGCCGCAGGAAGAGCTAGAGCAGCGGGCGCAGGAACAGCGACCGCATCGGCAGGCGGCGGCACTGGATCCTGGGCCGCCCACGGCGGAACAAGGGGTCTGCCCGGCCCAGAATCTCTTTTTGATTGAGATGTGCCCATCAGGTTTTCTCAATGAAGCCAGCCTGCTTGAGCAGGAAGTTGGTGGCCTTGTTCATCCCAGAGACTTGAAGGCCGCTGAAAAACGCCTTGAGATCGGCCGCCGCATCGGGGGATGCGCTTCCCAGCAACACCGCACCATGCACGCCGGGAACCGACATCCGCCAATCCACATCGCGCATGGCTTCGATGAGCGGCGCGGCAAGGGCGGCAAGATCGCCTGCTCCAAGGTCGCCAACGATCTTCTTACCGACAGGAGAGTTGACACTATCGACCTTCAGCAGCGCATCGAAGGCGGCGCGCGCCGCCTCACTCAGTCCGGTACGCGTTGGTGCCGGCGCTAGTACATCCCGGCTGAGGAAGACTGCTGGCCGCAACGCTTTTCCGTCTTCGAAGAATGGCTCCATGGCGCGCCACCGCTCGATGAAGTCGGCATGAGCGGCCCACTCCACCGGCGGGTCCGGTCGCTTTCCTTTGATTTTGTCGGCGGGAAGCAGTTGTCGCTCAGAGTACTTGGCCTCCATAACCAGCCGATAGAGCGCGAGCGTAGCTGGTCCGTCGGTACACCGTTCAAAGACCGCTAACTTTGCGAGCGTGGCCAGATCGACATTCATCTTCCGCTTGTTTGCCAGAAGACGTCGCAACCAGATCGCATTCAGTAGCCGCTTCACGATGCGCGGATTACCCTGCACGTTCGGTGCCGACGCAAGTATGGGCGCCAGCCGGTCAGCGATCGCCAAGCTGTCCAATAGCTCTGGGCTGCCGCCTGCGAGTTTGGAAACCTGTACCCTATCAAAAGTCTCACCCGACCAGCTTTTCTGGAGGGCGGACAACAGCGTGGCCTGTACATCCGAAAGCTTTTCGGGAACGAGGCGCGAGACGAAGAGGGAATACATGTACGCGCGCAGATCATCGATACCCACTTGCGGCACGCGCAACGGGACTTGGATCACCTTGTCAAGGTAGTCGCGCACATGCGCGGCGTTCGGGTCGTTGAAATGCTTGGCGACCGAGTGCCGGATCATGTCTTCGTCAGCCGCGATCACGAACGCGGTCCGCGGCATGAAGAGGAATAGCCGGATCGCTTCGAGGGTGCCGATAGCAACATCGGGAAGGCAGCGGTCCAGGTTGTCGATGAACACCACGAGTGTGGTGTTCAGGCCTTCAAGAAGTTCGCCAAATTCGCGGCGAAACGCGGCGATTTCGGCCGGAGGGGTCCGTTTCTCCGCCGGTCGAATGAGTTCATGCAGGCTTTTCGTCGCTGCAGACGCGTCCTTCTTCAACTCGCCAAAGCCCGCCTCGGACATGCCTGCGCCAGAGAAAAGGGACGAAACCGCTGAGCCCGCGCGTGTGAGGAGACCCGGCGGAATACCGAGGGCCATGCCAAGACCGAAGTCGGCCACCATGCCCAGTCCGCGAAAGTAGTTGATGCGAGCGGCAAAGCCTCTTGCCTTATCGACGAGAGTCTTCTTCTCTTCGGCCAGCTGAATCAGCTCGGTCGAGATTACTTCCATCAGAGCCGCGCGGGCGTCGTCAAAGCCCTGGTACAACCAAGCGTCGAAATGAACGACGAGCGGCGCGCCATCTTGGTCTTTGGGTAGCTGCGCCTCGACCAGTTTCAGGACGGTCGATTTGCCAGTACCCCAGCCACCAAAGACACCGATTGAAATCGGCAAGAGTCCCGGCGTCGTCGCCAGCTCCGCGATCTGGTCCGCAACTTCTGTGAAGTTGAGGAAGTCTTCGTTTGTCTCGCTATCGCGCCACATGGGGTCTCGCCACTTGAGGCAGTTGAGTCATTCGACTCTACCACCATGTAGCGGCTTCTGGCTCAGAGAAACGGCGACATGATACACAACCCTCTCCAATCAACCGCCAGCCATAGGATATGCCCGGCATTCGCC
The DNA here is from genome assembly GCA_043734425.1 of Alphaproteobacteria bacterium. Classification (GTDB taxonomy): domain Bacteria; phylum Pseudomonadota; class Alphaproteobacteria; order Caulobacterales; family Caulobacteraceae; genus Phenylobacterium. Next base: position 53,649 of record JAYTFM010000062.1, read on the forward strand.
GGGATGAGCAGGAATTGAAGATCGTTGGGAGAATACGGGGACAGGAGCATGTGCCCCGCACGCCGACCAAATCAGGCGAGGCGGCGCATGCGACGGCGCATCTGGATCAGGAGGGAAACATTGCTCCTGTCCCCGAATTCCCTCTTTGAGCGCGCGCACGGCGGCGAATTCGCGGTCGACCTGGTGGGCGCTGGCGAGCAGGACGCCCGGCGGCTTTTTGCGCAGGACATAGCGCCGGAGCTCGCCACGGCTGTGTGTGACCAGGAGGAAGGTGGGGTTCGAGGCGCCGCCCTGGAACTGGTGAACGTCCAGGTTTTCGCCGAAGTCCTCGATGCGTTCGCGCAGGTACGCATCGAGCGCGGCGATGTCGAAGCGATGGGCCGGCGCGATCTCGCCGACAGGGAGGCCACGGGTGGCTTCGGTCATGCGATTGGCGCCTCAATCTGGAACATCGGCCGCCGGGGATGAAACCCCCTCCGTCGCTTCGCGCCACCTCCCCCACATCGCGCGCGCTGCGCGCTGGGGGAGGAACGGGGGTCCGCACCGCCGGCGAAAACCGGGATGACAGCCGCGCCGGGGGAGAGGACGGCGGCTGTTACCCCGCCAGCTCCGGCTCCACCGGGCTCTCCACCACCGGGGCGCCCTTTTCGCGCTGGTCGCCCTCGATCTCGAAGGCCAGTTTGGAGTCTTTCAGCACGACCTTGACGTGGCCGCCCTTGATCAGGCGGCCGAACAGGATCTCGTCGGCCAGGGGCTTTTTGATGTGTTCCTGGATCACCCGGGCCAGCGGGCGGGCGCCATAGAGTTCGTCGAAGCCGTTCTTGGCCAGCCAGTCGGCGGCTTCGTCGGTGGTCTCGATGGTGACGTGGCGATCGGCCAGCTGGGCTTCCAGCTGGATGACGAACTTCTGCACGACCTGGCGGATGATCTCCGGCGTCAATGACTTGAAGGGCACGATGGCGTCCAGGCGGTTGCGGAATTCCGGGGTGAACAGCCGCTTCAGCGCCTCATCCACCTCATCGTCCGCCTTGCCGCGGCCAAAGCCGATGGAGTTCTTCTGAGCGTCGGAGGCGCCCGCATTGGTGGTCATGATCAGCACCACATTGCGGAAATCGATCTTCTTGCCGTTGCTATCGGTCAGGACGCCGTGGTCCATGACCTGCAGCAGGATGTTGAAGACGTCCGGGTGGGCTTTTTCGATCTCGTCCAGCAGCACGACGGAGTGCGGGTGCTGATCGACCGCGTCGGTGAGCAGGCCGCCCTGGTCGAAGCCCACATAGCCCGGAGGCGCGCCGATCAGGCGGCTGACGGTATGGCGCTCCATATATTCGCTCATGTCAAAGCGCAGGAGTTCGATGCCGAGCGTCAGGGCGAGCTGGCGGGCGGTCTCGGTCTTGCCGGTGCCGGTGGGGCCGCTGAACAGATAGCAGCCGATGGGCTTGGCGCCGTCGCGCAGACCCGCGCGGGCCATCTTCATGGCGGCGGAGAGCTGTTCGATGGCTTCTTCCTGGCCATAGACCGCGCGCGTCAGGTCGGCTTCCAGCTGCTTCAGCGATTCGGTGTCGGACTTGGACACGGATTTTGGCGGGATGCGGGCGATCTTGGCGACCACCGCCTCGACCTCTTTGAGGCCGATGATCTTTTTGCGCTTGTGCTCAGGCACCAGCATCTGGCTGGCGCCGGCCTCATCGATGATGTCGATGGCCTTGTCCGGCAGCTTGCGGTCGTTGATGTATTTGGCCGACAGTTCCACCGCCGCCTTGATGGCGTCGTTGGTGTAACGCAGCTTGTGGAACTCCTCATAGTAGCTCTTGAGGCCCTTGAGGATCTTGATGGTGTCCTCGATGGTCGGCTCATTGATGTCGATCTTCTGGAACCGGCGAACCAGGGCGCGGTCCTTTTCGAAGTGCTGGCGGAATTCCTTGTAGGTGGTCGAGCCCATGCACCGCAGGGTGCCGGACGCCAGGGCGGGCTTCAGCAGGTTTGAGGCATCCATCGCCCCGCCGGAGGTCGCGCCGGCGCCGATGACGGTGTGGATCTCGTCGATGAACAGGATCGCGTCGGCGTGGTTTTCCAGTTCCTTGACGACCTGTTTGACCCGCTCCTCAAAGTCGCCGCGATAGCGGGTGCCGGCCAGCAGCGAGCCCATATCCAGCGAGAAGATGGTCGACTTGGACAGGACCTCGGGGACCTGTTTGTCGACAATCATCTTGGCCAGGCCCTCAGCGATGGCGGTCTTGCCAACGCCCGGGTCACCGACCAGCAGCGGATTGTTCTTGGTCCGGCGGCAGAGGATCTGGATGCAGCGCTCCACCTCCATCATCCGGCCGATCAGTGGATCGACCTTGCCCTTCTTGGCCTTGGCGTTGAGATCGACGCAGTAGGCTTCCAGCGCCTCGCCGCCGGTCTTGACCGGGGGTTTTTCGTCGTCGTCCGCGCCCTTGGGGGGCTTGGCTTCAGCGGTGGCGCCGGCCTTCTTGGCGATGCCGTGGGCGATGTAGTTGACCGCGTCGTAGCGGGTCATGTCCTGCTCCTGCAGGAAGTAGGCGGCATGGCTCTCGCGCTCGGAGAAGATGGCGACCAGCACATTGGCGCCGGTGACTTCGTCGCGTCCGGAGGACTGCACGTGGATCACGGCGCGCTGGATCACCCGCTGGAAACCGGCGGTGGGCTTGGCGTCCTCGCCATCGTCCACAACCAGCGACCGCAGTTCGGTGTCGACATAGTTGGTCAGGGTGGTGCGCAGCGTCGCGAGATCGACGTCGCAGGCGCGCATCACCCCCGCAGCCTCCTCGTCATCGACGAGCGACAGGAGCAGGTGCTCCAGCGTCGCGTACTCATGCTTTCGCTGGTTCGCATAGGCGACCGCGCGGTGCAGGGATTCTTCGAGTTGGCGAGAAAATGAAGGCAAAGGCCCCTAGTCCTTTTCCATGGTGCATTGCAGCGGATGCTGATGTCGCCTGGCCGCATCAATGACCTGGGCGACCTTGGTTTCCGCGACTTCGTAGGTGAAGACCCCGCAGACGCCCACCCCGTGTTGATGGACGTGAAGCATGATCTGAGTCGCTTGGTCACGCGACTTGTTGAAGAACTGCTCAAGTACGTAGACGACAAATTCCATCGGCGTGTAGTCGTCGTTCAGAATCAAAACCCGATACATCGCGGGTTTCTGCGTCTTAGGCTTGGTCTTGGTAATCACCGTCGAGCGAACGCCGGTGTCTGCGCCACCATCCCTCCGCTCGCTCATGGCCAAAACCTCCTGGCGCCGGTGGGTTTCAGCTGGACTGCTCTGAAACCCATCAACCGGCCAATTCTTTATACCTTAGAACCTGACGGGCGGCTGAACCGATTTGCGATTCCGACCGTCACAGCCCCGCATACGGTGATCGCCGCATGGTGACGCAATTAGATATGGAAGATCGCAGCATTTGGAAGGGTCGAATCGTCACGGGGGAATTTCTGGCGTCGATCCGTGATCCAAAGCGGCAATATCGCCTCAATCGTCGGCATGTTCGGCTTTTGATCTGAAAATTCGCCCTGAGATGACGGCGTCGGCGCCGAAGCGGGCGCGAATCGCATCGACCGCGCGTTCCTCGGTGAGGGCCCGGCGTTCGGTTTCGCCAAAGAAGTCGGCCCCGGCGACCTCTGCGGCGACCAGGTCGGCGATGCCGATGCCGATCAGCCGCCAGGGCTGGCCAGTGGCTTCCTTGGCCAGCAGCTCGCGGCCGACCGCGAACAGCGTCTTGGCGGTCTGGGTGGCGATGGGGAGGGTGCGGCGGCGGGTGACGATGCGAAAGTCGGTGGTGCGCAGTTTCAGGGTCACCACGCGGCCGGCGACGCCGCCGGTGCGCGCCTGACGCGCCACCCGCTCGCAGAGCGGCGCGAGCTTGTCTTCTAGGTCCGGGATGCGACTGAGGTCCTCATTGAAGGTGGTCTCGCAGCTGATGGCCTTGCGGCTTTCGTTCGGATTGACGGCGCGGGCGTCGCGGCCGTGGGCCAGATCGAACAGGCGCAGGCCGTGCGCGCCCCAGCGTTCGGCCAGCACCTTTCGGTCGACGCGGGCCAGGTCGCCGACGGTGCGATACCCGGCCTTCTCCAGAGTGGTGACCATCGCTGGTCCGACACCGGGCAGGATGCGGACCGGCTTGGACGCCAGAAACGCCTGGGCCTCGCTGCCGATCACCGAAAAGCCGCGCGGCTTGTCCAGTTCCGAAGCGACCTTGGCCAGGAACTTGTTGGGGGCCAGGCCAATGGAGACGGTGAGGCCGGTTTCGGCTTCGATCCGCGCCTGGAGCCGCGCCAGGGTGACGGCGGGCGCTGCGCCATGCAGGCGCTGGGTTCCCGAAAGGTCCATCCAGGCCTCGTCCAGGCTGAGGTTCTGGATGAGCGGCGTGAGGTCGCCGGCCATGCCAAGGATGCGCTTGCTCTCGGTGCGGTACTTGGCGAAGTCGGGTTTGATGACCACCGCCTCGGGGCAGGCTTTCAGGGCCTTGAACATCGGCATGGCTGAGCGGACGCCGCTGATCCGGGCGATGTAGCAGCAGGTGGTGACCACGCCGCGCTTGCCGCCGCCGACGATGACGGGGAGGTCGCGCAGTTCGGGCCGGTCGCGCTTTTCCACCGAGGCGTAGAAGGCGTCGCAGTCCATATGGGCGATGGCCAGCTGGTCCAGTTCGGGATGCGCGATGATGCGGGGCGAGGCGCACTGCGGACAGCGGTCGAACGCCGCGTCGCCCGACCAGAAACAGTCGCGGCAGAAGGCCTTCACGCGGGCGGCTCCAGGGGCCACAGCCAGGCCGCGCCCCGCACGCCAGAGGAATCGCCGTGCGCGGCTTTGCGAACCGGGGTGGTGAAAATGTCAGAGAAGACGTGCGGGGCGATGGCGCCGGGCAGCTTTTCGTAGAGTCGCTCGATGTTAGACATTCCGCCGCCCAGCACGATCACGTCGGGATCAAGGAGGTCGACGGTGATCGCGAGGCCGCGCGCCAGCCGATCGACGTAAGTGTCCAGCGCGGCCAGGTCGGCGGCGGCGACTGCGGCCTCGGCCGAGCGCCCGGCCTCGCGGGCGAACCCCGTGCCGCTCAGCCACAGCTCCAGGCAGTTGGTGCGGCCACACCAGCAGAGGATGCCGGGAAGCTCCTCGGCGCGCGGCCAGGGCAGGGGGGTGTGGCCCCATTCGCCGGCGATCATGTTGCGCCCTTCGACAAGGCGGCCGTCCACCGCGATGCCCGCGCCGCAGCCGGTGCCGATGATCACGGCGAACACCACGCCGTCGCCGGCTGCGGCGCCGTCGGTGGCTTCGGAGAGGGCCAGGCAGTTGGCGTCATTGGCATATCGAATTGGTCGGCCCAGCACCCGGGCGAGGTCGGCGGGGAAGGGTTTGTCGTTGAGGACCGTGGAGTTGGAATTGCGCATCAGGCCGGTGCGCGGCGATGGCGAGCCGGGCCCGCCGACGCCGATGCGGGGGGCGGTGCCGCCGGCCTGACGCTCGGCCTCGGCGACGACGTCGCGGGTGGCGGTCAGGCGATCTTCGTAGGTGGGTGGCGTCGGGACGCGGACGCGGGCCTGGAACTGGCCCGCGGCGTCCAGGGCTGCGGCCTCAATCTTGGTGCCGCCGAAGTCGACGCCGATGCGGATCATAGGGGTGAGGTTAGCTGATTTGGAGCGGGTTGGCGTGGGGGGCACTCGCATCGACGACTAAGCGAGAATCCACGGATGAACACGGATAAGGGGTTTCAGGCGCGGTGCGGGCATCCGTGTGTCTCCGTGTTCATCCGTGGATTGAGGCGGTCCCATGGATGCGCGCTGCGCTGGTGGTCCAAACCGCGACGGCGCCGCCGCGCCCTACTCTGCACCGACGGCGTTCATGGGTTCCCGGCACGGCGTCGCTACGCGCCTTGGCCGGGAATGACGAAGCAACAAAGAGAGGGCGACCGGTGGATGCAACCGGGCCGTCTGTGGTCTCAGCTGCGAACCGCCGCCTCGATGGCGTCGGCCAGTTGCGGCCAGTCGTCGATGCGTACGTGGCGATCGGATCTGGGGGCCAGGGGGCGTAGGCGGAGGTCCGCGACGTGCTGGAAGGTGGCGACGCCGGGGACGTGGTCGGCCACCGAATCGAGGTTGGAGATCAGGTCGTCGACGAAGGCGGTCTTCTGGGCGGACTGGCCGATGAGCGCCGCCGCGATCGGACCCTTGGGGCCGGAGTTGAGCACCAGGGGATGGTGCATGCCGTGGTCGGACAGCCACTGGCGACGCAGGGTTTCGGCCTGGGCTGGGGCATTGGACAGGATCAGAATCTCGGCCGACTTCGACAGCTGCTGGAGCGCCTGGACGGCGCCGGGGGCGGGTTCGATCTGGTGGCAATGGGCGGCGAAGAAGCGGTCGAACAGGACCTTACCCTCGGCAAGGTCGAGGTGCTGGGCGGCGCCAGGGCGGTAGATATTCTGGAACAGGGCGAAGCGGTCGACCCGGAACTCAAGTCCGTGACCGGCCAGGAAGTCACCGAACCCCTGCATGAACAGGCCTAGCACTTCGTCCACATCGACCAGAATCAGCGGTCGGTCGGTGGACAGGCCGAGGCTGGCAAGGGTCGGAACGGCGGGGGTCTCAGCTTGGCTCAAGGCAGGCGCTCCGAACGCGGATAACGAAGTTTAAGGATATCCATGGGATGAACGCCGCTCAGAGGCGAGGCGGACCATCAGCCAGCCCCGCATCAGGAACCCTCAATGACGAAGAAGGTGCTCATCGTCGAGGACAACGAGCTGAACATGAAGCTGTTTCATGATCTGCTCGAAGCCCAGGGCTATGAGATCCTGGAGACCCGCGAGGGGCTGGCGGCGCTGGCCCTGGCGCGCGAGCATCGTCCGGACCTCATCCTGATGGATATCCAGCTGCCGGAAATCTCGGGGCTGGAGGTCACCAAATGGCTGAAAGAAGACGATGAGTTGGCGCACATCCCCGTGGTGGCGGTGACTGCGTTCGCCATGAAGGGCGACGAGGAGCGGATCCGGGAGGGGGGCTGCGAGGCCTATATCTCCAAGCCGATCTCGGTCACCCACTTCCTCGAAACCATTCGCCGATTGCTGGATTGAGCCGATGTCCGCGCGTATCCTGGTTGTAGACGACATCGACACCAACGTCCGGCTGCTGGAAGCCAAGCTGTCGGCGGAATATTACGACGTGCTGACCGCGTCAGACGGCCCGACTGCCCTGGCCATCGCGGCGTCCGAACAGCCGGATCTGGTGCTGCTGGACGTGATGATGCCCGGCATGGACGGGTTCGCCGTCTGCCGACGCCTGAAGACCGACCCCGAGACGCGCCATCTGCCGGTGGTGCTGGTGACGGCGCTGGATGGCCGGGCGGACCGGATCGCCGGGCTGGAAGCGGGGGCCGATGATTTCCTGACCAAGCCGATCGATGATGTGATGCTGTTTGCGCGGGTGCGCAGCCTGACGCGGCTGAAGACCGTGATGGACGAACTGCGGGCGCGGGAGGCTTCTGGCCGCCGGATGGGCGTGATCGCCGGCGCGGCGTCACGGCTGGGCGGTGCAGGCGGTCGGATCCTGATCGTCGACGACAATGAGCGCCAGGCCGAGCGAATCTGTGCGGAACTGGCGATCGAGCACCGCCCGATCATCGAGGCCGACTCCTGGAAGGCGCAGATGACGGCGCGCGGTCCCGTGGACCTGGTGATCGTCAACACCCTGGCCAAGGGGTTTGACGGCCTGCGGTTTGCGGCCCAGCTGCGGTCTGACGAGGCGACGCGGAACCTGCCGATCCTGGCCATCGCCGACCTTGCCGAGCGCACGCGGGCGGTCAAGGCGCTGGAGCTGGGGGTCAATGACATCCTGGCCCGGCCGGTGGATCCGGGCGAGCTGTCGGCGCGGGTGCGCACCCAGATCCGGCGCAAGCGCTATACCGACTATCTGCGGGCCAATCTGGATCACTCGCTGGAACTGGCGGTCACCGACCAGCTGACCGGCCTGCATAACCGCCGCTACATGAGCGGTCAGCTGGATGCGCTTTTGCAGCGCACGGCGGCGGGCGGCGAGCCGGTCTCGCTGCTGGTCATCGATATCGACCACTTCAAGCGGGTCAACGACAGCTTCGGCCACGACGCCGGCGATGAGGTGCTGCGCGAGTTTGCGGTGCGGCTGGCGTCAAATGTGCGGGCCATCGACCTGCCGGTGCGCCATGGCGGCGAGGAATTCGTGGTGGTGATGCCCGACACCGAGCTGGAGGACGCGCGGCGTATCGCCGAGCGCATCCGCCTGCACGTGGCCGGCTCGCCGTTCCGGGTGATGGACGGCGAGGAACTGCTGACGGTGACGATTTCCATCGGCGTGGCCTGCAGCCATGGGGTGGGCGATACCTGCGCCACGCTGATCAAGCGCGCTGATGAGGCGGTCTATCTGGCCAAGTCCAAGGGCCGCAACAGGGTGATCGCGCGGGCGGCTTAGGGGGTTCCCTCCCCTTCATGGGGAGGGTGGACGGGGCGTAGCCCGGGACGGTTGGGGAACGCGGATTACCCCACCCCGCTCGCCTGACGGCGAGTCGCCCTCCCCATGAAGGGGAGGGAAATCAGCGGCTTTTCAGCCCTACTTGATCTTGCCTTCGCGGAATTCCACGTGCTTGCGGACCACGGGGTCGTATTTGTTCATGACCAGCTTGTCGGTCTTGGTGCGGGCGTTCTTCTTGGTGACGTAGAAGAAGCCGGTGTCCGCCGAGGAATTCAGGCGGATCTTGATAGAGGCTGGCTTGGCCATGGAAGCGGTCCCTAAGACAGGAATGGGCGGGGCCAAACGGGGTGACGCCGCCGGCAGGTGTATTTCAAGAGGCGCGGAAAATACGAATCCGCAGCCATAAGTCAATGCAAACCGAAAGTTTAGGCCGGCCTAGAGGCTGGTGGGCCGCATGCCCTGTTCCTTGTCCTTGTAGCGCAGGAACGGCTTTGGGCGGCTGGGGTCCTGCATGCGCAGCACTGCTTCCTTCAGCATCATCCGGGTGACGGCCGGCAGCGGCAGGCTCATGGCCTCGTCGAAATCGACCCAGGCGATCTCTTCCAATTCGCCGCAGTCGGGTTGGCGTTCCAGGCTGGACAGGCGCTCGGCGTCGGCGGTCAGGAACCAGGTGTCGAAGCGTTTGCCGACGGCGGGCGGGGTGATGGCTCTGGCGATCACGTCCATGGCGTCGAGGTCGGCCAAGAGGCCCTGGGCGGCGAAGTCCTTCCAGGGACCGCTGGCGCGGGCTTGGCCGGGCTTGGCGATCAGCAGGCCGGCTTCCTCCCAGGTCTCGCGCACGGCGGCCATCGCCAGGGCGCGGCCCCGGCCGTGCGGCAGGTGCTTGTCGAACAGCTGACCCACTTCGGGCCGCAGATCGGTGGCGAACGGGGCGCGATAGTCCGCGCGGTCGATCCGCCCGCCGGGGAACACCCAGCGGTCAGGCATGAAGCTGTGGCCGCCGTGACGCTTGCCCATCAGCACGCGCGGCTTGGCGGCGTCGCGGCGGATGATCATCACCGTGGCGGCGTTCTTGGGACGGACAGCCCGCGCGCCGGGGATGCGGGGCGGGCCTTCGGGCTTGTGGACTACGGGGGCATCGTCAGACATGAAACACTTGTATGACTGAGCCGGGCGAGCAGGGAAGGGCGCCCTGGCGTCAATCGGG
>JAYTFM010000063.1:0-75248 GCA_043734425.1 Alphaproteobacteria bacterium
GCGTCCGGGCGATCGGCCCGCGCCGCCCCGGAGTCTCGCGCAGCGCCAGGGGTCTGCCACAGCCGCAGCTGCAGCGCTGTGGCCACCCGAACGGCGAAGAAGCACCGCTCGAACAGCTCGAAAGCCTTGAGATCCCCTGCCGGCGCCCGCTCCGCCTCCGCCCCGAACCGTTCCGCCAGCCGATAGGCGCACGCGCTCAGCGCATCGAGCCGTTCGCTGGCGGTAAGGGCATCGGGGGTGATCATGAGGGAGAGGAGAACATGCCGGTGCGTCAGATTCGGACGCAGGGCAGCATCCCTCCTCTTCAGGGGAGGGACAGGCCGCGAAGCGGCCAGGGTGGGGGAGTCAGGATCAGATGCAGACGACTCGAATTGGCCCACCCTCCCCCACCCGTCCGAGGCTTCGCCTCGTCCACCCTCCCCTGAAGAAGAGGGATGGGCGTCAGGGATGGTTCAGCAACGCCTTGATCTCGCCCCCGCTGGCGCCAGGAGCCGTCGGCCGGCCTGATCCCGTTTCTCGCCCCTGGGGCTGTGGAGCGACCGGCTTCGGAGTGGCGAGTTTCGGCCTTGAACCCAACGGAGAGAATCGATCCGTTGAGGACCTTCGGAAAGTCTGCCTACAGTCGCCCCGGCGGCTGGCGGGAGCGTTCAAGCATGGATCTGAAAGCGATCGTGCGCGCATTGTGCGCGCTCCTCGTGGCCGGCCCGATAGGCTTGTCGCCCGCCGGCGCTGAGGGGCAAGGTTATCGAGCCCCGCGAAATGCGTACGGCGCGCCCGACCTGAATGGAGTGTGGAACAACAATGCACTCACGCGACTGCAACGTCCGGCTGGGCTCTTGCCGCTGGTCGTGCAGCCGGCCGATGTGGCGGCGGCGGAACGCATGCTGATCACCAGCTACTCGCCGGCAAGCACAGAGGCTAACGTCGGTGGCACCCAGAGCGAGTGGTGGGACGGGGCGCACCTAGCCCGGATCGGCGGAGAATTTCGGACCTCGTGGCTCGTCGAGCCCGACGATGGCCAACTGCCCTACTCCACGGAGGGCAAGCGCCGCCGCGCCTCGTTCGATAAGGCCCAGGTAGACGCCTTCGACGGCCCAGAGGCGCGGCCTGTGGCAGGGGACCGCTGCCTGCTGCCTAGCTGGGGCGCCATGGGGCCGGTGATGCTGAACGCGCCGTACAACGCAAACTATCGGTTCGTGCAGAACCGCGACCAGATCGCGATCATGGCGGAAAACAACAGCGAGTTGCGGATCATCCGGATCGGCGTGGCGCATCTGCCCGCCCAGATCAGGACCTGGACCGGTGACTCAATAGGTCATTGGGAAAAGGACACCCTGGTGGTGGAAACCACCAATCTGCGTACCGACGCTCCATTGAGCCAGGCGCCATTCTTCTTCTCCGCCGGCGCGAGGGTGGTGGAGAGGTTCACGCGTGTTGGACCCGAGACGATGAAATATGAGTTCACCGTCGAGGACTTAACGATATTCGCCCGGGCCTGGCGGGCGGAGATGGCGTTCGTCGCCACCGATGCGCCGCTCTACGAGTTCGCCTGTCATGAGGGCAACTACGGGATGACCAACATCCTTGCCGGTGCGCGCGTCGTCGAGCGGGCTCATGCCCTGACGACCCCCGCACAGTAGGGTCAGGTACTCGGCTGAGGAAAGTTGGGACGCTTACGCATTTCACCATCCCTTTCACGCCTGGACCGACCGTCGCCTGGGTTCCCGCCTTCGCGGGAATGAGCAGGGCGGGATGGGCGATGCTGGCGTTCTGGGAGATAAGACGGGCGGCAAAAGCGGGCTCACAACGTGACTCCCCCACCCGTCCGGCGCTGCGCGCCGTCCACCCTCCCCATGAAGGGGAGGGATTGGTGTTGGTGGCTGGCCCCAGGTCGCCCTACTTCTCCGGATGCAGCAGGGCCTGATAGGTCAGGGTCCGGGCCATGGTTCCGAGGTCATCGCCGCCGGTGCCGCCCATGCGCTGGATCATGCCGACGAAGATCAGGTCGTTGGTCGGGTCGATCCAGAACCAGGTGCCGGCCGCGCCGCCCCAGCTCATGGTGTTCTTGCCTTCCAGCGAGCCCGCGGTGCGCGGGTCTTTGACCACCATGAAATCGAGGCCGAAGCCGACGGCGTTGTTGAACCGCGTGCCGACCGAGCCATTGGAATTGACCAACGCGGCCTCGGGGATGGCGTTGGTGTCCATCAGTTCGACGCTGGCCGGCGACAGGACCCGCACGCCGTCCAGTTCGCCGCCATTCAGAACCATCTGGGAGAAGCGGGCATAGTCCATGGTGGTGGAAACCAGCCCACCGCCGCCGGACTCCAGGCTGGGCGGCGTGAGGTAGGTGGGCATCTGGTTGCCGAAGATCACCTTGGCTTCCTCGATCTGGCGGGTTTCTTTGTTGCCGACATAGACGGCGGCCAGACGGCTGGCCTTGGCGGCGGGCACGAAGAAGGCGGTATCGTTCATCTTCAAGGGCTTGAAGATGCGCTGCTCCATGAACTGGCCCAGCGTCTGGCCGGTGAGCTTCTCGACAATATAGCCCTGGATATCGACGGCCGACGAATAGCGCCAGGAGGTTCCCGGCTGAAAGACCAGCGGGATGGTCGCCGTGCGGTCGATCATGTCCTTCAGGCCATTGGCGCGCAGCACGCCCTTGTCGCGGTACATCAGATCGACCGGATGCTCATCCTGCAGGCCGTAACCGAAGCCGGCGGTGTGGCTCATGAGCTCGCGCATGGTCGGCGGCCGCTTCATGTCCTCCAGCACCGTGGTTCCGTCGGGATTGACCGTCTTGACCACTTTCAGCGTCTTGAACTCGGGAATGTAGCGGGTCACCGGATCGTCCAGCCGCCACTTGCCCTCTTCGAACAGGATCATCATCGCCACGCCGGTGACCGGCTTGGTCATCGAATAGATCCGCACGATGGTGTCCTGGCTCATCGGTTCACCTGTGGCGATGCTCTTCTTGCCATAGGTGCGGAAGCTGACGACCTTGCCGTGCCGGGCCAACAGGGTGGTCATTCCAGCCACGCGGCCCTGGGTGACCACGCCCTGCATATAGGCATCGAGCTTGGCCAGCCGGCCGGAGTCGAACCCAAGCGATTCAGGGCCGGCGGCGGGCGACAGCGACATCACCGGCGCGGCGGCGGCAGGCGCTTTACGGGGCTGGGCCAGGCCTGACGCCGCCGGCGCCAGCACCAGAGCGCTAGCCACCATGGCGAGCGCGAAACGGTTCCTAAGCAGCATAATTCCCCCTGAACGGTTGTTTGACGCGACCTTAGGCGTGGTTTGTCGCAGTGCAAGTTCGGCCAGGTTTCAGGGCAGACACGCCGGTGTTGCGGTCACGATCAGCCGCCGACGACGTCCAAGCGCTCAAGCCCACGGAAGAACGGCAGCGTCCGCCAGACGGGCGCAGCATCTGGATCGGCCAGACGCAAGTCAGGGAAGCGCGCAAACAGCTTCACCAGCGCCACCTGCGCCTCCAGCCGCGCCAGCGGCGCGCCGATGCAGATGTGCTCGCCGCCGCCGAACGCGACGTGCGGCCGGTGCTTGCGGGTGATGTCGAAGCGGTCGGGGTCCTCGAACATGTCCGGATCGCGGTTGGCGGCGCGCAGGTGGAACGACATCCACTGCCCGGCCACCATCGGACAGCCGGCGATCTCTGCATCGGCGCTGGCGATGCGACCGGTGGAATCGACGGGTGGATCGTAGCGCAGCACCTCTTCCACGACGGCGTTGATGATTTTGGGATCGGCTCTCAGCTTCGCCAACTCGCCCGGATGGGTCAGCAACAAGCGCACGCCATTGCCGATCAGGTCCGTGGTCGTCAGGTTCCCGCCGACCAGCAGGGCGCTGAGGTTGATCCGCAGCTCGGTGTCGGTGAGCATCGCGCCAGCGGTCTGCAGCCGGGTCATGTCGGAGACCAGGTCGTCGCGCGGCCGGGTCCGGCGCTCGGCGATCAGGGCGTCGAAATAGGTGTTCATGGCGTCGCGCGCGACATCCATCGCGGCCGCCTGCGCTGGGTTGCGGAACGGGTTCAGGCTTTGGATGATACCTTCTGACCAGCCTCGGAACTCGACCAGCCGCTCATGATCGACCCCCAGGATCGAGGCGATCACGTCGATCGGGATCGGCACGCAGAAGTCGGCCATCAGGTCGAACGTCTCGCCGGCCGGCAGCCGGTCCAGCGCGCCGTCGACAATCGCCTCCACCTGGGGCCGGACACGCGCCACGCGGGCATACAGCGCCTGGGCCAGCGGATGGCGGATGCGCGCGTGGTCGGGATCGTCGAGCATCAGGATCGAAGTCGTCTCGCTGCGCGGCAGCGTGCGGTCCACACCGCCGGCGAACATCCGCGCCGACACCGACTCGGCGTTGCCCTTCAGCGGATCTGCCCACAGGCTGCGGTCGTTGACCGTCGCACGCACATCAGCATAGCGGGTGAAGAGAATGTTTCCGCGTTCGGCGTCCACATGCACCGGGCATCGGCTGCGAAGGTCGTTCAGGATCGGATACGGATCGTTGCGGTAGGGTTCGCTCAGCGGCGTCAGGTCGATCAGCGAGGGAAGCGGCGCATCATCGGGCATCGGCGGGCTCCGTCGGCGTTTGGGCCCATGATTTGCGCCCGTTGCTGGCGCGAACGCAAGCTTGCGCCTACGGGCGACAGGTCTAGGGTTTACGCCGAACCCCGGAGCGGCGCCGATGAAAGCTACCTTCACAGTGGCCCCGCTTGCCGCCAGCTTCGGCGCGACGGTGACGGGCCTGCGTCTGGCTGAGTTCGACGATGCAGACTTTGCCGCTCTCTATGGCGTCTGGCTGGAGTACGGCCTGCTGGTCTTTCCGGGACAGCATCTGACGAATGAAGAACAGCGGGACTTTGCCGGTCGGCTCGGGGCGCTGGAAATTCCCATTACGCCGATCAGCAATGTGCGCGCCGATGGGACGATCCGCCCTGAAGAGGGCGATGATGTCGTCAAGGTGCTGAAGGGCAACATGGGCTGGCACTGCGATTCCACCTACATGCCCGTCCAAGCCAAGGGCGCCGTGTTCACGGCCCATGTGGTCCCGCCCGAGGGCGGTGAGACCGAATGGGCGGACATGGCGGCCGCGTGGGCAGCGCTGCCGCGTTCGCGCCAGGCGCAACTTGACGGCCTCAGCGCCTATCACTCGCTCCGCTACAGCCAGGGCAAGCTTGGCCACACCCACGATGCCAACAGCGCCTATTCCGGCTACGGAATGACCGAGGATGAGCCGCCGCTTCGGCCACTGCGCAAACGGCATCCGGAAACCGGCGCCGACTGCCTGATGATTGGCCGCCACGCCTTTGGCATCCCCGGCCTGGAGGCTGAGGCCAGCGAGCAACTGCTGGACACACTCTGCGCTGAAGCCTGTCAGGCGCCGCGCGTCTGGCGGCATCGCTGGACGCCCGGCGACGCCGTGATCTGGGACAATCGCCGCCTGATGCACAGGGGCTGTCCTTGGGACATGACCCTGCCGAGGGTGATGTATCATTCCCGCATCGCCGGGGATCCCGCCACCGAAGGGGTTCCACACTAAAGAGTCCCACCCAAAGACGCGCCGACCACGATCACGCAAATGCGATCATCGGTTGAGGCGTATTGCTACTTTTGCGCGTGCACCCACGCGCTGTAGGCGTAGGGTGAAGCATCGACGCCTCCCGTTTCGCGGACGGAAGCTGATCGGCCTCGCGCCTAGCGCGCAACACGCACAGCCAATTGCCCTGGGTGCGCGAAGCCTCCGCTTCGCCAGTCGCACCCCCACGTCTGCCGGGAGACAATCATGTCTGAACGCAAAGACCAGCCCAAGTCGTTCACGATCAGCGTCGGGTTCGAAGGCAAGCCGGACAAGCCCATCGACATCGCGGCCTATCTGTTCGACGGCAACGGCGGCCTGCTCGCCTCAGCGCCCGTCAAGGACGGCAAGGCGACGCTGGCGGCGGATGGCGTCACGCGACGCACGCGGCTGCTGATCGGTCCGGCCCTCGGCGCCGATCAGCGCGACACGCCGCCCAGTCTCGCCGCTTTGGAAGCCCTGGACGCCTACCGACCAAAGTGGCGTTTCGATCCCGGCCGAACCGCCTATGAGCTTGCCGCGATCCCGGATTTCCTGTGGCCGCATTGGCCGCTCTGCCACTGTCGTGTCCGCGGCCACGTGCTCAAGCGCACCTACTCGCCCGGCGGCGTGGTCATTGACGCGCCGGTCTGTAACGCACGGGTTCACATCTGCGAGGTTGATCGCCTGCCCTGGATCATCCTGCGCATTCCTGACCCAGAAATCTTCCGCATTCGTGATGACCTGCTGGAACGGCTGCGCAGACCGTTCCCGTGGCCGCCAATCCCAGACCCTGGGCCGCGCCGGGAAATCCCCAACGATATCAGAGAGGCCGTCGACGTGCGCCAGTTGAATGTGCGCCAGTTTGTCGGGGGCTCACGGCTTGACGAAGTGGCGTTGAACCCACAGCCCCTGCCCCCGCTCGAAACGCCGTTCATGGCGCAGCGGTCGCTGGCTCGCGAGGTTCCACAGACCCTGCACTTCGCCCTCGCGTCAGGAGCCGCTTCCGTGCTCCGGCGCGCGCTGCTTGATCATCTCGATCTCATCCGTCCGTGGATCTGCCACTGGCCCTGGCTCCACCCCTGGTTCTATCGCTGCGACGAACTACGCATTGTGACCACCGACGACGATGGTCGCTTCGACACCACCATCTGGTTCCCCTGCGGAGGCGACCAGCCTGACCTCTATTTTTGGGTAGAGGCGTCGGTCGGGGGCGTCTGGACCAGCGTCTATCGCCCGCCGATCCCGTGCCATGTCTGGTGGGACTATCCGTGTGGAACCGAGGTGACGATCACTGTCACCGATCCCAGGGTCAGCGGCTGCGGCCAACGTCCCGAAGTCAGCGGCAAGCAACTCATCGTCAAGACCATCGCACGCCAGGTCAGCATGGGTGAGATTAATCGTGAGCCCTCCCTCGCCAATCCCCTGGCCGACCCGCTGAAGGCCGGCACGGTCATGGCCGGCTGGATCGACCCGACACGGGAGTCTCCCTTCGGCGACACGCTCGAGCCGCGTGTGGATTTCGGCGACGGCCTGAAGCCGGCCGGGATCACCCACTATCGGTGGTCCTATCGCCATCTCGGCAGCGTGCTTGAGACCGACTGGGTGGTGGTCGACGCCCCCGTGTCGCGGCACTATCGCGAAACGACGCCGCCCCTCGCGCCGGTCGTCTACAAGTCCGTCCAGATCGGCCCCGCAGCCGGCGTGACGGGGTACTTCGTCGAGATCGATCCCGTCCTGCCACCAGGCGGCGAGGATTGGGAAATCCTCGATGAGGGTTACGACCTGGCCAGCGCCTATTGGGCCACGCTGGGCCTGGCGCCTGGCAAATACGAGCTCAAGCTGGAACTCTTCCGCCAGACGGGGCCCACGATGACCCGCGTCAACCTCACGGCGGAAGCGGTGGGTGTTCAACAGATTGTCGATCCCGCGCCCTTGATCTCGGGCACGTACGTGACCCAGCCCGCCGCCTTTGATCGGCTGCTGCTGGACGGCGGCGGCAATGTCGTGGGCTTCCGACTGGTGCTGCATGTCGACAATCGCCAGTGCTTCGGAACGATCCCCTCGGTGATCGTGGCGCCTGGAGCCAATGACACCCGCTGCGGCTTCCTCGAGTATGCGCCGACGGCGATCGCGACCCTGTCCTTCCGGGCCAGCCACCCGGCGAACTACGCCAGTTTCGGATTCGATGTCGCCAGGGTCGCGACCCTGCTGCCCTCGGCCAGCGCCTCCGGTCTGGTCGACGCTGCCGCCGCGAACGGCTTCAACCGCTCGGGCGACACGTTCAGCAAGGGCATCAGCGTCACCGGCCTGCTGTCCGAAGCCCTGCCGATGGGCGAGACGCCCTGCATCCGGGCGGCCTTTGCGGAGTCGCTGCACGTCTATGCGCTGGCGACCAATGGCTACGGTCGGCTGTCGGGGCTGGATGCACCGGTCCCGGGCGATCCGGCCCAGGTCGCGCTGAGGGCGTTCGCGGTCACGCCCATCTGAAGGCTTGGCGGCGCGCAATGAGCTCGGCAGTCGGCGACTCCGGGGCGTGAAAGGTTGATCCTTTACGCTCCGGGGGCTTGCCGACCCTATGGCAGGCCGTCCAAATGGCGTGAATTCGCCAAGGGAGAACGCGGCCATGGATTTCACCGACATCCTCTATGAGGTCAGCGACGGGATCGCCACGATCACCCTCAATCGGCCCGACAAGCTGAACGCCTGGACCGGCGCCATGGGCTCGGACCTCAGGACGGCCATGGAGGCCGCCAACGCGGACGCTGAGGTTCGCGTCATCATCCTGACCGGCGCGGGTCGCGGCTTCTGCGCCGGCGCGGACATGACCATGCTGCAGGGTATCGGGGCCGCAGGCGGCACTGAGGCCAAGGCGATCGAGCCGTTCGACGCCGACGGTCGCCCTGACTTCCATCACCCCCAGGCCTACTTCCCGCTGGTGAAGAAGCCGATCATCGGCGCCATCAACGGCCCGGCGGCTGGCATGGGTCTGGCGATCGTGTTGTTCTGCGATCTCAGGTTCGCCGCCGACAGCGCCGCCTTTGTGACCGCCTTCTCGCGTCGCGGCCTCATCGCCGAGCACGGCATCGGCTGGATGCTGCCAAAACTCGTGGGGCTGTCCCGCGCCATGGACTTGCTGCTGTCCTCCCGAAAGGTGGACGCCGAAGAAGCCTTGCGGATCGGGCTTGCGGACCGGGTTGTGCCGACCAATCAGCTTATGGCGGAAACGCGCGCCTATGCCCGGGAACTCGTCGATTTCGTGTCGCCGCGCTCCATGGGGGTCATCAAGCGGCAGGTTTGGGACAGCCCGCTCCAGGGTCTGAACGAAGCCCTCGCGACCGCCGATCACGAAATGGCGCTCAGTCTGAAGAGCGATGACTTCAAGGAAGGGGTCGCTCACTTCGTCGAAAAACGCGCACCTCAGTTCTCCGCGCCATGACGCTATCGCTGAATAGAGGCGGCCCCGGTTAAGACGCACGCCCACGCGGCTCTCTGACTTGGCCAGATTCACCTTGGAGTGGTAGGACAAGCCTGACACGCGAATGATGTCGGCTTGTCAGGTGTTCGACATGCTTGTGGTGGACCTGTCCGCACTCAGCAAACCGGAACTACAGCGCCTGCTGAAGGCCGCGCGTTCACACGCTGAACCCAGTCTTGCGGCGGAACTTGTCTCGGAACTGGCGTTCCGAGAGGGCGGCGCGCAGCCACCCGCGCCAATGGCCCAGGCATCTGGCCGGCGATGGGGCCGGCGATTGGCTGGCCTCGCTGCGGCTGTGGGCGCGCTGATGCTTGTGGTGTGGGCTTGGGTCCAGACGCCGTCAGCGCCGCAGAACACCGAGGCGGCGCCGCTCGCCTTGGCTTCGCGATCCGCACCGGCTGCCCCGACGCGCATCAGCGATCTCGATACCGCGCCACCCAGCCCGGACACGACCTCGGCGCAAGCTCGGACCCGCATCGATGTTGCAGCGAGCTCACTACGCCCTGAGATCACCGCTCCGAGACCCACAGCACTAAATCCCTGCTACGCGGAACGCGCGCCGGCAGATCGCCTGGTGTGCGGGTATCCGACGCTTGGCGCCCAAGATCGCCGCCTGCAGGAGGCTTACGTTCAAGCGTTGGCGGCCGGCGCGCGCGCGGAAGACCTCGAGGCAAGCCAGATGGAATGGAAGGCCCAGCGGGACGGTCTTGCTGACCGACATCAACTCGCGGCTTTCTACGCGGACAGAATCTCGGCGCTGGAAGCGGCGGCGAGCGCCGCGCGCGCGGCCGAGCCACCTGTCTGACACGCCAGCGCGCCAAAGCGAAATTTGACGCTCGGGCGTAGCGTTCAATTTATTGAGCTGGCAAGTTTTGTAAGTGGCGAACGACTTCGGCCTTCAGAGTGTGTTAAGCTTCGGAATGAGAGCAATTCCGGAAAGGGCGGTTCTGACCGTCACGCGAAATCAAGGTGTCTGGTGGGTCGAGCATGAGGGCGCGACGTTCGGGCATTCTCCCGACAAAGAGATCGCCAAGGCGGCCGCCAACCGCCACGCTCGCCAGATGCAAGACCAGGGTCGCCCCTGCCAGGTGCGCGTCCACGGTGAACACGGCTTCTATCCGGTCTGATCATGGCAAAGCCCCCGCCCTCCGCGCCGAAACCGCCCCGTTCGCCTGACCTTCGTTTCCGTCCCCAGATCGCGGCCGCGCTCGCCGACGGTGCGATAGTGGACGACATGACCCTGCGCCTGACCTTGAACGACGCAAGCCGACTATCACGTGACCGCGACATTCCCGTGGCGGACATCAGTTTCACGGGTGGCGTCATGCGCTACCTGGGTGTGCGCGTCGAAAAGGGCGGCGTGCCGGAGAGCATCCTGGATCTCAGCACCGTCGTTCAATAGCCGTTAGCGCAGGTCTAGACCCGACAGCACTCCGGCCTCGCGCCAATCCTTCGCCAGTGCGAAAAAGGCGTTGGGGCCTGGGCCGTAGAGGCCGTCGAACAGACCCGCGCCATCGCCGGCCCGACCCTCGCCGTTGTAGTATCCCGGCGTGCAATCCATGCGGAACTGCAGATTGTTGAGTGCGGTCGAGATGATCGTCTCGCACCAACCGGCCTCGCCGTCGGGGGTCGGCTCAACGGCGCGCGCCTGACGTAAGTCGGCCTCGCGCACCACATGCGCCACGTGGCGCGCCTGCTCCTCCAGCATGTGCGGGAAGTTCACCGTCAGGGTGTTCTGGGTGATGCCCAGGTGGAAGCAGTTGGGAAACCCGTGCGCATAGAAGCCGTGCAGGGTCTTCAGGCCTGAGGCCCAATGGTCGGTCAGGGTCCGGCCGTCGCGTCCATAGACCTCGAACCCCGCCCGATGGGTGTAGGCGGTGCCGACCTCGAACCCCGTCGCGAAGATGATGCAGTCCACGTCGCACGCGACACCGTCGAAGACCAGACCGGTCTCGGTCACCCGATCAACGCCGCGGCCAAGGGTGTCCACCAGCGTCACATTGGGCCGGTTGAAGGTCGGCAGATAGTCGTCGTTGAAGGTAGGGCGCTTGCAGAACTGACGGTACCAGGGCTTCAGCGCCTCAGCGGTTTCGGGGTCGGTGACCGTGGCGTCTACGCGGGCGCGGACCTGGTTCATCTTGCGGAAGTCGGCCAGCTCCATGGCCCGGATCATGTCATCCCGCGAGAGTTCGCCACCGCTCAAGGCTTGGCGGGCGCTGAGCATGCGCATGATATCGGTCCAGCCGTCGCTGACCAGGTCCTCGTCCTGCGGCAGGGTGCTGACCAGAGCGTTGAAATTGTCCATTCGCCGCTTCTGCCAACCGGGTGACAGGGTCTTGACCCATTCAGGGTCGGTCGGTCGATTGCCGCGCACATCGACGGACGACGGCGTGCGCTGGAACACATAGAGTTGCTGGGCGTGACGTCCGAGGTGCGGCACGCACTGCACCGCCGTCGCCCCGGTGCCAATGATCGCCACCCGTTTGTCGCGCAGTCCTGTCAGGCCGCCCTCCGAATTTCCGCCCGTATAGGCGTAGTCCCAGCGGCTGGTGTGGAAGCTGTGGCCCCGAAACTGCTCAATCCCCGGAATGCCCGGCAGTTTGGGGCGGTTCAGCGGCCCGCTGGACATCACCACATAGCGTGCGCGCATTTGGTCCGAACGATTGGTGGTGATCAGCCAGCAGCTCTCATCGTCCAGCCAGCGGATCTCGGAAATCTCGGTCTGGAAGCAGCCCAGGCGGTAGAGGTCGAAGGTCTCGCCGATCCGCTGCGCGTGATCGCGAATCTCCTTGGCGTGGCTATATTTCTCCTTTGGGATATAGCCCGTCTCCTCGAGCAGCGGCAGGTAGATGTAGCTTTCGATGTCGCACTGGGCGCCGGGATAGCGGTTCCAGTACCAAGTGCCGCCGAAGTCGCCGCCCTTTTCGATGATCCGGATATCCTTGACGCCCGCTTCGCGCAGCCGCGCCGCCGCCAGCAGGCCGCCGAAGCCGCCGCCAACGATCAGCACGTCGACCTGGTCGTTCAGCGGCGCGCGCGTGAAGCTGGCATCGGCGTAGGGGTCGTCGATGTAGTGGCGGTACTCCTGGTCGATCGCCACGTACTGGTCATTGGCGTCCGGCCGCAGCCGCCGGTCGCGTTCGGTGCGGTACTTCTCGCGCAGCGCGTCGGGATCGAAGGCGCTGTCAGCGGATGCTTGGGTATCGAGGCTCATCTGGCGCTCCACGCGATCATGCCGCGCACTGAACATGGCTCGGCGGTTTGGGTAAAGCCGCGACGCTACGGCAACCCTGCGGCGCGTTGACCGGTCGGCTGGAACGGCAGACGGTGCCGCCGCAGTGACAGGTCGCAAAGCTCGTCAGCTCTGATCCTCAATCTGGAGCCCACTCATGACCCAGCCCCTGGCCCGCCGCTCCGCCCTGGCGCTCCTGGCCGCCATCGCACCCGCTTCGGCCGCGGCGGCGACGAAGGGGACGCGCGCCCTGCCCTTGCCTGCGGTGACCATCTACCATCTGGAGGGCCGGCGATCCGAGCGGGTGGTCTGGCTGATGGAAGAGCTGGGCTTTCCCTACAAGCTGGAATTCAAGCGCGGTGACCTGGCGGGTTCGATGGCGCTGATCCGCGCCTTGAGCCCCGTCGTGCCGATGGCGCCGACGGTTATGTACGGCGACCAGATCCTGGTGGAGTCCGGCGCGATCCTGGAGATGATCCTGAACCGCCATGCGCCGGGCCGGCTGCAGCCGGCTCTGGCAAGCCGCGACTATCCCTACCACCTGATGTGGATGCACTATGCCGAGGGCTCGCTGGCCGCACGGCTGTTCTCGGACTACCGCGCCTGGATGGCCAATCCGCCGACCAAGCGATCACCCCTGGTCGACAGCGAGGCCACCGTGCAGTTCGCCGACGACTATCTGGCCGCCCACCCCTGGTTTGGCGGTGCGGAGTTCTCGGGCGCTGACATCATGATGATGTTCCCGCTGAATGTGGCGACGGTGCTCAATCTGGTGGACGCCGCCCAGTTTCCGCATGTCGCAGCCTGGAAGGCCAAGATCGAGGCGCGGCCGGCTTATAAGCGCATGCTGGCCAAGGCTCGGCCCGACGGCATGATCGGCAATCTGCCGGTGCTGCCCAAGCATGCGCCAGCCGGACCGCGGACGCCGCCTCGGTCATAGAACGCCGATCAACCCCGCAAAGCATTCACAGCCTCGCCGAGCATCGCATAGGTCTCGAACTCGGAGTCGGTCTGCCAGGCTTCGCGCCAGGCGCTCCAGACCACGGCGACCACCTGCTCACGCGGATTGACGTAAACGAACTGGCCGAAGATGCCCTGGGCTGTGAAGGCCCCGTCGTGGACGTCGCCAGCTTTGCGCGGCAGCACCCACCACTGGTAGCCGTAGCCGAGCGGATAGCCCTTCTCGAGGTGACCGAAGCTGGTCGCGCCGGTGTCCGGTTGGCCGGCCAGATCGCGCCAGCCGGCCGGCAGCACCCGCGCGCCGCCCGACACCACGCCGTCCTCCAGGATGAACTGGCCGAAGCGGCCGAAGTCGCGCAGCCGAGCGCTGACCCCCAGGCCCGCAAGCTCCAGCCCATCAGGCGACTCGAGTTGCCAATAGCTGTCGGCCTCCATCCCGGCCGGGCGCCAGATCTTGTCGGAATAGTAGTCGGCCAGCGGCCGGCCGACGGCGGCGGACACGATGGCCCCCAGCACGCAGGCCTCGCCGGTCGAATAGTTGAACCTGGTCCCCGGCCGGTGGGCGCGCGGCAGGCGATGCATTAGCTCCAGCACCGCGCCGGGTTTCAGACTGGCCAGCGCGGTGCTGAAGGCGACGATGTCCGACTTGCCCTTGGGATCGTACTGTTCGTCCCATGTGACGCCGGAGGCCATGCGCATCACGTTGCGGACGCTGACGCCCTCATAGGCGCTACCCTTCAGCTGCGGCAGATAGGTCTCGACGGTGTCGTCCAGGCTCTTCAACGATCCGTCGTGCAGCGCCGCGCCGGCCAGGGTGGAGGTCATCGACTTGGCAGTGGAGAAGCTGGTCCAGCGGCTGTCAGGCCCATTCCCCATGCCATAGCGTTCCAGCGCCACCTCGCCGCGCTTCAGCACCAGGATCCCAGCGGTGCGACGGCGGGTCATGTAGTCGTCCACCGTGTGGCGGGCGCCGCCGCCCTCGAAGGTCAGACCCGACAGCGACGTCGCATGCGGCGGCAAAGGCCGAACCGTCCCGCCGGCCCGAATGGTGCGCACCGGCCGGGCCAGATCCTGGTTGCGGAAGGTCGCGGCCTGATTCTCCGCTGTCGTGGCCAGGACGTTGAGCGCGATGGTCTCCCGGGGTTGGGCGAACGCGGGGGCGGCGGTCAGCGCTGCGCCGGCGGCGAACAACAGGCGGCGACGGTCGAGTTGGGGCATGGGCGGCTCCGGCAAGGGTGCGGCGGCCAGGATAGCGCAGAGCGCGCGCGGGTCGAGAGCTCGTGCAGAGACGGTTGAGCCGCACCGCCCTCCGGTCCACACTGGCGCTTGCACGACAACCGCTAGGAGTCCGCCATGACCGCCGCCGTTCGCGCCGCCGACACCCCGTTCGCCGTCGAGGTCGAGGCTGGCCGGGACTATTGGTGGTGCGCCTGCGGGCTCAGCGCCAACCAGCCGTTCTGCGACGGCAGCCATAAGGTCACCGACCTGACGCCGGTGAAATATGCCGCCACCAAGAACCGGACTGTGTTCTTTTGCGGCTGCAAGGCGACGGCCAAGCAGCCGCTGTGCGACGGGACCCACAACGGCTGAGCGCCATGCGAAGGATCGCAGCCGCGATGGCGCTGGCGCTGACCGGCTGGAAGATCCACAGCCTGGGATCCTGTCGGGTGGGCGGCAGATTGAGGCGAGGGTGTTGGGTTCCTTCTCGCGGCTAGTGCAACCTACTCGCTCGTCATCGTCCGGCTTGTCCGGACGACCCATGATCACCGCATTCGAAACCCATTCCGGGCGGCGCCTCAGAGCGCGATCCTGAACGATGGAGTTCATGGGTGGTCCGGATAAGCCGGACCATGACGTTCCTATCAAAATCGATGGGGCGAGCATCTCGGGACACAAGGTAGATTCATGCGCTCCGCTCCCCGCCGCCGCGCTCAACGACCCTGCATCGTCAGGGTTGCTTGCGAGCGATCACCATAGGCGTAGAGTTTCTGCGCACGCGCGCCACACGGGCGGGTCGCCAAGACCGGCCGCCAAATCGGGAGGAAACCACGATGATCAGGAAACTCGCCTTTGCGGCCTTGGGCGCGGCCCTTGCGTTCGGGGGCATGAGCGGTGTCGCGCAGGCCCAGACGGCCGAGCGGGTCTATGACAATGGATCGGTCTGGAACGTCAGCTTCATCGAGACCAAGCCTGGGATGTTCGATGAGTACATGTCCTATCTGAACGGGCCGTGGCGCGCCATTCAGGAGGCCGGCAAGAAGGATGGCGACATCCTCAGCTACAAGATTCTCTCGATCAGTTCGGTCCGCGACCATGAGCCGAACCTGGTGCTGATCGTCGAGTATAAGAACATGGCGGTGTTCGATCGCTCGCTGGCCGAGACCGACCGCCAGAGCGCCGCGGTGTTCGGTTCGGCGCAAAAGGCCGTCCAGTCGCAAATCTCCCGCGAAGCCATGCGCAATCAGCGCGGCGGCTTCCAGGCGCGCGAACTGCATTTCATCAAGTAGCGGTTTGCCAAAGGTGGTCTAACGCAAGGCGCGCGATATAGGAATCACGCGCCTTGCTCTAGATTTTTGTTTTCGCATCTCTTTTGCGGAAAACCGGTTCCCACTCTTCCGCACGATGCTCTAGGCTGCCGCATCGCCTTTGGAGGGTCTGCCATGAAGAACCTGTTCTACACTGTGATGCGGATCGTCAGCAGCCTGCTGGGCGTGTTGATGGTGCTGCTGGGCGGGGTGTGGATGCTGCAGGGCCTGAACTTGGCGTTCAAGGTCGGGTTCATGGTCGGCGACCCGAAGTGGACGCTGTATGGCGCGATCCTGGCCCTGTTCGGCGTCGCTCAGGTGGTGTGGAGCAACACCCGGCCGGGCTGAGGCTTCGCGCCAGCGCCCTCAGCGGCGGCGCATGGCGACCCAGTCGCGGCTGAGCCGGATCCACAACAGCACGAACCCCGACGCCACCATGATCAGACTGAGCGCCGCTGCGCCGACCAGCCAGGGGGTGTTGTAGTTGTCGCCGGTGGTGAAATCGAGGATGTGGATACGCCAGAAGACGTCGTAGAGACGCCAGACGTTGGACCGGCGGCTGACCACCTCGCCGGTGTCGGGCGAGACGTAGAAGCGGGTCCGTTCGGCGTCGCTAAAGTCCACAGCCCATAGCGGCCCGGGCTTACCGGCCTCCTGTGGCGGCTTGGCGAACCATTGGATAGCCACCGGGCGGCCCTTGCCCTGATATTGGGCTCCAGCCAGCAGCCGGGCTTCGGCCATCGGCAGCGGCGCAACATGCCGGCCGGAGACCGCATCGGCCATATGGACCGCGCCGCCAGCATCTTTCAGCACCCAGAGAGGCCCGCGCAGGGTCGATTTGAGGGTCGCTTCTACCGGTTGAACGGCCATGGCGGCCGCCGCAACGCGCCAATCGATCAGGCCATTGGTCGAAAGCGAATCGGGTTGAAAAACCGCGATATGGTGCTCGCTGCGCACCCGCTCGATGGGGATGGCGGACATGATCACGCCGCCCAGCACCCAGCCCAGCACCTGAAGCGCGACAACAAGGCCAAGCCACTTATGGATTTGAGTCCACAATCGCACCATCTGCCGTCCCACTGCTGACCGTGCGTCGGCCGCGCCGACGTTTTCGGTGCATCGTTTCAATGAGACGGCGGGTTCTGTCCACCATCGCCATAGGTCTGGCGCGCGCGCTTGGGCGGGTAAAACGTAGGCAGAGACGACGCCGACCTCCCCGCCTTTCGACGGGAAGGTCGGAGTATCGGGTTCAGGATCGCAAGGCTGAGCTCAGGTGACCTCAGTATGCGCCGTTCGACGGCGACGCCTCATGCCCGCCCTGAAGGTGCAGCTCTTCCTTGACCTGACCATAGGCGCGCTGGGCGGCGTGTTTCACATCACCTAACGACTGTTGCGCCATCTCCTTGCCGCGCTCCACGACCTTGTCGCGGGTTGGCCCCATGTAGCGGCGCTCGACGGACGAGGACGGCAGCGCCGCACCCATCGCCGCACCGACCGCCAGACCGATGGCGCCGATCACCAAGGGCTCAGCATCAAGCACGTCGTGATAGCGGGTCTGAGCTTGGCGGCTGAGTCGCACCGCCCGATCCTGCGCCGAGTGGGCGAGCGCGCTGACGCGGCCCTTGGCGGATTCGGCGCCCTCGGCCGCGTGGGTGCGGGCATCAGCCAGCCCTTCTTTGGCGTGATCGACCACCTCGCTGAGCTTGTCCCTGGCGCCTTCGAAAGCGTCCCTTGCGGAATCGACCGCAGTGTCGAGACGACGCTTCAGACGCTGCCGGCCGCCGCTCTCCTGAAGACCCTCATAGGCGTCATAGGCTTCGTAGGAGTCATAGTCGCCGACCCGCGGCTCAAAGGCGCGGCGGCGACGTCCGCCGACGACCATCCAGGCCAAGCCAAGCCCCATCAGGGCCAGGGGAATGGGGTTCTGCTTGGCGCGTTGCATCATCATCGTAAGTGTCCTGTCGCTGGCGGCGCCCATAAACCGGGACGCCTCATTGAAGAGTTCTCGGGGTTGCATCTTTTCCTTCAGGGCCTGGACCGTCTGGTCGATCTGGCCGCGCGTGGCTTCCACCTCGCGCTCTATGTCTGCGGAAGTCCTGGTCATCTCAGCGTCCCTTCATGAGGTCGGCGTCCTTCTGGAACTGCCGGGCGGAGCGGTCTGGCGACATATGCTCCGGCGACATCATTTTCATGCCGGTCCGAACGAGCCAGACGCCAAGCCCCGCGACCGCGACACCGACCAGCAACGAGGCCCATATCGGGTCCATCACCCTGGCCAGCGCCAGCACCAGCGCCTGCAACAGCACCAAGAGCGCGGCCAGGACGAGGACGCCCCCTGCCGCAACTTCGCCAACCGCGCGGCCGGCCGCCTGCAACTTCTCGCCAAGTTCCGTGCGAACCAGTTCGGACTCGCGGCGAACCAAGGTGGCCAAGTCGGAGGTCAGCACTGACACCAACTCGGCCAGACTGCGCCCGTCACGTTGGGGGTCAACGCCATCCATGGCTCAGGACCCTGGCCGAGCTGTAGGCTCCGCGTTCGGATCGGAGCTGCCGTCGTCAACATGCAGCACGCCGGACGGCGCTTCATCGACCCCGAACGGCCGCGCGAAGCGGTCCTCGGCTGGGGTGAAGCTGGTCGCGTCATGTTCAACGCCGGTCAGGTCGGCTGCTCTGCGGGGCTCGCCATCTGCCTGCCCGCCGCCCTCGGCCGCTCGCAGGAACCGGCCCAGGGCCACGCCCATCAACACCGCCCCGCCGATGAACAGCGCCGGGTTGCGCCGACCGAACCCGCGCACGGTGTCGAGGAGTTCTTCGGGGCGCTTGTTCGCCAGGGCGCCGGACAGGCCTTGCAGTCCGCTCGCCGCCTTGTCGGCCAACTTCGACCCTGGCCGCTGATCGCTGGACGCCAAGTCCTCTCCCGCACGGCGAACCGCCTGGGCAAGATCGCCGATGGTCTTGGTGGCCACCTGGGCGGCCTTGTCGGCCTGGGCCCACATCCGCTCGCCCGCCACGCTGGCGAAGCTCTGAACCTCGGCCTTCAAATTTTGCCCGGCCTCGCCAATGATCTTCTTGGCCTCGCCAACGCCGCCTTCGGCGATCTTTGTCGAATCGTAGTTGCTCATCACTCTCTCCGCGCCCACCCAGGCCTCATACGCACGCCGCATGGCGGCATGGGACGTCAACGCGTCGACGTTGAGTTCGGTCCGCCGTTCGGGAGCAATATTTTGTGAGGCCGCGCAAAAAGGCGCCTCACCACGACCTGCCGACACCGTTCAGGTGCGGTTCAGCGGCGGACGCTTAACGATGATTTCAGTCTTGAGCACGTCACGCTCCAGGAGGTTTCCATGCGTAAGGTTCTCGCTTCCACCGTCGCCGCCATCACCTTCGGCGGCGCTGTGCTGGCCACCGCCGCACCGGCCTACGCCGAGCACAACAACAGCTACGGCGGCTATAACAGCTATGGTGGCCACAGCCGTCATCGGGGCAATGGCGACAGCACCGCTGCGGCCATCGTCGCCGGCATCGCGGGCC
This sequence comes from Alphaproteobacteria bacterium, assembly GCA_043734425.1. Taxonomy (GTDB): domain Bacteria; phylum Pseudomonadota; class Alphaproteobacteria; order Caulobacterales; family Caulobacteraceae; genus Phenylobacterium. Next base: position 19,304 of record JAYTFM010000063.1, read on the forward strand.
TGGCGATCGGCGCGGCCATCGCCAACAAGAGCGACGGCCGCCAGCGCTATGATCGCGGCTATGGCTACAGCGACAGCTATGGCAGTAACGACGGCTATGGGTACCGGAACAACTACGGCGCCGGATACGGCTATGACTCCCGGTCCGACAACTATTACCGTCACGGGTATGACGGCTACTATGACCAGAGCCGCACCTGCGTAACCCGTGAGCGCGTGTGGGACTCCTACCGCGACCGCTATGTGAAGGTGGAGCGCCGCTACCCCTGCTGAGCCACCACCTCGCACTCCTGGACCCACCAGAGGGGCGAGCGCGGCAGGTCGATGATCTTGCGCTCGTCCTCGATCAGCAGGGCGTCCGCCGCTGCGTCAGGCCAGCGCGCGACGCCGCGAACGGATCGTGGATCCTGCCAGTCCGAAGCCCAGGATCATCATCGCCCAGCTCGCCGGCTCAGGAACCGCGCCGCCGGTCGGGCGCGCGAAGGAAACACTGGCCGAATGGCTGGCGTTGGACGCGTCGAGCGTGCCGAAGTAGAGCGACTTACCGGCCGCATTGCGGATGTCGATGTTGAAGATATCGCGGCCGCTGCAGCACCCGCCCGGCCCCTCGCCATAGATCGTCAGGCTGGCCAGCGTGTGGGCGCCGGAGAAGGTGATATCCAGGAAATTCCCCGGGCCTCTGCTACCGGAGTGGTAGATATTCGGATAGTCCTGCGCGTAGGGGAAGGCGCCGTCGTTGGCGTGCGCGGGGCCCGAACCTGAACTGTACTGATTGGGCGCCGTCGCGACCCCGCCATTGGCGGCCAAGGCGACGTTCACATTCGAAAAGTCAAAAGCCAGCAGTTCCGAGATCTGTATCCAGGTGTTGTTCGTGCTGGTGACGTGCACGCTATGCGCGCCGACCACCGTGGCGGCTGAGGCGGCGCCTGCCAGGAGCACACCCGCCAGCGACGCGAGGCCCGCAAGACGCCTTACCGATTTCATCATTGTCGTTGCCCTTACTACCGTTCCAGTCAGGCTGGGATCATGGTCCCGGCGCGCGCCGGCGCGCATCAGCCGTTCGGATGACAACTTTTGCGCGCGTTAGCGCTCGAATGCGCCGCGATTGTCATCCAAACGGATGATGCTGGCGCTTGGGACCTCGTTCAGATTAGGTTGTACTCGGATCAGAGTTGCGCTCGGCGCGCTCGACAGCCTGCAACTGACGGATGAGCATGATGATTGCCACCGCAGAAGACCAGTTGGTGGATCGGATTTACGCAGCGGCGCTCGACGCCTCGCTATGGCCGTCGGTCCTGGAAGCCTTGGCCGATGAGATCGGCGCCCATCAGGCCTGCCTGACCCGGCTCAGCCAAAAGGACGGTCAGGGCGAGGGGATCGAGGCCAGGATCGACCCGAGGTCAGTTGCGGCGTTTCACGACTACTATTGGACCAAGAACGTCTTCACCGTCGTCGATGATCTGGACGCCTGGCGCAGGGGATGGCGGCCCACCGTGGTGGCGACGGGCGATTGCGTGCCGTTGGACGACTATTACCGCAGCGAATACTTCAACGACTTCATGCGCCCGCAGGACGCCGGCGCGACGCTGCACGTGCGGCTGGATCTCAGCGATGACACCAGCAGCGCCATCGCCTTCGGACGTTCAATCCGCAAGGGCGACTTCGCCAACGACGCGTTTGAGACCGCCAGCCGGCTGCAGCCACATCTAATCCGCGCCTATCGGATGGGTCGCACCCTGGCGGGCGGCTTTGGCGTCAGTCAGGATCTGGCGCGCACCTTGGATATCTCCGACCGGGCGACCCTGATCGTGGATCATCAGGGCGCGATCCAGCACGCCAATCCGGCGGCGGAGCGGCTGCTCAGAGGGGCGAATGGGCTTTGCGTGATGAATGGCCGGCTCGCGGCGCTACAGAGCGAGGCGACACAACGCCTTGGCGAGCTTGTTGCGGCAGCGACAACGCAGGACGGGACACGCTCGGGCGGCTCGTTCAGCCTGCACCGGCCGGACGGTCGACCGAGCCTCGCCTTACGGATCTCGCCTCTTGCCCGTGAAACGATAGCAATCTTTACGCGCCCTCGGATGGCCCTGGTCTGCGTGACCGACCTTGAGCTTGAGATGCGCTCGCCGCTGGATGACTTGAAGGACCTGTTCGGGGTGACGGCTGCCGAGGCCCGGCTGGCCGGCGCGGTGTTCGAGGGGCTGACCCTGCCCGAAGCGGCGGAGCGCTTTGGAGTCAGCATCAATACGGTGCGATTCCAGCTCGCCCGGGTATTCGACAAGACCGGCGTGACCCGTCAGGCGGAACTCGTGAAAATCATGACGCGTCTGTCAGGCGACCAAGCCGCCCGTTAGCGTGCTTCATGTTCATCATGTTTCTCAGCCCTGTCTTAGGGCCTTGCGCGGCATTCTCGGCAAGTCGGGCGCAATCCCCGCGCACCGCACCGGAGCCACGCCGTGACAGAACGTCCGGACGCGAACGCAAGGCCGATGAAGGTCCTGCACGTTGACGACGACCCGTTGAACCTGCGGGTGGTTCAGGAGATTCTCGGCGCCTTTGGGCATACAGCGGTGCTGGCGACGTCCGGACGCGAGGCGCTGGAGCGGTTGAGCGTCGAGGCGTTCGACGCGGTGCTGATGGATATCCACATGCCGGGCATGACCGGCATCGAAGCGATCCAGGACCTGCGCGGTTCAACTTCACCTGGCCGCGATACGCCGGTGATCGCGCTGACCGCCGACGTCTATTCGCGCCGGCCCTCCGAATATCTGGCGCTGGGCTTCACCGACTTCCTGACCAAACCGATCCTGGTGGCTAAGCTGATGGACACCCTGAAGCGCTGCATCGCCGAAGCGCAGGCGCCGATGGCGTTCAGCCGGACGGGGTAGCTCCCTGTTATATTCGTCATCGTCCGGCTCGGGAGCCTGCCCTCGGGCGAGCCGCGCAGCAGCGCGACCCGGGGGGACGACCCATGATCTCCGTGTTCGGAGTTGGGTTCGCAGCGGCGCCGCAGTGGCCGTTCCGGAAGCGCCGGCGTGCATGGGTTCCCGGCACGGCGTCCCCCGAAACGAGTTCGGGGTCCTTGGCCGAGAATGACGTACAAAAGAGAGGGGTTGGGGAACACCCGCCCCAACCCGACCACCTCAGGTTCGTCAGTCCGCGTCCGCCTCACGCGGGGCGATCAGGGGCGATGTTACCTCCCCCGCCAGCGCCGCCGTCAGCTTCTGGCGATCCAGGGCGCCTTCCCAGCCGGCCACCACCAGCGTCGCCACCGCATTGCCGATGAAATTGGTCAGCGCGCGGCACTCGCTCATGAACCGGTCAACGCCGAGGATCAGCGCCAGGCCCGCGACTGGCACGCTGGGCACCACCTGGAGCGTCGCCGCCAGGGTGATGAAGCCTGCGCCGGTGACACCCGCCGCGCCCTTTGAGCTCAGCATCGCCACGCCCAGCAAAAGGAGCTGTTCCGACAGCGCCAGGTCAATGCCCAGCGCCTGAGCGATGAACAGGGCCGCGAGCGTCATGTAGATGTTGGTGCCGTCCAGGTTGAAGCTGTAGCCGGTGGGCACGACCAGCCCGACCACCGACTTGGCGGCGCCGGCGCGCTCCAGCTTTTCCATCAGCGACGGGAGGGCGGCTTCGGAGGAACTGGTCCCGAGAACCAGCAGCAGTTCCTCCCTGAGATAACGGATCAGCTTCAGGATCGAGAAGCCGTTCAGGGCGGCGATGGCCCCCAGCACCACCAGCACGAAGAAGATCGCCGTGCCATAGAAGGTGGCCACCAAGGCGATCAGGCTGGTGATCGAGGCCAGCCCGTACTTGCCGACCGTAAACGCGAAGGCGCCGAATGCGCCGATCGGCGCGGCGCGCATGAAGATCGCCACCAGCCGGAAAAAGGCTTCGGCCACCGAGTTCAGCACCGCCAGGGCCGGCGCGGCGCGGTCCCCGATCATCGCCAACGAAAGACCAAACGGGATGGCGAAGAACAGCACCTGCAGGATGTTGCCGTCCACGAAGGCGCCCGCGACCGTGGAGGGGATGATGTCCATCAGGAAGCCGACCACCGTCATGTCATGGGACTTGGCCGCGTAGGCCCGGACCGCGCCAGCATCCAGGGTGGCGGGGTCGATGTGCATGCCGGCGCCCGGCTGCACCACATTGGCGACCGTCAGGCCGAGCACCAAGGCAAAGCTGGAGACGACAATGAAGTAGCCGAACGCCTTGGCGGCGACGCCGCCGACCTTGCCGAGGTCGCGCATGCCGGCGATGCCGGTGGTGACGGTCAGGAAGATCACCGGGGCGATGATCATCTTCACCAGCTTGATGAAGGCATCGCCCAGCGGCTTCAGCGCCGCGCCAGTGGCTGGCCAGAGGTAGCCGACCAAGGCGCCCAGCAGGATCGCGACGAGGACCTGGAGGTAGAGTTGCGTCCATAGCGGGCGGCGTGTGGTCGGTTCCGCAGCCTCGATCCGCACCATTGGTCGTCCCCCTTTTTGACTTGCCCCAACCGATTCAGATGGACTCATCCGACGCAGATGAACAGGCTCGCGTCCGACAGGTTAGCGGGGGCCGGAGACCAAATGACAGACGAAATCTCTGCGACCCGCCGGATCCTGCTGTGCGCCATGGGGTTGGGGGCGCCCATGGGCCTCTATTCCTGGGACGCAGCCGCGGCTGCGCAGCCCGCGCGGCGTCGGCGACCGGCGCCATTGGCGAAGCTGCCCGGCGGCAAGCCCCGTAACATCGTGGTTATTCTGACCGACGACCATCGCTACGACGCGCTGGGGTTCCTGAAGGGACAGTCCTTTCTGGAGACGCCGCATCTTGACCGGCTGGCGGCGGAGGGCGTGCATTTCAAGAACGCCATGGTGACCACGGCGCTGTGCTCACCCTCCCGCGCCTCGATCTTCACCGGCCTCTATGCGCACCAGCACCGGGTGGTGGACAACAACCACGCCATCGACCCGGCTCTGACCTTCTTTCCAGAGTATCTGCAGCGCGCCGGCTATGAGACTGCGTTCATCGGCAAGTGGCATATGGGACCGGAGGGCGATGATCCGCAGCCGGGGTTTGATCATTGGGTCAGCTTCAAGGGCCAGGGGAGCTATCTGCCCATTCCCGACGGGCTGAATGTCGACGGCAAACATATGCCGCAGAAGGGCTACATCACCGATGAGCTGACCGACTATGCCATGGCCTGGCTGGAAGCCCGCCAGGGCGACAAGCCCTTCATGCTGTTCCTGTCGCACAAGGCGGTGCACTCCGACTACATCCCGGCGGCGCGCCACAAGGGCCGCTATGCGGGCGCCCCGTTCACCTATCCCGCGACCATGGCTCCGCCCGCCGAACCGGGCACCCGGCCCATGTGGGTCCAGAATATGCGCAATAGCTGGCACGGCGTTGATTTTCCGTACCATTCCACGATCGATATCGCCGAGTACTACCGCCGCTACGCCGAGACCCTGCTGGCGGTGGACGAGAGCGCCGGCCGCGTGATGGGCCACCTGGAAGGGCGCGGCCTGCTGGACTCGTCGTTGATCCTCTACATGGGCGACAACGGCTTCGCCTTCGGCGAACACGGGCTGATCGACAAGCGCACGGCCTATGAGGAATCGATCCGCATTCCGATGCTCGCGCGCTGTCCAGAGCTGTTCGCCAAGGGAACCGTCGTGAACCAGGTGGTGGCCAATATCGACGTGGCGCCGACCCTGCTGGCCGCCGCCGGCCTCGCCGCGCCCAAGGGGCTGGCCGGGTCGAACGCCCTGCCGCTGGCCCAGGGCAAGGTCATTCCGTGGCGCGAGACCCTGCTCTACGAATACTACTGGGAGCGGAACTTCCCCATGACGCCGACGGTCCACGCGGTGCGGGGGCAGCAGTACAAATATATCCGCTACCACGGCCTTTGGGACATCGATGAGCTCTATGACCTGCAGGCCGACCCGCTGGAGGCGCGGAACCTGATCTTCAGCCCCGGCCACGAGGCGATCATTAAACAGCTCAACAGCAAGCTGTTCGACATGCTGCAGAGCACCGACGGGATGAACATTCCGGTCTCCCGCGACGCCGGCTTCCGCGGCATGCTCCGCCGCCGCGACGGCGCACCGCAAGGCCTGTTTCCGCCGGAGTTCTTCAAGGCGGTGTCGCCTTAGACCAGTGCTCTCAGATTGACCGGCCGGACACTCTGACGCATCAGAAATATCCCCGCAAAGCACGGGGCGTACGTTCGGACCAAACGGGGAAGTGACCATGATTTCGATGGATCGACGCAGCCTGCTGATCGGCAGTCTCGGCATAACGGCATTGAGCGCCCTGCCCGCCTGGGCCAAGATCGTCGTTCAGCCTGCGGCGTCGGCGGGCTTCAGCGCGGCGGGCGTGGCGGCGCTGAACAGCCAGATGCATGCGCTGGTGGACAGCCAGAAGCTGGCCGGGGTGGTCACCCTGCTGGCCCGCAAGGGCAAGGTGGTGAACCTGGACGCCTATGGCCGTCAGGACGCCTCGGCGCCGGCGCCGATGGCGACAGACTCGATCTTCCGGATCGCCTCGATGACCAAGCCGATCACCGGCGTGGCCATGATGCAGCTCTATGAGCAGGGCAAGTGGAAGCTGGACGATCCGGTCGCCAAGCACATTCCGGAGTTCGCCGGGCTGAAGGTCAAGGGGGCGGACGACGCCCTGGTCGATCAGGCGACGCCGATGACCATGGCCCAATTGATGAGCCACACGGCCGGCTTCGGGGCCAGCGCGGTTTATGAGAGCAACAACCTACGGGCCAGCGACCTTCAGGGGATGGTCGATGCGCTGGCCAAACTGCCGCTGGCCAGCCAGCCTGGAACCGACTGGGCTTATGGTCCCTGCGTCGACCTGCAGGGCTATGTAATTCAAAAGCTGTCAGGCAAGTCGCTGGACCGCTACTTCCAGGACCACATTCTTACCCCGCTGAAGATGGTCGACACCCAGTTCTGGGTCGACCCGGCCAAGACCGCCCGCGTCGTGCGCATCCACACCTATGACGCGGCCGGCAAGATTGTTGCGGCCGAGGGCGCGCGGATCCAGACCACGCCGCCGCGCTTCCTGGCCGGCGGCGGGGGCCTGTTCTCGACGGCGGGCGACTACTACCGGTTCTGTCAGGCGCTGCTGAACGGCGGCGAACTGGGCGGCGCGCGTGTGCTGAAGCCAGAGACGGTCAAATTGATGCGCGCCGACGTACTGAAGCCGGGCGTCAAGATCGACCTTTATGGCCCCAACCAGGAGGGGCTTGGGTTCGGCATGGACTTCGCCGTCCACAAGCGCCCGGCCGAGAGCGGGTTGCCACACGGCCAGGACAGCTATTGGTGGGGCGGGGCGTTCGGCACTTGGTTCTGGATCGATCCGACCAATGACCTGATCTTTGTGGGCATGATCCAGAACGTCCGCGGCTCGGTTCCGGGCGGCGGCACGCCGGCGGTGCGCGACATCAGCCCCAAGGCGGTCTACGCCGCCCTGACGCAGAAAGCCTGAGCGCATGCGCCCGCTCCTGCTTGGTCTCATTGTCGCCGCCCTGGCGACCGCCGCGCTTGCCCAGACCTACAAGGCGCCGCGCAACGCCTTTGGTCAGCCCGACTTTGAGGGTGTGTGGACCAACGCTTCGCTGACCAGCCTGGAGCGGGGGCCACAGTTCAAGACCCTGGTAATCCCGGAAGCCCAGGCCGCTGCGGTGGAGACTGGGCGCGCGCGAATGACCGAGGCGCAAGGCCGACCGACCGACCCCAATGCGCCAGCGCCGGCTGCGGGGCAGGATCCTGGCGGCTACAACGCCTTTTGGACCGATCCCGGCACACGGATGGGCCGGATCGGCGGCGAGGTGCGAACCTCGTGGCTGATCGACCCGGCCGACGGCAAGCTGCCCTACAGCGCCGAGGGGCGGAAATTGTTTGAACGGACCCTGCAGCGGGCCCGCACAAATTTCGACGGGCCGGAGACGCGGCCGCTGGGCGAGCGTTGCATCCTGGGCTTTGGGTCCACCGCCGGGCCGCCGATGATGAACGTGCTGTACAACAACAATTATCAGTTTCAGCAGACGCGCGACAATCTGGTGATCGTGGTCGAGATGAACCACGATGCGCGGATCGTGCGGCTGGCGGATCGCAAGCATCTGAGCGCTGACGTCCGCCCCTGGATGGGCGACAGCGTCGGCTGGTGGGAGGGCGACACCCTGGTGGTCGAGACCACCAACTTCAATCCGGGCGAGTCGCTGCGGCCCTATTTCGGCGCCAGCCTCTATCTGACGCCGGACGCCAAGGTCACGGAGCGGTTCACGCGCACCTCGGCGAACCAGATTCTCTATGAGTTCCAAGCGGAAGATCCAAAGGTCTTCACCAAAACCTGGCGCGCTCAGATGGCGCTGAATGCCGGCAAAGGCCCGGTCTATGAATACGCCTGCCACGAGGGCAACTATTCCCTCCCCGGCATCCTGGCCGGCGCCCGCAAGGCGGAGGCGGACGGCAAGGCGCCGGAATTGGTAGATCTGTCGGAGTAGGTGGACCTACTTCGTCCGCGCGAAACAGGCCTGGGCTTTCAGGCTGGCGCAGAAACGGCTGGCCTCGGCGCTGTCCGCAAAGCCGGTGACCAGGGCGCGGCGCCAGGTCTTGCCGTCGACGGTGGCGGTTTCGATGCGGGTCGCGTGACCGCCGAGTTTGGACTTTATGCCGACCAGCACCGCGCGGGCCTGGCTTTCGCTGCCATAGGCGCCGAGCTGCGCCATGACCGGGCCTGCGGACCGCAGCTTGGGGGCGGTGGCGATCATCGCCCGGGCCGGAATGAAGCCCTTGAGCGTCGGCGGCGCGGCCTCGGCGATCGTCAAGGCTCGTGACTTGGCGGGCGGCGGCGCCTTGGCTGGGAGCGGCGCGGCTTTGACCGCCCGAGCGGGCGCCGGCCTCGGCGGCGCGACCTCGGCGGCATATTCGCGCGGCCCTTCGAGCGCCTGCACCTTGCGCAATGGCGAGTCCGAACCGGCGGTGGTGATCGCAGAGGCGTCGTTGAGCGGCCCCCGGAACGCCGGATCACAGGCCGCCAGCCAGGCGCTCTCCAGCGCAGTCCCTGGCTCCGGCGCCCGCCAGACAGTGTCAGCAGGACGAAGGGATCGGCGCTCACCCAAGAGATTGCGCTCGGTGTAGCCGGTGGTCTCCCCCATCCGTAGCCGCCGATGCGCGCAGTCCGCACTGAGCGAGACATGCCAGGAGAGTGCGCCGGTCCGCCCATAGGTATCGGGACTGAGAGCCTCGGCGCGGATCACCACGCGGGCGTTCCCATCGCTGCCGTCCGGAAACGTCGACACCAGGGCGGTGACAGCGGGCGGCGTGACGGCGAGCACCCGGCCTGGCGTTATATCGGTCTCACGCTTCAGCCAGACCAGCAGCGACTCACGGTCCAAAGCATCGGGAAAGCGCGGCTGGGGAGCGCCCTGCGCCCAGGCGCAGTTCGTCCAGCCGGCCAATGCCAGCGCTCCCGTGACGGCGAACCTTCGCAACCGACTCATACTGCCCGCGTCTAACGCCTTCAGCCTGAACCTGTCGGGGAAGGCGCCCAGACGCAAGCGTCGTCGGAAGGGCGCTTCAGACACCGCAACACATCCTCAATGGAAATCAACGATATCAGGGTGAGTAAAGCAAAGCTTGCGGATCTGGAGCGCGCCGAGCGCACCTTCAAGCTGGAGTGCGCACCGTGGCGCGGACACAAGATCGCACCTATCGCAGTCTGCGCGGTCTCGAGAAGACCGCATCGACAAGTCGCGTATTGAATTTGGCCGCGCTGGCCATCCGCAATGTCGACAACCCGGAACATGGCAAGGGGGCCTTCTTCGTCGCCAGTTCGCTGAACGGCGCGGTGCTGGTCCGTCATCGGTTGCGCTCCGATGAGCGCGAGTGTTTCGATCGCCTGCGCTATGCCGCCACCAAGGTGATCATCCCGTTCGAGCGTTCGGATCTCGGCCTGGGCGGCCGCTCGCTGTTCGTGTCCGAGCGCGGCTGGCAGGACAAGTTCGAGGGTTTGCGCGGCGAGGCCCCCGATCTGGCCCGCGATGTGGCGGTGCTTGAGGCGCTCGACGAACTGCCCTCGCTGGATCCGTTTCTGGTGCGCGAGCATCTGAAGCGACGCGGGTTCAACATCAGTCCCAGCCACTTCGAGATCTCGGCCCCCGACCTGGCGCGCATGCAGCGTTTCGTCGGCGGGGAGATCGGCAAGCTGATCGAACTGGCCTATCGCGGCGATGGCGCGATGGAGGCGAATATCAACCGGCTGGTGGAGGCGTTGCTGTCCAGCCAGGTCGATGACCGCCTGGAGCCGCTGCGCTTGACCCTGCGACTGGAGGGCGAGAGCTACCGGGAGGGGATCTTCGCCTGGAAGGGCTTTCTCTACTACAAATGGCTGGTGAACGCACTCTGGCCCAGCCTGCGCGAAGTGCTGGGTGAGTTGGCCAAGGTGCGGGTCGTTGGATCGGTCGACACCGAAAGCCTGCGGGAGATCGACGCCATCAAGGTGCGCCTGCGCCTGAAAATGGAGCGCCAAGTCAAGACGGTCATGCACCACCTTGGCGAATACGACCTGGTGTTCAGCGAACTGACCCGGAATGGCAACGCCATGGCCTTCCGTGACTTCCTGCTGAAGTCGCCGGAAATGTTCCTGTCGCTCGGCGACGGGTGCGGCTTGGTGAGCCACATCGCCACCTACTGGCGGTATCAGTTCCCGAAGGGCAAGCCGTTGACAGCGCCAGCGGTCGACCTGATCGACGTGCTTCAGGAATTCGAGTCCAGCCTGGGCCAGGAAATCGATCTGCTGCCGGTCTGATCGGCCGGGCCGATCTTCAAATTTTGAGCGCGTGCGTGTCGGCGTCCTCGACGCTGCGCTTGCGAAACAGGCGCGCGACCCGTGAGAGAAGCTGCTCGTCGCGGAACGGTTTGGAGAGGTAATCCCGCGCGCCCAGGGAAATCGCGGTCTGGACGTCCTGCGGCTGATTTCGCGCGGTCAGCACCATGGTCGGGACGCGTTGGGCGCCTGCCGCCATGTGTCGTAGCACCCCGAAGCCGTCGAGCCGCGGCATGTTGATATCCAGCACCATGGCTTCCGGTCGGACGTCTGCAATCCGCATCAAGGCCTCCTGTCCGTCGCGGGCCGAGAACGTGCGATAGCCGGCCAGTGTCAGCCGCGTCAGGAGCAGCTCGAGGACGAAGGGATCGTCGTCGACGACCAGAATCCGCCGCGCGGTAGTATCAACCATGGTCGGCGCTCCGAGCGTTCGTGATGGTAACGGAAGGCGCTTCAAGCGCGGCATTGATCGTCGTCGCCATCGCCCGAATGGCGAACGGCTTGGCGACAAGCCCGTCGAAGCCAGACAGGTCGTTCGTATCGGCATCCGCCGCCGTGAAGGCCAGGGCCGGAATGTCGCGATTGGGGCCTGGAGCGGCCCGTAGCGCGGCCAGCACGCCGAAGCCGTTCATGTCGGGCAGGTGAAGATCGATCAGGATGATGTCTATCGGCACGACGGCCAGCAGCGCCAGCGCCTCGCGCCCGTCGCTGGCCAGCGTGACTTCTGCGCCCAGGACGGTCAACACCTCGGACGCCAGCTCACGGTTGGCGGCGTTGTCATCGACGACAAGCACACGCACGTCGTCGAGCTCCAGTCCCGGCTCTGCAGCGACGTCGGCGGCGAGTTGTGCGACGGGCGCGCTCAGGGTGAACCAGAAGGCAGACCCCTCGCCCGGCGCGCTGGTGACGCCAATCTCACCCCCCATGGCCTCGACCAGGCCGCGACAGATCGCCAGCCCAAGGCCGGCGCCGCCGTGCTGGCGGGTGCTGGACCCATCGACCTGACTGAACCGTTGGAACAGCCGGGTCTGCTGCGCCTCATCCAAGCCCGGTCCCGTGTCGCGGATCGTGAAGCGGAGCGTGTCGCAACCCGCAAGCGTCACGACTTCGAGATCAACCCCGCCGCTCGCGGTGAATTTCACAGCATTGCTGACCAGATTGATCAGGATCTGCCGCACCCGGTCAGGGTCGATCAGCACGGCGGGCGGCGCCGCTGTATCGAGCCTCAGATTGAGGTGCAGATGCTTTTCGTCCGCCTGCGCGCCGAACAGGTCCAAGGTTTCGCGGGCGAGCGCGCCGATGTCGGTGGCTTGCGGCCGCAGTTCGATTTTGCCCGCCTCGAGTTTCGAGTGATCCAGGATGTCGTTGACGATGGCCAGCAGGGCCGCGCCCGCGCCGCTGATCCTCCGAACATAGGTGCTCGCGGCGTCGCTGAGCTCGGGGGTTTCACGCAGCAGGCTGGCGAAACCAAGGATCGCCGTTAGTGGCGTGCGGATCTCGTGGCTCATATTGGCCAGGAACTGCACCTTGGCCTCGCCGGCCGCTTCGGCGGCCGCACGGGCCGCCTCCAGCGCCGCTTCCTGGGCGACCTGGGCGCTGACATTGCGCACGACGTCAAGGAACCGCGTCGGCTCGCCGGTGACAGGGTCGCGCACCAGGCTCGGCGCAGACTCCATCCAGAGCCAATCGCCCTCTCCGCCGCCGCGCCCGCGCCAGCGGACCCGCTCCGCAGGCTTTCCCTGCAGCAACAGGCCAAAGGCCTGGCGCACGGATTTCACGTCGTCGGGATGCACCGACTCGGAGAAGTTCCGCCCGACCACCGCTGCGCTTGAGGTTCCCGTCTCGACGATGGCGTTGCTGACATGCAGGGTCACCCCGTCCAGATCGGACAGGACGATCATGTCCGAGGTGTTCTCGGCGATGATGCGATTGCGCTCCTGGGCCTCGCGAAGACCGGCCTCAGCGGCGCGCTGGGCGGTCAGATCTTGAACCTGGGCAACAAAATACCTCGGCGATCCGTCCTGCTCACGGACCATCGAGACGGTGACCAAGGCCTCCAGCATACCGCCATCTGGGCGCAGATAGTGTCGCTCCATGGTGAGCGTTTCGATTTCTCCCGACAGCAGGCCGGCGATCTGAGTACGGTCTGGGGTGACGGTGGTCGGTTTGCTGATCGCCAAGACCTGGGTCGCCATCAGCGTTGCCTCGGCATAGCCCGTCATCTGGCAGAAGGCTGCGTTGACGCGATGGAACCGTCCATCCATTCCACTGATGGTCATGCCAATCGGAGCATGACGAAAGGCGGCTTCGAACAGGTCCCGCTGCTCACGATGCTCGGTGATGTCGCGCAGCACATTGACCATGCCGACGATGGCGCCGTCCGCGCCACGCAATATGGTCGGATTGCCCTCCAACCAGATCCATTCGCCCGAGGCGCAGCGGTAGCGGTTTTGCCGCTGGCTGAACGGTGCGAGACCTTCCCCGCGCATTATGGCGTCGCGATTTTCTTCCGCCCTGTCGTGATCGTCGGGATGGATCAATGCGGAGGGCGGCAGGCCGATCAGGTCTTCCGGCGCATGGCCGTAGGTGCGCACCGACGGCGACACATAGGTCAGCAGACCGTTGGCCCCGACCACCACGATGACGTCATTGATATTCTCAAGCGCGAGATTGACGATTTCGCTCGAAATGATTGGGTCAGACACGTTCGGGGGTGCTCAAGGTCGAATGGCTTTGCACCACCTGCAACCAGAACGGTGAACGACGGCTTAAATGCCCGTGTGACCCGATGCCTCAGACCGTGAATCGGATTCGGCGATGTCGGTGTGCGGCGCCATGGCGCAGGCGATGCTGAGCGCCGGGAAAAACACGGCAAGGGCGAAGAGAACGTTCCACATGGGGCCGAGCACGCCTTTCTTCCCCTTCCACCAACCACCAAACGACAGCTGAGTTGCTTTGGAGCGCCAATTTGAACTCCGAATGTGGCGGCAAGCGGGCCAGGGCGGCGTCCCAGAGAGTTCGCCGGCGGCGGGCTCTATTCAGCCATCAGCGCCGCACAGAGCTTTCCAGTGGTGTTCCAGTTTCGGCAAGTGCCGCGCACGCCCAGACGCCGCTCGATCAGGGCGTTCGAGAGCTTGGAGGCGCCGATACCCTGCGGCGTCCAGATGTAGAGGCAGTCAGGGCCTGACCTCAGTTGCTCGCCCATGCCACAATCCGAGGCCAGCATATCGAGCGGCGCCTGGGGCGGGCGGGCAGCGTACCGGCGGCTCACGCTGCCATCGCTTCCCAGGCCAGGAACTCCGGAGTCGCGAGCAAGCGCTCGGCGTAGCGGGCGGCCACGCCGTGATCACCAAATGCGCCGAGGTTCACGCCATAGGTCCGAAAGCGGGTCGCGAGCGGGGTGAAGAAGGCGTCGGCGATGCACCAGTCGCCAGCCAGGAAAGGGCCGCCGAACCGCGCCAACAGGTCGTTCCAAAGGGTCGTGATCCGGCGGACGTCGCCTTGAGCCGCTTCGGACAGCGGGATCTGGCCGGGCGTCGCCGTCAGGTCCATGGGGCATTCTGTTCGCAGGGCCGCAAAGCTGGAGTGCATTTCAGCGGTCGCAGCCCGGGCCACGGCGCGGCGGACCGGGTCACTTGGCCAAAGGTCCGGGTGGCGCTCGGCAAGATACTCGCAGATCGCCAGGCTATCCCAGATCACCGCCTCACCGTCCTTCAGCACTGGCACTTTGCCCGATGGCGAATGGACCCGGATCGCCGCCTCGCTGACGCCGTCGGCCTTGCGCAGCTGGACCAGGGTCTCGTCAAACGGAATGCCTGCGTGTCGCAAGACCAGCCATGGCCGCATCGACCAGGTCGACCAAGCCTTCGTGCCAATCACCAGTTCCATCGATCCTCCATACCGGAAATGCGAAGACACGCTTGCCGGAGCGCGCCCGTCATCGTCTAGTGTGCTGGATCAGAAGTTCGCCGGATTGATTGTTCAGCCTCAGAGCGAACTTCTGATCCATAAAGCACACTAGAAACAGGAGCTTGCTAGTGTCCTTATCGATTCCGAAGTTCGACGGAGCCTGCCGCATGCGCTTGCGAACTTCGGAATCGGGACACTAGTGGTCGCAACAAGCATAGTGGGGAAGCATCTGATGTCCGAGGCCCTGCAACCGTCGGCGAGCGCCGAATCTGCAGGCGCGGCGGCGGATGGGACATGGGCCGTGCCGCTCGTGACGCCGGCTTTCCGCAGCTACGCGCTGGTCGTCCTGATGGTGGTCTACACGATCAATTTCCTTGATCGATCGATCGTCAGCATCCTGGCGGAGCCGATCAAGGATGACCTTGGGATCTCCGACACCCAGCTAGGCCTGCTGACCGGCCTGGCGTTCGGGCTGGTCTATTGCGGCTTCGGTCTGCCGATCGCCAGGCTGGCGGATCGTTTCAACCGTGTGCACATCATCTCCGGCTGCCTGGCGCTATGGAGCGCCTGCACGGTGCTGTGCGGTCAGGCCGGAAGCTATGCCACTTTGGTCGCCGCGCGCATGGGCGTTGGGGTCGGCGAGGCTGGCTGCACGCCCACCGCTCACGCGCTGATCGCCGATTATACGCCCAAGGCGCAGCGCGCCTCTGCGCTGGCGTTCTTTTCGATGGGAACGCCACTGGGATCCCTGTTGGGCTTGGCCATGGGCGGGATCATTGCTGACGCCTATGGCTGGCGCGCCGCGTTTCTGATCGCTGGATTGCCCGGTCTGTTGCTTGCGGCCGTGTGTTTCTTCACCTTGAAGGAGCCGCGTGACGCCCTGGCCGAAGCCGCCCGAAAGGCCAACCAGGCCGCCCAGACGAGCTTCAGCGAGACCGTGCGCTATCTGGCTCGCAAGCGCAGTTTCTGGTTCATGGCGTTCGGCGCAGCGATCAAGGCCTTCATTGGCTATGGCCACGCCCCGTTCGCCGCCTCGTTCTTCCTGCGCAATCACGGGCCAGAGATCGCGCAGCTGGCCGGACAGTTCGGCCTGAAGCCGATCGGCTTCATGGGCCTGGCTCTGGGCCTGATGTCCGGCGTGTTCGGGACCTTTTCGAGCTGGGCCGGCGGCTATATCGCCGACCGCTTTGGCGGCAAGGACTTTCGGGCCTACGGCTCGGTGCCGGCGGTTGCGAGCCTGATAGTGGTCCCCTTCTACTTCCTGGTCTATCTGGCTGACTCGGCGGTAACGGCCCTGCTGCTGATGATCCCGCTGCATCTGATGGGATCGCTCTGGTACGGGCCGGTCTATGCCTCAGGCCAGAGCCTGGTGCCGCCGAACATGCGGGCGACGTCCGCCTCGATCCTGATCTTCATCATCAACATGGTGGGTCTCGGTGGCGGCGCGCTGGTGGTTGGCGCCCTGTCCGACTGGTTCAACCTGGGCTGGGGGATGGGCAAATCCGACGGCATACGCTGGGCGCTGATCACCTCAGGCTGCTTTGGCGTGGTCGCCGCAGGCCTGTTCACGATGGCGCGGCGGCAGATTCGCGAGGAGATGGTCTCTTGAGGGTCCTGCCGCGACAGCGCGGGTGCGGCGAGACGCCGCTTGTATCGACGTCCAATCGGACATGATGTAGTCTCAGTTTGGCGGTTAGGAGCGCCTCGGGGCGGAGGCGCAGCATTTACGACCAAGTTTAAGCCGCCAAGAACCATTGTTGCGTACACTCGGCGGCACGGGACCAAGAGTAGTTCAGCGTATCGTCGCGTCTGAAGGGATCCTTTCGGATCCCGAACGGCGCGACCCAGGATCAGACATGATCACCACTGTCGGCAGCCTCGCCGCACTGACATCTGCTCTTGCGACCGCGCAAGCGGGCGACACCATTTTGCTGTCTGCCGGCGCCTATGGTCGCCTGTCCATCGCCGGCGCACATTTCTCCCAGGCCGTGACCATCGCCTCGGAGACGCCCGGGACGCCCGCCTCAATCACCGGGCTATCGATCACCGGCAGCAACGGGCTGATGTTCCGCGACATCGATTTCGTGGCGGACCCTGCGGCCGGCGGTACGCCGCTGTCCGTAATCGCTTCCCAGGATGTGCACTTCGACCGCGTCCACGTGCATGGCTCACTGGATGGATCGCCTGCCAACGACACGGGCGGCCTCTATTTCACCGCCAGCAGCAATGTCAGCGTCACCAACTCAGAATTCAACGAGCTCTATTGGGGCATTGATCACGACGACTCCAATTCCCTGACCTTCAATGGCAACACCTTTCACGACATCCGGATGGACGGCATCCGCGGTGGCGGATCGTCCGGCGTCACCATCTCTGGCAACAGTTTCAGGGACTTCTATCCCCTCGCCGGAGATCACTCTGACGCCATCCAGTTCTGGACGACCGGAACAACGGCGTCGGTCAGCAATATCGTGGTGACCAACAACTTCATCATCCGCGGAAAAGGCCTGCCACCGCAGGGCGTGTTCCTGCGCGACGAAATCGGCAACCTGCCGTTCCAGCATGTGACGATCAGCGGCAATTTTGTCGCTGGGGCGCTGTTCAACGGCATCTACGTCAGCGGCGGCGCTGATGTGTTGATTGCGAACAATGTCGTGGATGGGTTTGTCGACCAAAAGTCCTGGATAAGCCTGACCAGCGTCACCAATGGTCAGCTCACCAACAACGCAACAACCCAGATAAATAATGGTTCCGGGCTCTCCAACGTTTTCGACACAGGCACGGTCATTATCGCTGCCGCTGCAGACGATGGTGCGGGGCTCCTGGCCCAATGGCTGGCGGTGCGCGGAACCGGCGCGTCGGCGGCGATTTACAGCAACATTGGGCCGGGTACGCCGCCGGCTGGGCAATCCATCCAGGGCGATTTCGCCGCCAATCGGCTGATCGGCGGATCTGGCGACGATACGATCACCGGCCAGCTGGGCAATGACACGATCACCGACAACAACGGCTCCAACTATCTGCGCGGCGATGAGGGTAACGACCAGATCACCGGCGGTCTTGGCTTCGACGATATCAACGGCAACGCCGGCGACGACACCGTGCGCGGCGGAGCGGGTAATGACTGGGTCGTCGGGGGCAAGGACAATGACGTGGTCGCGGGCGAGGCCGGTAACGATCTGGTCTATGGCAATCTTGGCAACGACACCTGCGACGGTGGTGACGGCAACGACGTCGTCCGGGGCGGCCAGGGCGATGACCAGGTCAAGGGCAACGCCGGTGATGACTATGTCTCGGGCGACAAGGGCAATGACACCCTGGTCGGCGGGACGGGCGCCGACACGTTCCACAGTTTCGGCGATGCCGGGATCGACCGGGTGACCGATTTCAGCCTGGCCCAAGGCGACCGGGTTCTGCTGGACCTCGGCACCAGCTACACCGTCAGCCAAGTGGGCAGCGACACCGTGATCGACATGGTCGGGGGCGGCCAGATGATCCTGGTCGGTGTGTCGATGGCCAGCCTTACCGGCGCCTGGCTGGTGCTTGGCTAAATCAGCGCTACCTCGCCCGGGTCCAGACCTGGGTCTTGCAGATTAGCTTGCCAAGCAGACAGCCCCGGGCCTTCAGCGTGTCGCTACCCATCTGCTCGGCGAAGCCCGAGACGGTAAGATTGACGTCGGGCGCGTAGACCTTGCCCTTCCAGTAGCCGCGCTGGTCCCAGACGAAGTCGCGCAAGATCTGCTGGCCCATGATCGGTTTGCCGCTGCCTTTGCGCGATGCGGCGTCGGCGCCGGGCGTCGCCCAGACGACATAGCCGCAGGAGGCCTCGCCGCAGGTGCGAATCTCCATGTGAACAGTGTTCTTGGGATTCCTCCACACGCCCAACGCCGAGGGATGCGCGATGGCCCCTTGCGGAACCTCTGCTTCGGCGCGCGCCAAGCCGATGACGCCGAGCGAAAGGCCAAGCGCCAGCGCGGGAATGATTGCGACAGCGCGGGTGGTGCGGATGGTGGTCATAGAATTCCTCTGACGCAGGACTCGGTCAAGTACCAATAGCAGCGCCAAGATCAAGCCCATGATGGTAGCGCCATGCTCCTTGCACCTCCGCTCTGACCGACCGATAGTGAACGGGCGCTGACAAACTAAGTTGGGAAGTATGTCGCAGGTGTTCGTCTCCTACGCGCGGTCTACGGCGGCGCAGGCGGATGCAATCGCTATAGCATTGCGTGATCGAGGTCTGCAGGTTTGGCGGGACAACCAAATACCTCCGCACCGCGCCTACACCGACGTCATCGAGGAAAAACTAAGCGCCGCCAAGGCTGTTGTCGCGGTGTGGTCTGCCGAGGCGGTTGCGTCTGAGTGGGTGCGATCAGAGGCCAATAGGGCGCGTGAAGATCGAAAACTCGTCCAAGTCACCGTCGACGGCGCCCAGCCGCCGATGCCGTTCGATCAGATTCACTGTGCCGACCTATCCGCATGGAACGGCGACCTAACGGATCCCGAGTGGCTCGCGGTGGTCTCTAGTGTCGAAGAACTGGTCGCCGGTGGTAGCGCGAGGCGACGTCGATCCCAGCGCCAGGACGCCAAGTCGAGGACAAAGGGTTCATTGACGCCAGAGCCGCCATTGATCCACCTGGCGCCCTTCGCGCCACCTCCCCGTTTGTCCATCGCCGTACTGCCGTTCAAAGCCCTGGAGGGCCAAGCGTATCTTGCTGAGGCCATTGCGGAGGACCTCGTGACCGCCCTGGCGCGCTGGCGATGGTTTTTGGTCATCGCCAGGAATTCCAGCTTCCGGTACCGCAGCCGGACGCCCGACATTCGGCGAATTGGGACCGAACTCGGCGTTAGGTACGCCCTAGAAGGTAGCATTCGGAAGGTTGGCAGCCGCGTCCGGGTATCTGTTCAGTTGAGCGACGCACTGAGCGGTCTGAATGTTTGGGCCGAGCAGATCGATTGTCCATTGGTGGATGTACTGCGTCTGCAGGATGAGGTGACCGAACGGATCGTCGCTGCAATTGAACCGGAGATCCGACTCGCGGAAGGCGCTCGCGTCGCACACATCAGCTTGTCCGATTTCAACGCGCTGGACTGCTATTATCGGGGAATGTGGCATCTCAATCGTTTGAGCCAAACGGACGATGTTCGGGCCCGGAAGCTATTTCTGCAGGCCATTGATAAGGACCCAGATCTCTCGCTTGGGTATATCGGCCTCGCGCGTGTCCTCTACGGCGAGGCCATCTTCGGCTGGGCGTCTGATGGAGATCGGGCGCTCCGGGAGGCGGCCGACGCGGCCCGGCGCGCAATTGCGCTTGATGCGCGCGATGCCGGCGGGCATTTCGCGCTTTCCGGAGCGGCGCTGTATCTGGGTGAGCATGATGCGGCGCTCACCAACGCGCGGCGAGCGATCGAATTGAACCCGAACTTCGCCTATGCACACTATCGTCTAGGCCAGGTGCTCATCTTCGCGGGCAAACCGGCGGAAGCCATCGAACCTATCAAGAGAAGTCTGCGGCTCAGCCCTTACGATCCGCAAGCACCTTCCATGCTCGAGACCCTAGCCCTCGCCCACTATCACGCACGCCAATTCGAAAACGCTATCGCCTGCGCCGCAGCGGGCGCGAGCACAGCTGGCGTGTCCGGATCAAGCGTACGGGCAGCCAGTCTGGCGCGGCTAGGCCGCCAAGGAGAAGCCGCCAGCGAATTCCAGGTCGCGAACCATTCGTCGCCATCACCGAGCCGGCCTCGCGCTGCACCCTACGCCCAGGCCGCCGATTCGGAATTCCTTCGAGAGGGCTTTCGAATGGCCGGAGCACCGCTTGGATCGGCATTCCCGAATTAGCTCACTTTTCGGTCAGGTGGCTGACGGGGGGCAGTCCAGCGGGTGCGGATCTCCAGGGTAGCGACTCTTGATCAATAGTGTAATACCTCCGCGTGTTTCTTCCGTATCAGGGGCCTGCCAAACAGTGACCTCATAGTCATAGCCCGGAGCCCAGGCTCCAATGACTAGGGTTGGAGGATCCGTACTTAGCGCATAGTGCAGAGAGCTTCGGATCGATTCTTGAATGCTTCCAGGAATCATTGCAACATAGTCGCGAAATGCCAAATACATCGGGGATCCAAGGGATGCGACCATTCCGGCCAAAGCATCTCCCAAGGGTTGGCCGGGGGCAAACGAGTCCCGCCCATGTGCGGTCTGAGCAATCTCCGATCTGCTGAAGGCTGTGTTCAACGCACCTAAAAGGGTCTGAAGTCTCGGCATAAATCGCTCCCTATTAGCAAGTCACAAGGCGCCTGCTGAACATCACTCAGTAAAGGCTGCTCAGGGCGGCCTCGTAAAGGGGCGCCTGCATATTCGACCGCCCTGCCCCCTACCGCTCCCGTGCACGGCGCCCTAACCTTCGGCCAACGAAACAAGGCTCATGCCCGCCGTCTGGCGCAATTGGTGTGGGCGACAGGGGGAACACCGCGTTCATGGCCGACATCTCAGCGCCGTCGGGCGCCTACGTTCGACCGACCTTCACCCCAGGGTACAAGCGTCTCGTCCTGATCCTTCTGGTCACCGCCTACACCCTCAACTTTATCGACCGGACGATCATTTCCACCATCGGTCAGGCGATCAAGGTCGACCTGAAGATCAGCGACACCCAACTGGGCCTGCTGGGCGGCCTGTATTTCGCGCTGC
Organism: Alphaproteobacteria bacterium; assembly: GCA_043734425.1. Lineage (GTDB taxonomy): Bacteria > Pseudomonadota > Alphaproteobacteria > Caulobacterales > Caulobacteraceae > Phenylobacterium. Next base: position 40,733 of record JAYTFM010000063.1, read on the forward strand.
TCTATACGTTTCTGGGCATACCCCTGGCCCGGCTGGCGGAGCGCTATTCGCGGGTCAACATCATCGCCCTGGCGATCCTGGTGTGGTCGGGGTTCACAGCGCTCTGCGGATCGGCCTCGAGCTTTGCGATGCTGGCGGCCTACCGGTTCGGCGTCGGTGTCGGCGAAGCCGGACTGTCGCCGCCATCTCATTCACTGATCAGCGACTATTTCGAACCCCAGAAGCGCGCCACGGCGCTGTCCGTCTATGCCTTTGGCATTCCCCTAGGCTCAATGTTGGGCGCGGTGCTGGGCGGCTGGCTGGCCCAGACGTTCTCCTGGCGGGTCGCATTCGTGGTGGTGGGCATTCCTGGCATCCTGGTCGCACTGGCCATCAAGTTCCTGGTCAAGGAGCCGCCGCGCGGGTTCTCTGAGCCGGTTGCGGACGGCGCCCTGCCACTGGAGCCCGTCAAGCCGCCGCCGATCTCGCTGGCCAGCGAAGTCAAGGAACTGGGCGGGGTGTTCGCAACGCTGTTCGGCAACTGGCCCGTGCTGAACGTGGTGCTTGGCATCACCTTTTTCTCGTTCGCCGGCTATGGCGCCGGCCAATTTGCACCCCCCTACTTCAGCCGGGCCTTTGGCCTCAACTATGCGCAGGTCGGCCTGCTGACCGGATTGGTCGCCGGCGCCTCGGCCGGAATCGGCACCCTGCTGGGCGGCGTCATCACCGATCGATTGGCCAAGCGCGGCGCCCATTGGTACGCCTTGACCCCGGCCATCGGCATTACCCTGGCGCTGCCCTTCTTCGTCGGAACCTATCTAGCGCCATCCTGGCAGACGGCAGCCATGTTCATGGCTCTCCCAGGCATATTCTCGTACGTCTACCTCGGCCCGTCCTTCGGGGTGATCCAGAACATCGCGCCGACCAAGCGGCGGGCGACAGCGGCGGCGGTGATGCTGTTCTTCGTCAATCTGATCGCCCTGGGCGGCGGACCGCCCTTCACCGGCTGGGTGATCGATCACTACGCGGCCTTCCATTTCGCCCATCCCGACCAGGCCGGCGTATGGGCGGCGGTCAGCAACTTCTGGAACGCCAGTCCCAAGGCCTTCCAGGCGGCCTGCCCGGGCGGCATGGGTCCGGCCGGCGCCAGCGCTGCAGCCGAGGCGGCGTGTCACGGCGCGTTGGTGCTGGGCACCCGCCACGGCATCCTGGTGACCTACGCGTTCGCGCTGCTGGCGGCGTTTCATTATCTGCTGGCGTCGTTCGGTCTCGGCAAGGCGATGGCCCAGGCGCGAGCGGACAGAGGCGAAGTCTGAGCCGCAAACCTCCGGGCAGATTTGACTTTGGGGGGTCTGTGGCCGCAAACACCTCCACATGATCCCCCGTTACGCCCGCAAGGAAGCCGCCGAGATCTGGAGCCCCCGGACCCGGTTCAAGATCATGTTCGAGATCGAGGCCCATGCCGCCGACGCCATGGCGGACCTCGGCGTGATCCCCAAGGACGCCGCCGCGACCATCTGGGCCAAGGGCCGAGACGCGATCTGGGATGCTGAGCGGATCGACGAGATCGAGCGTGAGGTGAAGCACGACGTCATCGCCTTCCTGACCCACGTCACCGAGGTGGTGGGGCCCGAGGCGCGGTTCCTGCACCAGGGCATGACCTCGTCGGACGTCAACGACACGACCCTGGCGGTGCAGCTGTGCCGGGCCACGGACCTCTTGATCGAGGACGTAGACCTGGTGCTGACGGCCCTCAAGCGCCGGGCCTATGAGCACCGGCTGACGCCGACTGTCGGTCGCAGCCACGGCATCCATGCCGAGCCCACCACCTTTGGCCTCAAGCTGGCCGGCCACTATGCGGAGTTCCAGCGCGCCAAGGAACGGCTGGCGATGGCCAAGTTCGAGATCGCCACCTGCGCCGTGTCGGGTGCGGTCGGCACCTTCGCCAATGTGGCGCCCGAAGTTGAGGCACATGTGGCCGAGAAGATGGGGCTGGTGGTCGAGCCGGTCTCGACCCAGGTGATCCCGCGCGACCGGCACGCCGCCTATTTCGCCGCCTTGGGCGTGGTCGCCAGTTCAATCGAGCGGCTGGCGGTCGAGATCCGTCATCTGCAGCGCACCGAGGTGCTGGAGGCCGAGGAGCCGTTCGATCCTGGCCAGAAGGGGTCCAGCGCCATGCCGCACAAGCGCAACCCGATCCTGACCGAAAACCTGACCGGCCTGGCGCGGCTGGTCCGCTCAGCGGTGATGCCGGCGATGGAAAACGTCGCCCTCTGGCACGAGCGGGACATCAGTCACTCGTCGGTGGAGCGCGGGATCGCGCCGGACGCCACGGTGCATCTGGACTTTGCGCTGCGCCGGCTGGCCAGCGTGGTCGAGCGGCTGGTGGTGTATCCGCAGAACATGGCGCGCAATCTGGATCATCTGGGCGGGCTGGTGCATTCGCAGCGGGTGCTGCTGGCCCTGACCCAGAAAGGGCTCAGCCGCGAAGCGTCCTATTCGGCGGTGCAGCGCAACGCCATGAAGGTCTGGCGCGGAGAGGGAAGTTTCCTGGACTTCCTGAAGGCCGACCCGGAGGTCACGCTCAGCGACGCCGAACTCGGGGAGCTGTTCGATCTCGCCTATCACTTCAAGAACGTGGATCGCATCTTCGCGCGAGTTTTTGGCATGCAGGCGGAGGCGCAAGCATCGCAACCTACGAAGACCTCCGCCGCTTAGCGCTGGCCCTGCCAGGCGCTGAGGAGATCGCTTATCGGGGCGACCCGTGGTTCAACGTGGGCAAGAAGACCTTTGCGTTGCGCCTGAACGGCCGCGTCATTCTCAAGCTCGACAAAGACCACCAGCACTTCCTGTTCGAGGTGCGGCCGGAGACGTTTCAGAAGTGCCGGGTAGCGACGAGCTTCTGGAGCTATGTCGAGATTGACCTTCTGGACGAAGCCGAACTCGCCGACCTTATGCGGGAGGCCTGGTCGATGATCGTGCCAAAGAAGGTCAGCCGGCCGGTGCTGGAGGCTGCGCGGGGTGGGGCAACGGCCTAGGCAGGGCCGTTAAGTCCCCGATTTCACGCTTTCACGCGCCTGGGCCAGGAATTCGGCCATTTTCATGCGCACATCGCCCTCCGACACCGCAACACCGGCGCCCTTGAGGTCTTCGAACACCTTGCGCAGCACATCGTCGTCGCCGGGCAGTTCGAGGTCTGACTTCACCACCGCCTTGGCGTATTCGTCCGTGTGGCTGCCTTCCAGGCCCATGAGCCCGGCGGCCCACTTGCCCAAAGCGCGGTTGCGGCGCGCATGCGCCTTGAATTCCTGCTCCTGGTCCAGGGCGAACTTGCGCTCAAAGCCTTGTTCGCGATCATCGAAGGTGGTCATCGGATCCTTAAGGGGCAACTGCTGAGAGCGGGCGATCCCATATCGCGCGCGGAACCGGCCCGCAATCGAAAGCCGCGCGGTAGAGCCTGTTCCCTTCAGACAGACCCATCTGAAGGGATGAAACAGGCTCAAATTCAAAAGTGCCGAGCACGATTCAGCGATCAGACGATTCCGTCTGATCCCATCGTGCTCTGGCCCCAGGTTTGCGCGGACGGGGCCGATCCGCTAGTTTCAGCCAGCCTGAATTGGGCGAGAGGCCGAGTCGGATCCGCGCGCGCAAACAGCACCGCGCGCGTTTTTCTTTATCCCCGACCGGTTAGTCCTCGCCGTGGAGAAGGCGTCACGATGACCCGCCGTAAGAAGATCTACGAGGGCAAGGCCAAGATCCTCTACGAAGGTCCTGAGCCGGGCACCCTGATCCAGTACTTCAAGGACGACACCACGGCCTTTGACGCGACCAAGAAGGCGATCCTTGAAGGCAAGGGGGTGATCAACAATCGCATCAGCGAACACATCATGATCCGGCTGAACGCCATCGGCGTGCACAACCACTTCATCAAGCGCCTGAACCTGCGCGAGCAGCTGATCAAGGAAGTCGAGATCATCCCGCTGGAAGTGATCTGCCGCAATGTGGCGGCGGGCTCGCTTTCGACGCGGCTGGGATTGCCGGAGGGCCAGGCCCTGCCCCGCTCGATCATCGAATTCTGCCTGAAGGACGACAAGCTGCACGACCCGATGGTCACTGAGGAGCACATCACCGCCTTCAACTGGGCCTCGACCCAGGAGATCGACGACATCATGGCCATGACGCTGCGGGTCAACGACTTCCTCTGTGGGATGTTCGGCGCCGTCGGCATCACCCTGGTGGACTTCAAGGTCGAGTACGGCCGCATATATGAGAACGACTTCTCGCGCGTCATCCTGGCCGATGAAATCAGCCCGGACAGCTGCCGCCTGTGGGACAGCCAGACCAACGAGAAGTTGGACAAGGACCGCTTCCGCCGCGACCTGGGCAATGTGATCGAGAGCTATACCGAGGTGGCGCGCCGGCTGGGGATCATGAAGGAGATGCCGACGGTCATCCAGGGAGGCCTCCACTAGCATGCGCGGACTGGCTGGCGCCCTCAGTCCTCCCCCATCGGGGGAGGGGGACCGCGGAACGCGGTGGAGGGGGCCGGCCGCCGCTGAGATCCATCCGGCAAGCCCCCTCCACCACCCTTCGGGCGGTCCCCCTCCCCCGATGGGGGAGGAGAGTCCGCTACTGACCCATTTGTGACGTTAAGGACTCTCATGCGCGCCAAGGTTCATGTCTTCCTCAAGCCCGGCGTGCTGGACGTTCAGGGCAAGGCCGTCGAGCAGGCGTTGCATGGTCTGGGCTGGGCCGGCGTCGAGCATGTGCGGGTTGGGCGGACCATCGAGTTCGACCTGAAGGCTAGCGACGCTGCGGCGGCCGAGGCTGAGGTCAAGGCGATGTGCGAGAAGCTGCTGGCCAACACGGTGATCGAAAGCTACCGCGTCGAGGTAGCGTGAGGGGCATGACCCGTTCGATGCTCCCCCCCAGGGGGAGCTCCCGCAAAGCGGGTGAGGGGGTTGAAGCCCCCGGCGACAGGGATGAAACCCCCTCCGGCGCTTCGCGCCACCTCCCCCTCGTCGCGCTTCGCGCTGGGGGAGGATCTGTTCTCGCCCTTGCCCTTACCGCCTGCGCCGCGCCAGCCGACCGGGAGCCGACCTATCTCGCCCTGGACTGCGCGAGACCATTTGAGGCGCAGGTCGCCGCCATCGTGGCCCAGCCGCACCTGACCCCGGCCGGCGTGGTCGGCGCGGAGCCCTACAGCTACTATTCCGCCACCGACGGACGCACATCGTACCTGATCACCCGACCCGGCTCACCGGCCCATCCGGCGATCATGATGCAGAAGGCCAAAGGGTCCGACGTGGTGACCAGCGGCTGCCCCTATGGCAGCCGCAAGGGCTATGATCAGCTGAAAGCTTACCTCGACAGCCTCAAGACCTGGACCCGCAAGACATGAAAGCCGCCGTCATCGTGTTCCCGGGCTCGAACTGTGATCGGGACTGCAAGGTCGCCATTGAGCGCTCGACCGGCGCGCAGGTCGACATGGTCTGGCACGGCGACACCGCCCTGCCGGACGGCGTGGATCTGATCGTGCTGCCCGGCGGGTTTTCCTATGGCGACTATCTGCGCTGCGGCGCCATGGCCGCGCTGTCGCCGGTGATGGCCGAGGTCAAGGCGGCGGCGGAGCGCGGCGTGGCGACGGTGGGGATCTGCAACGGCTTCCAGGTGCTTTGCGAGGCGGGACTGTTGCCCGGCGCCCTGCTGCGCAATGAACGCCTGAAATACGTCTGCAAGGCGGTGGATCTGCAGGTGGTCAACGCTCAGACCCGCTTCACCGCCGGCTATGCGGACCGTCGTCAGGTGACCATGACGATCGGCAATGGCGAGGGGAATTTCTTCGCCGATGAGGCCACGCTGGACCGGCTGGAGGGCGAGGGCCAGGTGGTGTTCCGCTATCAGGACAATCCCAATGGCTCGGCGCGAGCCATCGCCGGGATCGTCAATGCGCGCGGCAATGTGCTGGGGATGATGCCACACCCGGATCGGGCGTTTGAGGCGGAACTTGGGTCGGCGGACGGGGCATTGCTGTTCAAAAGCGCTCTGGCCAGCGCCTGATCCAGCGATTTTCGCTCAAATTCTCTGCACCGCACAACCCCCAGGGGAAAAATAACCCCAAGAGTCCCGAAATCACACAGAGCGCTTGACACGCTAAGGTCGAATGCGCGCAGATATGGTTACAAATTGGTTGTTGTGGGGGTTACGTATGTCGTTGAGTTCAAAAATGCGGTCCGGTCGCCTTGCCTTCGTGGCGGGAGTGGCGGTCGCGGCGATGATGGGCGCGACGAGCGCTAGCGCACAGGTGTTGAAGAACAACGTGCAGTCTCAGTTGCCGCCGAGCGCCGCCAATACGATCAAGTCCTATTTCGCAAACAAGAACCCCAATCCAACGATTCAGCTCGCGGGCGATGTCTCGACCGACACCAACGGAGCCTCCAGTCTGTTCTCGCCCGGCGGGACCTATGCGTTCGGTTTCGAAGGCATCACTCAGTATGATCTGGCCAAAGTTGGGCGGCCGAACTTCATACCGCCGGACACCATGGGTGCTGTCGGTAAGACCCAATACCTGGAATCCTCCAATGGCGCGTTTGCGGTGTTCGATAAGACCACCGGGGCCCAAACGTCGCTGGTGTCAGACACCGCCTGGTGGGCGACTGCCGGCCAGACCGGAGCCAATGGCGACAACCGCGTAATGTACAATGCTGAGGCGGACCGCTGGATCGCGGTGGGCTTTGGCGCCAGCGTCGCGGATCTGCAGATCGCCGTGTCCGATACGAGCGACGCGCTTGGCGGCTGGAAATCGACCAAGTTCACCGGATTTGCCGGCGGCACCGCCGACTATCCGACTCTCGCCCTGGACAAGAACGCGGTCTACATCGGAACGAACAACTTCGGTGTCGCAACGGCAGCGTCGCCGACCCAGTTCAAGGGCACGACGCTGAACGTCATCCCGTTGAGCAGCCTGTTCAGCAACGCCGCGCCGACGACCAGCGGCTTGAAGCAGTTCACGACGGGTTTCAACGCGCTGAGCAGCACCAACGTCGACAACGGCTTTGCGATCCAGGGCGTCAACAGCCAGTCGAACTCTGCAAATGGCAAGGCGGTTGCCGCCTCGCTGTTCTTCGCCGATAACGTCGTCTACGACATCAACAATGCCGGATCGGGCGCTGGCGCTTCAACGACGGCGGCGCAGTATACCAACGGCTCGGCCTTCAACTCCCCGCTCGCCGCGCACCAGCCTTCGGCGGCAATCCCGGCCAATCGCCAGATCGTCTCCGCCTTGGATGAGCGCATCAGTTCCAGCGTCTACGAGGAGAAGGGCAAGATTTACTACCTGACGACGGTTCAGCAACCGGGCGACACCTACAACTCTGTCCGCTACACCGTGCTCGACGCCGCCACCAATGCGATCCTCGACGAGGGCAGCATCGGGGGTGGAGCCTATGACTATTTCCAAGGCTCGTTGGCCGTGAACAGTTTTGGCCAACTGGTGATCGCCTATAACCGCTCGGGCCTGCAACAGGCCGACCTGGACGGCAATGGCCTCTCCGACGGCAATATCGCCTTCATGGCGCGGACGTTCTACACGAACGCTGCTGGCAAACTCATTCAGAGTGGCGGTGAACTTATGCTGAAGCAGAGCCTTGTGGACGACTACCACAATGGCTCGCTGTTCGGTAACCCGTCGGCGGGACGTCAGCGCTGGGGCGACTACAGCGCCGTCAGCCTCGACCCGAGCAACAATGGCCGCTTCTACGCCATTGGTCAGTTCGCCCGCGAGTACAACCTGCCGCAGTTCGGACACCCCGGCGGCACTGGCGGTTCTCGTTGGGGTACGTGGATCGCGGCCATCGACTTTGGCGGTTCTGCCGCTGTGCCGGAGCCGATGAGTTGGGCGATGATGATCCTGGGCTTCGGTGCGGTCGGCTCGCTGATCCGCCGCCGCCGGGCGACCCTCGCCGCCTGATCGGCCGAATACGGCTGGACTTCGGAGTGCGCTCACCCCCTGGGTGGGCGCACTCTGCGTTTGTAGAGACGGCGAGGCTGAGGTCTGACCCATGCGCACGCTTGCTGAAATCACTGGACGCGCGCTCAGGGGACGCACCCTCAGGCTGCTGGCGGCCGGCGCCCTGCTGATCGGAGCCGGTGCGGCGAGCGCGGCAACGCCGCCGCTGGTCGGCATGTGGGGCGGCGGCCAGGCCATCCTCACCCTCGACGCTCAGGGCGGTCGACTGGAATTGGGGACCGGCCATGCTGTGCTGAACGGACCGGTGCATCCGAACGCCAAGGGCCGCTTTGTCGCCAAGGGCGTCTATTTTCCCGACCCGCCTGGCCCGAGCGTCGCCGACAAGGCGCCGGAACAGTCGCCCGCGCGGTTCGAGGGTGTGGTCGGGCGCGAGCAACTGATTTTGAAGCTGAAGGCGCAAGGCGCGCCTGTGCAGACGTTCAACCTCAAGGCCAATCGGCGGATCAAACTGATCCGCGCCTATTGAGGCGCCGGCCCGCTGACGCAGCGACAGCATTGACGGCGCCGCCCGGCGTGGGACCATGGCCCATGACCACCGCTACAGATCCATCCGTCCGCGACGTCGTGCCCGCTCACCGTTTCGATGAGGCCAAGTTGCACACTTGGCTTCGCGCGGCCATTCCGGAGGTCGACAGCACGCTCCAGGTCCAGCAGTTCCAGGGCGGCGCCTCGAACCCGACCTTCCTGCTGACCTCGGCGGGACATCGGTATGTCCTGCGCAAGAAGCCGCCGGGCCAGCTGCTGTCCAGCGCCCACCAGGTGGACCGCGAATACCGGGTGATGAAGGCGCTGGATGGTCTGATCCCCGTGCCAAAAATGCGCGCGCTCTGCGAAGACCCCGAGGTGATCGGCACCAGCTTCTATGTGATGGACTATCTGGAAGGCCGGATCTTCCGCGACGCCATGTTGCCGGACCTCACGCCCACCGAACGCGCCGCCGTCTATGACAACCTGAACGCCACCCTGGCCAAACTGCACCAGGTGGACTTCGCGGCCGTCGGCCTCGGCGACTATGGCCGGCCGGGCAACTATTTTGAGCGGCAGATCGCGCGCTGGACCCGCCAGTACCGCGATGCGGAGTCAGAAAGCATCCCGGCGATGGATGCGCTGATCGAGCGGTTGCCGGCGCGGATTCCCGTCGACCAATCGGTGTCGATCGCCCACGGGGACTATCGGCTCGAAAACGTCATGTACCACCCCACAGAGCCCCGGATCATCGCGGTGCTGGACTGGGAGCTGTCGACCATCGGCCATCCGCTGGCTGACATCGCCTACAACGGCTTCATCTGGCGCTCACACTCGCCGGGCTGGGGCAGTCTGGACGGCATCGACTTCGCCACCAGCGGCATTCCCACCGAGGCGGACTATGTGGCCGCCTATTGCCGGCGGACCGGACGCGCCGGCATCGACGACTGGGCCTTCTACATGGCGTTCGGGATCTTCCGGCTGGCCTCGATTTCGCAGGGTGTGTTCCGCCGCGTTCAATCCGGGCAAGCGGCCAGCGAACGCGAGGCGATCAACGGCGCCGCGCAGCTGGCGGAGCAGGCTCTGGCGATCCTGGAAGGCCGGGAATAGGGCGAGTTGGCATTGAGCGCTTTGCAGCAATCGCAAAGAAGTTCTATCTTTTGAACGTCATGGCCGGGCCTGGAAGCCTGCCCTCGGGGCGGGCCGCGCAAGCGGCGCGATCCCGGGGGGCCACCCATAAACGCTGGCGTTCAGAGAGTGCGCACCGCCGGCACCAACGCGAACCGGGCAAAATCGGCGTCTATGGGTGGCCGGGACAGGCCCGGCCATGACGATTAGGGGTTTGGGTCGATTGCCAGCGCAGTTCAACGTCAGTTGGTCCCTGACGAACAACCCAGGTGAGAACGCCCTGGGGCATTCAGGCCACAGGTGACGCAAGACTGTCACAAACTCCACTCAGGCGAGTGGCGCAACGGCAATCACCTAGGGTAAGGGGCGCCCACCAAGCGTGGCCGTTTGTCACGCATCAGGAGGACCTCCATGATCTCTAATCGGACCCTGCTCGTCGCCCAGGCCAGTGCGCTGGCCATCGCACTGGCCGCCACCGCCGCCCCTGCTTTCGCGCAGAATGAAGTCGAAGAACTGGTTGTCACGGCGCGGAAGCGCGACGAGGCCCTGATCGACGTGCCGTTTTCCATCGCCGCTCAGAGCGAGAAGATGATGCGCGAGCGCGGCGTCACCAACATCGAAGAGCTGTCGCGCAACATCGCCGGATTCACCGTCCAGAACCTCGGCCCCGGTCAGAGCCAGATCGCCATCCGCGGCATCTCCGCCGGCCAGCTGGTTCGCGACCAGCCCGGCGTGAAGGAGCAGGTCGGCGTCTACCTCGACGAGTCAGTGGTCTCGCTGTCGCTGTTCACCCCGGATCTGGACCTCTTTGACCTGAACCGTGTGGAAGTGCTGCGCGGTCCGCAGGGCACGCTGTATGGCTCGGGCTCACTGTCGGGTACGGTGCGTTACATCACCAACCAGCCGTCGACCAAGGGCTTCGAAGGCACAGTCGAGGCCACGCTCAGCAAGGTGCAGGGCGGCGATGTGGGCGGCGATATCAAGGGCATGATCAATGTGCCGTTGAGCGATAAGGCGGCGCTTCGGATCACCGCCTTCAATTCCCAGTTCCCCGGCTTCATCGACGCGGTCCAGCCGAACGGCAGCATCAATCATGACGTCAACGACGGCTACCGCCGCGGCGTTCGCGCCGCCCTGGCGTTCACACCCACCGAGAACACCACGATCACGCCGCGGATCGTCTACCAGAAGATCAACGTCAACGGCTTCAACCGGGTCGATGTGTTCAACATTCTGGCCAATGAATTCACCACCACACGGCCCAAGGTGCAGCTCGGTGGGCTGAAGCAGTTCACCCAACTGGAGGAAAAGTTCGAGGATGAGTTCTTCCTCGGCGACCTGACCATCCAGCACGACATGGGCGATGTCCGGTTCACCTCGATCTCGTCATACAGCCATCGCGACGTGCTGGTTCTGCGCGATGCGACCGCCCTGACCGGCTCGATCACGGGCGGCTCCATCGGCCTGTCGCCGGCGGTCTACACGATCAACGCCCCGCTCTCGGACACCACCAAGGTCAAGTCATTTACCCAGGAAGCGCGGTTCTCTTCGCTCGGCGACGGCCCGTTCCAATGGGTGGCCGGCGCGTTCTACTCGCACGTGGATCGCGACTACGCCCAGGACCTGAACGTCGCCGGATTCTCGGCCGCCTCCGGCATTCCGTCGAAGACCCAGGTGGCGGGAACCGACCACCTCTACTTCTCGCTGGTGCCCTACACGCAAAAGCAGATCGCGGTGTTCGGCGAGGCGACCTATTCGGTCACCGACCGCCTGGATGTGACCGGCGGCCTTCGCTATGCGGACTACAAGGAAAACCGCATCCTGACGTTCGACGGCATCTTCGCCGATACGACCATCGGCGTGCCCGGCAACACCAAGGCGCACAATGTCGCCCCCCGGGTGATCGTGGCCTACAAGGCGATGGACGGCATTACCTTGAACGCTCAGGTGTCCAAGGGCTTCCGGCTGGGCGGGGTCAATGACCCGCTGAACAAGCCGCTCTGCACGGCGTCCGACTTCGCCTCATTCGGCGCCCTGTCCAAGCCGAGCTTCAAGAACGAGACGGTCTGGAACTATGAGGCCGGCGCGAAGGCCAAGCTGGGCGGCAATGGTTCGCTGTCCGTCGCCGGCTTCTATGCCGACATCTCTAACCTGCAGGCCACCATTGATGCCGGCAGCTGCTCATCGCGGATCATCGCCAATGTGGCCAGCGCCAAGTCGGCCGGCTTCGACGTCGAGTTCGCCTACCAGCTGACCAGCAACTTCGATTTTGCGGCGACCGCGTCCTACAACGACGCCAAGCTGACCTCGAGCCTGCTGGACGTCGCTGGCGCCCCGATCCAGGGCCTGCGCGATGGCAACCGCCTGCCGACCGTGCCGAAGTTCCAAAGCTCGGTAAGCGTCGGCTACCAGCGCGAGATGGCCTCAGGCATGGAAGCGTTCAGCAACCTGACCTGGCAGCATGTCGGCAAGCGCATCACCCAGGTCTCCGACCAGGAGAATGACCCGCGCACGGCCACCCTGTTCAGCAAAGTCGGCGCGACCAGCGTCGCGGTGCTGTCTTTCCCGCTGGAGCTGCCGTCCTACGACGTGCTGAACCTGCGGGTCGGTGTCCGCGGCGAGGGCTGGGAAGCTGCGGCCTTCGTCAACAACCTCGGCGATGAGCGGGCTCACCTGGCCATCGACCGCGAGCGCGGCCTGCGCGCCCGCTACGGCTTCCTCACCAACCCGCCCCGCACCTATGGCGCAACGGTGCGTAAGTCGTTCTGATTGTGACCGGTGGCGCGCAGGGCAACCTGCGCGCCGCTTTCGACTGATCCTCCCCCAGGGCGAAGCCCGGCAGGGGGAGGTGGCCTGAAAGGCCGGAGGGGGTTTCATCCCCCGACTGCGGGACGCGGATGCCTCGGGCCCCGCGGAAACGCCGGGGGCTTGAACCCCCTCACCGCCTTTGGCGGAGCTCCCCCAGCGGGGGAGCATCTGGGGCCTACAGCGTCGGGTCCTCTCCCACCCGCACCAGCATCTTGCCAAAGTTGCCACCCTTGAGCATTTGGGCGAAGGCGGCGGGAATGGTTTCCAGGCCCTCGCGGATATCCTCCCGATACTGAACCTTGCCCTCGGCGACCCAGCCGGCCATGTCGGTCAGGAAGGCGTCGTGGTGCTCGGCCACATAGTCGCCGACGAAGAGGTCGCGGACGGTGACGTTGCGATCCCGGAATATCCCCTCCCCCTGGGCCATCAGCGCCGCCCGCGCATCCACGCCCGCCACGTCGCCATAGTGGGCGATCAGGCCGCAGATGGTCATCCTGGCGCCCGGATTGAACAGCGGCAGCACGGCCTCGAAACAGGCGCCGCCGACATTCTCGAAATAGACATCAACGCCGTTCGGGCAGGCCGCGCGCAGGTCCTCAGCCAGGGTCGGCGACAGGTGCGAGACGCAGGCGTCATAGCCGAGGGTCTCGGTGACGAAGCGTTGCTTCTCCGGCTTGCCAGCGATGCCGACCACCCTGGCGCCGCGCAGCTTCGCCAATTGTCCTGCGATCTGGCCGACGCCGCCTGAGGCCGCTGACACCACCACCGTCTCGCCCGCCTTGGGCTCACACTGCAGGATCATGCCGGAATAGGCGGTCAGCCCCAGCATGCCGAGCACGCCGACCGCCCAGGAGATCCGGCCGGCCGCCGGATCGAGCTTGCGAGGGACCATGTAGGACGGCCGCGCCACGCCCTCGCCCATCAGGGCATACTCGGTCCAGCCATTGGTGTTGAACACATAGTCGCCGGGCGCGAGGCCGTCGATATGGCTCTCGACCACCTGGGCGACGGTGCGGGCATGGCAGGGCGCGCCCTTGGGCTCCACGCCGCGCCGCTTGTAGCCCCACTGGTAGGGATCGAGGGAGACGTAGATTGTGCGGGTCAGGGCCTGGCCGGGGCCTGGTGTGGGGATGGGCGCTTCCTTCAGCGAGAAGGTCTCAGCATCCGGCCAGGCGCCCACCGGCTTGTCGGACAGCGTCCAGTATCGGTTCATCGAGGCGGCTCCTTCGTCTGCTTACGATGTAGAGGTCGATCCATCGGCTTGGCAATGAACGGCGCAATTCGGTGCGCCGCCTCGCATTGTGAATTCCTCTGGGCCTCAGTACGGTCCCCTCTCCGGCCCCATCGACGAGATCCCTGAGCATGAGCGCGAGCGCGGCCGCCCCCGCCGACGGCCACATCCACGGCTTTGGGACCAAGCCCTACCGCAGCTATGTGCTGACCACGCTGCTGGTGGTGTTCATTCTGAACTTCATCGACCGCAGCCTGCTGGCCGTTGTCGCGCCGCAGATGAAGCCCGAGCTCGGCATCTCCGACACCGCGTTCGGTCTGCTGACCGGCTTCGGATTCGCACTTCTCTATACATTCGTGGGAGTCCCTCTGGCCCAGTTTTCCGAGACCCGGAACCGGGTCTTGATCATGTCCGTCTGTGTGGCGTTGTGGTCGCTGATGACCGCCCTGTGCGGCCTGGCGACGGAAGTGACGATCGGCTCGATCACCATTGGGGCCTTCTGGATTCTGCTCGCCTGCCGGGTTGGCGTCGGGATCGGCGAGGCCGGCTGCACCCCGCCCGCCAACTCCGTGATTGCGGACTACTATCCGGCCAAGAGCCGCTCCACGGCGCTCGGCTTCTACGCCATGGGCGTGACCCTCGGCGGGATGCTGGCCAACCTGCTTGGCGGGCCGATCACCGACGCCTACGGCTGGCGGGTCGCCTTCCTGGTACTTGGCCTGCCGGGCGTCGCCGTCGCCATTGTGCTGCGGATGACGGTCAAGGAACCCCCGCGTGGCTACACCGACCCCCCAGGCACGGTGCGGCGCGACAAGGTCAGCTTCATGGAAGGCTTCCGCGAGCTGGCCTCCAAGCGGTCTTGGTGGACCAATGCGGTGGCGGCGACCATCGCGGCCTTCTGCGGCTATGGAATCGCCTCGTTCCAGTCGCTGTTCATCAACCGCACCTTCGGTCTGACGGCTGGTGAAGCCGCCGTGTGGATCAATGTGCCGGCCGCCCTTGCCGGTTCACTGGGCGCCCTGACCACCGGCTGGCTGGCCGAGCGACTGTCGCACCGGTTCCCCAGCGCCATCGCCTGGCTGCCAGGGTTTGGCATGATCATCAGCGTGCCGTTCTACGTCCTGGCGTTCAGCACCGACAATCTCGTGGTCTGCGCGGTCGCTTTGTGCATCGCCGGCTTCTCCAAATACGGCTACCTGGCGGCGCAGTACACCATCGGCCAGGGCGTGGTGAGCGCCCAGGTCCGCGCGGTCTCTACGGCGATGATGCTCTTCATCATCAATCTGATCGGCTATGGATTCGGACCCCTGTTCATCGGCGCGCTCAGCGACTTCCTGTTCGCCGCTCAGGTGGCTGATCTTGGCGCCGCCGACCTGGCCCGCAAGGCGTGCGAAGGCGCAGCGCGCACCGCTCTGTCGGGTGACCTTCAGGCGGTTTGTAAGCTCGCTCATCCGGAGAGTTTGCAGAAATCCTTGCTGATCACCTCGCTGCTCTACGCGGTCGGCGGCGGTTTCTTCCTGCTGACCGCACGCTGGCTCAGGCGAGATATGGTGGCGAAGTAGGTGGGGGCTCTCGCCCCTCCAGCCGAGTCCCGCTAGAACCCGCGGCATGAGCGCTGCTTCCAAGACCATGGCCGAGAAGGCCGCCGACTATGGCCTGAAGGCTGACGAGTACGAGCTGATCGTCCGGCGGCTGAACCGTGAACCCAACGACGTCGAGCTCGGCGTATTTTCGGTGATGTGGTCCGAGCACTGTTCCTACAAGTCGAGCCGTAAGCACCTGTCGAAGTTCCCGACCACCGGACCAAGGGTGATCTGCGGGCCAGGCGAGAACGCGGGCGTGGTGGACATCGGCGACGGCCCCGATGGACAGAAACTGGCCTGCATCTTCAAGATGGAGAGCCACAACCACCCCTCCTACATCGAGCCTTACCAGGGCGCGGCGACGGGCGTCGGCGGGATTATGCGCGACGTCTTCACCATGGGCGCGCGGCCCATCGCCTTGCTGAACGCGCTGCGGTTCGGCGATCCCAGCCATCCCAAGACCAAGCGGTTGGTGGCGGGCGTGGTCAGCGGCATCGGTGGCTATGGCAATTGCGTCGGCGTGCCGACCATCGCTGGCGAGACCAATTTCCATCGCGGCTATGACGGCAACATCCTGGTCAACGCCATGTGCGTGGGCTTGGCGGACGCCGACAAGATCTTCTATTCCGCCGCCCCCGCCGCCGGGCTGCCGGTGGTCTATTTCGGCTCCAAGACCGGGCGCGACGGCATCCATGGCGCGACCATGGCCAGCCAGGAGTTCGACGATGCCTCCGACGAGAAGCGGCCCACGGTTCAGGTCGGCGACCCCTTCGCCGAGAAGCTGTTGATCGAGGCGACCCTGGAACTGATGGCCACCGGCGCCGTCGCGGCGATCCAGGATATGGGCGCAGCGGGTCTCACCTCATCCTCGGTCGAGATGGCCGGCAAGGGCCAGGTCGGCATCGAGCTCGACCTCGACATGGTGCCGCAACGCGAGGAGGGCATGAGCGCCTATGAGATGATGCTGTCGGAGAGCCAGGAGCGGATGCTGGCGATCCTGAAGCCGGGCCGCGAGAATGACGGCCATGCGATCTTCGAGAAGTGGGGCCTGGACGCCGCCGTGATCGGCTGGACCACCGACACCGGCCACATCGTGCTGAAGCACAAGGGCGAGGTGGTCTGCGACATTCCGCTGTCGCCGCTGTCGGACGATGCGCCGCTGTACGACCGGCCCTGGACCCAACCGCCGTTGCAGCCTCGCCTGGATCCGGCCTCGATCCCCGCGCCTAGCGACTGGAAGGCGGCAGTGCTGACCATGATGTCCTCGCCCGATATGTCTTCCAAGCGCTGGCTCTGGGAGCAGTATGATCGCCACGTGATGGCCGACACCCTGGAAGACAGCGCCACCGGCGCCGATGCCGGGATCGTGCGGGTGCATGGCACGCGCAAGGCGCTGGCCGTCACCTCAGACTGCACGCCGCGCTATGTGCAAAACGACCCCTATGAAGGCGGCAAACAGGCGGTAGCGGAGGCTTGGCGCAACCTGATCGCCGTGGGCGCCGACCCCATCGCCATCACCGACAATCTGAACTTCGGAAATCCGGAGCGGCCCGAGATCATGGGCCAGATCGTTCGGGCGATTGAGGGGATGGCGGAAGCCTGCCGGGCGCTGGACTTCCCGGTCGTGAGCGGCAACGTCAGCCTCTACAATGAGACCAATGGCGCAGCGATCCCGCCCACCCCCACCGTGGGCGCGGTGGGCCTGATTGAAGATTATGCGCGGCGGGCGGATTTCGCCTCGATGCGCGAGGGCGACGTTCTGATCCTGCTGGGCCAAACGGTGGGCGAACTGGGCGCCTCGGCCTATCTGCGCGACGTCCTGGGCCGCGAGGACGGCGCGCCGCCGCCCGTGGACCTGGCTGGCGAGCGGCGGGCCGGGGACTTCGTGCGCGGGATGATCGAGGCCGGAACGCTGCGTGTCGTTCATGACCTGTCGGACGGCGGACTGATCGCCGCAGCCGCCGAGATGGCTCTGGCGTCGGGAGTGGGCGTACGGCTGGAACTGGCCCCGAACCCCTCCCCGCTCGCCCAACTGTTCGGTGAGGATCAGGGGCGGTATCTGCTGGCGGTGCAGGATGCCTGGGCGGTGCTGGAAGCAGCGCTGACGGCGGGCGTGATTGCGCGCGTGGTAGGCTCCGCCGGGGGAGACACCATCGGGGTGGCAGGCTTGTTCGGCGTGCCGCTGGGTGAGCTGCTAACGGTGCACGAAGGCTGGATGCCGGGATTCATGGGCGAATAAGCCACTCTAATCTGCTCATTCCCGCGAAGGCGGGAACCCAGGATTTATCAACACGCGCCTGCAGGTACACGGGGTCTGCGCGCTGACGAGAGAGGATGTATCTGGGTTCCCGCCTTCGCGGGAATGAGCAGAATTGGGGATTGTTGTGAGCCTGGACATCACCCGCAACCACCTCGGCCCCCTCGCCGACCGACCGCACATCGCCCTGGCGCTCGCCGTCCTCGGCCAACCCGGCTCGCGCGACCAGATTCCGACGCCAGCCGCAGTCCTCGACCTCGACGCCTTCGACCGCAATGTCGCACTGATGGTCGCGCGTGCGACGCGGTCGGGCCTCGCGTTCCGCCCCCACGCCAAATCCCACAAGTGCGCGGCCCTGGCGCATAGCCAGATCGCAGCCGGCGCCGTGGGGATCTGCTGCGCCAAGCTAGCCGAGGCTGAGGCGATGGCGGCCGCAGGGATCGGCGCGATCCTGGTGACCTCGCCAATCGCTGGCGCGGCCAATGCGGCAAGGGCGGCCCGGCTGGCGGACGCGTTGCGGGACTTCAGGATCGTCGTGGATCACATTGACGGGGTAAGGGAACTCGCCAAGGCGGCGTGCACGCCGATCCAGGTCATCATCGACGTGGATGTGGGCTTGGGCCGGACGGGCGTCGCGTCAGCGGACCAGGCCGCCGAAGTCGCCCGCGCCGTGCTGGCTGAGCCGAACCTGAAGCTGCTGGGCGTCCAGGGCTATGGCGGCCAGTGGCAGCACATGGAGGGCGCCACCGCCCGCGCCTCGGCGACAGCGGCGGGCATGCAGAAGCTCAGCGCCGCAGCGGCAGCTGTGCGCTCGGTCGGCGGAACCGTTGACGTGGTGACCGGCGGCGGCACCGGCACCTTCGCCGCCGACGCGGCGCAGGGCGTCCTGAACGAGATCCAGCCCGGCTCGTTCGCCTTCATGGACCGGGAATACCGTGAGGCGCTGCGGGACGATCCGGACGGCGCGTTCGAGCAGAGCCTCTCGATCCACACCACGGTGATCACCACCAACAACCCGCGCTGGGTGACGGTGGACGGCGGCCTGAAGGCGTTCTCCACCGATGGGCCGACGCCGCAGCCGCTGACCGCGAAGTTCGCAGGCTGCGCGTTCCGGTTCTTCGGCGACGAACACGGGCTGCTGATGCGTCCTGAAGGCCAGCCCGTGGCGCGCGGCGAACGGGTGGCCTTCACGCCAGGGCACATCGACCCGACTCTGGACCGCTATGACCTGCTGCATCTGGTGCAGGGTGACGTGCTGGTCGATATCGTCCGGATCGAAGGGCGGGGCGGGTCGCAGTAGCTTACGCCAGCGCCCGCCGCAGCAGGTCCAGCGCCGCCGCCGCGAAGGCGCGCATGTTGGCCGAGCGGTCCTCGCTCGCCGTCTCGATGGTCAGCGCCATCTCCACCGGCCCTGAGATCGCGATGCAGGTGTGGCCGGCCGCATCACCATAACCATTTCCGGTCGGTCCGGCTGCGCCGGTCTCGGACAAGCCCCAGGTCGCGCCATACCGCTCGCGGGCATTCTGAGCCAGCAGCAGGGCGTAGGGTTCGCTGGAGGAGCGCATGCCCTGCAGCGCCTCGCGGGGAATATCGGTGAGCAGGACGCGGGCCTTGGGCGTATAGACCACCGCGCCGCCCAGGTAGTAGGCGCTGGCGCCCGGCACGCTCAGCAGGGCCGCCGAGATCAGACCTCCGGACGAGCTTTCATTGACTGCAATCTTCTCGCCGCGCGCCTTGAGCGCCGCGCCGATCCCGACCGCGAGGGCTTCCAGGTCTTCCATACCGATCCTTCCACTTGGCGATCCGCCACTTTCGGGGCCATGATGGCGGCATTCGCAAGAAGAACCAGAGGCTGGGAGAAAATCGATGGACGCACAGTCACAGTGGACGGGCCTGGACGCTGGCCGCCTGGAGCGGATCACCGACCATCTTGAGCGCAACTACATTGGCCCAGAGAAGATCGCCGGCTGCCAGGTGGCGGTCGCCCGCCATGGTCACGTCGCCTATTCCCGCTCGCTGGGCCAGATGGACCGGGAACGCGGCAAGGCGATGGCGGACGATGCGATCTTCCGGATCTATTCGATGACCAAGCCGATTGTCTCGGTGGCGTTGATGACGCTGTATGAGCAGGGCTATTTCCAGCTGAACGATCCGGTCAGCCGCTATGTCCCGTCGTGGAAAAAACATCGCGTGTGGGTGTCAGGTGAGGGCGCCGACATGCAGACCGAGGCGCCAGCTCGGCCGGTGACATTCCGGGACGTGCTAAGCCACGCTGCGGGCCTGACCTATGGCGGCGGCCTGCCGGGCGTCGGCATCCAGCACCCGATCGACAAGGTCTATCGCGAGCTGAAGATCCGCTCTGCTGGGTCCAGCGACGCCATGACCGAGTTCATGGACAAGCTCGCCCAGGTGCCGCTGCGCTATCAGCCAGGAACGGCCTGGATGTATTCCCTCGCCACCGACGTCTGCGGCGCCCTGGTCGAGATCATCTCGGGCAAGCCGCTGGCGCAATACCTGGACGAGGTGATCTTCCAGCCGCTGGGCATGGTCGACACAGCGTTCTGGGTGAGCGAGGCCAAGAAGCCGCGCTTCGCCGCCAACTATCAGCGCGGGGCTGACAAGAAACTGAAGCTGATCGATGATCCGCAGACCAGCGACTTCACCCGTGAGCCGGCGTTCAAGTCGGGCGGCGGCGGCCTGACCGGAACCACGGCCGACTACCTCAGGTTCTGTGAGATGCTGCGCCGGGGCGGCGAACTAGATGGCCAGCGGGTGCTGGGTCCTCGCACTCTGGAAGTCATGCACATGAACCACCTGGCCGGCGGCAAGGACCTGACCCAGCTGGCCATCGGCGGCTTCTCCGAGACGGCGAACGAAGGCGTCGGCTTTGGGCTGGGTTTTGCTTCGACCATGAGCCAGGTGGCGACCGGCTCGCTGGGGACCGGCGACTACTACTGGGGCGGCGCGGCCTCGACGATCTTCTGGGTCGATCCCAAGGAGGACCTGTCGGTGGTGTTCATGACTCAACTGATGCCCTCCGGCACCTTCAACTTCCGGGGGCAGCTGAAGAGCATCATCTATTCGGCGATCATCGATTGAGGCGGTGAGCGCTTGAGGCGGCGGGGCGGAGGGCTTAAGTCCCCGCCATGCCGATGTCCCAGCCCGATCTTGAAGCCGCCCTGCGTGAGGGGTTCCCCGACGCCGAGATCGAGATCCAGGATCTGGCCGGCGATGGCGACCACTACAAGGCGCGGATCGTGTCGGCGGCGTTCCAGGGCCTCGCGCGCGTGCGCCAGCACCAGCTGGTCTACGCGGCGCTGAAGGGGAAAATGGGCGGCGAACTGCATGCGCTGGCTCTGGAAACCTCGACGCCGGCCTGAACCCGTCGGAGAGGCGCTTGACCGGCGAGGCCGGCGTCCCTAGCTCTTGGGCGAAGAATTTGCGCCGAAAGGGCGAACCCATGTCCGAAGCTGCTGTCGCCAATCCGGTCCATACCTGGATCGCCAAGTCCGTCGCCGACAACCCGGTGGTGCTGTTCATGAAGGGCGAGCCGGAACAGCCCCGCTGCGGCTTTTCCGCTGTCAGCGTACAGATCCTGGATCATCTGGGTGTGGATTTCGTCGGCGTCGACGTGCTGCAAAGCGAGCCGCTGCGCGACGGCATCAAGACCTTCTCCGACTGGCCGACCATCCCTCAGCTCTATGTGAAGGGCGAATTTGTCGGCGGCTGCGACATCATCAAGGAGATGTTTCAGTCGGGCGAGTTGAAGACCCTGCTCACGGAGCAAGGTCTGATCGAGGCGTGACACGCCTGCTCGAACCGCCGGAAGGCCGCACGGTCTTTCAGCAAACGTTCGAACCGACCGCCGCCGACATCGACGACAATGGCCACGTCAACAACGTCGTCTATCTGCGCTGGGCGCAGGAGATCGGCACAGCTCACTGGCGCTCACGCGCGCCGGCGGAGGCTCAAGGCGTCTGGGCCTGGATCGCGCTGCGCCACGAAGTCGACTACCGCCGCGAACTGAAGCTGGGTGAGACGGCGCGGGGTCGGACTTGGGTTTCGGAGACCGCAGATGGTCCGCGCTTCGACCGCTTCATCCGCCTGGATGGACCCGATGGCCGCATGTGCGCCCAGGTCCGCACCACCTGGGTGCTGATCGAGCAGGCCACCGGCCGGCCACGGCGGGTGCCAGAGTGGATGCTGGCGCTGTTTGGCTGAGGGGGCGGCGGCTCAGCTCCCAGGTCCAGTCCACGGAACCAGCGGATTCAGGATGAACACCTGCGCATCGGCCGGCACGCCCAACTCCACCCAGCTGAAGCGGATCTCGGTTCGGCCCTGAACCAGAGCGTTGCAGGTATCCACCCGCTTGCGGCCAATAGCGACGGCCAGGGTGTTGTCCTTGCGTTCGAGATAGACGCCAAAGTCGGCCTTGGTGGTGCAGCCATTGGTGGCGACCGAAACGGCCAGCGCCTCGCGGCCGGCATCGGCGCGATAGAGCGGTTCCAGCTCGGCGAAACCACCTGCCGACGGTGCGACAATGGTCGGTGGCGTGGTCGCGCAGGCGCCGAGCGCCAGAGCAGCTAGAAGGAACAGGCGGCGATCCATGCCGCCACATAAGCAGAAGGCCCCAGGTTTCCCCAGAGCCTTCGCTTCAGACGGGAATTCCTAGAGCAAGCTGCGCGATATAGGAATCACGCGACTTGCTCTAGATTTCTGTTTTCGCATCGTTTTTGCGGAAAACCGGTCCCCACTTTTCCGCACGATGCTCTAGCCGTTAGGAGGCGTAGAACTCGATAACCAGGTTGGGTTCCATCTTCACCGGATAGGGCACTTCAGCCAGGTCCGGCGCGCGGACGAAGGTGGCGGCCATGCCCTTGGCGTCGACGGTGATGTATTCCGGCGTATCGCGCTCCTGCGAGCTCATGGCCTCAAGCACCAGCGCCATGTGACGGGAACGCTCACGCACCGAAACCACGTCGCCGGGCTTGACCCGATAGGAGGCGATGTTGACGCGCTTGCCGTTCACCAGGACGTGGCCGTGGTTGACGAACTGGCGGGCGGCGAACGGGGTCGGCACGAACTTGGCGCGGTAGACGATGGCGTCGAGGCGCGACTCCAGCAGCGCGATCAGGTTCTCGGACGTGTTGCCCTTGCGGCTGGCGGCGTCCTTGTAGGTGCGCAGGAACTGCTTTTCAGTGATGTTGCCGTAGTAGCCCTTCAGCTTCTGCTTGGCGCGCAGCTGCAGGCCAAAGTCGGAGACCTTGGATTTCCGCCGCTGGCCGTGCTGGCCGGGGCCGTAGGCGCGGTTGTTGATCGGGGATTTCGGGCGACCCCAGATGTTTTCGCCCATCCGGCGGTCGAGTTTGTACTTGGCGCTGTGGCGCTTGGACATAGGGACTCTCTAGTTCGACGCGGGCCGGCGGCCTCTCAAAGGAGAACGCAATCTCAACGGCGGCTTCGCATCACCCGTCATAGGTCTCCGACCACGCGGGGCAAGCCCGGCGGTTGGAAGGGGCGGTGTATGGCGCTCACGCCGGCGGGAGTCAACCGCATGCTGACCTCCGTCCGGTTGCATGCTGCGCGAAATCGCCCCACGGTAACAATACCTTGAAGGAGGCGCCGGAATGAAGGCTCCACTGCGCAGGTCGTTCACGGCCTGGGTTTTTCGCGCGATGCTGGCCACCCTCGCTGTCGGGGGTTTGGGCGTGCTTCAAAGTTGCGCCTCTTACGAAGCACCTCCTCCGCCACCCCCACCACCTCCACCTCCTTCACCACCACCGCCACCACCACCACCACCACCACCGCCGCCCTCAGAACCTTCCGATGAAGTCTTGCCGGGTGCAGGCTCACCGGACGCGCCAGGCAATCCGAGGTCGTCACAGCCCACGCGGCGCCCCCTCCAAGGTCGTGCTTCCTCGACCAGCGCGGGACGGCCGGCAATGGCGGCCGCGGTTCAGCCGGAGGCGTCGAGCGCCGATGGCGGAGCGATCGTCGCGAACGTCGACAACCAGTTCCTGGCCAAGCGCCTGCGTTACAGCATGCCTCCGCTGTTGGAATTCGGGAAGGCCACCGTCGTCCAGGCCCGGATCGACGTCGCTGACTCTAGCGATGACGCCTTCTCAGGAATTCCCGGTGTCGTCGTCGCGCGCACTATTCGCGTCACGCGGAAAATGTCTGCAACGCTGACGGGGCCACCTGACCAGGTGCAAATCGTGAGGGTGGCCGAATTTCCTGAATGGCAGGATCTGACGTCCGCCAGCAACCCCACCTGGAAATGGCAGGTCAGGGCGAAGGCGCCCGGACCGGCGGAACTCGATCTGATCGTTCGCGCACTGGTGCGGGTCCCCGGCCAGCCCGAGGCGATGGTCCCAATCGACACCTACCACGCCAAAATTCCGGTCACGGTCGGCCTGATCGACTCGGTGAAGTGGTGGATTGGCGAGGTTAACCCGATCTGGCTCTGGATCACCGGCGTGGTTGGAGCCATTGGCGGGGCGATCACCTGGTGGCGCAAGACCCTCGGCGGCGGCGCCAAGCCATAGGCCGCTTGAGGTGGCCCGATCCGGTGTCTGCCGGGCCGGGAGCCTACCTGTCGCCGGCGTTGCGGGTCCGCACAGCCAGCGCCGTCGCAGCCTCGCCTGCCTCAGCCCACCATCGCCGCAGCAATTCGCCCGCCGTGCTGTTGCGCGTCAAGGCAACCCCCTGCCCGGCCCATAGCGACATCAGGTCGGGATCGCCCGCCTTGGTCGCGGCGGCGCGCAGGGGCTGTGTCAGGCGGTTCTGGACGGGATAGGTCGGCACGCCATGCTCATCGGCGCGCATCTCGCGCATAAACCGGTTCTCAAGGCCGCGCGCGTGGCGGCCGGTGAAGGCGCGGGTCAGGCGGGTGGGGTCATCGCCGGCGCCCGCGATGGCGCCGCGCCAGGGCGCCGGTGTCACCGCTTCGTCGGCGAGCAGGAACGCTGTGCCCATCTGGACTGCTGCCGCGCCGAGCGCCAGGCCCGCCGCGACTCCGCGTCCGTCCATGATCCCGCCGGCCGCGATCACCGGCAGATCGACGGCGGCCCGGATGGTGGTCACCAGCGCCAGGGTTCCAACCAGGCTGGCGTCAACCTCGGCCAGGAAGTGCCCACGATGACCGCCCGCCTCGGCGCCTTGGGCACAGATCCCATCCGCGCCGACCGTGGCCCAGGCGCGCGCCTCGGCCACGGTCGTCGCCGTTCCGATCACCAGGGTTCCGGCCCGATGCAATGCCTCGACTTGATCGCCGCTCAGGCAGTCGAACGTGAAAGACGCCAGCGGCGGCCCGGCGGCGATGACAGCGCCGAGCTGGGCAGCAAAGTCCGGCGCAAACGCGTTGGGCGCGGGCGGCAGCGGCTGGCCCAGTTGCGCATACCAGGGCGCAAGGCGTTCAAGAGCCTGGGCCACCTCCTCGGCGCTCGGCGCGGCGTTGGGCGCCATCAGGAGGTTCACACCGAACGGCGCGTCGGTGGCGGCCTTCATTGCCGCGACGGCTGGACCGATGTCGGCCGGCGCCAGTGCGCCCGCCGCCAGGGACCCCAGGCCGCCCGCCGCGCAGACGGCCAAGGCCAGCGCGTCCAGCGACGCTCCGACCATCGGCGCCTGCAGGATTGGGATCGGCAGGCTGTCTAGGAGGCTGCGGAGTTTCACAGGTCTTCGCCCCTTGCGGCCTTCTGCGCAGCCAGCTTGGCCAGCACCCGGCCTCGTCCTTTTGACAGGGCGGTCACCACGCCGCGAAAGGTGCGCACTTCCTGATCGGACATCCGAGCCTTGGCCAGGGCCGAGCGCAGGTTCTGCACCATGGACGGGCGCTTGTCGGGCGGATGGAAGAAGCCGGCGGCGTCCAGCTCGCGCTCAAAGTGTTCGAAGAGGCCCATCATCGCGGCGCCGTCGGCGGTCGGGGACAGTTCGCGGAAGATCGCAGGGGCAGCGTCCTCCACCGTCAGCCACCATTCATAGGCGTTGATCGCCACCGCCTGACCCAGGTTCAGCGATCGGAAGCGCGGGTCGATCGGGATAGTCACCACCGCCTGACAGAGGGCGATGTCAGCGGTTTCCAAACCCGCGCGCTCGCCGCCGAACAGCAGGCCCACCTGCTCGCCCCTTGCCGATGCGGCCGCCAGCTCAGCCGAGGCGGCGCGCGGCGTCAGGATGGGCAGTTGCAGTTCGCGCGGCCGGGCGGTGGTGGCGAACACCACGTGCAAGTCGCCGATGGCCTCGGCCACGCTGGCGTAGACCCGCGCGCCGTTCAGCGGCCACTCCGCGCCGGATGCCAGCGACCAGGCGCGCTCCTGCGGCCAGCCATCGCGGGGGTTGACCAGCCGCAAGTCAGAGAGGCCGAAGTTGGCCATGACGCGGGCCACAGCGCCGATATTCTCAGCCATCTGAGGCATGGAAAGGATCACGGCGGGCGGGGCGTTCGGCGCGTCGGTCATGCGACCGTTTAACGGCGACCTTCCGTGCGAAGGCAACCCCTCGCGTTGCGCGCGGAAAACGGCTTACGCCAAGTGAAGGCGCGAGCGTCCAGCCTTTGCGTCAGCGCGCGCGGCGGCTATACGGCGACAAACCTCTTTCCGCCCGGAGCGCCTGTCCCAGATGGCCAAGATTAAAGTCGCCAACCCTGTCGTGGATATCGATGGGGACGAGATGACCCGGATCATCTGGCAGTGGATCAAGGACAAGCTGATCCTGCCGTTCCTGGATCTTCCAATCGACTACTACGACCTGGGCATGGAGCATCGCGACGCCACCGACGACAAGGTGACGGTCGAGGCGGCCGAGGCGATCAAGCGCCATGGCGTCGGCATCAAATGCGCGACCATCACCCCCGACGAGGCGCGGGTGAAGGAGTTCAATCTCAAGAAGATGTGGAAGTCGCCGAACGGCACGATCCGCAACATCCTGGGCGGCGTCGTCTTCCGCGAACCGATCATCTGCAAGAACGTGCCGCGGCTGATCCCCGGCTGGACCCAGCCAATCATCATCGGCCGTCACGCGTTCGGCGATCAATACCGCGCCACCGACTTCCACGTGCCCGGCCCCGGTAAGCTGACCATCAAGTTCGAAGGCGCCGACGGTCAGGTGATCGAGCACGAGGTGTTTGATTTCCCCAGCTCGGGGGTGGCCATGGCCATGTACAATCTGGATGACTCGATCCGCGACTTCGCCCGGGCCTCCTTCGCCTACGCGCTGCAGCGGAACATGCCGCTGTACCTGTCGTCGAAGAACACCATCCTCAAGGCCTATGACGGGAACTTCAAGAACATCTTCCAGGCGGTGTTTGAGGCGGAGTTCGAGAGCCAGTTCAAGGCTGCTGGCCTGACCTATGAGCACCGGCTGATCGACGACATGGTCGCCTCGGCGCTGAAGTGGTCGGGCAACTTCATCTGGGCCTGTAAGAACTACGACGGCGATGTGCAGTCCGACCAGGTCGCCCAGGGCTTCGGCTCGCTGGGTCTGATGACCTCAGTGCTGATCACGCCCGGCGGCGACGTCATGGAGGCCGAGGCCGCGCACGGCACGGTGACGCGCCACTATCGTCAGCACCAGAAGGGCGAGAGCACCTCGACCAACTCCATCGCCTCGATCTTCGCCTGGACCCAGGGGCTGAAGCACCGCGCCAAGCTGGACGGCAACAGCGACCTGACCCATTTCGCCGAGACGCTGGAAAAGGTCTGCGTGGATACGGTGGAGTCCGGCTCGATGACCAAGGACCTGGCGCTGCTGGTCGGCGACACCCAGGGCTGGCTGACCACCGAGGGCTTCATCGACAAGGTGGCCGCGAACCTGGCGAAGGCGCTGGCGACGGCCTGATCCTCCACATTTGTTCTTGTTCTGTTTCCATCGAGGCGTTAGCCTCATCGGACAAGGAGCAAGACGATGACCATCGGCTACATCACCCTCGGCGCCCACGACGTGGAAGCCGCCCTACCCTTTTTTGACGCCGTTCTGGGCGCCGTCGGCTATAAGCGCGGGCCGCTGGACGGCGGCTGGGCCTTCTATGGCGCCGGAGACGACGCGCCGGGCATCGGCATCTGCCGGCCGCACGACGGCCAGGACCCACGCGGCGGCAATGGGATCATGGTGGCGCTGAAGGCGGCCGATCAGGACCAGGTTGGCGCGGCCTTTGCCGCAGCGCTCGCCAACGGCGGAACGGACGAAGGCGCGCCGGGTTTCCGTCCGTCTGAGGCGACCAGCGGCTTCTACGGCGCCTATTTCCGCGACGCGGTTGGCAACAAGTTCTGTATGTATGTGACGGGATGAGGTGAGGGCGTAGGTTGATCGAAACTGCGCGGCTCATCCTGAGACCCTGGACGGATGGCGACCGCGCGCCGCTGGCGGCCATGCATGCTGACCCTGAGGTGATGTGGGACCAGGGCGGCCCCATCGACCGTGCGGCCAGCGACGCCAAGCTGGATCGGTATCAGGCGGCCATCGACAGGTTGGGCTTCGGCCGCTGGGGGCTGGAAGACACCGAGGGAGCTTTCGTCGGCTACACGGGCGTCACGCCGGCGCGGCCCGGGCACGTGCTGGGCGAACACCTGGAAGTCGGGTGGCGGCTGGTGCGCGCCGCCTGGGGCCGGGGATACGCCAGCGAGGCGGCGCGGGCGTCGCTGGATCACGTCCTGGCGATGGCCGACGTGGACGAGGTCCTGTCCTACACCGCTTCGGACAACCTTCGTTCTCAAGCCGTGATGGCGCGGCTTCGGCTGCGGCGAGATCCGACGCGCGACTTCGTGAACAGCTACGAAGGCGCGCCCAACTGGGCGGGGCTCGTCTGGGTTGCGGAGCGGACGATGCGTTCCGGCTAACCGCCGAGCCGCGTCGTGAGCTTCAAGATCGCTGCGGCAACCCGCGCTGGATCGCCGCACATGGCCAGGTGATTGGCGCGCAGACGCTCGACCAACCAGCCTCTCTGGACCGCCGCAAGCGCGTCAGCCTCGTAGAGACGGCTCAGCTGCAGATAGGCGCACGGCAGAGACTCCCAGGCGATGGAGCCTGGGCACGGCGCTTCCAAGAAGGCGAACGGCACGCGGGGCTGGGCCGCGATGAAGGCCGCGCGGGCGGCGGCATCGGGGATCATACGCTCGGTCGGGTCGACATCGAACCAGCTGTTCCAAGGCGCGAGCACGCCGTCGGTGGTCCTCGCTCGGAGTCGCGCTACAAATTCCGACCCTGCGCCGTCCAGGCTGCTGCGACCCGGCGTCGGCAGGCCGGCGTCCACGAAGATGAAGCCGGCAAGGCTTGCGGACCCGTCCGCGAGCGCTGGGGCAAAGGGGCCCGCGCCGCTGTGCAGGACGGCGGTCCAGGGCCGGTCGTCCACCTGCGCTGCAATTCGTGAGGCGGCACCCTCGAACCAGTCCGGCCCGGAAACGCCACCGTAGTCGATCGCAACGCCATTCGGCAGGACTGCGGCGACAGCCCGCCAGGACACGGCGCCCACGAACGGGCTGGGAATCAGGCCGAGGCGGGTCATTTCGTCAACATGGCCCATGCACTGGGTCACCGTGCCGGGACCTCTGCCTCCAGGGCGCGATAGCGTTGGGCAAGAACCTCAAAGGCCAGCTTTCGTTGCCCAGTCTCCGAGAGAAGGCCCTTGCGGTTCCAGCCTTGCTGATAGACAGGGTGCTGGCGCCTCGGCGAACGGAAATCCTTCAGAATCCAGGGCGACATACCTCTCAGGAACGGGATCTTCGCCGCCATGGCCAGGGTCTGGCGATAGTACTCCGCTTGAAATTCCTCTGAGAACTTGTGAAGGCCATCGTCGTGATAGCCCGCGAGCGCGTCAGCACCGAATTCCGATAGGATGAGGGGTTTGCCGTAACTGGAACTCCAGCCGATGCCGGCCACGGCTGATAGGGGATCGTTGCCGTACCAGCCATTGTAGGTGTTGACGGCCATGACATCGAGCTTGGCGACCAGCGGATCGTCGACCACCATCTCAAGATGACCGTCCTTCTCATGTCGCGAGGTGAACAATGCTGCGGTGATCAGCCGGCTGTCGTCGAGTGCTCTGGCGTCATCGACGAGTGTGGACAGGAAGGCGGTCCGGACGTCCTTGACCGGCGTTTCGTTGCCGACGCTCCAGAAGATGATCGAGGCGCGATTGCGATCGCGCAGAATCGCTTCGACCTGCATCTGGCGCGCGGTCGCCAACGTCTCGGGGCTGGCGAAGTTGACGAGCCAGTAGACTGGGATTTCGCTCCAAACGAGCAGCCCCATCTCGTCGGCCATGCGGGTCGTGACCTCGGAATGCGGATAGTGCGCGAGGCGGATGAAATTCGCATGCAGTCCGTATTTGGCCTCGCTGAGGAGCGCTCGTGCTGCGGCAGGCGTGATCGAGCGCGCCGGATCCTTTCCCAGCTCTTCTTCGTGCAGGCTCACGCCGCGTAGGAAAATCGGCCGGCCGTTCAAAAGGATCCCATCGCCGCGCACTGCGATCGTGCGAAATCCGACACGGTCCCGCAGCACATCGCCGCCCGCCTGAACGGTCAGATCATAGAGCGTCGGATGTTCGGGCGACCATAGGCCGAGCGCCTTCGGCGCAGTGATCGAACCCGACCACGTCCCGTCCGGTCCCGTCGCTCCGCGCATCAAGATCCGGGCGCCCGGAATGAGCACTGACACCGCCTGCCCAGCTGCGGCGGGCCCATCGAGCCGCACGGTGGCGGCGATCCGGCCGTCGCGCGTGAGCCGCACCCAGGCATCGTCGATGAACGTATCCGGGGTGTGGAGGAGGCGGATCGAGCGGGTGATCCCACCGTAGTTCTCCCAGTCCGTCACCGGCGGTGGCACGCTGTCGGTGGTCCGTTGGGAATCCACGCCGATCGTGATCTGGTTTTCGCCAGCCCGCAGTAGCCGCGTCACTTCGATGGCGAACGGCGTGAAGCCACCCGCGTGGCGCCCGGCTAGGCTCCCGTTGACATAGACGACGGCGGAGTAGTCCACCGCAGCAAACCGAAGAAAGGCGCGCTCACCAGTCCTGGGGTGCGCCGCGAATGTCCGCTGGTACCAGACCAAACCCTCGTAGCGTCGCAGGGTCGGATCGCCGGCTATCCACGAGCCGGGAAGTTGAACCACCGGCGAGCGCTGCATGTCGAACTCAAACAGGGCCCCTGGGTCTGACCGCTCCACGGACTCGACATCCAGATCTGCATAGCGCTGCTGGTTTCGCCCGGGTGGCGCGCCTTGCGTGCCCGTCACACCGCTCCGGAACGGATCGATCGACTGATGCCACGCCCCCCCGAGGTCCATACCCTCGCGCAGATCTGCACTGACCAGAACCGGATGCGGCAAACCGCTTCCCGCAGCAAAACCAGGCGGGGCGGCGAGAACCACTGCGAGCGCGGCCAGCATTCCGGCGACGGAGCCCCTACCACGCGAGTGTCCGTGCATCATGGAATTTCCCCCAGAAGCCGGCATTGGAGGCGTCCTTCGCGCTGGGGTCAACGCTCCCGCTTCACTCCGCCAGCAGCGCCTTGACCGCCGCCAGGCCCTCGGCCGCCTTGGACGCATCCGGCGCGCCGCCTTGGGCGAAGTCGGGACGGCCGCCGGCGCCCTGGCCGCCCATGGCGATGACGGCGGCCTTGGCCAGGTCAGCGGCGTTGAAGCGGGTCTGGGCGGCGCCGGTCACCGCCACGGTGCAGGCGGCCTTGCCGTCGGCGGTGCCGACCAAGGCGATGACGCCGTCGGGGACCTGCTTGCGGAATTCCTCGGCGATGGGGCGCAGGTCCTTGCCGCCGACGCCCTCCATGACGCGGGCCAGCAGCATCACGCCGCCGACCTCTTCCGGCGCGGCCGCCGCCGAACCGCCGCCGCCCATGGCCAGCTGGCGTTTGGCCTCGGAGAGCTCCTTCTCCAGCTTGCGGCGCTGCGCTTCCAGGGACTCAACGCGGGCCGAGACCTCGCTTACCGGGATCTTGAACTGATCGGCCAGGCCCTTGGCGACGGCCGCCTGATCCAGCAACCAGCGGCGAGCCGCCTCGCCGGTCAGGGCCTCGATCCGCCGCACACCGGCCGCGACGCCCTGTTCCTGGACCACCTTGAAGAGCGCGATGTCGCCGGTCCGCGCCACATGAGTGCCGCCGCACAGCTCCACCGAATAGGCGCCTTCACCCGCCAGTGCCTGGCCCAGCGACAGGACCCGCACGGTGTCGCCGTATTTCTCGCCGAACAGCGCCATGGCGCCGGCTTCCATGGCGGCCTGGGGCGCCATCAACTGGGTGTCGGCGGCGAGGTTCTGGCGGACGACGGCGTTCACCTCGGCCTCGATGCGGTCAATCTCGTCCGGCGTCACCGGCGCGCCGTGGCTGAAGTCGAAGCGGATGCGCTCGCCATCGACCATCTGGCCCTTCTGGCTGACGTGTGGGCCCAGCACATGGCGCAGCGCCGCGTGCAGCAGGTGGGTGGCGGAGTGGTTGGCGCGGGTCGCCGTGCGCCGTGGGGCGTCCAGCATCAGCCGCACCTGGGCGCCGACGCTGAGGGCGCCCTCGGTGATCTGAAGGTCGTGGACGTGCAGGTCGCCGGCCAGCTTCTGAACATCGGTGACGCGGGCCCGGCCCGCGTCCCAGGTGACCTCGCCCTGATCGCCGGCTTGGCCGCCGCTCTCGGCATAGAACGGGGTGCGGTCGAACAGGGCCTGGACCTGGGCGCCCGTCGCCGCGCCGTCGATCTCCCGGCCATCCTCGACAATCGTCAGCAGCTGGGCGTGCACGTCGGCGTCGTCGTAGCCCACGAATTCGGTCGGCCCCAGGCGCTCGCGGATCGCGAACCACTCGGCCGCAGCGCTGGCCTGGCCCGAGCCGCTCCACGCCTCGCGGGCCATCTCCCGCTGGCGGGTCATGGCGGCGTCGAACTCGTCCAGGTTTACGGTCAGACCCTTGGCGCGGACCGCATCCTGGGTCAGGTCGAGGGGAAAGCCATAGGTGTCGTAGAGCTTGAAGGCGGTCTCGCCAGAGAGGATGTCGCCGGCCTCAAGCCCGCTGGTGGCTTCATCAAGCAGGCTCATGCCGCGCCCCAGGGTGCGGCGGAACCGCTCCTCCTCCTGGCGCAGGGTGTCGACGATGGCCGCTTCGGCCCGGCGCAGTTCGGGATAGGCCTCGCCCATCTCGGCGACCAGGGTCGGCGCCAGGCGGTGCATCAGCGGCTCCTCGGCGCCCAGCAGGTGGGCGTGACGCATAGCGCGGCGCATGATCCGGCGCAGCACATAGCCGCGGCCTTCGTTGGAGGGCGTAACGCCATCGGCGATCAGGAAGCTGGTGGAGCGCAGGTGGTCGGCGATTACCCGGTGCGAGGGGCCGTTCGAGGCGCCACCGGCCCCGCCGACCAGCGCGCGAGAGGCGTCGATAAGGGTGCGGAACAGGTCGACGTCATAGTTGTCGTGCACGCCCTGCAGCACGGCGGCCAGGCGCTCCAGGCCCATGCCGGTGTCGATCGACGGGCGCGGCAAGGGCGTTCGCGAGCCGTCGGCGAACTGCTCGAACTGCATGAACACCAGGTTCCAGATCTCCACGAACCGGTCGCCGTCCTCGTCCGGACTGCCGGGCGGCCCGCCCGCGATGTGCTCGCCGTGGTCGTAGAAGATTTCCGAACAGGGGCCGCACGGTCCGGTGTCGCCCATCGACCAGAAGTTGTCGGCGGTCGGGATGCGGATGATCCGGTGGTCCGGCAGGCCGGCGATCCTGCGCCAGAGGTCGGCGGCCTCATCGTCGGTGTGATAGACGGTGACGGTGAGCTTGTCGGCCGGCAGGGCGAACTCCTTGGTCAGGAGGTCCCAGGCCAGCGTGATCGCGCGTTCCTTGAAGTAGTCGCCGAACGAGAAGTTGCCCAGCATCTCGAAGAAGGTGTGGTGGCGCGCGGTGTAGCCGACGTTGTCCAGGTCGTTGTGCTTGCCGCCGGCTCGCACGGACTTCTGCGACGAGGCGGCGCGCGGCCAGGGCGAGGCTTCGGCGCCGGTGAAATAGGTCTTGAACGGCACCATGCCGGCGTTGACGAACAGCAGGGTCGGATCGTTCTGCGGCACCAGCGGGGCCGAGGCCACCACCGCGTGATCCTGGCTCTGGAAGTAGTCCAGGAAGTGGGTGCGGATCTCATTCAGGCTGGGCATCGGCGGGCGCAATCGCTTGGTTCGAGTGGAGGGCGCTGCGGCCCGCCGTCCCTTTACGAAACCTCGGCCGCTCTCGCCAAAGGAAAAGGACGCCCGGGGTCTCCCCCAGGCGTCCGGGTCTCATGAAGGCCGCCAATACGGCCGCGCGGGGTGGCGCAGATAACGGGTCGGTGTGGCGGGAGGGACCCGCGCGCCCACGGCCTTGGGCGACCTCAAGAGACCTTAGAGCGCGCCGTCCTCGTCGCCCGCGCCTTCGCTCGGGCCGACCAGCAGTTCCTCTTCGATGACGTCCTTGGCGCCGCGCACCGCGCGTTCGATCTCGCCGGCAATGTCGGGATTGGCTTTCAGGAAGTCGCGGACATTGTCCCGGCCCTGGCCGATCCGCTGGGAGTTGAACGAGAACCACGAGCCGGATTTCTCGATCACCCCGGCCTTGACGCCGAGGTCGATGATCTCGCCCAGCTTGGAGATCCCCTCGCCGTACATGATGTCAAACTCGACCTCGCGGAACGGCGGGGCGACCTTGTTCTTGACCACCTTGACGCGGACATTGTTGCCGACGATCTCATCGGCCCGCTTGACCGAGCCAGTGCGGCGGATGTCCAGACGCACCGAGGCGTAGAACTTCAGCGCATTGCCGCCGGTGGTGGTTTCCGGGCTGCCGTACATCACCCCGATCTTCATGCGGATCTGGTTGATGAAGATCACCAGGGTGTGGGTCTTGGAGATCGAGCCGGTCAGCTTGCGCAGCGCCTGGCTCATCAGGCGGGCCTGCAGGCCGGGCAGGCTGTCGCCCATCTCGCCTTCGATCTCGGCCCGCGGCGTCAGCGCCGCCACGCTGTCGATGACGATGATGTCCACCGCGCCCGAGCGCACCAAAGTGTCGGTGATCTCCAGCGCCTGCTCG
>JAYTFM010000064.1:0-33627 GCA_043734425.1 Alphaproteobacteria bacterium
GACGAGCTTGCCGCTCATCTCAGCGAGCCGCTCAAGGCCAAAGGCATGGCGCTCGTGCATGGGGAGGGGTTCTAGGTCCACGGCTTACACCAGAACATAACCGGAACATCATGTCAACAGGGATGTGTTGTCCCGCGCGGCAGCCTACGGGCGGCAGCCGTTCGACCGGGGCGGAAACCCCCTCACCGGCTTCGCCGGAGCTCCCCCTGTGGGGGAGCAACTGGTGTACAGATCCTCCCCCAGCGCGCAGCGCGGCAGGGGGAGGTGCGCTGAAGGCGCGGAGGGGGTTTCATCTCCGGCAGGTCGGCTGGCGCGGCCGGTCCCGCCTCCCCTAAGCTGGCGTCAGATCACCTGCAGGAAGATCAGCACGAGGCCGGCCATCGAGACGCCCCAGGCGGCGGTGCGGATCCAGGGCAGGCCGATGACATAGATCACTGCGAAGGCGGCGCGGCCCCAGATGAACAACTGGGCGCCCATCGTCGTCATGGCGTTCTCCTTGCCGGCGGCATGGGCGACCAGCACCAGAGCTGCGAACAGCACCAGGTTCTCAAGCATGTTGCGGTGAGCGCGGGCGGCGCGGCCAGCCCAGCCGGTGATCTCCGCCAGGCCCTCGCGATTGGCCACCAGGGTGGGCAGACCCACCTGCTGCGTGGCGCCGATGACTGACACCAACATCTGAATTACGGTGAGCGCGACGGCGCACACCAGCAGCTGAAGTTCGATAGACATCTTGGTCTCCCCCTTTGGCCCATTGGGGCCAGACCGACATAACGCAGGTCTTTAAGCTCGGCTGTCAAACCCGCGCGTTGACGTGGGGCGCCGACAGACGCACCATGTGGCGAGCTCAAGGGAGATGATTATGGCGGACGGCAACATTCAGGATCGGGCGCATTTCAGCAGCATGACCGAAAGCACGGCCGAGGACTGGGCCGCCATTGTCCGCGCCGGCGCCCCGCATCGCGGCAAACATGTGGACCGCATCCTGGCGCAGATGGAGATGCTGCGCGGCGATACTGGCGGGTTCAATGTCGACCGGCTGGAGCATTCGCTGCAGACCGCCACGCGCGCCCATCGGGCCGGGCGCGACGAGGAATATGTGGTTTGCGCCCTGCTGCACGACATCGGCGACCTGCTGCTGCCGGCCAACCACGCCGAACTCGCGGCCACGATCCTGAAGCCCTATGTGTCGGAGGCCAACCACTGGACGCTGCAGCACCATGGCATCTTCCAGGGCTATTATTTCTTCCATCACCTGGGCCTGGACCGCGACATTCGCGAGGATTACCGGGGCCACCCGCACTTCGAATACTGCGCCCAGTTCTGCCATCAGTACGATCAGAACAGCTTCGAGCAGGGCTATGACACCCTGCCGCTGGAGGCGTTTGAGCCGATGGTGCGGCGGGTGATGGAGACGCCGAAACAGAGCCTGTATCGGCGGGCGGCGTAGGGGCTCCAGGTCGCTCCTCCGCTGGGGGAGCGACTTGTGCGCCCCATGCTTTCGGCCAGGTCCTCCTCGGCTACGCGACCACCAACGCCTTCGCCACCATATCAGGCTCACGTGCGATGACCCGCAGATACGCCAGCGCGGGCGCGTCCGGTTGCCGTCGGTTCTGCTCCCAGTCGCGCAGCGTGCCGACCGGCAGGTGGAACCGCGCCGCAAATTGCGCCTGCGAGAGCCCCAGCCGTTTGCGCACCGTGCGCGCGATGGCCGCCGCCGTTTCACCGCCGCTCAAAATCGGCGCAGCGTCAGGATCGTCGGCGACCTGACGCGCGATGTCGCTGTCGGTCCGCGCGTCAACGGCTCTCCAGTCGGTGGCGGCCAGGGCTTTGGCGACCATATCGGGCGTAACTTTCACGATAGCCATATGCGCTGCTCCTGCCTGCTGGCCCGCCGTACCGAGATGATCCGACGCACGTCATTTCGAACCGTATAAGTGCAGGCGAACAGACGCCCGGCCACCAGACCGAAAGCATTTATCCGCGCTTCGCCATAGTCGCGCCGGCCATCGACGATCTCGCCCAGGGGGTTTGCCAGGACGACAGCGCCAAGGGCCAGCGGGACGCCGTGCTTGGCGAGATTGGTCGCATCCTTCGCGTCGTCAAACTCGATCTCCACGGCCGGATATACGGCATATCCGTATATTGTTCAAGTGAATTCAGCTTGGCTCGCGCGGATCAACACAGCGGGATCGCCATAGTGATGACCGTAGGTCAAGTTCGCTATGGTCGCTCCAAACGAGAAACGGAAAGCC
Organism: Alphaproteobacteria bacterium; assembly: GCA_043734425.1. Classification (GTDB taxonomy): domain Bacteria; phylum Pseudomonadota; class Alphaproteobacteria; order Caulobacterales; family Caulobacteraceae; genus Phenylobacterium. The sequence continues at coordinate 2,253 of JAYTFM010000064.1, forward strand.
TTTTCATGACCGCCGAAACCAAGATTGACGCCGTGATCGTCGGGGCCGGGTTTTCCGGGCTTTATATGCTGCACAAGCTGCGGAGCCAGGGCCTGACAGCGCGGGTCTATGAGGCGGGAACCGGGGTTGGCGGCACCTGGTACTGGAACCGCTATCCGGGCGCGCGGGTGGACATCGAGAGCCAGGAGTATTCGTACTCGTTCTCACCGGAGCTGGACGATGAGTGGGTCTGGAGCGAGCGCTATGCGACCCAGCCGGAGCTGCTGAGATACCTCAACCACGTGGCTGACCGGTTCGATCTGCGCTCGGGGATTCAGCTGGAAACCCGCGTCGCCAGCGCTCATTTCGATGAGGCGACCAATCGCTGGACGGTGACCACGGACCAGGGCGAGAGCGTCAGCGCGCGCTATTGCGTGATGGCCACCGGCTGCCTGTCGGTGACCAATCCGCCGAACTTTCCGGGCATGGAGAGCTTCCAGGGCAAGAGCTGGCACACCGGCGACTGGCCGCGCGGCGGGGTGGACTTCACCGGCCAGCGGGTGGGGGTGATCGGCACGGGATCGTCGGCCATCCAGTCGATCCCGCTGATCGCCGCTGAGGCCGCCCACGTCACGGTCTTTCAGCGGACGCCAAACTTCAGCGTCCCCGCCCACAACGGCCCGATCCCCGACGAGGTCGTCGCCGACTGGAAGGCCAACCGAGCCCAATACCGCGCCCAGGCCCGCGAGACCGGCTTCGCCATTGGTCTCGTGGATCCCACGGAGATCGCGACCTTTGACGCCACGCCTGAGGATCGGCGGGTCGCCTATGAGGCGCGTTGGGCAAAGGGCGGGTTCGCCTTGCTGGGCGCCTACAACGACCTGATCCTGGACCCGAAGGCCAATGACACGGCGGCCGAGTTTGTCCGCGAGAAGATCCGCGAGATCGTTAAGGACCCGGTGGTCGCCGATAAGCTGGCCCCCAAGTCGTTCCCCATCGGCTCCAAACGCCTGTGTGTCGACACCGGCTATTATGCCACCTTCAACCGCGACAACGTCAGCCTGGTGGACCTCAAGGACGAGGCCATCGAAGCGATCACGCCCACCGGCATCCAGACCTCGGCCGAAACCTATGAGGTCGACGCCATCGTCTACGCCATCGGCTTTGACGCCATGACCGGCGCGCTGGGTAAGATCGACATCCAGGGCCGCGGCGGCATGACGCTGAGCGCGGAATGGGCGGCGGGACCGCGCAACTATCTGGGCCTGATGATCGCAGGCTTCCCCAATATGTTCATCGTCACCGGACCCGGCAGCCCCTCGGTGCTGTGCAATATGGCGGTGGCCATCGAGCAGCACGTCGAGTGGATCTCCAATTGCATCGCCTGGATGGGCGAGCGGCAGATGGGGGCCATCGAAGCGACGCCGCAGGCCCAGGACGCCTGGGTCGAGCACGTCAATGAGGTGGGAAACAGCACCGTCTATCCGCTGGCCAACAGCTGGTACATGGGGGCCAACGTGCCCGGCAAACCCCGCGTCTTCATGCCCTATATCGGCGGCTTTCCGGTCTATCGCGACAAGTGCGCAGAGGTGGCGGCCAACGATTATGAGGGATTTGCGGTCACATCCGACGCGCACGCCTGAAGGCTCTGCGGCGGCGACATGAGATTTGGAGAAGATTGCCGGCTGACCATGCGCCCGATCCGGGGGGCTGGGGGGGCTATTCAGGATCCGGACCAGATGCCGATCAGCCGACGCTCATATTAAGGGCGCGGCTTGTGTTCGCGGCGAGCCGGGATTGTGACCATTTCGGGGCGTTGTGCCCGGGCCACAGCTGGAGTGGAAACCGACGCAAGCAGGTTGCCAGCTCTTGCGGTCGACGCTTGGGAGCGGCATGACCGGGGTTAACGGCGGTCGCTTCGCGGCTGTCAGGGCGTGGGGCCCCGCGGCGCTTCCAGGACCTTGAGGGGTTCTGCGCGGACGGAAGAAGCGGCAGAGGCAGTCCGAGAGGGCTGCCTTTCTTGCGTTCGGGCCCGACCAGCCATTGCACCTCGCGCCGCGAGCCGGCATGTCCAACCGGACAATATCAGCCAAAGGGAGGTCGCGATGACCCAGGAACTGCCGACGCACGGCCTTGAGCTGCGCTCGATCATCACCGCCGCCGGAGAACTGCGCCTGTCGCTGGAGCGGGTGGAGGTCGCCGCACCGACCGGCGATCAGATCCTGGTGCGGGTCGAAGCCACGCCGATTAATCCTTCGGACCTGGGTCTGCTGGTCGGCCCGGCCGATGTGGCCAACGCCAAGGTCGCCGGCGGCGTCACCACCGCCCCGGTGCCGCAGGGTATGATGCGCATGCTGGCGGCGCGCCTGGACCAGTCGCTGCCGGTCGGCAATGAGGGCGCCGGCACGGTGATCGCCGCCGGTCCCGACCCGGCCGCCCAGGCGCTGGTCGGACGTAAGGTCGCAGCGATCGGCGGGGCGATGTACGCCCAGTATCGCACCGTGCGCGCGGCCGACGCCCTGCCGCTGCCGGCCGGGGCCAGCGCCGCCGACGGCGCCTCGTGCTTCGTCAATCCGCTGACCGCGCTCAGCATGGTCGAGGTGATGCGCCTGGAGGGCCACACCGGCCTCGTCCACACCGCCGCCGCCTCGAACCTGGGCCAGATGCTGAACCGGATCTGCCAGAAGGACGGCGTGCCACTGGTCAACATCGTCCGCAGCCCCGCCCAGGCGAAAATCCTGACCGACGCTGGCGCCAAGTACGTGCTGGACTCCACGGCCCCCGGGTTCTTGGAAGCGCTGATCGGCGCCCTCGACGAGACCGGCGCGACGCTGGCGTTCGACGCCATCGGCGGCGGCAAGCTGGCCAGCCAGATCCTGATGGCCATGGAGGCGGCCGCCAGCCGCAAGGCCGGCGCCTATTCGCGCTATGGCTCCACCGTCCACAAGCAGGTCTATATCTACGGCGGCCTGGACACTGGCCCGACCGAGCTGGCCCGCAGCTACGGGATGATCTGGGGGATCGGCGGCTGGCTGCTGACCCCGTTCCTGATCAAGATCGGGGCTGAGGGCGGCCAGAAGCTGCGGGATCGCGTCGCGGCGGAACTGAAGACCACCTTCGCCAGCCACTACACCGCCGAAATCTCGCTGGCCGAGGTGCTGCAGCCAGCGATGATGGCCGCCTACAACAAGAAGACCACCGGCGAGAAGTACCTGATCGTCCCGACCAAGGGGATATGAGCGGGAGCGGGCGTGAAAGCACGGAGAGCGCCATGAAGATCGACCTTCTTTCCCCCGAGAGCTTCATTGGCGGCCAGCCGCATGGGCAGTTCGCCTGGCTTCGCGAGCACCAGCCGGTGGCCTGGCACGAGGAACCGGACGGCTCAGGGTTCTGGGCGGTCACCCGCCATGCCGACGTCTGGGCGGTGGATCGGGATTTCCAGGCGTTCTCGTCCGAGCCGACGATCATGATCCACGATCCGCTGGCCGGGGCTGGCGGGTTCGGGCCGTACAAGATGATGCTGATGATGGACCCGCCGGAACACACCGGGTTCCGCAAGCTGATCCGCTCGGAGTTCACCGAACCCACCGCCCGGCTGCGTGAGAGCCGGATCCGCGAGCTGGCCAAGCAGATTGTCGACAGCGTCATCGCCAAGGGCGAATGCGATTTCGTGAACCAGGTGGCCGGCGAGATGCCGTCGTTCGTGATCGCCGAACTGCTGGGCTTTCCGCTGGACGACGGGCGCGAGCTCTACAAGCTGACCGAGGTCATTCACACCGCGCCCGAGACCCTGCCGCCTGGGGCCGGCGGCCAGGCGGTGGCCAAGATGTTCGAGTATGGCGCCAAGGTCATCGCCGACAAGCGGGCCAATCCCGGCGACGACCTGGCCTCCCGGCTGCTGGCCTGCGAACTGGATGGTCGGCGGCTGGAGGATATGGAATTCCTGTTGTTCTTCCTGCTGTTGATCGACGCCGGCGGCGACACGACACGCAACCTGTTGTCCGGCGGCCTGCTGGCGCTGATGGAAAACCCCGACCAGTTCGCCTGGCTGATGGCCGACTTTGAGGCCCGCCTGCCGCGCGCCCGCGAGGAGCTGCTGCGCTGGACCAGCCCGGTGATCTACATGCGCCGCACCGCCAGACGCGACACCGAGATCGCCGGCCAGGCGATCAAGGCTGGCGACAAGGTGGTGATGTATTTCGGCGCCGCTAATCGCGATCCCGCCGCCTTTGATCGGCCTGACGTGCTGGACCTGTCGCGAACTGACAACCCCCACCTGGCGTTCGGAACCGGGCCGCATGTGTGCCTGGGCCAGCACATCGCCCGCATTGAGATCGACGCCATGCTGCGCGAGGTGTTGACCCGGATGAAGGACTTCGAGCTGACCGCCCCCACCGAGTGGCTGGCCTCGAACTTCATTTCCGGACCCAAGGTGATGCCGCTGAAGTTCAAGCCGGCCTGACGCGCGGCCAATGTTGGGCGCAATGATCCTGACCGGCGGCGGCTCAAGCCGGATGGGCGAGGACAAGGCCGGGCTGGACTGGGGCGGGGTCAGCGCCGTGGCGCGGCTGTCCGCTTTGGCGCGCGAGGTGGGGGCTGCGCATCTCTGCACTGTCGGAGCCGGAGACCATGGCCTGCCCGCTGTGACGGACGAGCCGGCCGCTGGCGGCCCGGTCGGCGGCGTGCTGGCTGGCTCAGCGGCGCTGCGAGGCCAGGGATGCGTGCGCACGTTGGTGCTGGCTGTAGACGCCCCCACGCTCCGCCCGGAGGATCTGCTGGCCTTGCTGGCTCAGCCCGGACCCGGCGCGGCCTATGCGGGCCTGCACTTCCCGGCAGTGGTCGACTTGGCGGCGGTTTCTGCGGCGGCGCGCGCCGACTGGCCGATGGCGCGGCTTTGGGAGCGGGCGGGATTGGTCCGCCTGCCCTGCCCTGACGCCGCGCGCCTGCGCCTCAGAGGCGCCAATACACCGCAGGAGCGGACGGCTCTGCTCGCCGAACTGCGGCCCTGATCCAGTCCTCGACCACCGTGAGGAAACGCGCCGAAGGCTGAGCGACCGCGCTATTGACCAAGCGCACCTAGCCTCAGTCGGCGATCACGTGGTTGATGCTGGCGTCCGCCTCTACGACCGCCGTGCTGGCCGTTTCAACCAGTTGGTCATCGTGACGTCGTCCGGGGCTGCCGGCCGGCGGCCCCTGGCGCCTAAATCGACGATCCGGCCCGACGAAGGTGTCGGCTTCAATGAAGTCGCGTTTGTCCTTCGACAGCCAGAACAGCCGATCCAGCAGCACCTTTGGCGAAATCGGTTTGGCGATGACGAAATTCGCACCGACATCGCGACTTCGATACACGTGCGAAAGGCGCGTTTCGCTACAAACCATCAGGATCGGTACGAACCGGTTTTCACAGGTTGTCTGATGCCTCAGCCATTGGACGAACTCATAGCCGTCCATTTCCGGCATATGTCCGTCCGTAACGATGAAATCTATTGGCGTCGTCGTTACGACCTTTTGAGCTTCACTGGCGCTTTCGCATCTTATGAGGCAGCCAACACCAAATCCCAGAAGAACTTGATATATTATTTTCAAAGCCATTGGGTTGTCATCGATGATCACGCAAGTTGATCTCGATAGGTTTATCTTACCTCTCTCTCCGGTAATGCCAAACATAATCTAATGCTATCCCGCCAAATATATTTTGGAGATATTTACATTCTCGCTAGTTATTGATATCTATGAATACATACTTCTGATGATGTCGGCGTCTCACTGGATTTCATTCTGAACTACTGGAACGGGCCAATATAAGATCTCAGCCTCGGCCGAAAAATTCGACACATGTCCTTCTTGGCCTTTTGCCCACTGAAGCGTCTAGGGCGCCGTGACCGCCATCTCGCTAAGGCGTTTTCGCGCGAGCTGAGCGAGACCTTCGAGGACAGCATTGAGTTGCACACTGGACATCGTGGCGCCCGTAGCACGCAGTAGCTTTAGGCAGTCAACGTGAATGCCTACCACCGCCCAATCCTGAACACACCACTGCTCTGCCTGATCGACGAATTCACACAGTGCGCGCGCCGCCTGATCGACTCCGCTGCCTGGCAATCCGATGGCGCTGTCTATGATCTTCGAGCCTAGCAGGTAGACGTCGCTATTGGAGCCCTTGCAGCTCCCGACAGAGTCGCGGCCGAAGCGCTTGTCCAGCACGTCGAGGGCCGCGTCTAGATCCTCCAGGCAAGGCGGGCGCAGCGTATCGAGCGTCGCCTCGGCGGCTTTCAAGGCCTGTGCTGCGCTGATTCCGCCGCGCTTGAAGGCCGTGGTCGATAGCCGGCTTATGACCTTGTGCTGCTTGACCTTCGCCAATGCGACTCCCCCAAAATCCCCCCGCAAACAGCCATGATTCGACACCCCGATGTCAATGCGACGTTTCCCAAGCGCAACATTCCAGCACCGTCGCAGCGGGCAGCCGCAGCCCCACTATGCCCGCCCTTTCTGAGGATCGGATCGCCGCCCAGCTATCGATGCGCCGGGCGACGGCGCGCCGCGCTGGCGCGGTTGGGCTGAGCCACAGGTTCCAACGCGCTGCGACGAGCGCTATGACGATTGGAAACCGCCAACCGCAGGGTGCGAACACCATGGCCGACGACCTGCCGACCCGGCGCCTTGCCGACACCATCACGCTGCACGACGGCGCACGATCGCTGCCGATGTCGGTGTTGTCGTTCGGCGATCCAGATCGGCCCGTTGACGTGATCTGGCTGCATGCCAATGGCCTGAATGCCGCGACCTATCGGCATGTCTTGTCGCCCCTGGGCGAGCGCCTGCGCATCCTGGCGATCGACCAACGGGGCCATGGCGGCACCCCGCAACAGTACGCCATCGCCGACAAGCGCGACGCCTATGACCTGCGTGATGATTTGCTGGCCCTGATGGAGATCGTCGCAACCGAGCGGCCGGTGATCCTGGCGGGCCATTCCATCGGCGGCTGCGTCAGCCTGCTGGCCGCTGCCGAGGCGCCCCGGCGGGTGCGGAGCCTTGCCCTGTTCGATCCGGTGATCATGGCGCAGGCGGCGGAGGCGGCGGTCATCCGGGCGGGCGGACGGGTTGTCCCCGACTCGCCGCTCGCCGCAGGCGCGCGCAGACGGCGCCGTGAATATCCCTCCCGCGAGGCCGTGATGGCCAGCTATCGGGGTCGGGCGATCTTCACGAATTGGCCGGACGCCGCGCTGGAGGGCTATGTGACGACGGGGTTCCGCGACCGCCCGGACGGCAGCGTTGAGTTGAGCTGCGCGCCAGAGTGGGAAGCCGCCATCTTCAGCGCTCATGGCCACGATACCTGGGACGCCATGTCACGCATCGAGGCCCCAGTCAGGATCCTGCGCGCCGAGCATGGCTCGACCTGCACGGTCAGCGCCGCGTCCGAGTTCCCTCGGCCGGCCGGTCAGGTCGAGGTGACCACCGTGGCCGGTACAAACCACTTCCTGCCCATCGAGCGGCCGGAGTTGGTGCGCGAGGTGCTGTTGAACCTGGCTGGCTGATCCGGTGGCCGCTGACGGCGGCTAAAGGTCTGTGTAACCGGCGCGGCGCGCCACGTCGCCGACCACAGCCATCAACGCGTCATGTCGCGCGCTGATCTCGGCGGGGACCCTCTCGGGCGAAATCGAAATCTCATCGGCATAGGCGCAGATGGCCCCGTCCGCGTCGGCCAATCCGCCCAGGGCGATGATCTGGTCAAGACCGGCCTTCGGATCGGCGCAGAGGTCTTCATAGCGAACCAGCAGGATCCGTCCTGACAGCTCGGGCCGGTCGATCAATCGGGTGACGTGGCCATAGACTTCGGCCCACTGCTGCGCATAGCCCAGAATGTCGTCGCCCCTGGCGAAAGCGGACTGGCGCATCGCCCCGCCGTCGCTGAGCACCAACGGCCGGCGCTGCAGGCCAAATTCAAAGTGGCCGGCCGCCGCGAGATAGAGCGGAACGCGGGGGTCGGCCTCACCATAGGCCGCGAACAGGGCGTGCTGGCGGCAGAGCGAGGCCACATGCTCCAACGGCCGGCGCACCGGCACCACAAACATCGCGTCCGGGAACAGCTTGGCCAGATATTCAATGCGCCCGACATTGTAATTGCCCTTGGACACATACCGGCCAGCGCCGCGCAAAAGCAGGATCTTGCGCAGGTGATCGCGATAGAAGGCTTCGAACTTTGGATGGCTGAGGTCGGCGGTCAGCCGCTGGTTGACGCCGACCTCGTGATGGGCCGGAAAGAACTGTCGCCAGAGCGGCTCCTCGAAAGCGTCCGGGCTGGCGCTGGTGATCAGGATGCGATCCTTGTGAGGTCGCTCCACGGCCTCCGCAGGCTTGCCAAGCGTCCCCTGAAGACGACTCCAGGTCAGCGGCGCGCCGAGAAACGGAAAGTCGCGATACTGATGCGAGCCGACCTCGCCCGACCGGGTCAGCGCTGCGAGCACCGTGGTTGTTCCCGACCTCGCCAGCCCGGTCACGAAGATCGGCCGGTCCAGGGGGATCGCGTCCAGCGTGGCACGGTGGGTCCTGCTTTCCAGGTCGCCGACCCAGCGGACCACCGGCTTCAGCTGCTCGTTGATTTGCACGAGGGCGAAGTCGGACGCCTTCAGTTGAAAGCCGGCTTTGGACGCCGCCACGTGCTGCTTCGGCAGGAAAAAGATGGCCAGCGGCGAGACCAGCAATCCGAGGCCGAACACCGCCTCAAGATCGCTGAGAAAGGGCCACAGCGGATTGCGATCACCGTGCGAGGCGCGGACGATGACCGTGCGATCCTGGGTCGGCGGACCTGACCGCGGCGCGATGGTGAAGCCCAGCCACTCCAACAGACCGCAACTGTCGCCTGAGCCGCAGGCCGCGATACGCACAGACACGTCGTCGCCCGTCACGGTGACACGCTGGCCCGGCCGCGCGAAGACGAGCGCGTCGCCGGCGTGCGACATCGGGGCTGGGCCGGCCGAACTGGCGGCCGTCAAGGTCGCGCTCTGGCGATCCCAGTTTGTCTGCAAGGGCGCCAGCAGAAACAAGATCGCCCCGACCATCGCCGTTCCGCCGACCGCCGCGATGGCCAGATTCCGACCCAGATAGCCGCCCAGCGCCACAAACAGGCGTCGATAGGTCGCCAGGAATTCGCTGACTTCATCGACCGTGATCGCCTTCAGGCCCAGGGCCGACAGCGCGTTCCAGAACCGCGATTGCGTGCCGGGCGGTAGGAAGAACCGCCAGGCCAGCAGGAATGCGACACCCGCCGCCGCCCCCAGCGCCAGGGCGATGCTCCAATAGATCAATGCGCCTTCGGTCACGATCAGGCTTCGGGTGAACCGCTCGAGCCCGCAGCCGCCTCACGTTTCTTCCGCGCAGCCTTCATCATCAAGCGAATGGGGAAGGCGACGAGACCAACGATCATAATCAGCGCTGCGGCGCCGATGGCGAGCAGGCTGGCGATGAACGTCAGACCGGCGCCCGGGCCGACATAGGCGGCGGCCGTGGAGGGCAGTCCGGCGACCAGGATCAGAACGGCGAGCGCGCCGGCGGCGCGAAGCGGACGGTACGGGGCGGCGGTCAGGCGGGCAGGGCTCATGGTTCGGCTCCGAATATACGATCAGACTAGTGCTGCGCTGGGGATACTGCATCGGCTTGTGAGTGGTCCGCACGCAGGAAACCCAGATTGTTGACGTCGTAGGCGCCGTAAGCCTCGACGCGCCCCATTGTCGGCGTCGGGCGTTGTTAGGTTTCAGTCGCTGTAGGCAATGTTGGTCATCATCTCGTTAAGCCGACGCGGATGGCCGCCCGCACGCGCGGGCCGCGCACGAAGCTCCACAAGCCGAAGCCGCCGAGCACCGCCATGCCGAGCCCGACCAGCCCTGCTCCGAGGCGACCAAGATCGCCGCCATAGTCGCCCGTGTGCAGCGCCTTCAGGCCGGCGTAAACGCGGGTTCCGAGGGTTCTGTCGGTGCTCCGGGACACGCCGAGAACCGAGCCGCGCCCATCGACGAAAACCACCGTCTCGGCCTCCCAGCCCCATTCGCCCGGCGCATGCAGGTTGATGACGAACGGATCATGAGCGCGGGCCGGCGCAATCACCCGGCGAATCTCGCCGTTGGGGACCCTGATGAGCGCGGCGTTGAGAATTGCTGTCCACGGAACCGGTCCCGCGAACGGCGCGGCGCGCGGCGCGCGAGGGCCGTCCACGCCGAGCACCGTGCGCGCCGCGCCGCCGTAGGCCATCACCAGGGCGGTCGTCAGCTGGACCACCAGGAACAGGCCCAGCAGGGCGCCCAGGTTCTGATGCGCCCTGTACACATCTCTGCGGGCCGCCGTGGCCGGCCAGATACGCGCGTCCAGGCGCGGGCGCGGAACAGCCCAGATCAGCAGACCTGCCGCCACCAGACCCAACCCGCCGATCCCGACAACACCGACCATGAGGTTGCCGGCCTTCCCGAACAGCAATTCACGATGCAGCGACAGCACCAGCTCCTCGATGCGGCGGTTTCCGCGCCAGCGCTGGACCTCGCGCCCCTGGCCGTCGATGAACGCTGACGCGCCGTCTGCGAGATAGACACGGTGAACACCAAGACCGTGGGGACTGAACAACACAGCCTTGATATGGCCGGCGCGGGCGGCGTCGAACACCTCAAGCGCCGGACCCAGACTGTCCGGCGGCGGTTTAGCGGCCCGCGCGGCGGGGACGGAAGCGACGATCATTTCGCCGCGCAACACCGCAAGCACGCCGCTCAAGCCCTGCACGACCAGAAACAGCGCCAGCAGCGCGCCGACCCAGGCGTGCAGGGATCGCAGGATACGCATCAACGCTCGTCTCTCAGGTCGGGGTTGTCGATTCACGATCAGCCGGTCGTGACATCTTTGCTCCGGCGAGCAGGATGAAATCCGGTATCAATCTTGGGTCCAGTAGCGGCGCTGCCGCTACGAAAAGCGCCAGCCCCGCCGGCGGGGCCCAGGGCGTGTCCGGCCAAAACACTTTCCAGGCCCAAAGGATTCCGGCCGCCAGCGCGACCGGACGAAACGCCAGGTGGAACGGCGGCGGCTGCACCTCACGCCGGGCCGCGAAGATGTGTGAGGCGATCCAGACGCTGGCGGCGCTGAGGACGGTCGAATAGGCATAGCCGATGGCGCCAAAGCGATGGCCGAGCAGAGGCGCGGCGAGCGCCAGCACCGCCAGACCGACCAGCTGAGACCACAGCACTCGGGTCTGCGCGCCGGCCGCCACCAGGCCCCACCGCGCATGGCCGGAGCACAGCGCCAGCGGCAGGCTCCAGACCAGCACCTGCAACAGCGGCGCGGCGCCGGAGAGTTTGGCTCCGAACGCGACCCCCGTCACCAGATCGGCGAACAGGGTGAAAGCCAGCGCACCAGCAACGCCGGCCCAACTGACCACCCGGAATGAGCGGCGCATGATGTGCCCAAGCGCCACCGGATCATGTGACGCCGCGCGGGCGACAGCCGGGTAGAGATTGAAGTGGTACAGGTTGCTGAAGGTCAGCAGCGAGGCCACGATCCGCGCCGCCGCGCCATACCAGGCCACCTGAACGCCGCCGATCATCGCGCCAACCAGGAAGAGTGGCGCGTATTGGTTGGTGGCCCAGACGATGTTGGTCGAGCCGAGGCCCCAGCCTTCGCGGAACAGGCGCCCGAGGCCGGTGAACGAGCCACGCAGCCGCAGCGGCGCGATACGGGTATGCTGCACCCACAGGCAATAGGCGGTCATGGTGGTCACCGCCGCCACCTCGGCCCAACCCACGGCCAGCAGATCGTCCGGGTTGCGGATAAAGACCCAGATCACCAGACCGAACACCAGCGGCCGCAGGACCTGGGCGATAGCCGCATCGCGCATTCGATCCGTCGCCTGCAGCAGCCATTCCTGCCACCATGGCGCAATCAGCAGGCTGCCGGCATAGAGCCAGATCAGTCCTGACGGCGCCTGACCCTTCATGGCCGACGCCGCGATCAGCGCCATGATCGGCACGCCGGCGGCGGCGATGATCAGCCGCGCCAAGGGAACCTGGAACGCCAGAATCGGCAAGGAAGCCGGGTCCTGAATGACGCGCCTTACGCCGATCGGACCCAGGCCCGCATCGACGATCATTGCAAAGAACACCGACAATCCGACGACATATTCGACCGCGCCATAACCCTGCGGCTCGAGAGCCCGCGCCAGGTAGGCGAAGGCCACGAACCCGACCGCCTTGGCGGCGAACTGACCGCTGGCCAGGGCGGCCAGGTCGCTGAGGAACTTCAGGCCGCCGGTGCGCCAGGCTGCAAGTCCACGCGCTGCAAAACTGCGAGCTCTCTGAATCACCGGCGACGCGACGCCTCCCAGCGCAGGGCCGAGGCGACGATCTCGTCCAGCGAGTCATGGGCTGGCCGCCAGGCCAGCCGCTCGCGCAGCCGGCTGGGATCGGACACCGCGCTCATCAGGTCTCCGGGGCGACGCGCGACGCGCTTCAACGGCAGCGGGTGGTTGCTGGCCCGCGCCACCGCCGCCGCCACCTCCAGGACCGAGGCCCCGCGCCCGTAGCCGCAGTTCAGAGTCAGCGACTCGCCACCGCCTTCCAGATGGTCGAGCGCGGCCAGATGCGCCTGGGCCAGATCGGTCACATGGATGAAGTCGCGCACGCAGGACCCGTCCACCGTTGGATAGTCGTCGCCGAACACCTCCAGCGCCGGCCGCACACCGGCGGCGACCTCGCAGGCGACCTTGATCAGATGGGTGGCGTTGGCGGTGCTCTGGCCGGTGCGCATCTGCGGATCGGCGCCGGCGACGTTGAAATAGCGCAGGATCACATGGCGCAGCGGCGTGGCGGCGCCGATGTCCGCCAGGATCTGCTCCACCATCCGCTTGGACCTGCCATAGGGGCTGAGCGGCGCGATGGGCGCGTCCTCGCTGAGCGGCCCGGCGTCTGCGGCGGCCGGATCATAGACCGCCGCCGTCGACGAAAACACCATCGCCTCAACCCCTGCTGCGGCCACGGTTTCGATGAAGGCCAGGCTCTCGCCCAGGTTGGTGTGATAATAGCTGATCGGGTCAGTCAGGCTCTCGGGAACCACCGTCTTGGCGGCCATGTGGATCACCGCGCTGACGTCGTGCCCCGCCAGGGTCGTGCGCATCAGATCGCGGTCGCCTGCCGAGCCCTCGACGAACACCGCCTCCGCCGGGACCAGGTCGCGAAAGCCGGTCGAGAGGTCGTCGACCACCACCACGCGCCGACCGGCGTCCAGGCAGGCCCAGGCCACATGGCTGCCGATATAGCCCGCACCCCCCGTCACCAGCACCGTCGCGGACATGTAAGGACCTTCTCCGGCGCCACAGACCTGCGGCGAATGCCCCCAGCATGTGGCCTTCACCTTTCCAAAAGCTCTCGCACGTATCAACGGACGCATCGATTCGTAACAGATCGATGCCAGATCAGGCTGCGATGGGGCTCGGACGTGGTTTGATCCGCTGTCCAGTTTCGCTCGCGTGCGGTCTATTGTAGGCGCCCGGGAACGGCCCGGCGTGGCGGGGCGTATGGGGGCGAACGTGGCGGACGTAGGTGAGATGAAATCGCCAGCTCGAAAAGCGGTCTCACGCACAGCGAAGATGGCCGCCGACCTGCCGTCGCTGGCGGTGGTGATCCCGGCCTATAATGAGGAGGGCGCCGTCCGCGCGACGGTCCTGGAGGTCCGCAAGGTTCTGGAGACCCTCGGAATCCGCTACGAGATCTGCGTCGTCAATGACGGCTCCAAAGACAATACCCGCGCCGAGGCCGAGGCCAGCGGCGCGCGGGTCATCCACTTCGAGGGAAATGTCGGCTATGGCCATGCCCTGAAGGCTGGCATCCGCGCGACGCAGTCGGACCTGGTGGCCATCCTGGATGCCGATGGCACCTATCCGGCCGAGTATCTGCCCGAAATGATCCAGATGGTCGCCTATGCCGACATGGCGGTCGGCGACCGGGGCGCGGCCATGGCCAATGTCCCGTTTATCCGGCGGCCGGCCAAGTGGGTGCTGAACAACCTGGCCAGCCACCTTGCGCGCCGCAAGATCAATGATTTGAACTCTGGCCTGCGGGTATTCCGTCGCCCCAGCCTGGAGCGGTTCATCGCGCTGCTGCCGGATGGCTTTTCCTTCACCACAACCATTACGCTGTGCATGCTGGCCAGCAATCTCAAGGTCGCTTACTTGCCAATCAGATACGGCGTGCGGGTCGGCCATTCGAAGATCCGCGCCGCGCACTTCTTCAACTTCATCCTGCTGGTGGTCCGCCTGACGGTCTATTTCCAGCCGCTCAGGGTGTTCCTGCCGGTGGGTGCAGCGATGTTCGTGGTCGGGATGCTCAAGGGCGTCTACGACATCTTCAAGATGAACCTGTCAGAGACGGCGGTGATGGGCGTGCTGGGCGCGATCATGGTCTGGTCGCTAGGCCTGTTGGCCGACATGGTCTCGCGCCTGCACCTGCAGCCAACGATCCAGAGCGGCGAAGACAGTCGAGCCGGCCCATGACCGAGGCGCCTTCCCCCGCCGCCCGCAAGCCGGGTCGCGCCTGGGTCGGATGGCTGGTGCGGCTGGCGCTTTCGGCCCTGGTGTTGACGGTGATCTTCAATGTGGTGCCGTTCGCCGAGGTCTGGCGCGAGGCGCGCAAGCTGTCGCCTGCCCTATGGCTCGGCGGTCTGGCCGCCTTTCTGGTGGGCCATGCGATCAGCGCCGCGAAATGGCGCCTGCTGATCGGCGCCGGGGTTTCCTATCCTGAAGCCTTTCGCGCCCATTTGGCGGGCCTTGCCGCCAACCTTTGCCTGCCCAGCGTCGCCGGAGGCGATGTGGTGCGCGCGGGCCTGGTCTATCGCCAGGCGAAGGAGCCGGCGCGCCTGGCCGCGGGGTCGGTCGCGGACCGGCTGCTCGACACCTTCGGCCTGGGCCTGATCGCGGCTGTTGGCGGCGTGGCCGCCTATGGCGCGCGCGCCACCCAGGCGCTGAACTGGCCGGTGATCCTCGGAACCCTGGCGTTGGGCGTCGCGGGGGCGTTCGCGGCCGTACTGCTGGCCAACCGCCTGCTCACCCATCGAACCTTCAACGGTCGGCTGGGTCGCCTCGTACGCTCGGTCGGCGACGCGATCCGCGAACTGGCGACCGAGCCGGGCCGGCTTGCCACCTGCCTTGCCCTGTCGATGCTGGTCCAGACGCTGTTCATCTGCATCAACATCGCGTTCGCCAACGCCGCCCAGGTGCACGCCAGCGCTGCGGCCTGGGTCTTCGCCTGGGCCAGCGCCAAGATCATCGCCATCGCCCCGATCAGCCTGGGCGGCCTGGGCGTTCGCGAGGGCAGCACCGCCATCCTTCTGAAGCCCTTTGGCGCCGATCCCGCCCAGGTGATCGCCGTCGGCCTGATCTGGCAGACGCTGCTCTATGCCAGCGGCCTGATCGGCCTCATCATCCAGGCCGCCTGGAAGCCCGCAGCGCGCGAAACGCCGGGTCGCTCCACGTCGGCCGCAGTTGTCGAGCCCACCGCATGAACGCCCTTGCACCGTCTGCTCGCAAACGCCCCACCAAGACCACAGCCCGGCCCCAGGTGACCATCCTCGGCGCCGGTCCCGCCGGCGTCGGCGCAGCCCTGTGGCTGGCCAAGTCTGGCAAGGCCGACGTCCTGACTCTGGAACGCCAGTCCGTGGTCGGCGGCAATTCCTCCAGCTTCCAGATCGATGGCATCTGGTGCGATTTCGGCAGCCACCGCCTGCACCCCTCCACCGAGCCGCACATCCTGGAGACCATCGAGGCGGCCGTCGGCGAGGACCTGCTCTGGCGCCCGCGCCATGGTCGGATCCTGCTCAGGCGCCGCTGGATCCATTTCCCGCTGAAGCCGGTCGATCTGGTTCTGAAGCTGCCGAAACTGTTCGCCGCCCATTTGATGTGGGACGCCCTCACCAAGCCCTTCCGGCGCAACCCGCCCGGCGAGGAGACCTTCGCCTCGGTCCTGCACAAGGGCCTGGGCCCGGCGATGAGCGAAAACTTCTACTACCCCTATGTCCAGAAGCTGTGGGCGACGCCGCCCAAGGACCTCGCCGTCACGCTGGCGCATCGGCGCGTCTCCGGCAGTACGCCTGGCAAGATCCTGATGAAGGTCCTTCGTCAGGTTCCCGGCTTCAAGGGCAAGCGCACCGGCGGGTTCTTCTATCCCCGCAAGGGCTTCGGCCAGATCTCCGAGCGGCTGCGTGACGAGGCGCAGGCCGCCGGCGCGCGCTTTGAGATGGGCGCCGCCGTCACCCGCATCGAGCACAAGGACGGCAAGGTTCAGGCCATCGTCTGGACCCGCGACGGCAAGGAGACTCGCCAGAAGACCGAGGCGGTCTGGTCGACCCTGCCAATCTCGCTGCTGGCCCGGATGATGCATCCGCCGGCCCCGGCGGAGGTGCTGGCGGCGGCGGGCAAGATCCGCTCGCGCGGTATGATCCTGATCTATCTGGTGCTGGAGACCGACCAGTTCACCGAATACGACGCTCACTATTTCCCCGAGCTGGCGGTGCCGATCTCGCGCCTGTCCGAGCCCAAGAACTATTCAGCTTCGAGCGAGCCCAAGGGCCTGACGCTGCTGTGCGCCGAACTGCCCTGCGATCCGGGCGAGCGCTGGTGGCCGATGTCGGACGACGAATTGGGCCAGCACCTCTGCACCTGGCTGGGCGACGTGGGCCTGCCGGTCACCGCCAAGGTGCGCGCCACCCACACCCGCCGGCTGGGCGCCGCCTATCCGGTCTACGACCGCGGCTTCCAGCCCAATTTCGAGATTCTCGATCACTACATCGCCGGCATCAAGGGTCTGCTGACCTTTGGCCGCCAGGGCCTGTTTGCTCACGACAACACCCACCACGCCCTGGCGATGGCGCACGCCGCCGTCGATTGCCAGCAGCCGGACGGCAGTTTCGACGCGGTCAAATGGGCGGCCTACCGCGAGGTCTTCGAGACCCATGTGGTCGAGGACTAGGCCATGCCGGGTCCGGTCGTGCTGACCTATCACTCGATCTCGCAAACGCCCGGGCCGACCAGCATTCCGGTCGCGACCTTCCGCATGCAGATGGAGACCCTGGCCGCCGAGGGCTATGGGTCCATGACCTTGCAGGACTTTCTGGACTGGCGCGGCGGTGCGGCGGCCGAGCGGCGGGCGTTGATCACCTTCGACGACGCCTTCCTGGACTTCCGCGAGGCCGCCCAACCGATCTTGCGGCGTCACAACTTCACCTCGGTGGTCTTTGTCCCGACCCGCCGCCTGGGCGGCGCAGAGGCTTGGGACGGGGCCGATACTCCAGCCCGGCCGCTGATGTCCTGGGACCAGGTCGAAGCCCTGGCGGAGGACGGCGTGGAGTTCGGCTCGCATAGCCTTAGCCACGCCGACCTGACGGCGGTCTCATCGTCGGGTCGCCACGACGAGATCGAACAGTCCGGCGCCGAGCTCGCGCACCACCTGGACCGGCCCACCCGCAGCTTCGCCGCCCCGTACGGCCGGGTGAACGCCGCCGTGCTGGCCGACCTTCGCGGTCGCTATGAGCTGGCGTTCGGCACCCGCTTCGCCCGGCCGCGCCGATCCGACGACGCCGTCGATGTGCCAAGGATCGAGATGCACTATTTCCGCGAAGCGGCGCGCTGGCGCGACTTCCTGCGCGGCCGGGACGGCTATTTCCAGGCCCGGCGCGCCCTTCGCGGCGCCCGCGAAACACTGGCGCGGCTAGGGGTCGGCGGATGAGCGAAACCCCACCGCCGCCCGCGCCAAGCCGCGTCGCCGGCAAGTCGCTGATCTCGCCGCGCCTGCGCGCCTGGCTGGTCAGCCAGCAGCGCAAATATCGCCTGCAATGGCCCCGCCGCGGCTCGGTCTCGTTCGGCGATCTGCGGCGGGTGACGCCGGTCAGCGGCAAGTTCGGCCTGGATCGCGGACGTCCGATCGACCGCTACTATATCGAAGGCTTCCTGGCGGACAGCGCCCAGCACATCTACGGCCGCTGTCTGGAACTGGGCGACGCCTACTACACCAACACCCTGGGCGGTGATCGCGTGACCCAGGCCGACGTGCTGCACGTCGTGGCGGGCAATCCGGAAGCCACCATCATCGCCGACCTGACCGACGCGCCGCACATTCCGTCTGACGCCTTCGACTGCATCATTTTCACCCAGAGCTTGCAGATGATCGTCGACATGGGCGCGGCCCTCGCCACCCTGCACCGGATCCTCAAGCCCGGCGGCATGCTGCTGCTGACCACCTCGGGCATCTCCAAGGTCGGCCGGCGGCTGGGCCGCGACGACTGGGGCGAATACTGGCGGCTGACCGCCCAGGGCGTCGAGGTGCTGGCCGCGCAGCACTTCCCCGGCGCTGAGGTCGAGGTGATCCCCTATGGCAACGTGCTGACCGCCGTGGCCTATCTGCAAGGCCTCAGCCTCGAGGAACTGGAACCTGCCGAACTGGACTATGTCGATCCTGACTATGAGGTGATCGTCGCCGCGCGGATCCGCAAGGCGCACGCGGCATGACCGGCGCCGGCGACATTCCCCGCGCGGTCCTGCTGGACACCGCCGTAGCGTCCACCAATCTGGGCGACCAGATCATCATGGAGGCGGTCCGCAAGGAGCTGGACCGGCCGCTGGCCGGCGCCCTGGTCACCGCCGTCGCCAGTCATGAGGTGATGGGCGCCAAGGGCCGAGGCCTGATCCGCAGCGCCAGGCTGGCGGTGGCCGGCGGCACCAATCTGATCTCCTCGCACATCTGGCTGCGCTCGACCTGGCGGCTGCGCCCGGCCGACGCCTTCCTGGGGGCCAAGGTCGTGCTGATGGGCGTTGGCTGGTATCAGTTTCAGGCGAAGCCCGATCCTTACACAGCCTGGCTGCTGCGGCGGGTACTGCATCCCACCGCCCTGCACTCGGTGCGCGACGGCTATTCGGCCGAGATGCTGCGCAGCATCGGCATCGGCAATGTGATCAACACCGGCTGCCCGACGCTGTGGGGCTTCACGCCGCAAGCCTGCGCCGCCCTGCCCAAGACTCGCGCGGAGTCGGTGGTCACCACCCTCAACACCTATATCCCCGACAGGGCGCTGGATGGCCGGCTGATCGAGACGCTGCGCGGCCGCTACAAGACCATCTACGCCTGGGTGCAGACCGCCGAGGACCACGCCTATCTCAAGAGTTTCGGCGACGACATCGTCATCCTGGAGCCCAGCCTCGCTGCCTATGACACCCTGCTGCGCGACGCGCCGGACCTCGACTATGTTGGCAATCGCCTGCATGGCGGCATCCGGGCGCTGCAACACGGCCGCCGCGCTATTATCGTCGAGATCGACAACCGGGCCCGCGAGATGGGCCGCGATTTCAACCTGCCGACCGTCGAGCGCGACGACTTCGCCCGGCTGACCGCCATGATCGATGGGACGTTGAATGTCGACGTGCGACCGCCGACCGAGGCGATCAAGGCCTGGAAACAGCAATTCGCCGGATTGCTGCAGGCCGGCGCATGAGCGGCGCACAGTTCAGCAGATGACAATAGTCGGGCCTTAAACGTGCACGCCTGACGCGCCGCCCGGCGTGCTTTCAAACCAGGCCCGTGCTAGTTTTGTTGGGGATAGCGTGATGACCAGCGAAGCCAAATTCGACGTCGAACCGATGGTCCGCAAAGGCGTGTACCACGTCACGGACGCCTATGCCCTGCGCGATGAACTGGACACCAGGATCCATCAGGCCTTCCACGAGGGCGTCGAGCGCCTGGAAAGCGTCGCCTGTCGCAGGGCGCTGGAACGCGACGGGCTGCGCAACATCCACAAGCACTTCCCGGTCGAAAAAGTCGAACTGCTCGAGGAGCACATCCTGCGGACCCTGCGCGATGAGCTGTACTACTGGTCCTATCGGGTCGGCGCCGAGAACCTGGGCCTGAAGCATCCGTTCTATATCGACCACCTGATCGTGATCCGCATCCACTACCCCTATCTGGTGGCCCGCAAGGGTGGCGAGACGCTGAAGGCGCCGACCGACTTTGCCGACCGTGCGCGGCTGGCGCTGGCCGCCGTCGGCAATCCGGAGATCCTGCTCAATCAGGTCTCCCGCGCCATCCGCAAGCGCCAGAAGGTTCGGGAGCACAAGCTGGCGTTCAATCCCGTCGCCTACCACGGCGAGATCCCGACCCCGGCCCGCGCGCATGGCCCGCACATCGACACCTGGTACGGCCACTCTTACGACGGCATCAATCTGTGGCTGTCGATCGACGGGGTGAACGAGGACAACACCGTCATCCTCTATCCGGAGATGTTCGGCCGGCCGGTCGATTACGACAGGGCCAGCATGTACCTGGCGCCAGGGTTCCCGCTGCCGGCCCCCACCAAGCTGAAGATGAAGCCCAAGGAGCTGCTGCTGTTCAACCCGGAGATGCTGCACGGCACCCAGGTGAACATCTCCGACGAGACCCGTCTGGCGCTCACCACCCGGCTCAATCCGCACCAGCCGCGCTTCAACGACGATGCGCCGTTCAACATGGAACACTGGTTCTCGTCCGAGGATATGGAGCACCGCCGGTTCGGCGCCATCAAACTGTTCGCCGCCAACAAGCACCAGGGCGAGCCATCGCTGGAAACCTCGATCCCACCGCTGGATCCACGAACCCGCCGCATCGCTCTCAACACGCTGATAGAGGCAGGCCAATCGACCGTCCTGTGCCGCAGCGAAGACCTGGTTCCAGGCGACAAGCTGGCTGTCGATGCGCCGAATATGAAACTGCTGGTGTTTCGCACTCGCGATGGGTTGAAGGCCTTCGAGCGCCGCTGCCCGCATCGCGCCGTCGATCTGGTGGATGGGCATCACACCGATACCGAGATCTTCTGTCCCGGCCACGGCGTCGCGTTCTCGCTGACCACGGGTCTGTCGAAGTGCGCCGATTTCCGGCTGTTGGAACGGCCTGTCGTGGAACGCGATGGACACATCCTGATCGAGCGTCCGGCGAAGGCCAACGCGAGCGCGTCGGCGGCCTGATCTCGAGAACTGGCCGGGGGGACAGGTAAGATGAAAGCCTTCGCAGAGCCCGACGGTCCCGCAGCCCGGCTTGCGCCCTGGATGGTGCTGGTCGCCGTGGTGTTGGGCGCCGCCTTACGTGGGCTGGGCGCCGGCGAACAGCTGTGGTTCGACGAGATTGAGACACTGGTAGACTCGGTGCGCCAGCCGCTCGTGGCGATTGTTACGCACTTCCCCAGCAACAACAATCACGTCCTCTATTCGGTGCTGGCCAACCTCTCGATCTCGGCGTTTGGCGAGCATCCCTGGGTGGTTCGGCTGCCGGCGATCCTGTTCGGCGTCGCCTCGATCCCGCTGCTCTATGGGCTTGGCAAGGCGGTGACCGGCCGGTTTGAGGCGGCCTCGGCGGCCCTGCTGATGGCGCTGTCCTATCACCACGTCTGGTACTCCCAGAACGCTCGCGGCTACACGATCCTGCTCTGCGTGGGCCTGCTCTCCACCCAGTTGGCGCTGAAGGGCCTCCGTGATCGCAAGGCGGCGCCTTGGCTGGCGTTCGGCGTGGTCGCGGCGCTGGGCGCCTACACCCACCTGACGATGATCCTGGCGACCATCGGCATGGCTGCGATCATCGGCCTGCACCTCGTGGCGACGCGCCGTGGATTCAAACTTCAGGACTGGACCTTGCCGGCCCTCGGCTTTGCCACGGCGGCGCTGGTGACGGTAGCGCTCTACGCCCCGTTGCTGGGCGATGTTCAGGCGTTCTTCGGCGACACGTCCCAGGGCGTGAAGGCCGCCTCCCCGCTCTGGGCACTGGCCGAACTGGCGCGCGGACTGCAGGTTGGATACGCGACCGGCGCGGTAGTCGCTGTCGCGGCCGCCGTGTTCCTGGTGGGCTGCTGGAGCTATCTGCGCCAAAGCCCGACCATCCTGGCGCTGTTTCTGGCGCCCGGCATTCTGGTGTTCGCGACCTCAGCCCTGATGCAGCGGCCGACGTTTCCCAGGTTCTTCTTCTTCATGGCGGGGTTCATCCTGCTGATCGTGGTGCGCGGCGCCCTGACGATCACCGAGTTCATTCGCGCGCGGCTCGGTGGGTTTGGCGAGGTCCTGCGCCCCTGGGCGCCGCTGGCCGCCGTCGCCTCGATGGTCCTGGCGTCCGTGGTGATCCTGCCGCGCAACTATGGCGGACCCAAACAGGACTTCGCCGGCGCCCTTCGCTACATCGACGCCCGCGCGGGCCCCACGGACCTGGTGACGACGGCCGGCGGCGGCACAACATATGTCTACGGCGCCTACTACGGCCGACCCTGGAAGCGGGTGACCGGGACCCCCGAACTTAAGGCCGCGCGGGCGGCGCACCCCAACGTCTGGGTAGTGCGCACTTTCGAGCGCTATGTCCGCAAGGACGAGGGGCCGCTGTTCGCCGCGCTGGAAACCACCTGTGATCCGGCGGTGACATTCCCGGGCACGCTGGCCGACGGCGACGTCTTCGTGTCGCGCTGCGGGCCGGTCACATGAGCGCGCGCGCCGACCCGCTGATCACCCTGGCGCGGCTGGCTGTGGGCCTGGGGCTGAGCGTCCTGATGCTCGCCTATGTCGCGATCTGCCTGCAGGTCGGCAACCCGTGGCCCTGGCTGGCGCCGGTCCACGAGGATGGCGTACGCACCCTGCTCGACACCCTGCTCTACTATGAGCACGCCACGCGGGAGCTGCCCCAGGATCTGCTGCTCGGCGCGGGGATCGGGGCTTGCGTCTATGCAGCGTTTCCGGCGGTGCGGGGCGTCCCGAGATCCACTCTGCCGGCGCTGGCGCTCGCCGCCGCCGTCGCCGTCATCCTGATCGGCGCCTTCGTTCAGACCGGCGTCGCGGCCGTGATCGAGAACCTGCTGCAAAACCACACCCGCCCCGGTGCGCCGCTGGTTTGGGGATCGCACTGGCGCTACCACCTGCTGGAGCGGGGGCCGCTGATCGCCGTCAGCCTGGGGATCGCCGCCTTGGCGCGCGGCGGGTTCAATCCGCTTGGCGGGGCGTTGGAACGCCGGGGCCTCGCGGTCGCGCTTGGCGTCATCGCCGTCTACCTCGCCCTGACCGCGCTCTTCACCCGTAGCCTGGCCGACCTCGTCCTGCCGTTCCGCGACCCACAGTACCTGGGCCACCAGGCGCGCGAGATCATGACCCATGTGATCGTCACCCTGCCGATCGGCTGGGGCGGCTGCATCCTGCTCCAGCGCCGCGCCCTGCCGGCGACGCAGCTGGCGCCGTTCAGCAGCTGGACCCGAGGCCTGATCCGGGGTGCGCCGTGGATCCTCGGGGCCGGTCTGGCCTGGGTCTATGTGCTGCTGGCGTCGCTGAAATCGGACGCCGCCTCGCACGGTCAGAGCGCCGATTGGGTCACCCTGATCTTTCCGCATTTCTTTGAGCACGGCTTCACCTATCTGGTGGTCCCGCTGGCCGCCGCCCTGACCTACAGCCTGTGCGCGCCACGCACGACGGCCGCCTGACGATGGCCGCCAAGCCGCTGCGCATCGCCATGGTCACCACCTTCTACCCGCCGCTGAACTTCGGCGGCGATGGGCAGTACATTCGCAGGTTCGCCCATGCCCTGGCCCGGCGCGGCTGCGAGATCGAGATCATCCATGACGCCGACGCCTGGAGCGTGGGCAGCGGCGGGGTTCCGATGCCGCCGGTCGACCCTGAACCACCGGGCATCACCGTGCATCGGTTGCAGAGCCGCTTTCCGTTCCTCGCCACCACCCTGACCCATCAGCTCAGCCGGCCGATCGTGCATGGGGCTGAGATCAAGCGCCTGCTGGCGCGGGACATCGACGTGATCCACTACCACAACGCCTCGCTGGTCGGCGGCGCGGGGGTGCTGGCGATCGGCGATGCGCTGAAGCTCTACACCGCCCATGAGCACTGGCTGGTCTGCCCGACCCATGTGCTGTGGCGCCACAACCGCGAGGTCTGCGACCGCCGCGAGTGTCTGAAGTGCTCGCTGATCCACCACCGGCCGCCGCAGCTGTGGCGCTATACCGATGTGCTGGATCGCGCGGTTCAGAACGTCGACGTGTTCATCGCGCTCTCCAAGTCGGTGGCCGCCAACCACAAGGCGTTCGGCTTCAAGCCGCCGATGACCCTGCTGCCCTCGTTCATGGCCGACGCCGATACCGTGGCCGCCCAGATCGCCGAGGCGCCGCCGCCGGAGCGGCCGTTCTTCCTGTTCGTCGGCCGGCTGGAGATCATCAAGGGCCTGCAGGATGTGATCCCGGTGTTCGACGCGGCCATGCCGGCCGATCTGGTGATCGCCGGCGCCGGCGCCTATGAGCCAGAACTTCGCCAGCTGGCCGAGGGTCGATCCAACATCAAGTTCATCGGCCAGACCGGCCGCGAAGACCTGACCCGCCTCTACCGCCAGGCCCGGGCCCTGCTGGCCACCTCGCGCTGTTATGAGGTGTTTCCGATGGTGATGCTGGAGGCGTTTCGGGAGGGAACCCCGGTCATCGCCCGCGATCTTGGCCCCTATCCCGAGATCATCGAGGAGAGCGCCGGGGGCCTGCTGTTCAAGACGGGGGACGAGCTTCGCGCCGCCCTGCTGCACCTCCTCCAGAACCCCGATCAGCGTGACCAGATGGGCGCGGCCGGCCGGGCGGCGCTGGCCGAGCGCTGGAGCGAGAGCGTCGCCATGGACGGCTATTTCGACCTGATCCAGGCCACCGCCGAGCGGACCGGCCGGCCCGAGGTCGCCACCAAGGCCGCCGCCCTGCCCCGATCCGTCGCCAAAACGTCTCGCCCTTCGCCGCAAGCCGTGATTCAATCTTAGGGCGCAGCCGGCCCGCATGGCGTAAGCCTTGCAGCCTCTCAGCGTCAGTTCAGGAGACCGCCATGAAAGTGGGACACAATATCGAGGTGGAGAACGCCGCCTGGACCTTCGGCGGCGATGTGCCCGACACCTTCGTCTCCCATATCCGCCAGTCGGTGCCGCTGTACGAGGAAGGCCACGAACTGGTCTGCCAGCTCAGCGACTTCTTCGTGTCCTCCAGCAGCACGGTCTATGAGCTGGGCACCTCGACCGGCGAGCTTCTGAAGAAGGTCGCCCTGCGCAACAAGCATCGGGACGGCGCCCGCTATATCGGCTCGGACGTTGAGGCCGCCATGGTGCCCCGGGCCCGGGCCCACTGCGCCGACGTGCCGGCCATCAGCATCATCGAGGAGGACGCCCGCGTCCAGGTGCTGGAGCCCTCCGACCTGATCCTGTCGTACTACACCATGCAGTTCATCCCGCCGCGCGACCGCCAGGCGCTGTTCGACAAGATCTACGCCAGCCTGAACTGGGGCGGCGCCTTCATCATGTTCGAAAAGGTCCGCGCGCCTGACGCCCGCTTCCAGGACATCATGGTCACCCTCTACAACGAGTTCAAACTGAAGCAGGGCTTCAGCTACGAAGAGATCGTCACCAAGACCCAGAGCCTGAAGGGCGTGATGGAGCCCTTCTCCACCGAGGGCAACATGGGCCTGCTGCGCCGCGCCGGCTTCCAGGACATCACCACGGTCTCAAAATACGTCTGCTTCGAAGGCTATCTGGCGATCAAATAGGGCGGCGATTTAGACCGGTTTATGGACTGTCTAAATAGGGCTGATTTAGTCAGTTTTCGCAAAGTTGAGTCTATATCCGGTCTCCCTCGGCTGCCAATGTTCGTGTTTTGTTCAGTATGACATGGGGTGGCCGAGAACGCAAGAATCGCCAGCGCCGCATATCAGGCGTGGCTTGCGGGATGATACCGCGCTGCTAATCTGGGCCAGCTGCTGCTGGGTGAGTCATGTTGCCGTTGGGGTCTGATCTGTACAGCCGGGGCGGCGTCGTGGCGGCGGTGGTTCTGGCCGGCTTGGCGCTCATGGGCTGCGACAAGCCGGGCGCTGCGAAGCCGCCCGCACCGGCGAAAGCGGAGCTGCTCGCTCACGAGGGCGAACTGCTGAAGCTCACCCTGACGCCGCAGGCCGTGACGCGGCTGGCGATCCTGGCGGTCCCGGTCGCCGCCGGCGAGGTCGCCGCCCATCGGGACTATGCCGGTGAGGTGATGGCGCCGGCGCGCAGCGGGGCCGGCTATGGCCGCATCACCCCGACCTCACCAATGGATCTGGCCAGCCTGGCCAAGGCCCAGATCGATGCCGACGCCCAGGTGTCTGCGGCGCGGGCCCGCATCGCCACAGCGCGGATTGAGGCCGGGCGGGCGGAACGGCTGTTCGCGCAGGACGCCGGCAGTGCGCAGGAGCGGGATCGGGCGCGCGAGCAGCTTCGCCTGGCGCAAAGTGGCTTGGCGGCGGCTGAGGCTGGCCGCGCCGTGCTCGGCGGTTCGGTGGCCAGCGCTGCTGACCTGCGGACGGTCTGGATCCGAACCCCGATCTACGCCGGAGAGGTCGCCGAGCTGGCGCGCGGGCCGGTCAGCATCAGCGACCCGTCGGGCCGATCTGACCGACCCAGCCGGATCGGCCACCCGGTTGATGGGGCGGCCACGGCTGCGGCCCAGACCGCCAGCGTCGATCTGTTCTTTGCGGTGGACAATGGCGACGGGGCCCTGCGGATCGGCCAACGGGTGGTGGTGCGCGCGCCGCTGCGCAGCCGCGTGGCGGGCCTGAAGGTTCCCTGGTCGGCGGTGCTGCACGATATTCATGGCGGCGAGTGGGTCTATGAGCAGGTCGAGCCCACGGTCTATATTCGTCGCCGTGTGCAGGTGGCGCGGGTGGTCGGCGACACCGCCGTGCTGGCGTCGGGTCCGGCGGCCGGGGTCCGGGTGGTGACCCAGGGCGCGGCCGAACTGTTCGGAACCGAGTTCGGGACCAAGTGATCCGGCCATGATGACCTGGCTGATCTCGACGGCGCTGCGCCAACGCATCGTGGTGCTGGCGCTGGCGCTGGTGCTGGTCATCTTCGGCGTGCAGGCGGCGCGCAACACGCCGCTCGACGTCTTTCCCGAATTTGCGCCGCCGCTGGTCGAAATTCAGACCGAAGCGCCCGGTCTGTCGACCGAAGAGGTGGAGAGCCTGATCTCGGTCCCCCTGGAGAGCGCGGTCAATGGCGTGCCGTGGCTGAAGACCCTGCGCTCGAAATCGGTGCTGGGTCTGTCCTCGGTGGTGCTGATCTTCGAGCCCGGCACCGACGTGATCCGTGCCCGCCAGCTGGTTCAGGAGCGGATCACCGTCGCCGCCGCGCAGTTGCCATCGCTCGCCCACGCGCCGGTCATGCTCTCGCCGCTCTCGTCAACCAGCCGGGCGATGAAGATTGGCGTGTCATCGCCGACCCTGGACCAGATGGCGTTGTCGGACTTGGCGCTCTGGACCATCCGGCCGCGGCTGATGGCGGTTCCCGGGGTGGCGAACGTGGCGATCTGGGGCCAGCGCGACCGACAGTACCAGGTCATCATCGACCCCCGCCGGCTCGCCGCCAGCGGCGTCACCATCGCCGAGGTCGTGAAAGCTGCGGGCGATGCGACCGTGGTGTCCGGCGGCGGCTTCGTCGACACCCCCAATCAGCGGCTGCCGGTTCAGCATCTCACCCGGCTCGAGACCGCCGAAGACCTGGGCCGCACGGTGGTGAAGGCCAGCGCCGGCGCCGCAATCCGGATCGCCGATGTGGCCGAGGTGCGGATCGGCCATCCCGCGCCGATTGGCGATGCGGTGATCAACGATGGTCCCGGCCTGCTGCTGATCGTCGAGAAACAGCCCTGGGGCAACACCCTGGAGGTCACCCGGAAGGTCGAAGCGGCGCTGGACGGTCTGCGTCCCGGCCTCAAGGGGGTGGAGGTCGATTCGACCATCTTCCGGCCCGCGACCTTCATCGAGGACTCGCTCCGTAACCTCGGCCTGGCGATGGCGCTGGGCAGCATCCTGGTGGCCGTGGTGATCTTCGCCTTCACCGCCAACTGGCGTCCGGCGGTGATCAGCCTGACGGCCATTCCGCTGTCGCTGCTCGCCGCTGCGCTGGTGCTGCATCAGGTCGGGGGCACGCTGAACGTCATGGTCATCGCCGGACTGGTCATCGCCCTGGGCGAGATCGTCGATGATGCGATCATCGATGTGGAGAACATTTCCCGTCGCCTGCGGCTTAACGCCCAGGCCCCGGCGCCGCGCTCGTCGTTCGATGTGGTGTTGAAGGCCTCGCTGGAGGTCCGCAGCGCCGTGGTGTTCGCCAGTCTGATCGTGATGCTGGTGTTTTTGCCGGTGTTCTTCCTGGGCGGCCTGGGTGGGGTGTTCTTCCGCCCGCTGGCCAGCGCCTACGTCCTGGCCATCGCCGCGTCCCTGCTGGTGGCGCTGACCGTGACGCCCGCGCTTTGTCTGCTGCTGCTACCCCGAGGCGCGGAGCATCGCGGCGACCCGCGGTGGCTGGGCGGACTGAAGGCCCGCTACCGGGCGATCCTGCCCCGCTTCGCCGGATTGCCCGCGCGCGCCTCGGCGGGCGCGCTGGCGGTGATGCTGGGATTGGCGGCGCTGGGCAGTCTGGCGTTCAAGGAACAGTTCCTGCCGGACTTCAAGGAGCGCGACTTCCTGATGCACTGGGTGGAAAAGCCGGGAACCTCGCTGGAGGCCATGCGGCGCATCACGGTCCAGGCTTCCAAGGAGTTGCGCGCCGTGCCGGGCGTTCGCAACTTCGGCTCGCATATCGGCCGGGCCGAAGTGGCGGATGAGGTGGTCGGGCCAAACTTCACCGAGCTTTGGATCAGCCTCGACGCCAAAGCCCCTTACGACGCGACGGTGGCCAAGGTGCAGGCCGTGGTCGACGGCTATCCGGGCCTCTATCGCGACCTGCTGACCTATCTGCGCGAACGGATCAAGGAAGTGCTGACCGGCGCCAGCGCCACGGTGGTTGTGCGCGTCTATGGACCGGACATGGCCGTGCTGCGCGCCAAGGCCGATGAGATCAAGGCGGTCATGGCCACGGTTCCCGGCGTCACCACCCTGAAGGTCGAGCAGCAGGTGCTGATCCCCCAGATCCAGGTGCGTCTGCGGCCCGAAGCGGCGGCGGCGTTCGGCTTAACGCCGGCCGATATCCGGCAGACCGCCGGGGTGGTGGTGGCCGGCGTCAAGGTCGGCGAGGTGTTCCAGTCGCAACGGTCCTATGATGTGGCGGTGTGGGGCGCTGAAGCGGCGCGCCATGACCCCCAGGCCTTGCGCAGCCTGCCGATTCGAACACCGTCCGGCGCCCAGGTTCCGCTGGGCGACGTCGCCGACGTGGTGATCGCCCCGGCCCCGAACGAGATCAAACGCGAGGCCGGATCGCGGCGGATCGACATCACCTGCAACGTCTCCGGCTCCGACCTCGGCGCGGTGGCGCGCGCTGTCGAGGCCAAGGTCGGCGCGGTGGGTTTCGCCCAGGGCTACCACCCGGAATTCCTCGGAGAATACAAGGCGCTGCAGGAAAGCAAGGCCAGCCTCTATGGGATCGGAACCCTGTGTTTCCTCGGAATTCTCGTCCTGCTCTACGCGGAGTTCAAGTCCCTGCGGCTGATGACCCTGATCGCCGTCAGCCTGCCCTTCGCCCTGCTGGGCGGTGTCGCCGCGGTGCTGCTGTCCGGCGGCGTCATGTCGTTGGGCTCGCTGGTCGGGTTCGTAACGGTGCTCGGCATCGCCGCGCGCAACGGCATCATGTTGATCAGTCACTATGACAACCTTCAGCGTGACGAGGGGATGGCGTTCGGGCTGGCGTTGGTGGTGCGCGGCGCCGAGGAACGCCTCGCGCCGATCCTGATGACCGCCTCTTGCGCCGGCCTGGCGCTGCTGCCCCTGGTGGTGCGGGGTGATGCGCCGGGCCATGAGATTGAGCACCCGATGGCGGTGGTCATTCTGGGCGGGCTGGTGACCTCGACACTGCTCAACCTGTTCCTGCTGCCGGCGCTCTACGCGGCGTTCGGTCGCCCGGCGGAGGCGCGGACGTGACGGTGCGTTGGCTCACCGTCGCGGTGCTGACGAGCCTGCTGGTCGGATGTGCGGCCATCGGGCCGGACTATGCGCCGCCCATCGCCAGGGCGTCCGCGACAGCAGCGTTCATCGAGGCTGACCCGGCGATCCCTGCCGATCCCACCCGCCTCGAGGGCGCACAGCTGTTCCAGGATCCACAACTGACCGCCTTGGTGCGTGCGGCGCTCGGCGCCAACACCGACCTGCGCATCGCCGCAGCCCGCCTGAGCGCCGCTAGGGCGCTGTCGCGGCAGGCGAGCGCCGCTCGTGGCCCGCAGACCACCGTGCGCGGCGGTATCGACGTCGATGAGTCCACCCCCGATCCGACCGGCGCCACCGACACCTTCGACGCCGCGCTCGACGTCGCCTATCAGTTGGACCTGTTTGGCGGACTGCGCCGCACCGCCCAGGCCGCGCGCGCCGACGCCGAGGCCGAGCAGGCCGCCGCCGAGGCGCTGCGGCTGACCGTGGCGGCCGAAACGGCGCGCGCCTATGTCGAAGCCTGCGGCGCAGCGCAGCGGCTGGCGGTGGCCGAAGCGTCCACAGGTCTGTTGGTCCGGACCGGCGAGCTTGTGGCGCGGCAGCGCAGTGAGGGCGCGGCGTCAGGGCTCGAACTGGCGCAGTCCCAGACCCAGTTGGAAAGGTCGCGCGCCGAGGGTCCGGCCATCGCCGCCGAGCGCGCCGCGGCGCTGAGCCGGCTTGCCGTCCTGACCGGCCGAACCCGCGCCGAACTGCCCGCCGAGGTCAGCGGCTGCGCGACGCAGCCGGCGGTCGGCGCCGTCATTCCCGTGGGCGACGGGGCCGCCTTGCTGGCGCGCAGGCCCGACGTTCGCGCGGCCGAACGCCGGCTGGCGGCGGCTACCGCCCGGATCGGCGTGGCGCGTGCGGAGCTTTACCCACAGGTCCGGCTGGGCCTCAGCGCCGGCGCCGGGGGAGAGCGCGGGTCCGACATCGGCTTTAAGTGGAGCGCATCGCCGCTGATCAGCTGGACGTTTCCCAACCGGGTGATCGCCAAGGCCCGTATCGCGCGGGCCGGCGCGGAGGCCGAAGCTGCCTTGGCCGCGTGGGACAAGGCCACGCTGACCGCGCTGGCCGAGACCGAGACCGCGCTGTCGGCCTATGCCCGCGAGCTGGATCGCAATGCGGCGCTGGTCCGAGCGGCGGATGCAGCGTCGAGCGGCGTTGATCGCGCCACCCTGAGGTATCGCGAAGGCGCGGAGAGTTTTCTCGTGGTCCTGGATGCGCAGCGTCAGGCGGCGGAGATCGACGCGATGCGTGCGACCTCGGACACCCAGCTCTCGCTTCGCCGGATCAGCCTGTTCCTGGCGCTGGGCGGACCCTGGAGCTGAACGGACGACGGCGTGGGTCGTTGGCTAGAGCCTTTCCGGATCAGATGGATTCATCTGATCCGGATGAAAAGGCTCGCTCTTCATATGTTTAGAGCGTGACGGGCGCTTCAACCGGTATCCA
>JAYTFM010000065.1:0-40841 GCA_043734425.1 Alphaproteobacteria bacterium
CGGATGGTGCGCAGGTTCGGCGGATATTGGCGCTGGCGATGGTTCTGGAGGGACGCTCGCGCACCGAGGCGGCCGAGTTGAACGGCATGGACCGGCAAACCTTGCGGGACTGGGTGCATCGCTACAATGACGCCGGCATCCGGGGCCTGAAGTCGCGTCGCCACCCGGGCCGGGCGCCGGCTTTGACCGAGTTGCAAAGGGCCGAGCTGCGCGAGCTGGTGATCAAAGGCCCCGATCCGCAGATCGACGGCGTGGTTCGTTGGCGATGTGTGGATCTGCAGGCCCAGGTGGAGCGGCGGTTTTCGGTCAAGGTGCATGAGAACACGATCGGCCGGTGGCTGCATGAGCTGGGGCTGACGCGGCTGCAGCCCAGGCCGGTGCATCCGAAGAAGGACCCCGAGGCCGAGGCGACTTTTAAAAAAACTTCGCCGACCTGGTCAGAGCCGCGCTCCCGAAGGCCACTGCCGCCGGCCCTGTAGAGATCTGGTTTCAGGACGAAGCCCGGGTCGGCCAAAAGGGCGGCCACGCCTACATCTGGGCGCCGGTCGGCTCGCGCCCGCTGATGGTGCGCGATAACCGGCATGTTTCCACCTACATCTTCGGCGCCATCTGCCCCGACCGGGCGGTCGGTGCGGCGATGATCATGCCCTACGCCAACACCGAGGCCATGAACGCCCACCTGGTGGAGATCAGCCTCGAGGTCGCGCCAGGCGCTCACGCGATCCTCGTCTGCGACGGCGCCGGCTGGCATCAGCGCGGCAAGAAACTCCGGGTCCCCGACAACATCACCCTCTTGTCCTTGCCCCCCTACTCACCCGAGCTCAACCCCATGGAGAATGTCTGGGACTACCTGCGGCAGAACAAACTCTGCACCACCGTTTGGGACACCTACGACCACATCCTCGACGCCTGCCAAAGCGCCTGGCGCTTCCTCATCAACGATCCAGACCGCATCCGCTCCATCGGAACCCGCCAATGGGCGTGTGTCAGTATTTAGAAGGACTGGTATTACGCCAAAGGGGCACACCCGCGTGAAACTCAAACAAGCTGCGGCCGCGATGGCCGTCCTGTCGTTCGTGGCGGGACCGGCGCTGGCGGAGACCAAGGTGCCGGAGGGGACGGAGTTTCCGATGCGCCTGGAAGATACGCTGTCCAGCAAGTCGGCGAACGGGGGCGACCGGTTTACGATCAGCCTGACTGAGGATGTGAAGCTCCCGGACGGGACCATCATCCGAGCCGGCTATCGCGGCGTTGGCGAGGTTGTGGAAGCCCGCAAGAATGGCATGCTGGGCAAGACGGGCAAGCTCAACATTCGCCTGAACTACATCAAGATCGGTGACCAACGGATCAGACTCAGGGCGTCGCGAGATACACAGGGCCACCACAACACCGGCGCCCAGGTGGGCACGTTTCTGCTGCTTTGGCCGGCAGCCGCCTTCATCAAGGGTAAGAGCACGCAAATCAAGAAGGGGACGACCCTGACGGCCTTTTCGGATCAGGACGTGGTGCTGGAGACGCCGTTGGCCCCACCGCCGCCGGAGCGGTAGGCGTTACGCTTCCCTCGTCGTCCGTCAGCTATGCGTTTTGAGCGCAGCTGCGAGGGCAGCGAGTGAAATCACCAACGTCAGGGGCTCATCTTCAAGCGGCATGGCCCCATAAGCCGCATACCAGCGCGCCGCGCGCTCACTCTTGGCGTCGATGATCAGGGCGACGCCGCCGACCTCCTCAGCAACTCGGAGGCAGCGACGGCCAGCCGCCAGGAGCAGCTGACCGCCGAGACCTTGGCCGTGAAGGCGCTGGCTGACCGCCAGCCTCGCGAGCCGAAAGGCAGGTACATCGTGGCGCGCAAGACCTCGCTGGAGAACGGCCGGGGCTCGCGAAAACTCGAGGCTTGCCGGGGCGAGACTGTAGAAGCCAAGGATCGCGCCGCTGGCGTCATCGATGGCCAGGAAGGTCTTGGCGCCGCCAGCGTCATGGCTCTGGCGCGCATGACGCTGGAGGAAGGTGTTCAGGTCCGGCTCGCCGCAGTCGAACGCGCCACGTGGATGCGAGCGCCGAATGGGTTCCTCATGCCAGGGCTGGATCATGCCGCCGGCGGAAGCGCCCTGGCGGCCGCGAGCAGCCGGGGATTGGGTGCGGGCGGATCGTCCAGCAGCGCCAGGACCCGCAGGCCGTCGCGCGGGGACAATACCAGACGGTCCGCCTGATCGATCACCACCCGGGCTTCGCGTAGCGCATTCTGCAAAACAAAGTCAGTGAGGTCGGTGTTGCGTAGGGCGGCCGCGCGCATCAGCGTCGCCTTCTGCTCAGGCTTGACCCGCAGGTTCATGCGTTGGTTGGCTTCAACAGCGAGTCTAGGCATCCGGACGTCCTGCAGTTCCTTGTACCCATTTAAGGCGTACAGAGATTGTGGTCAAGTTCGCCTGCGTCGCACACCTACTCCCCCTTCGCCTTCACCCGCATGTCCAACCCCACCGCCGACCGCCGCTGGAAACCGCGCCAGTAGCCCGGTTGGCCATCGCCGGCGTAGACGGGCAGGTTCGGGGCGCCGAAGGTCTGGGGCCAGGTTCCGTCTTCGGCGACGACGGTCGGGGTATCGAGATAGCGCAGCTTGGCCGCGTCGCCCTTCAGGTGAGCGTCCAGGAAGGCGCTGATGAAGTGGGTCTGGATCCCGCTCAACCGATCCCAGCGCCAGACGTTGTCGACGAAATAGGCGAGGGCGGTCAGGTTCTGGCGCACCTCCGGCGGCGGCGGATTGCCGGCGATGCCGTGGCGGGCGCCTCGGAAGACCAGCAGGCGCCGGTCGGTCCCGGTCATCCGGTCGAACATCCAGCCGACGCCGTCGGCGTACATCGCCACATCGTCTTGATCGCCGTCGAACATCAGCACCGGCGCGGTGATCTGGGCCAGGCCCTCAGGGCTGAACCCCCGCTCGCCGGTCTGAGCGCCCCAGGGGGCGATGAGGACCACGGCCTGCAGGGCGGCCGCGGCGGCGGGATCGGGCGCGGCGGTCGGGCCTGCCAGGCCGTCTGGCAGATTGCCGACGGCCGGGGTGGTGACATCGTAGTTGGCGCCGGCCGTGGCCACCGCGCCGAAGCCACCCATCGAATAGCCGATCAGCCCCACATGGGCCGGATCGATATGGGCGGCGTAGCCGGCGGACGAGCCTTTGGCGGCGTCGAGCAGACGGTGGATCGCGACGCGCTGATCGTGAGCGCGGTTGTAGACCACATTGGCAAGTGATGAGAGGGCGCCCGCCAGGGTCAGGACCGGCTCATCGGCGTGATCGATGGCGGCGACCACATAGCCCTTGGAGGCCAGGTTCTCGGTCAGGTCGCTGAGCGCAGTGTCCCAGCCGCCCAGCCCGTGCGACACCACCACCAGCGGATAGCGGCCGGCGTGGGGCGGGGCGTTCTCCACCGCGATGGCCGCGATGGTGTAGGAAATCGGCGCGCTGGCGGCCAGGCGCATGGTGTGGGTGTAGATCGCGGGCTGGGCGCCTTTCGCTGGATCGGCGGGATACCAGACGCGCAGGCCGATCTGGCGGGTTCCCGGCACGGCCTTGAGGCTGGCGCCGTCCGCCACCAGCAAGGGGCGCGGGCCGAGGTCGAGGGTTTCGTAGGTCGTGCCGACCGCGAAGGCGCCCAGCGCCGCGAGTTCGGGTGCATCGACGCCAGGCCGCGACGGCGGCTGGGCCAGGCTGAGCGCGGGCGCCAGGAGAGCGATGAGGCCGAGGGCGGCGATGCGGCGGGAGATCTGTAACATCCGAATAGGCTGGCACGTTTGCGCTGACCGTCAACAGCCTCAAGCGGTCGTCAGGATGCGATATCCCTTGGATGACGCCGCGTCCGCATGATGCGGTGATGTCGAACGGGCACGGGATCGAACGTATGCAAGACTACGACCTGATCATCATCGGCGGCGGGATCGGTGGATCGGCGCTGGCGCAGGTGATGGCGCGTTCCGGCCGTTCGGTGCTGCTGCTGGAGCAGTCTGAGGTCTATCAGGACCGGGTGCGGGGTGAGTGGATCGCGCCGTGGGGCGTGGATGAGGTCAAGCGGCTGGGACTGTATGAGCTGCTGATCGGGGCCGGTGGCCATCACCTGACTCAGCATGTCACCTATGACGGTGCGGTCAACCCGGCTGAGGCGGAAGCGCAGCCCCTGCCGCTGGGGATGTTCCGCGAGGGCGTGCCGGGGCCGCTTTGCATCGGCCATCCCAAGCACTGCCAGACGTTGTTTGATGCGGCCCAGGCGGCCGGTGTCGAGGCGCTGCGTGGCGTGGTGGTGTCCAAGGTAGAGGCCGGTGCGACGCCCTGCGTGACGTTCGAGCACGATGGCAAGGTTCGCGAGGCCCGGGCCAGACTGCTGATAGGCGCCGATGGCCGCACGTCGCAGGTGCGGGAGAGCGCTGGGATCACCCTGCACCAGGACACGCCGCATCACTGGTTCGCCGGTCTGCTGGTCGAGGGCTGCGAGGGCTGGCGCGAGGATATGCAGGCGATCGGCACCGAGGGCGACTTCGGCTTCCTGGCGTTTCCGCAAGGGGGCGGCGCGGTGCGGGTCTATGGCGGCTATGCCCTGGACCAGGCGACGCGCTTCAAAGGACCGGACGGACCCCGGCGGTTCCTGGACGCTTTCGCCCTCAACTGCAGCCCAGCCAACCGCCATCTGGTCGCCGGCCGGCCGGCGGGGCCGCTGTTCAGCTACGTCAACGCCGACTCCTGGACGGATGAGCCGTTTGCAGCCGGCGTGGTGCTGATCGGTGATGCAGCCGGCTGGAACGATCCGATCATCGGCCTGGGCCTGTCGATCACCTATCGCGACGCGCGGATTGTCAGCGACATACTCAAAGCCAGCGAGGACTGGTCGCCCGCGGCGTTCGCGCCCTATGCCGAGGAGCGGGCCGAGCGTATGCGCCGGCTGCGGTTCACGGCCAGCCTGGTCTCGGCGCTGGACATGGAATTCGGCGAGGCCGCCGATGCGCGTCGCCGCAGCTTGCATGAACGCGCTCTGCTGGACCCGACCCTGCGGATGCACACTTTTGCAGTGATGGCCGGACCGGAGAGCGCGCCGCCAGAGACGTTCACAGCTGCCAATCGGGTCCGAGTTCTGGAGGGTTAGACAGTGGATATCGTTGATTTCAACGCGCGCTGGTTGAAGGCCTGGTCTGACAAGGACGTGCCGGGGCTGTGCGCATTTTACGCGGACGACTGCGTCTACAAGGATCCGCAGACGGCGGCCGGCCTGAAGGGCAATGACGCCTTGCGGGACTACCTGACCGGTCTGTTCGGTGCGACGCCGCCGATGACCTATACGCCGGACGAGGTGTGGCCGATCCCCGGCGGGTTCTGCGGGCGATGGTACGCCGACATCGGCGAGGGCGGTTCGGGCGGCCGGATGCGTGGGTTCGACCTGGTGATCCTGGACGGCGATCGCATCGCGCTGAACGAGGTCTATGTGCACCAGCTGCCGGCATGACGCCGGATATTCGCCGGCCCGGCGCGGTGGACGCGGCCTGGCTGACCGGGGTGCTGCAAGGGGCCGGCGTCGATGCCGTGGTCGCCAGCTTCCAGGCCGCCAATGTCGGCACCGGACAGATCGGTGAGAGCGTGCGCTTCAAGCTGACCTACGCGCGGGGCGGGGAGGGCGCGCCGGCCTCGCTGGTGGGCAAGTTCCCGTCGTCCAATGAGATGAGCCGGGCGACGGGTGCGGGCCTTGGAAATTATCTGCGGGAGGTGCGGTTCTACCAGCAGCTGGCGGCCACGGCGCTGGTGGCGACGCCGAGGTGTTGGCTGGCCGATGTGCACGAGGAGAGCGGCGAGTTCGTGCTGATGATGGAGGACCTCTCGCCGGCCAAGCAGGGCAATCAGCTTGAGGGTGTCACCCTGGATCAGGCGCGGCTGGTGATGGTTCAGGCGGGGCGGTTGCACGCCTCGCATTGGGGCGATGAGGGGCTTGATGACATTGCCTGGGTGTCGAATTCACGTGCTTCGCCGCCCACATCGGTAACGCCCGAGGCCGTGGCGGGGCTTTGGCACGGCTTTCGCGAACGCTACGTCGACCGGTTGCAGCCCCATTGGATCGAGGTCGGTGAGGTGATTTCGACGAAGTGGGCGGAACTCGGGAGCCTGCACGACGGCCCGCGGTGCCTGACCCACAACGACTTTCGGCCTGACAATATGATGTTTGGGACCGCTGCGGGCGGCCATCCGGTGACGGTCCTGGACTGGCAGTCGTTCGCCTATGGCGCAGGACCGACAGACGTCGCCTATTTCCTGGCCGGCGCTCTGGCGCCGGACGTTCGCCGGGCGAACGAGCGCGAGCTGCTGGATCTCTATCACCGCACCCTCTGCGACCACGGCGTCACCGGCTATGCGGCGAGCGACCTCAAGCGCCACTACGGCCAGGGCGGATATCTGCTGTTCGTCACCGCCTTCTTCGCCTCGATGATCGTCGAGCAGACCGCGCGGGGGGACGATATGTTCATGCAGATGTTGGGCAGCGCCTCGGATCATATGATTGAACACGATGCGCTGGCGGCGTTTCAGTGATGGGCGGTTTACATTCCGCAACGCACGGCGGACGCTGAGATCTGACGGGGCGGTCAACAGCCTCGCGGATAGGTTGGAGACGCTATGACGAACGCGGCCGTGCAGGCTGGCGGGGCGCGGCCGCCATCGGTCTGGACCAAGCTGGCCTACGGGTTTGGATCGGTCGCGTTCGGCGTCAAGGACCAGGGGTTCAACTACTTCCTGCTGATTTTCTACAGTCAGGTGGTGGGGCTGGACGCGCGATTGGTCGGCCTGGCGATCACCACCGCCCTTATCTTCGACGCGATCAGCGATCCGGTGGTTGGCTATTGGTCGGACAATTTCCGGTCGAAGTGGGGCCGGCGGCATCCGTTCATGTACGCAGCCGCCATTCCCGTCGCGGCGACCTATTTCCTGCTGTGGAACCCGCCTGAGGGTTGGTCGCAGTCGGCGCTGTTTTGGTATGTGCTCGGACTGGCAGTGCTGATCCGCACCTTCATCACCTTCTATGAGACGCCGAGCTCGGCGCTCGCGCCGGAGCTGAGCTCCGACTACGACCAGCGCAGCTCGATCCTGAGCTTCCGCTACTACTTCGGCTGGTCGGGCGGCAATGTCATGACCGTGCTGAGCTTTATGGCGTTGTTCCCAGCCTTTGCGACGGCGGCAATTCCGAATGGTCAGTTCAATCCCGACGCCTATCGGTTCTATGGAATCTGCGCCTCGGCGTTGATCTTCGTGGCGATCATGGTGTCATCGCTCGGCACCCACAGCCAGATCCCCTATCTTCCCGTGCAGCCGCCCGCGCGGCGGATCAAACTGCGAGCGGTCATCGGCGAGGTCTTTGAGACCCTCGCAAACCGCTCGTTCGGCGCACTGTTTCTCGCCAACATGCTGGGCGCCGTGGCCACCGGCCTTTCGGCCGCCCTGGCGTTCTATTTCAGCACCTACTTCTGGGGATTCTCAGCGGCGCAGATCGGCTGGACCTCGGCGGCGGTATTCGGTTCGGCAGTGATCGGTTCGGTGATGGCGCCGATCGTGACGCGAACCTTGGGCAAGAAGCGCGGCGCGATGATCATCGGACTGGTCGCCTTCCTTGGTGCGCCTCTGCCGATCGTGCTGCGTCTCGCCGGGCTCCTGCCCCCCAACGGAGATCCGATGATCTTCTGGATCGTGGTCTTTGCAAACCTGATCGACGTGGGCTTAATCATCTGCTTCCAGATCCTCCAGGCCTCAATGCTCGCCGATCTGGTGGAACAGGCGGAACTGCGGACCGGACGCCGCTCGGAAGGCATATTTTTCTCCGCGTCGACTTTCATCCGCAAGTCCGTCCAGGGCCTGGGGGTGATCACAGCCAGCTTCGTCTTGACCGTGGCCCATTTTCCCAAGGGCGTTGACCCTTCACATGTGTCTGCGGAGTCCCTCTGGCGACTTGGCGCCTTCTATGTCCCGACCATCCTCAGTCTTTGGCTGGCGATGATGGCGGTGATGTCGACCTACAAGCTGACACGGGAAGACCACGAGGCGAACGTGCGACGGCTGGCGGAGGGCAAGGCCGCCGCAGCCGCCGCTGGCAACTGATCGTCGTTCAGATATGTTCCGCCCGACAGTTGGCGGCGGAAGAGACATGACGACAGAACACTTTGACGTGGTGATCGTGGGCGCGGGCCTGTCGGGTATCGGCGCGGGCTATCACCTGCAGACCGCCTGCCCGGACCGCAGCTATGTGATCCTGGAGGGCCGCGAGGCCAGCGGCGGCACCTGGGATCTGTTCCGCTATCCTGGCATTCGCTCCGACAGCGACATGTACACCCTGGGTTATGCCTTCAAGCCCTGGCGTGAGGCCAAGGCGATCGCTGATGGGCCGTCGATCCTGAAATATGTGCGCGATACGGCCGCAGAGAACGGGATCGATCAGCACATTCGGTTCGGCCATCAGGTGAAGCGCGTCTCGTGGTCCACCGAGGCGGCCGCCTGGACAGTCGAGGCAGAGAGCGGCGGGCGCACGGTGCGATTTACCTGCAACTTCCTGTTCCTGTGCGGCGGCTACTATTCCTACAAGGGCGGCTTTACGCCAGACTTCCCGGGCGTGGACGCCTTCAAGGGCCGGCTGGTGCATCCCCAGCAATGGCCCGCAGACCTGGACTATGCCGACAAGCAGGTGGTGGTGATCGGGTCTGGCGCGACGGCGGTGACCCTGGTCCCGGCGATGGCCAGGACGGCGGCGCATGTGACCATGCTGCAGCGCTCACCGACCTATGTGGTGTCGCGGCCGGCCGAAGACGCCTTCGCCAACGGCCTGCGCAAGTGGCTGCCCCCGATGCTGGCCTATCAGATCGTGCGTTGGCGCAATGTGCTGGGCGGCATGTATTTCTTCAACATGGCCCGCAAAAAGCCGCAGCTCGTGAAGGCGCAGATCCTGAAAATGGTCCGCGCAGAACTGGGCGAAGACTACGATGTGGAGACCCACTTCACGCCCGCTTACAATCCCTGGGACCAGCGGCTTTGTCTGGTGCCGGACTCGGATCTATTCCGCGAGCTCAAGGCCGGACGGGCGTCAGTGGTGACCGATCAGATCGAGACCTTCACCGAAGCCGGCATTCGCCTGACGTCTGGCGCAGAAATACCCGCCGATATCATCGTCTCGGCCACGGGCCTGACGCTGGAAGTCTGGAACGGCGTGGAGGTCACCGTGGACGGCCGGAAGATCGAGGCGGGGCGGTCTCTGGGCTACAAGGGCATGATGTACGAGGGCGTGCCGAACCTGGCGACGGCCTTTGGGTACACCAACGCCTCGTGGACGCTGAAGTGCGACCTGACGTGCGAATATGTCTGCCGGCTGCTGAATCATATGACCCAGACAGGACAGCGTCAGGTGACGCCGGTGAATGCGACGTCCGAGGTGGGCTCCGAACCCTGGCTGGACTTTTCGTCGGGCTATGTGCAACGGGCCATGGCCAGCTGGCCGAAGCAGGGCGCCAAGGCGCCGTGGAAGCTGCACCAGAACTACGTTATGGACCTGATGAGCCTCAGGTACGCCAAGCTGGAGGATGGGACGCTGCGGTTCAGCAACCCGGCGAAGGATCGCGCGTTGGAGACGACGGAACGCCTGGCGGCCTAAGCGGCCGGATTGTGAGATAGGACATGCCGGAGCGGCGGCGAAGGCGGACACTCGGTGAAAGACTGGCGATCGGCGCCGGGGTGGTCGTGGTCGTCGCAATTCCAGTTTGGCTGGTGGCGCAGAACTTCCTGATTCATCGCGCAGCCAACATCAAATCGGCCCAGGAATGGTCGATCAATGGTCCGCCCTGTCCTGAGATTTCCGCGGCTGACTTCGCGGACCGACATCTGAAAGCGCCGCACGGGACACGTTACGAAGACACGGTGTTCTTCCGGCAGTTCGGACATCTGACCTGCACGTCGGTCAACTATAACGGGGGAACGGGGCTTGGGGTCTATGCGGTGTGTCAGTTCACCAGCCCGAACGTTCTGAGGGTCCAGACGCCCAAGGGGGAATGGTTCTTCGTCCCTGGCCCAGGCCGACCCGCGACGGTGGTGACGCCGCACGATGTCGCGCACTGCGTGCTGGCGTCCAA
This sequence comes from Alphaproteobacteria bacterium, assembly GCA_043734425.1. Classification (GTDB taxonomy): domain Bacteria; phylum Pseudomonadota; class Alphaproteobacteria; order Caulobacterales; family Caulobacteraceae; genus Phenylobacterium. The sequence goes on from JAYTFM010000065.1 coordinate 10,126, forward strand.
CTTCAAACTCTGACGCTCAGACCTGCATTTCGCAAACCTTGGGCTTGACGCGAGCCGGTTCTGGCGGCGAACGGTAGGCGACAACCGGCGTGCGCCATCGTCGGAAGCGTTTTGGAAGGAAACTCGACGTGAAACTCTATTCTTCGGTGGGGCCCAATCCTCGGGTTGTGAACATGTTCGCGGCCGAAAAGGGCATCGACTTCGAGCGGGTGACGGTGGACCTGATGGCCGGCGAGAACCGCAAGGGACCGTTCCTGCAGGTCAATCCGGCGGGTCAGACTCCGGCGCTGGAGCTCGCCGATGGGCGCCATATCACCGAGATCCTGGCGATCTGCGAGTATCTGGAGGATATCCATCCGACCCCGGCGCTGATCGGATCGACGCCTGAGGAGCGGGCTGTGGCTCGGATGTGGACCCGCCGCGTCGACCTGAAGGTCTGCGAGCCGATGGCCAACGGCTTCCGCTTTGGCGAAGGCCTGGCGCTGTTCAAGGATCGCCTGCGCTGCCTGCCGGACTCGTCGGCTGGCCTCAAGGCCATCGCCCAGGATGGCTTGGAGTGGTTCGAGACACACATGCAGGGACCGTGGATCGCCGGTGATCGCTTCACCTTGGCCGATATCCTGCTGTTCGCCTTCCAGGACTTTGGCAACACGGTGGGCCAGCCGCTGGATCCGAAGTTCACAAAGCTCAACGACTGGTTCGGCCGGGTGAAGGCGCGTCCGAGCGCCGCCGCCAGCGCCTGACGGAGCGGTCCTGCCCCGGCCACGGGGCGGGACCCACCTTCACAGAGTGTTGACCGAAGCCGACGTTCGCCGGATCGCCCTGTCGATGCCGGAAGCCATGGAGGCTCCGCACTTCGACGCGACGTCATTTCGCGTGAACAAGAAGATCTTCTGCACCCTGGGCGAGGCCGGGGCGCGCATCGTGCTGAAGTTCGACCCGGAGGATCAGGCCAACTTGATCGCCGACGCGCCGGACGCGATCACGCCGGTTCCAGGCGCCTGGGGGCGGAAAGGCTGGACCCACGCCGAGTTCGCCAGGCTGAGCGAGGCGCGATTGGAGACCCTGATGCGCCTGGCCTGGGCGACCGTGGCGCCAAAGCGGCTGCTCAAGGACATCAGCGGATAAAGAACAGCGCCCAATAGGCCATCAGCACAAAGTTCGAGAGCGCGAACGGCGCCAAGCGGTGCATGACGTTGTTGTAGGTCAGATGGATCGCCGAGTGGACGAACCTTAAGGCCACATAAGCCCAGGCGATCATCATCACGGTCTGATCGACCTTGCTGGCCAGGAAGTACATCAGGCTGCCCACATAGAAGAGCACGGGCAGTTCCAGCAGGTTCATATAGTTGCGGTTGGGGATCGAAACGTCGCCCGGCACGGCGGGCGATTCGCCGAACTTGAAGTCGTCGGCGGTGGTGCGGCCCTCGCGTCCGGCGCGGAACCTGCGGATGGGAATCTGGGCCAGGGCGAAGAAGGTCAGGAACGCAAGCACGCCCATCGGCGCGAAGATGCTGTCTTGTGACATGACGCCCCCTAGAATTGTCGTGTAAAGCCTACGCCAACGACCTTGATCGCGCACGGGGTTTCGGGCATAGACCGCCGCTCATCGGCGGCCGGTCAGGCTCGCCGCAGCTATTTCGAGATCCTCCCATGGCCGTTCCCAAGAGAAAAACCTCGCCGTCGCGGCGCAACATGCGCCGCTCGCACCACGCGCTGGGCCCCAACAGTTTCCACGAAGACAAGGAAACCGGCGAGCTGAAGCGCCCGCACCATGTCGACCTGAAGACCGGCATGTACAAGGGCCGTCAGGTCCTGACTCCAAAGGCCGACTAGGGTCCGACTGGCCCGCCAGGGTCTACCCTACAAATGCGCCGACCGTTCTGCGGTCGGCGTTTTGCGTTTCTGCGGTTGCTTGTTCCAGATGGCTGTCTCTGAACCCTACTGGCTGCGGCCTCGCGCCTGGACAGCCGCACGGCGGGCGTCGACCATCTCGGGTGTCACCTGGGCGTTGTGTGGGCCTGAGCGTTCGTGCTCCAGGGCGAGGCCCTCGCCCATGGCCAGGGCATAGCCGTCATCGATCATCGCCTTGTAGGTGATCAGCATATCCGCCTCGATGTCGCTCATCTGGCGGGCCAGTTCCAGGGCGGCAGGCATCAGATCTGAGGGTTCGACCACCCGGTTCACCAGGCCCCAGTCATACGCCTGGGCGGCGCTGAGGAAGTTGCCGGTCAGCGACAGTTCCTTGGCGCGATAGGGGCCGATGCAACGGGACAGTTTTTGCGAAAGACCCCAACCGGGCGTGATCCCGACCCGGGCGTGGGTGTCGGCGAAGCGGGCATTGGTGGAACAGATCAGCACATCACAGGCCAGCGCCACCTCGAACCCGCCGGTAATGGCCACGCCATTGATCGCCCCGATGACCGGCTTGGTGCAGGCCAGCACAGCGCGCGCGGGGTTCTCGGCCGGATCGGTGGCGTTGGCGGCGGCCATGCCCTTGGGATCAGTGGCGAGTTCCTTGAGGTCCAGGCCGGCGGTGAACGCCCGCTCGCCGGCGCCGGTCAGTACGATGACCCGGACCTCAGGGTCGGCATCGAGGGCGACCAGGGCCTTGTGTAGTTCCAGCCGTAGGGCCTTGGAGAGTGCGTTCATCGCCTCAGGGCGATCGAGGGTGACGACAGCGACACCTTCAAACGGCTTTTCAACTTTCAGCATGCTAGCTCCCGCGCACTTTGCTCCGGCTTTCCGCGCCCTGAAGGCTTCCGTCAAGGCGGCGTTGCCCAGGTGGGAGAAGCTGGCTAAGCCTCCGCCCGCGCCCAGAGGAATTCCATGACCGAGATCGTCGACATCACCGCCCGCGAAATCCTCGACAGCCGAGGCAATCCGACCGTTGAGGTGGATGTAGTCCTGGAGGACGGGTCCATGGGCCGAGCGGCCGTGCCCTCGGGCGCGTCCACGGGCGCGCATGAGGCGGTCGAGAAGCGTGACGGGGACAAGGGGCGCTATGGCGGCAAGGGTGTCCTGGGCGCCGTGGATGCGGTGAACGGCGAGATCTATGACGCGCTGTCAGGGTCAGACGCTGAGGACCAGCGACGGATCGACCGGATGCTGATCGACCTGGACGGCACGGCCAACAAGAGCCGGCTTGGCGCCAATGCGATCCTGGGCGTCAGTCTGGCGAGCGCCAAAGCCGCGGCCAGTTCGGCGGCGCTGCCGCTCTACAAATACGTCGGGGGGGTCTCGGCCCGGGTGCTGCCGGTGCCGATGATGAACATCATCAATGGTGGCGCTCACGCGGACAACCCCATCGACATCCAGGAATTCATGATCCTCCCCACGGGCGCGCCGACATTTGCCGAGGGCCTTCGGATGGGCGCGGAAATTTTTCATGCACTGAAAAGGGCGCTGCACGACGCGGGCCACAACACCAACGTCGGCGATGAGGGCGGGTTTGCGCCCAATCTGTCGACCGCCGAGGAGGCGCTTGGGTTCATCGTCACGGCGGGCAAGGCGGCAGGCTACGAGGCGGGTAAGCACTTCCACCTCGGCCTCGACGCGGCGGCGACGGAATTCTTCAAGGACGGAAAATACGTCATGGCGGGCGAGGGCAAGTCGCTCGATCCGGCCGGCATGGTCGACTACCTGGCCGGCCTGGTGGCCCAGTTCCCGATTGTCACCATTGAAGACGGTTGTTCTGAGGACGATTTCGCCGGCTGGAAGTTGCTCACCGACAGGCTCGGCGGCAAGATCCAGATCGTTGGCGATGACCTTTTCGTCACCAATTCTGAGCGTCTCGGGATGGGGATCGGCAAAGGTCTGGCCAATTCGATCCTGGTGAAGGTCAATCAGATCGGCACGCTGTCTGAGACGCTGGATGCGGTCGATCTGGCCCACCGCAACAGCTACACGGCGGTGATGAGCCATCGTTCGGGCGAGACCGAGGATTCCACCATCGCCGACCTGGCGGTCGCCACCAACTGCGGGCAGATCAAGACCGGCTCGCTGTCCCGCTCAGACCGGATGGCGAAGTACAACCAGCTGCTGCGGATCGAGGACGAACTGGGCGATCAGGCGGTCTATGCGGGGCGCGGGGCGCTGAGGAAGCTCTGAGACCTTGCTGAGGTCAGGCCCTCAGATCCACTCCCAGCTCAAGCCGGAGACGCGCACGCATTTCAGCCTCGAGCGGCGCCGGCCAGATGACCCCAATGGCGACCGCGAGCGACCGCGCGCGGGTAAGGAACGCTTCGGCGATGGCCGTCTGCGAGACGATGATCGAGTCCCGGTTGTAGTTGGGGATCGGCAGGCTCAGCAGCAGGTCAACATCAGCTCCGGGAAGCAAGCGCGTCGTCGCTAAGGCGCCGGGCGGCAGGGGCGGCGCCTGCGCCTCGACCAGCAGGTCCAGAAAGAGGCCGCGCAGGAGGTCCCAACCTCTGGCCGCGCATAGCAGGTCGCCACGGCCGAGAGCGACCGGCGCCAGACCCATCACGCGGAGAAACTCCTCGATGGTCTGTTCGATCTTGCCGGGGTCGGGCTTTCGCGCTGGCCGTTGGGCCTCCAGGCGATCATGCAGGCCCGAAGGATCATAGAGCGGTCTCGACGCCGCGCGGACGGTGGGAATGTGGCCCGGAACCGTGATGGTCACGTCAAGGCGCAGCCAGCCCGGCAACACCGCGTGAAATAAGGGATGCGGCGGAAAGAGTTGGCGCCACAACGCCGGCGGCGCGATGGCCGCCACCCACTCACGCGCTGAGGCGACCACGTCAGCGTGGCTTTCTGGCGTGGTGACCAGCACGGTATCGACATCGCTCCAGACGTCGCCCTGGCCGGCGCCCAGGCTGCCGATCAGCAGGAGCGCCTCGACGCGCTCATCCTGCGCGGCAGCGCGGGTGAGGGCGTCGATCAGGCCGTCGCGGTCCATAATCGTACGGATGCCATCGCCTGCTGCCAGTGACAACGCCATGATTAGCCCGGCCTTAACCAAGAGGGCGCGAACGTGGCCGAGATAGTTTCAGGAATCGTCGTGTTCGCCCACCTTCGCGCCTATCTCTCAACCGCCGCTCTAGGCCTGTTGCTGATCTACTTCGGCTACCATGCCTTCGCCGGCGCGGGCGGGTTGTTGCAGTCGGACCAGCGGGACGCGGCCTTGATCGCCAAGACCCAGGAATTGGCGCGCCTGACCACCCAGCGCAATGACCTGGAAGTACGGGCGCGATTGCTGCGCGATTCCAGTCTTTCGGCCGACTTGCTGGAGGAAAGAGCACGGACGCTGCTAGGTTTCGAAGACCCTAGGGACTATGTGATCCGTCTGAAGCAATAGGCCGGCTCGCCGGTCCTGACGGCCACGTTTGACGATCATGGAGTGATGCATGGCGCGCGGCCAAACCGGGGTGACCGGTCGGCGGAAGGCCGGACAGGCGGACGCTTCCAGCGGCGTCGATAAGGCCGAACTGCTCAAATACTATCGTGACATGCTGCTGATCCGGCGCTTCGAGGAGCGGGCGGGACAGCTCTACGGCATGGGGTTGATCGGCGGGTTCTGTCACCTCTACATCGGCCAGGAAGCCATCGCGGTCGGCGTTGAGGCCGCCAAACGGCCGGGCGACCAGACCATCACCGGCTATCGCGACCACGGCCACATGCTGGTTTGCGGCATGGACCCTAAGGCGGTGATGGCCGAACTGACCGGGCGGATCGGCGGCTCGTCCAAGGGCAAGGGCGGCTCTATGCACATGTTCTCGACCGAGGCTGGCTTCTATGGCGGTCATGGCATCGTCGGGGCGCAGGTCAGCCTGGGCACCGGTCTGGCGCTGGCCAACAGCCTGCGCGGCGACGGCAAGGTCAGCTTCGCCTATTTCGGCGATGGCGCGGCCAACCAGGGCCAAGTCTACGAGAGCTTCAATATGGCCGAGTTGTGGAGTCTGCCGGTCGTCTATGTGATCGAGAACAACCAGTACGCCATGGGCACCGCGATCCAGCGATCGTCCGCCGAGACCCATCTTTACAAACGCGGCGCTTCGTTCCGAATTCCCGGCGAGGAGGTCGACGGCATGGACGTGGTGGCGGTCCGCGATGCCGCACGCAAGGCGGCCGAACACGCCCGTTCCGGCAAAGGTCCCTACATCCTGGAGATGAAGACCTACCGCTACCGCGGCCATTCCATGAGCGATCCGGCCAAATACCGCACGCGTGAAGAGGTCGATGAAGTGCGCAAGAACCGCGACCCCATCGACCATGTGGAGGAACTGCTGACCGCCAAGGGCTGGGCTGACGAGGCTGAACTGAAAGCGGTCGACGCCGAGGTGAAAGCCATCGTCGCCGATGCTGCGGAATATGCGCGCACCAGCCCCGAACCCGATCCGTCTGAACTCTATACGGACGTCTATACGGAGCTTACGGCGTGACCGACATCCTGATGCCGGCGCTGTCGCCCACCATGGAAGAGGGCACGCTGGCCAAGTGGCACGTCAAGGTCGGCGACACGATCAAGTCCGGCGATGTGATCGCCGAGATCGAGACCGACAAGGCGACCATGGAGGTTGAAGCCGTCGACGAGGGGGTTGTTGAAGCGATCCTGGTGGCCGAGGGCGCCGAAGAGGTGAAGGTCAACACGCCGATCGCGCGGTTGGCGGGGGGTGAGCAGACGGCAAAGCCGGAGATGCAACCCCCTCAGTCGGCTTCGCCGACAGCTCCCCCAGAGGGGGAGCAACTGGTTGCCAGTTCCTCCCCCAGCGCGCAGCGCGAAGAGGGGGAGGTGGCCCAGCGGGCCGGAGGGGGTTCCATCCCCAGCCCGACCGACCCCGACCTCCCCGCCGGAACCACCTTCGCCAAGGTGACCGTTCGCGACGCCCTGCGCGACGCCATGGCCGAGGAGATGCGGCGCGACCCGGACGTGTTCCTGATGGGCGAGGAGGTGGCGCAGTATCAGGGCGCCTACAAGGTGTCTCGCGGCCTGCTGGACGAGTTTGGTCCCAAGCGGGTGATCGACACGCCGATCACCGAGCACGGCTTCGCGGGCCTGGGCGTTGGCGCGGCGATGGCGGGACTGAAGCCGATCATCGAGTTCATGACGTTCAACTTCGCCATGCAGGCGATTGATCATATTATCAATTCGGCCGCCAAGACACTTTACATGTCCGGGGGCCAGATCAAGGCTTCGATCGTGTTTCGCGGCCCGAACGGCGCGGCCGCGCGGGTCGGCGCCCAGCATAGTCAGGACTATGCCGCCTGGTACGGCCATGTCCCGGGCCTGAAGGTCGTCGCGCCGTATGACGCCGCCGACGCCAAGGGCCTGCTCAAGGCGGCGATCCGCGATCCCAACCCCGTGGTCTTCCTGGAGCACGAGATGCTCTACGGCCAGGAGTTCGATGTTCCGGAGGGCATCGATTGGGTCGTGCCGATTGGCAAGGCTAAGATCCGCCGCACCGGGACCGGCGTCACCCTGGTGGCCTATTCGCGGATGGTCGGGTTCTGCCTGCAGGCTGCGGACCTATTGGCTGCTGAAGGCATCGAGGCCGAGGTGGTCGATCTGCGCACTATCCGGCCGATGGATATCGAGACGGTCGTGGAGAGCGTGAAGAAGACCAATCGTCTGGTCACCGTGGAGGAGGGTTGGGGTCCTATGGGCGTCGGCGCCGAGGTGGCGGCCAAGGTGACGGAGCTGGCCTTCGACTATCTGGATGCGCCACCACTGCGGGTGCATCAGGAGGACGTACCGCTGCCCTACGCGGCGAACCTGGAGGTGCTGTCGATGCCCTCGGTGGAGCGGATCGTGGCGGCGGCCAAGGCGGTGAGTTACCGATGAGCGGCGCGGATTTCACCTGGCGCGCGGGCGGCTGCCATTGCAGCTCGGTCCGGTTCACGGTTGCGCTGCCCGATCATGTCGAAGCCCACAGCTGCAACTGTTCGATGTGCGCCATGGTCGGCTTCGTGCACATCATCGTGCCGGAGAGCCGGTTTGAGATCACAGAGGGCGCGGACAATCTGAGGGAATACCGGTTCAACACGGGCGTCGCGAAGCATCTGTTCTGCGCGGTCTGCGGGGTGAAGTCGTTCTATCGGCCCCGGTCCAATCCCGATGGCTGGAGCGTCAACGCCAACTGCCTGGATGATCTTGCCTCTCTGGATCTGACCATCACGCCGTTCGACGGCCAGAATTGGGAGGCCAATGCCCAAGGCCTCGCCCATCTGTCAGAGGAAACCGCATGACGGACATCCTCATGCCCGCCCTGTCGCCCACCATGGAGGAGGGCACGCTCGCCAAGTGGCACGTCAAGGTCGGAGATACGATCAAGTCCGGCGACATCATCGCCGAGATCGAGACCGATAAGGCCACCATGGAGGTCGAGGCCGTCGACGAAGGCCTGGTCGAAGCCATCCTGATCGCTGAGGGCGCCGAGGGCGTGAAGGTCAATACGCCGATTGCGCGGCTGGCGGGAGGTGACAGTGCGGCATCGCCCGTCGTGACATCAGGGGTCTCTGCGGAACCGCGCAAGGAGCCCTCTCCCCCTCGCGGGGAGAGGGTTGGGAGTGGGGGCGCCAGCTCTGAATCTCCCGCGCTCGCCAGTGCGACCGATCATGACAGCGCTCAGACGCCCAGCTTGCACCCCAACCCCTCCCCGCAAGGGGGAGGGGCTATCGGACCGCGCATTTTCGCCTCGCCCCTCGCCCGCCGCCTCGCCGAGCAGAAGGGGCTGGATCTTTCGGCGATAGCCGGTAGCGGGCCGCACGGCCGGATCATAAAGGCCGACGTGGATGCAGCGCAGCCGGGGCAAGCCAGGGCCCCAGCGCCCGCAGTCACTGCCTCCGCCCCGCGCCAAGCCCAGACTCTCGAGCAGATGGGCATACCCGCCGGCAGCTACGACCTGATTCCGCTGGACGGCATGCGCAAGACCGTGGCGCGTCGGATGACCGACAGCTTCCGTGACGTGCCGCATTTCCCATTGAGCATCGACATCGAGATCGACGAACTGCTGGCGGCGCGGGCCAAGATCAACGCCATGCTGGAGAAACAGGGCGTCAAGGTCAGCGTCAACGACCTGATGATCAAGGCTGCTGCTGTGGCGCTGAAACGCGTGCCGGAAGCCAACGCTTCGTACACGCCCGAGGGCATTGCGATGCATCACCACGCGGACATCGCCATGGCGGTCGCTGTGCCGGGCGGTTTGATCACCCCGATCATCCGGGCGGCCGAGACCAAGGGCCTGGCCCAGATCGCTACAGAGTCCAAGGATCTGGCCGAACGGGCGCGCACCAAGAAGCTGAAGCCCGAGGAGTTCCAGGGCGGCACCTTCACCGTCTCCAACCTCGGCATGTTCGGCATCAAGAGCTTCGCTTCGATCATCAATGAGCCGCAGGGTGCGATCCTGTCGGTCGGCGCGGGCGAGAAGCGGCCTGTTGTCCGCGATGGCGCCTTGGCCATAGCCACGGTGATGAGCGTCACCCTGACCTGCGATCACCGGGTCGTGGACGGCGCGGTTGGTGCGCGCTGGCTGCAGGCTTTCAAGGCTCTGATCGAAGAGCCGCTGACCATGATCGTCTGAGGTGTGTCATGAGCATCTATGACTTCAGCGCCGAGACCCTGGATGGCAAGCCCGCCCCGCTGTCCACGCATCAGGGCAAGGTGGTCCTGATCGTCAATACCGCCAGCAAGTGCGGGTTCACGCCGCAGTACGCGGGGCTGGAGGCGCTGTGGACCAAGTATAAGGATCGTGGCTTGGTGGTGCTGGGCTTTCCTTGCAACCAGTTCGGCGCCCAGGAGCCAGGCGACGCGGCCGAAATCGCCAACTTCTGTTCGCTGACGTATGACGTCGACTTCCCGATAATGCGCAAGATCGATGTGAACGGGCCAGCGACCCATCCGCTGTACGCCTATCTCAAGAAGGCCAAGAAGGGCGTGCTGGGCACCGAGGGCGTGAAGTGGAACTTCACCAAGTTCCTGGTCGATCGGACGGGAGAGGTGACGGCCCGCTTTGCGCCGACGGTCAAACCTGAAGACCTCGACGGCGCCATCGAGGCGCTGCTCTGATGGCCGACGACTTCGATGTGGTGATCGTGGGCTCCGGCCCCGGCGGCTATGTGACCGCGATCCGTGCCTCTCAACTTGGCCTGAAGGTCGCCATCGTCGAACGTTCAGAGTTGGGCGGTATCTGCCTGAATTGGGGCTGTATTCCCACCAAGGCGCTGCTGAAGTCGGCCGAGGTTTATGAGAGCCTGGATCACCTGGCCGACTATGGTCTGACGGTCGAAAAACGCAGCTTCGACTTCGCCAGGGTTGTCGACCGGTCCCGCAAGGTGGCGGCGCAGCTCAACGCGGGCGTGACCTTCCTGATGAAGAAGCACAAAATCGAGGTGGTGGTTGGAACGGCGCGCCTCGAGAAGGGTTCGCCCGCGCCGCTCGTTGTGGTGGGCGCGCGCAAACTCACCGCCAAGCACGTGATTCTGGCGACGGGCGCCCGAGCGCGGACGATCCCGGCCATCGGTCTGGAGCCGGACGGTGAGCGGGTCTGGACCTATCGCGAGGCGTTGATTCCGAAGGCGGCGCCGAAATCGCTGGTGGTGATCGGTTCCGGCGCCATCGGCATGGAGTTCGCCAGTTTCTACAGAGCCTTAGGAGCGCAGGTTACGGTAGTTGAGATGTTGCCGCGCATCCTGCCGGTCGAAGATGAGGATGTCTCAAAAGCCGCGCACAAGGCCTTTGAAAAGCGAGGAATTCTGTTCCGCGTCCCTGCGGCCGTCAAGATGCTGACCAAGACGAAGTCCGGCGTTGCTCTCGAGATTGAGGTCGGCGGCAAAGCTGAAACGCTCCAGGCCGACGTGGCCATCGTCGCGGTCGGTATCGTCGGCAATGTCGAGGACCTGGGCCTGGAAGCTCTGGGCGCCAAGATCGATCGCACGCACATCGTCACGGACAGCCATGGCGCGACCGGCGTCCCGGGCCTCTACGCGATAGGTGACGTGGCGGGTCCGCCCTGGCTGGCGCACAAGGCCAGCCACGAGGGCGTTCACTGCATCGAACACATCGCTGGCCTGAAGCCCGCGAACCTGACTTCGCCGATCCCCGGCTGCACCTATACGACCCCGCAGATCGCCTCAGTGGGCCTGACCGAAGCCCAGGCGAAAGAGCAGGGTCTGGAGCCCAAGGTTGGCCAGTTCCCATTCCGCGTAAACGGCAAGGCCATCGCGGCCGGCGAGACCGAAGGTTTCGTCAAAACCGTGTTCGACGGCAAGACCGGCGCCCTGATTGGCGCTCACATGATCGGCCATGAGGTCACTGAGATGATCCAGGGCTATGTGCTGGCCATGACTCTGGAGGCCACTGAGGCGGAGATCCATGCCGCAGTCTTCCCCCATCCCACCATGAGCGAGGCGATGCACGAAAGCGCCCTGGATGCGTTCGGCAAGGCGCTGCACGTGTAGTCGCTCCCCCGAACGGGGAGAACTACGCCACCTTTTGGCCGTCGGTGTCGACGATGCGTTGCAGGGCCACATAGTCGGTCTTACCGGTGCCGAGGACCGGGATCTCCTGGACACGGACAATCCGGCGCGGCACCGCCAGTTCCGGCGCGCCGATGGCCTGGGCGTGGGTGATCAGCGCGGAACTGTCGGCGTCCCTGCGGTCGGTGATGAGCACCAGGCGCTCGCCCTTCTTGGGATCCGGCTGGGCGATCACGGCATGGCGGCTGTCGGGCCAGACGGCCGCGGCCAGGTCTTCGGCGGCGGTGAGGGAGACCATTTCGCCGCCGACCTTGGCGAAGCGCTTCACCCGCCCGAGGATCTTGATCCAATTGTCGTCGCTGAGCGAGACCACGTCGCCGGTGTCGTGCCAGCCGCCGGCCGGGGCTTCGACACTGCCGTCGGCGGCCAGGTAGCCCGCCATGACGTTCGGACCCCGCACCAGCAGCTTGCCGCCGCCAGGTATGCCTTCGACCGGCTCCAGGCGCGTCTCGATACCCGGGAGCAGGCCGCCGACCGTGCCGCGGCGGTTGTCGTCCGGCTTGTTCACCGCGATCACCGGGGAGGCTTCGGTGGCGCCATAGCCCTCCAGCAGCGGGATGGGCCCGAACTTGGCGGTGATCAGGTTGTGGGTTTCGTCGCGGACCTTCTCGGCGCCGCAGACCACGAACTTCAGGCCGGCCAGTTCATCAGGCTCAGCGGAACGGGCGTACTGGTTGATGAAGGTGTCTGTGGCCAGCAGGATCGAGGCCCCGGAATCCTTCACCAGCGGGGGGATCTGCTTGATGTGCAGCGGCGAGGGATACTGGAACGCCTTCATCCCGTTGAAGATCGGCAGCATCACGCCGCCGGTCAGGCCGAAGCAGTGGAAGATCGGCAGAGGGTTGAACATCACCCAGGCCGGATCGAGGTCAATATGGGCGCCGATCTGATAGGCGTTGGCGACCAGATTGGCCTGGCTGAGCACCACGCCCTTGGGCGTTCCGAAACTGCCGGACGTGAACAGGATGACGCCAGGATCGGAGGGCCGCGTCGGCGCGCGGAACTGGGCCGGCAGGGCGCCCGCCGCAGCGGCGAACAGCTTGTCAGCGGCCCCGACCTTGGCGCGGACATCCTCCAGGTAGACGACCTTGGTCAGGGTCTCGAGCGCATCGATCAGGTCATGCAGCTTGCCCTGCTCGACGAACCGGTGGGAGGTCAGCACGGTCCTGACCCCGGCCAGCTCGCAGGCGGCCTTCAGGTTCCGAATGCCCGATGTGAAGTTCAGCATGGTCGGCACCCGGCCAAACGCGTGCAGGGCGAAGAAGGTCACCACGCCGCCGGAGCTGGACGGCAGCATCACGCCGACCCGCTCGCCCTTGCGGGTGAAGCCGGCGATCTTGCGACCCAGGGCAAAGGCCGCACGGATCAGGCCCAGATAGGTGAGGGGCGTGCGTTCCTGGTCCTCCAGGATCGACTTGCCCGCGCCATAGGTCCTGGACGCTCGGATCAAGGCGTCGAAGACTGAGGACTGCGCCTCAGCGCCGCTAAACGCACGCAAGAGCGCACCTCCCATATTCTTGTTGTCGCCAGCGTACCGGCTGGGACCGCGCCTGAAAAGATCGCTTACGGTTGGTGATCATCAGCCGGCGAGGCTGAAGACGACGCACGCCCGCTCTTCGAGCCGCTGCAACGGAGGCTGCAGGGGCAGGCGCAGATCTTCAGGATTCAGGCCAACCTCCTGGGCACGACGCTGGGCGGTGACGGTGATCTCCTGCATCGAGTCCCGAGCCATGGCCGGAGCCGGCGCTGAAACGCGATACGCCTCCACCTGCGCATAGCCTCGCCCGGCAGGGGCCAGGAGCACGTCCGTCTCGCAGGCGCGGGTAGTGGGATCGATCACCCGAACCAGGCCCAGCCGGGCGCCGGCCGCCTCGGACGCCAGCAGGGCGCGGCGTCGGGCGTCTTCGACCGCCAGCTTGAACATCTGGGTCCGGGTCTCATTGTCGGGTTCGAGGCGGAACGTGACCTGATCGGTGGCCGAGGGTTTTGCCGCCATCAGCGTGGCGTACACGCGCTCGGTGAGCCTGACGTCCCGCACTTCAACCGCAACCCGCACGGAGACCTGATAGCGCTCGATCTTGTCGGCGCGCTGGTTGGTGTTGAGCTCGCCTTGCTTGTCCTTGTACTGGGCGTAGAGCGGCGTGATGGTGAAGGTGGTGGTGATCCGCACCTTGTCGGCGCCATAGGCCTCCAGCGCCTGTCCCAGAGCTCGAACCTTGCTCGCGGCCGCTTTGGTGGCGTCGGCGGCCTGATCATCGACCACATCGTAGGTCGCTGCGGCATTGGCGCGGTTCGCCGCAACTTCAGTCCAGACGTAACCGATCGCCGGAATGACCGGCTTGTCCATCCACCAAGGGGCGGGGTCGTAGACCCTTGGCGCGGTAGCCGTCACGGCCTGTGCGAGGGCGGGACTAGCGAACAGGATCAGGGCCAGGGCGAGGCGCATGCGATCTCCTTGAGATGTCAGAACACCAAGCCATGAGGCCGCCATAAAGGTCCATGTCTTCGTTCCGCTTGATCCGAAGCGCCGGACCGACGATCTAAGGCGCATGGCCGTTGTCATCGACACCGTGAACCCGCCGCGCCCGCGGCATCCGGAGAAGCAAGCGCGTCCCGACACGCCGATCCTGCGTAAGCCCGATTGGCTGCGGGTGAAGGCGCCGGGCTCAGCTGGCTACAACGCCACCCGCGCCATCGTGAAGGACCATGGGCTGGTCACGGTCTGCGAGGAGGCCGCTTGCCCCAACATCGGCGAGTGCTGGTCCAAGAGCCACGCCACCATGATGATCATGGGCGAGACCTGCACCCGGGCCTGCGCCTTCTGCAACGTGGCGACGGGTAAGCCCGAGGCGCTGGACCCCACCGAACCCGGCCGCGTCGCCGATGCGGTCGCCAAGATGGGCCTGAAGCACGTGGTCATCACCTCGGTGGATCGCGATGATTTGGCCGACGGCGGGGCGGGCCATTTCGCCGCCGTCGTGCACGCCATCCGCGCCGCCGCGCCGGGGACGACGATCGAGATCCTGACCCCGGATTTCCTGCGCAAGCCGATCGATGGGGTCTTGAACCTGATCGACGCCCGGCCAGACGTCTTCAACCACAACCTGGAGACCGTGCCGCGGCTCTACCTCTCGATCCGGCCGGGCGCCCGTTACTACAACTCCCTGCGGTTGCTGGAGCGGGTGAAAGAGCGTGACCCGACGCAGTTCACCAAGTCCGGCGTCATGGTCGGTCTGGGCGAAGCCAAGGAGGAGGTGATGCAGGTCATGGACGACATGCGCGCTGCCGGCGTCGATTTCATCACTATCGGCCAGTACCTGCAGCCCACCCGCAAGCACGCGCCGATTGACCGGTTCGTCCACCCCGACGAGTTCAAGGGCTATGAGGAGATCGCCCGCGCCAAGGGCTTCCTGATGGTGGCCGCCAGCCCGCTGACCCGCTCGTCGCACCACGCTGGCGACGATTTCGCCCGTTTGCAGGCGGCGCGACGGGCGCGCGACGCGGCGGCCTGACGGCCTTGCGCCATACGGTTTCGCGGGTGCTGCCCTATACGCCGGATCAACTGTTTCGGCTGGTCGGAGACGTCACCGCCTATCCGGACTTCGTGCCCTGGATCACCGCCATGCGCACCTGGAACGCCCGAGACCTGGGCGAGGGTGTCGACAGTCTGGACGCGGAGGCCGGCGTCGGGTTTTCATTTTTGAAGGAGCGGTTCAGCACCCGGGTGCGGCGCGATGCTCTGAACCACGTGATCAACGTTGACCTGCTGTCCGGGCCCTTCCGCAAACTGGCGAACAGCTGGCAGTTCCGGGCGGACGGCGAGGGGGGAACCGAGATCGCGTTCGAAATCGACTTCGAGTTCAAGTCTCGCCTGCTCGACGGCCTGCTGGCCGCCAATTTTCACCGGGCGGTCGACAGGCTCATGACGTGCTTTGAGGATCGGGCGAAGGCGCTGTACGGCCCCGGCCAATAGCGGCGAACACCATCAGGCCGATGATGCAGGCCATAGCCAGAAGCGGCAGTTCCTTCGTGGCGCCAAGAGCCAGCACACCGGCGAAGAGGGCGATGGTCGCCAACGCCAGACCCCCCGCGCCAGGGACCGCGAAGCGCGGCTTCGGCGCGTTGGGCCGCTGCGTGAGGCGCCAGAGGGCGAAGCAGCTGATCATATAGACCACCAGTCGCGCAGCCGTGGAAAATGTCAGGCTGCCGATCAGGTCGCTGCCCAATGCCGCGCTGAACCCGAAGATCGCCGACGCCAGCACCGCCCAATGGGGCGTACGCCATCCAGAGTGCAGTCGCCCCAGGGCGGCGGGCAGTTGTCCGTGATGCGACAGCGCCATCAGGAGCCGGGCCATGGTCAGGACCAGCCCCAGGATGGTGCCGACGATCACGATGATCGCCCCACAGGACACGATGAACTGACCGGCGCCCCCAAAGAGCGTGCGGCCGACTTCCGCCAGTGGCCGGTCTGTCGCCGAGGGATCATCAAGCACACCGACGCAGATCAGCAGGACGGCGCCATAGGCGAGTGTGGCGAGGGCCAGGCCGATCAGCAGCGCGGCCGGCACGTCCTTCTGCGGGTCGCGCGCTTCGCCGGCGACGACCGCGCCGCGTTCGAAACCGGAATAGCCGAATAGATAGACCAATATGGCCTGGGCGAAGGCGATCGGCGCTGGCGGCGGAGGCCGGATAACCAGGTGCTGTGGTTGAATCCAAGCTGCGCCGGCGATCAGAAATCCCACGACAAAGGCGCCCTTGAGCACAATCAGCAGATTGCTGGCGCGCGCCGATTGACGGATTCCGACCAGGACGATCATCGTCAGGATCGCAGCAAGGCCGATGATGACGCCCGCGCGCGGCGCCCCGTCGGCGATCCCCGGCGCAAAGCCCGCGACATAGCTGATCAGTAGGTTCGACAGGGTCGCAATTCCTAAGCCCTGACTGATCCACAGCAGCCAGCCCACCAGGAAGGACAGCCAAGGCGCCAGCGTCTCACGGGCGTAGAGATAAGGTCCGCCAACACCCGAGAACCGGCTGCCGAGGTCGGCGAAACAAAGGATCAAGGGCAGGATGATCGCCGCGCTGGCGAACAGGACGACAAATCCCCAATCGCCGACCAAGCCAAACACCCGCGCTGGCGCCGCGAGCATGCCTGCACCCATCATCGCGTTCAGCAGAAGTCCGGTGAGGTCGCGGCGGCGCAGCGCGCGAACCAGGCTCTCTCCGCTCACGCCAAGCGGTCTCTCAGCGCCTGCAGAGCCGCCTGAACAGCCGCCAGCTGGATGCCCTCTCGCGTCTCTTCCTCGAAGAAGTGTTCCTCGTGCACGATCCGCTGGTTTGAGCGCGCGGTGGCGATGTGGACGGTGCCGACCGGCTTCATGCGGGTGCCGCCGCCGGGGCCCGCGACCCCAGTGATCGAAACTGCCAGGTGGGCGTTCGATGCCTCCAACGCCCCCTCGGCCATCATCCGGGCGACAGGCTCAGAGACGGCGCCCAGGTCAGCGATCAGATCCCCCGGCACGCCGAGCAGTTCCTGTTTGGCTCGGTTCGAATAGGTGACGAAACCGCGCTCGAAGACATCTGAGGAGCCGGCGATTGAGCAGATCGCGCCAGCCACCAGCCCGCCCGTGCAGCTTTCGGCGGTCACAATCCGCAAGGATTTCTCCCGCGCCTCGTCGATCAACAGGCGGGCGAGTGTGACGATCTCAAGCGGAAACATTCGGGGCTCTCTTTACCGGTCGGTCGGGAGCACAGAGCATCCCTCCTTCGTTCCGATCAAGGCGATTCGAACACATGGCCATTCCATCCGTCGGCGCACGCTCCGATCGGAGCCCCGCGCTGGGCCTGTTCGTCGCGACGGTGTTCGCCAGCGCCGGGCTGGTGTTCCTGGTCCAACCGATGGTGACCAAGCTGGTCCTGCCGCTGCTGGGCGGAAGCTCGTCAGTCTGGAACACCGCTATGGCGTTCTTCCAGATCGCGCTGCTGGTCGGTTATGGCTACGCCCATCTGCTGCAGCGGATCACCTCGTTGCGCGCTCAGGCGGTGGTTCATGGGGCGATGCTGTTGCTGGCCGCCGCAGTTCTGCCGCTGCGGATCAGCGGCTGGGCCGGACCCCCGACGTCCGACCATCCGAACCTCTGGCTGCTGGCCGAGCTGGCCTTGTCGGTCGGGGCGCCGTTCGCGGTGCTGTCGGCGACGGCTCCGCTGGCGCAGGCGTGGTTCGCCCGAACGCTTGGTGCGAACGGCGGGCGTGAACCCTATGCGCTGTATGCCGCCTCCAACCTGGGCAGCCTGGTGGCCCTGCTGGCCTATCCGGTGCTGGTTGAGCCGCTGCTTTCGCTGACCCAGCAGAGGTACGGCTGGTCCGTAGGCTATGGGCTGTTCGTCCTGCTGATTTCGACCCTGGCGCTTTCGGCGGCGCGAACGGCGGCGCCTGCGCCAGTTCGTGCGCCAATCGCCGCCCGCTCTCAATGGCGAGTACGCGCCATATGGATCGTCCTGGCCGCCATTCCGTCCAGCCTGATGCTGGGCGTGACCACCTACATCACCACAGACATCGCCTCGACACCGTTCCTCTGGGTGCTGCCGCTGGCGCTCTATCTGGCGAGCTTTGTGGTGGCGTTTCAGGATCGGCCAGCGATCAGCCCGGCGCTGACCCTGACGCTACAGGCCGCCGCCCTGGCCGTATGCGCCGCGCTCCTGCCGTTCCGGACGACTTTCTATGGGCTCCAGCTGGTCGTGCAGCTGGGCGCTTTCTTCCTTACCGCGCTGATGTGTCACCAGCAGCTGGTCGCCCGCCGTCCCGAGCCGGCCCGGCTAACAGAGTTCTACTTCTGCCTGTCGCTTGGCGGCGTGATTGGCGGTGGCTTCAATGCCTTCGTTGCCCCCGCGATCTTCGACAATGTGTGGGAATATCCGCTGGTCCTGGCGCTCTCGTGCCTCGCACGTCCATGGCTGCGGGCGCGGATCACCACCTGGACTTGGGCGCTGCTGTTCCTGGGCGTCGGTGCGGCGGTGGCGACACCGCTGGCCGTGACCTTCGCCACGCAGCATCTGACCCAGGCAAGCGTGGTCGGATCTTTCGACCAGTCCGAATTGTTCGACACAGGGATGAAAGCGCTGCTGGTGCTGGCGGCTATCGCCGCGTTTCAGATCCGCCGACAGACTCTGTTCCTGTTCATTGTCATTGCGGTCCTGTCCTATGCCGCCGAGGTGGCGGCGGACCGGACCGACACCCGCCAAAGCTGGCGCAGCTTCTTTGGCGTGCTCCGGCTGTCCGAGACCCGCAGCGCCGATCTCGGCGGTCGGATCAAGATGCTTGCCCACGGCACCACCCTACACGGCGCCCAGGCGCAGAACCCGCGCTATCGCTGTCGGCCGCTGATCTACTACGCGCCGCGAACGCCGATCGGTCAGGTGTTCCTGTCAAAGCAGGCGCGGTCCAGCCAGCTGAGAATTGGCGCCATTGGTCTGGGGACCGGCTCAGTGGCCGCCTACGTCCGGCCCGGCGATCGGCTGACCTTCTTTGAGATCGATCCGCTGGTGGTGCGCATCTCCAGCGACCCCCAGAACTTCAGCTACACGAGCGAGTGCGCGAAGGGGGCCGTGGACTATGTCATCGGCGATGCCCGCTTGACCCTGGGCAAACAGGCCGACAACCAGTTCGACATCCTGTTGATCGACGCCTTCTCGTCGGACGCCGTCCCAGCGCACCTACTGACCGTCGAGGCGCTGAAAGGCTACCTCACCAAGCTGAAGCCAGATGGCGTGCTGATTCTGCACCTCTCCAACCGCAACCTCGACTTGATGTCGCCGGCCCAGGCCGTAGCGCGGGCGGCGAATGGGTGGGCCCTGGCTCAGTCTTATCGCCCCGGCGATAGTCCCGAAGCTCGCTGGGAGTCGCCTGAGGACGCCGTGGTGGTGGCCCGCAACCACGCCGCCCTGGCCGATCTGGCCAAAACGGGAAAGTGGACGACGGCCGACCCCTTCAAGGCGCGGCCCTGGACCGACGACTATATGAACCTGGCCGGCGCGCTTTATGGCAATCTGCGGGCCCGCTGGCGCGGCGAGCGTTAGGGGTTCTTGGGCGTTAGGGCGGGGTCTCGACGGTCACGACCGCCTGGGCCATCAGGCCCTCCTTGCGGCCTGTGAACCCCATCCCCTCGGTAGTGGTCGCCTTGACGCTGACGCGGGACGGCGGCAAGCCCAGCAGCTCAGCCAGCCGCTCCCGCATGGCCGCGCGGTGAGGGCCGACCTTTGGCTGCTCGCATATCACGGTGACATCTGCATTGACGATCCGACCACCCAGCGCGGCGACACGCTCAACCGCGTGACGCACAAAGCGATCCGACGAGGCGCCCTTCCATTGCGGATCGGAGGGCGGAAAGTGTTCGCCGATGTCGCCATCGCCGATCGCGCCCAGGATGGCGTCGGTCAGGGCGTGCAGACCACAGTCTGCGTCGGAGTGCCCGATCAGCCCGTGGTCATGTGGGATGAGGATGCCGCAAAGCCACACCCCGTCGCCTGGACCGAACCGATGGGCGTCGACACCCTGGCCAATACGGACGATGCGTCCCGCCCCAACCAGCCGTTCGGCCATGGCGAAATCCTCCGGATAGGTCAGCTTCATCAGCATGGGATCGCCAGCCATGAGGGCCACCTGGGCTCCGTTCGCCTCCAGCAGCGCCGCGTCATCGGTCGGGTCTTCTAGGGAAGTCCAGGCGGCGTAGGCGGTTCGCAAAGCCGCAGCGCGAAACGCCTGGGGTGTCTGGGCGCGCCAAAGGCCCGCGCGTGGGACGGTCGCGGTGACCAGACGTTCGCCGCGCTTCAGCGTGTCGGCGACCGCTAACGCCGGAACGGCGCCGTCAGCCGTCGAAAGCGCCGCGAGCAGACGATCCACATGCGCGCGGGTCACAAAGGGTCGGGCGGCGTCATGGACGAGGATCGGCAGATCGCTGTCCTGGGGCAGCGCAGCCAGCCCTGTTCGGACCGACTGAAACCGGGTCTCGCCGCCGGTCACCGCCGCCCAGCCGGAGAGACCGGCGAGGGCCTCGCCCACCGCCGCGCGCCGTTCCTCCGCCACGACGACCACAATCGATGCCGACCCCGCCGACAGCAGACCTTCCACCGACCAGCGCAAGATGGGCTTACCGCCCAGCAGCCTCCAGGTCTTCGGCTCTCCGGGCCCGGCGCGGAGACCAGATCCGGCCGCGACGATCACTGCATGAAAGGTCATTGATCCTCATAGCAAGCCGGGCGCGCTATTGCAGCTTTACGGCGCCGCACAAAATGCCTAGAAAAGCAGCGTGATGATTGCCGAGAAAATAAGCAATACGGTGCAGGTCGGTGATGTGGCCGTGCCGGGTCGTGTCTGGATCGCTCCGATGACCGGTGTTTCGGACCTGCCATTTCGCCGCGCGGCCAGTCGGCTCTCGGCGGCCTATGTGGCCACGGAAATGGTCGCTTGCGCCGAATTCGCCAAAGGCCGACCGGATGTGGTGCGCCGCGCCGCAGTCGGTGTGGGCTTGCCGCTGATGGTGGTCCAGCTGGTCGGGCGGGACCCCGAACACATTGCCCACGGCGCGCGGTTGGCGGCCAGGGCCGGCGCTCAGATCATCGACCTCAATTTCGGCTGTCCGGCGCGCGAAGTCACCGGCGCCGCCGCTGGGTCGGCGTTGATGCGCGAGCCAGAGCTGGCCGAACGCATCCTGGCGGCCGCAGTGGGGGCGGTTGATGTGCCGGTGACCGTGAAGATGCGCCTCGGTTGGGATGACGCCAGCCGTAATGCGCCGCAACTCGCCGCCCGCGCAGAAGCGCTCGGCGTGAAAGCCGTGACTGTCCACGGCCGCACCCGCTGTCAGTTCTACAAAGGCCGAGCCGACTGGCTGGCGGTGGCGGAGGTCAAGGCGGCGGTCTCAATTCCGGTGATCGTCAACGGCGACATCACCGATGGCGCCAGCGCCCGCGCCGCGCTGGCGCAGTCCGGCGCCGACGCTGTGATGGTGGGCCGTGGCGTCTATGGCCGGCCATGGATCGCGGCCCAGATCGACGCAGCGCTGGCTGGCGCGCCGTTCGTTGAGCCCGATGCGCAGGGGCGCCTAGACATCGCTGTGGCGCATTTCGACGAAACCCTGGCCTTCTATGGCGAACGGCTTGGCCTCAGGATTTTCCGCAAGCACCTGGCCGCCTATGTCGAGCATGCACCCTGGCCCGTCGCGGCGGAAACGCGGCGAGCGGCGCGGGCCCGGCTCTGTCGCCTGGAGGCGGCGTCGGCCGTCCGCGAGGCCCTCGCGAGCCTTTGGATAGGGCCTGAAAGGCTGGCGGCATGAGCGGGCGCGCGCGATCCCAGTTTTCGGTGATGTCCCTCGATGCGTTGAGGTCGGCGGCCTTCGAGCTCAGTCCCGATCCAGCCTTGGTCGTGGACGGCGAAGGCGCCCTGGTGGCGGTGAATGAGGCGGCAGAGAGCCTCTTCGGTCAGGGCCTGGCCCTGCTGGCGCGCGGGCGTTTCCGGGCAGCCCTTCCGCCGGATTCCGCCCTGGTCGGCCTGCTGAATCGCGCGATTAACGAAGGTGCGCGGGTCCGTGAACGCGGCCTCCAGATCAGCCTCTTCGGCCTGCCGCCCTTTGAGGCGGATGGCGCTGCGGCGCCGTTGGGAGAGGGGGCGGTTCTGCTGACGCTCAATGTCCGCAACGGCCTGGGCAATGAGCGGAGCGCACACGAGGCGGCGGGCCTCAAGTCCCTGGTCGGCCTGGGCCGGATGCTCGCGCATGAGATCAAGAATCCCCTGGCCGGCATTCGAGGCGCAGCCCAGTTGCTCAAGGCCGGCGCAAAGGTCGAAGACGCGCCGTTGGCGCAACTGATTGTCGACGAGACAGATCGCGTCCGCCGGTTGGTCGATCGGATGGAGGCCTTCTCAGACGACGCCCTACCGAGCCTGACCCCGATCAATATTCACCAGATCTTGGACCGCGTCCGAACGCTGGCTGCAAACGGATTCGCTGACGGGCTGGAGATTCGCGAGAACTTTGACCCCTCGCTACCGCCGGTCCGAGGCGATGAGGACCAGTTGATCCAGGTCTTCCTGAACCTGGTCAAGAACGCGGCTGAGGCGGCGCACGGGCGGGGCGACGGTCGCGGCGTCATTACGATTCACACCGCCTATCGCCATGGTGTTCGGGTCCGGGCGGGTAATGGTCAGGTCCTGCGCGGCGCGCCCATCGAGGTGCGGGTGCAGGACAATGGTCCGGGTGTGCCGGAAACCATCCGTGACTCCCTGTTCCAACCCTTTGTGACATCGAAGGCCATGGGCGCTGGGCTCGGCCTGGCGCTGGTGGCGAAGCTGGTGACGGGTCACGGCGGCCTGATTGACTTCGAGACCGAGCCCGGTCGGACAACATTCCGGGTGCTCCTGCCCATCGCATCTGAGGACCTTCCAGGATGAATACGGCCGCGAAGAAGATCCTGATCGCCGACGATGACGCCTCGATCCGGCTGGTGCTCAGTCAAGCCTTTACGCGACTTGGCTATCAAGTGCGCGCCACCGGCAACGTGGCGACCCTTCTCAAGTGGGTCTCCGAGGGCGAGGGGGACCTAGTGGTCACCGATGTGGTGATGCCGGACGAGAACGTCTTCAACGTACTTCCGAGAATCCGAAAGCAACGGCCCAAGCTGCCCGTCATTGTCATGAGCGCGCAGAACAATCTGATCACCGCCGTGAACGCGGCCGAGGTCGGCGCTTTTGAGTATATTCCCAAGCCGTTTGACCTCGACGACATGACCTCTGCGGCGCGCCGAGCGTTGCTGAAGCCCGCCGAAGCCGAGACGGCGAAAGCCCAGGCACGTGCGGTGCGCGATGACCGGCTGCCGCTGATCGGGCGTTCGGCGCCCATGCAGGATGTCTATCGCACCGTGGCGCGGCTGGTCGGCGCGGATCTGACGGTGCTCATCACAGGGGAGTCGGGGGTCGGCAAGGAACTGGTCGCCCGGGCATTGCACGACATGGGCCGCCGTCGGGATGGCCGGTTCGTGGTCATCAACCTTGCCGCGACCCCGCGAGAACGTGTCGAATCCGAACTCTTCGGCAAGGACGACGGCGACATCGGCAAGCTGGTGGAGGCTGACGGCGGCACCTTGTTTCTGGATGAGATCGGGGACATGCCGCTCGACGCCCAGACGCGTTTGTTGCGGGTGATCGATGGATCCGAGCCGGCGCTCAATCCCAAGACCGGTCGTCGGCCCAATGTGCGGGTGATCGCCGCGACCAACCGCGATCTGCGTGGCCTCATCCAGCAAGGGTTATTCCGGGAGGATCTGTTCTTTCGGCTGAATGTGGCGCCCCTACGCATTCCGCCGCTGCGAGACCGGACGGAGGATATTCCCGACCTTTCCCGCGCCTTCCTGCTGCGCGCCAATCGAGAAGGGTTGCCGGCCAAGACCATCGACGCCGGCGCGCTGGATAGTTTGAAGCGCCACGCATGGCCGGGCAATGTTCGGGAACTCGAGAACCTGATTCGCAGGGTCTGTGCGCTCTATGCGGAAGACGTGATCACCGCGCGGATCATCGAAAAGGAGCTGGCCGATCATCAGCCGGCGGTCCAGGCTCAGGGCGGTCCGGCGACGCTGAGCCAGCTCGTGGAGCAAAAGCTGGCGGGCTACTTCGCCGATCAACCCGACGGCATCCCGCCGCCCGGCCTCTATGATCGCGTGCTGGAAGACATCGAGCGTCCGCTTATCCAACTGACCCTCGCGGCGACTCGGGGCAATCAGGTGCGCGCCGCAGAGATCCTGGGCCTCAACCGCAATACGCTCCGCAAGAAAATCCAGGATCTCGGGGTCGAACTGGCGCGCGGTCGGCGCTGATTTCGCGCACGCGTGTAATCCTGCCACATTGCTGTTGAATTTAGGGCACAGTCGCCTAGCATCGTGGCATCGTCATGTCTGAGTTGCTCGTTCCCGGTCGAAACGCCTTGAGAAGCCTTCGAGAGCTGCTGCGCTCCCGAGTGGTGCTTGGCGTGGCTTTTGGAATCTCCAGCGCGCTCACCGGTCTTGCCATCCTGCTTGCCGCGTCACCGCCGGCGAGCGGTCCGCTCGGTCCGACCAGCCAACTGATTCTGACCCTGCTCGGCCTTAACTTCGTTTTGATTCTGGCGCTGGTCGCCGCTGTCGTGCTCCGGCTGTTGGAGTTGCTGGAGTCGCAGTCCCGGGACGCCGGCGCCCGACTCCACGTCAGGTTCGTGCGCCTGTTCGCCCTGGCCGCCGTGGCGCCGGCGGCTGTGGTGTTCCTGTTCTATGGGGTGCTGGTCAGCCAGGGCGTCGAGAAGTGGTTCAGCGACCGGGTCCGAACTGTTGTCGAGAACTCCGCGACAGTGTTCCGATCCTATGTGGAGGAACAGACCCGCTACATCGGTGATCACATGGGTCCGATGGCGACGGATCTGAACCGTGAGGCGGCGGCGCTGGACGCCAACCCCTCGCGGCGGGTTGGCTATCTGGAGGCTCTGGCGGCTTTTCATGGCTTTCCATCCGCCTATCTGCTGGATGCCCAAGGGCGCGTCCTGGCCAAGACCGAGACGCCCGGCGCGCCGGGATATGTGGCGCCCGGTCCATCGGCGTTCCAAGCCGCCAACAGCGGTGAGATTTATGTGCCGGATTCAGCGGCGTCCGACGTCATGCGGGCGCTATTTCGGCTGCGTGGCTACGATGACCAATACCTCTATGTCGCGCGTCCACTGGAAAAGGGCATCATGGCGCATCTGCGCGATGCCGAGGGCTCATTGATCTCCTATCGTGAAGTGGCCCAGAACCGGGGACGAATTCAGACCATCTTCGCCCTCAGCTATGGACAGACGGCGCTGCTTGTTCTGGTCGGCGCGGTCTGGCTCGGGATGGCGGCCGCCAGTTCGATATCAGCGCCTGTGGCGCGTCTCGCCCAGGCGGCCGGACGGGTGGCGGCCGGGGATCTGACCGCACGGGTGGACGCCGATTCCGATCCGGATGAGATCGCCGTCCTGTCGCGGGCCTTCAACAGCATGACCCACGACCTGCAGGCCCAGCAGGAGGCGCTGCGGCGAGCGGGCGAGGACGCAGAACGCCGACGCCAGTTCATCGAGACGGTCTTGGCCGAAGTCAGCGCCGGCGTCATCGGCGTGGATCACCAGGGCCGGATCTCGGTGGCCAACCGACAAGCCGCCCTCTTGCTGGCCCTCCCCGGAGACCACGGTCGCGGCCGGATGCTGAAGGATGTGGCGCCGGAGCTGGCGGACCTGGTCGCCGATGCCCTACCTGGCGCCCAGGCTGAGGCGGAGATCGATGTCGCGCGCGACCGCGAGTCACGCCGTTTGCGCGTGCGGGTCAGCCGAAGTGAGGGCGGACTGGTCCTGACGTTTGATGACGTGACCCGTCTGGTGGCGGCCCAGCGCAACGCCGCTTGGCGCGATGTCGCGCGCCGCATCGCCCATGAGATCAAAAACCCGCTGACGCCGATTCAACTCTCCGCCGAACGCCTTCGCCGCAAGTACCGCAAGGATATCGCCCCTGCAGAACTGGAAACTTTCGATCGCTGCACGGATACCATCGTGCGGCAGGTCGGCGACATCGGCCGAATGGTGGATGAATTTTCAGCCTTCGCGCGCATGCCGGCGCCGAAATTTGAAAGTCTGGATGCGGTGGAGCTGTTCCGCGCCGCCGTGTTCGCCCAGCGCGTCGCCAGTCCGGACATCGATGTGGCGTTCGTGGAACCCAACATCGACATCAAGCTTGTGGCGGATGGGCGAATGCTGGGTCAGGCCCTGACCAATGTGCTGAAGAACGCCTCCGAGGCGGTTGAGGCGCGCGGTCGCCGCGCCGCCAAGGGCAAGGGGCGCATCGAGGCGCGGATGGTCATCGAGCCTGACGGTGTCGTGTTCGAGGTTGAGGACAACGGCGTCGGCCTGCCCGAGAAGGACCGCGACCGGCTCACCGAGCCCTATGTGACGACGCGGGAGAAGGGGACGGGACTGGGCTTGGCGATCGTCAAGCGGATCCTGGAGGATCACGGGGGCGAACTTCGTCTGACGGATGCGGTCTGGGGCGAAGGCGCCCTGGCGGTCTTGCGGCTTCCGTCTCTGCACATGTCGCGCGCCGAAGGCGCCGCCACAGCGATACCAGCGTAGCAAGGAGCTCAGATGGCGGCGGACGTTCTGGTTGTTGATGATGAGGCGGATATTCGCGACCTCGTGGCGGGTATCTTGGATGACGAGGGCCATGCTGTTCGCACGGCCGCCGACTCTGAAGGCGCCCTGGCGGCGATTCGAGCGCGCAAACCGGCGCTGCTGATCCTGGATATCTGGATGGCGGGCGGGGGCATGGACGGGCTGGAATTGCTCGACATGGTCAAGGCGTTGGACGCCGACCTGCCGGTGATCATGATCTCGGGCCATGGCAACATCGAAACCGCCGTCAGCGCCATCAAGCGCGGCGCCTATGAGTTCCTGGAGAAACCCTTCAAGTCGGACCGGCTGTTGTTGGTGGTGGAGCGGGCGCTGGAAGCGGCGAACCTGAAACGCGAGAACCGCCGGCTGCGGACCCAGGCGATCACGCCGGAGGGCCTGATGGGCCGCTCGGCCGCAGCGCAACAATTGCGGCAAATGATCGTCAAGCTGGCCAACGCCAATAGCCGCGTGCTGATTTCCGGTCCTGCAGGTTCTGGCAAGGAGACGGTGGCGCGCTTGATCCATGGCGCCAGTCCGCGCGCACGCAGCGAGTTCATCCCCATCGGCGCGGCCGGCGTGACGCCCGAGCGCATGGATGTGGAACTCTTCGGCCAGGAGGGCGAGAGCGGCCGGCCGGCCAAGATCGGGGTCTTCGAGCGGGCGCACACGGGCACGCTCTACCTCGATGAGGTCGCCGACATGCCGCGCGAGACCCAGGGCCGGATCCTGCGTGTGCTGGTGGAGCAGCGGTTCCGGCGGGTCGGAGGCGACGTGGACGTCCAAGTCGACGTTCGGGTGATCTCGTCCACCTCGAAGGACCTGCGCGGGGAAATTGCCGCCGGGCGCTTCCGCGAAGACCTGTTCCACCGGCTCAATGTCGTGCCGGTCAATGTGCCAGGCCTTTCCGAGCGGCGGGAGGATATTCCCGAGCTGATCGAGGACTTTATCCAAAAGATCTGTGAGGCCTCGGGCATGTCGAAACGTCAGCTGTCCGATGATGCGCTGGCGATGCTGCAGGTCCGCGCCTGGCCGGGAAACCTCCGCCAGCTCCGCAACAACGTCGAGCGCATGCTGATCCTGGCGTCCGGGGCGCCCGACGACCCGATCACTGCCGACATGCTGCCGCCGGAAGCCTCTGTGCGAGATCAGTCGGGAAGTCTGGGGGCAGAGCGGATCATCGCGCTGCCGCTTCGCGAGGCGCGCGAGGTGTTTGAGCGGGAATATCTCAATGCCCAGATGTTGCGTTTCTCCGGCAATATCTCGCGGACCGCCACCTTCATCGGCATGGAGCGCTCAGCCCTGCATCGCAAGCTGAAGTCGCTCGGCCTGTCGAGCGCGCGGGCCCTTGAGGCGGAGGAGGGCTGATGGCGGCTATCGCCTATGTGAACGGACGTTTCGTTCGTAAGTCCGACGCCTTCGTCCACATTGAGGATCGCGGCTATCAGTTTGCGGACGGAGTGTATGAGGTCTGGGCCCTGTTCGATGGCAAGCTGGCCGATCCTGAGGGCCATTTCGCCCGCCTTGAACGCAGCCTCGGCGAACTGAAGATTGCCATGCCGATGAGCGTCGCGGCCCTGACCCTGGTGCTCAAGGAAACGGTGCGGCGCAACCGGGTCCGTGACGGCCTGGCTTATCTGCAGGTCAGCCGCGGGGTCGCGCGCCGCGATCACGCCTTCCCCAACCCTGCCGTAACGCCGGCGGTGGTGATCACGGTCAGTCGGGTGGATCGTCTCGCTGCCGAGGCGCGCGCTGACGCCGGCGCCGCCGTGATCACCCTTCCGGAGAACCGCTGGGGGCGATGCGACATCAAGACGGTCGGCCTGCTGCCCAATGCGCTCGCTAAACAGGCGGCGCGCGAGGCGGGCGCGGTCGAAGCCTGGTTCATCGATGACATGGGGCTGATCACCGAGGGCGCCTCGTCGAACGCCTGGATCGTTGACCGGAACGGCGCTCTGCGCACCCGCGACACCCAGGCCAACATCCTGCGCGGCGTAACCCGCATGAGCCTGCTGGAGGTGGCGCGCGAGGCCGGGATGACCGTCGAGGAGCGTCCGTTCTCGCGCCAGGATGCGTTGGAGGCGCGTGAGGCCTTTATCACCGGGGCGGGGACCCTGGTTCTGCCGATCATCAGGATCGACGGGCAGAAGGTCGGCTCTGGCGCCCCCGGACCGGTGGCGACGTCGCTGCGGCGGCTCTATATTGAGCACGCAAAGGCGAGCGCGATTTGACGTGCGGTTGCGATTGCCACACGCGGGGTTTGCACTCTAGCGTGGCATTGTGTGTGGGCGGACGGCCGCTCGACCCAGAACAGGCGGAATAGCCATGAGCGAAAAGAAACAGAACCTCCAGGACACGTTCCTGAACAGCGTGCGTAAGGCCAAGACGCCGCTCACCATTTTCCTGGTCAATGGCGTCAAGCTGCAGGGTGTGGTTAGCTGGTTCGATAATTTCTGCGTCCTGCTGCGGCGGGACGGCCAGTCGCAACTGGTGTATAAGCACGCCATCTCCACCATCATGCCGGCGGCGCCCGTGCAACTGTACGAGCCGGCGGACGACGAGGCCGATTGAGTTCCACCAAATCCGTAGACCGTGAGGCCCCCATCCAGGGCGCCTTGGTGATCCATCCCGTCCGGGAGGGCCGCGGCGCTGCGCGTGATCCTGAGACTCGGTTGCAGGAAGCCGTGGGTCTCGCCCTGGCGCTGGATCTGGAGATCCGTGAGGCCTTCACCACGCCTCTGCGCCGAACCATGCCCGCAACCCTGTTCGGCAAGGGCAAGGTCGAAGAGGTCGGCGTCAGGGTCGAGGCGGCCGACGCCTCGGTTGTGGTGGTCGATGACGCGCTCTCGCCGATCCAGCAGCGCAATCTGGAAAAGGCCTGGGGCGCCAAGGTCATTGACCGGACCGGCCTGATCCTGGAGATCTTCGCCCGCCGCGCGCGAACCCGCGAAGGCCGCCTGCAGGTGGAACTCGCGCGCCTCACCTATGAACGCTCGCGCCTGGTTCGCACCTGGACCCACCTGGAGCGCCAGCGCGGCGGCTTTGGGGTCATGGGCGGCCCCGGCGAGACCCAGATCGAGACCGACCGCCGGCTGATCGCCGACAAGATCCGCAAGCTAAAGCTGGAGCTGGTTGAGGTGCGCCGCACCCGCACCCTGCAGCGCTCGGCCCGCAAGCGCGCGCCGTTCCCCAGTGTGGCGCTGGTCGGCTACACCAATGCCGGCAAGTCGACGCTGTTTAACCGCATCACCGCCTCGGCCGTGGTCGCCGAGGACATGCTGTTCGCCACACTGGATCCGACCCTGCGGTCCCTGAAGCTGCCCGACGGCCGGCCAGCTATCCTCAGCGACACGGTGGGCTTCATTTCCGACCTGCCGCACGAACTGGTCGAAGCGTTCCGCGCCACCCTGGAAGAGGTGAAGGAGGCCGATGTCGTCCTGCACGTCCGCGACATCTCCAGTCCGGAAAGCAAGGCCCAGGCCGATGACGTCCGCACGGTGCTCACCCGCCTGGGCGTCGACATGGAGGAACGCCAGATCCTGGAGGTCTGGAACAAGTCCGACCAACTCTCCGCCGACGCCGCCGAGGACGCGCTGAGCGACGCCCGTCGCAGCCACCCGCCGGCGATCCTGGTCTCCGCAGTCACCGGCGCGGGCGTCTCAGACCTGCTGGCCGCCATCGCCGGCCTCGTCGACGAAGCCAGCCCGGTGAGCGTCGATGTCGCGGCGGGCGAGGGCGCGGCCCTGGCCTGGCTCTACCGCCACGGCCGGGTGATCGACCGCGCGGATCAAGACGACGGTGGGGTGAAGCTGTCGGTCAGCCTCTCCGCCCAGGCGCTGGGGCAGTTCGAGCAGCAGTATCCGCAGATTGAGGTGCGGGTGGGGTAGGGGGGACTTTTTTGCCCTTACCACCGATCACCCTTTCCCCCCTGGATCGTCATGGTCGGGCTTGTCCCGGCCACCCATAGACACCGATCTCGCCAGGCTCCAATACCGCCGGCCGCGCGCGCCTTTCGAACTCCCGCGTTTATGGGTGGCC
>JAYTFM010000066.1:0-7144 GCA_043734425.1 Alphaproteobacteria bacterium
GCGGGCCGGTCAAGCGGGTCGGTCAAGCGGGTCGCGGCAGCACCAGGGCCACGCGCAGGCCCGGACCGGTGTCGCCCACCTGGCCTGGCCCCTCGTCAAGTTCGAGCCGCCCGCCGTGCGCCTCGGCAACGGCGGCCACCAGCGACAGGCCAAGCCCCGCCCCCGGCTCGTTGCGGCTGTTCTCCAGGCGGACGAACCGTTCGACCACCCGCTCGCGGTCGGCGTCGGGCACGCCGGGGCCGGTGTCGGTCACCGAGAACTCCACCTCGCCCGAGGAGCGACGGCGCACCCGCAGCATGATCGCCCCCCCGGCCGGGGTGTATTTGACGGCATTGTCCAGGATGTTGGCCAGAGCCTGGGCGAGGAATTCGCGGTTGCCGCGCAGCTGCATCTGTCCGGCGAACTCGACGGCGAAATCGATCCCCTTGTCCTCACAGAGCGGCGCATAGAGTTCGGCGATGTCGGCCGCCAGGTCCGCCGGGTCGAACAGCACTGGGTCGGGCGCCGCGCCGGCGGCCTGCAACCGGGCAATCGACAGCACCGCGCCGAAGGTTTTCAGCACCCCGTCGGTGTCCTCCAGCGCCTGGGCCAGCGCCTGGGTCGGGTCGCCCTTGCCGGCCTCCACATCGAGGTAGGCGGCCTCCAGCCGGGCCCGCAGCCGGGTCAGCGGCGAGCGCAGGTCGTGGGCGATGGCGTCGCCGGCGTGGCGATGGCCGGCCATCGAGCGTTCCAGCCGGTCCAGCATCTCGTTGACGCCCGCCGCCAGCTCATCGAATTCGTCGCGGGCGCCACGCACCTGAGCGCGGGCGCCCAGGTCGCCATTGCGCACCGCCTCGACCACCTCGCTTAAGGCCCCCATGCTGCGGGTGACATTGCGGCTGACCAGCACCCCACCGGCCAGGCCCAGCACGATCACCAGAGCCCCGGCGCCCCAGAGCGCCCGGACGATCTTGATCACATAGGCCTCGTCCTCGCCGACGTCAGCGCCGACGAAGAGGATCTGGCCGCCGCGCAGCGCTTCCTGCAGGCCGCGCGCCGGATGCTTCACCGTGTGGCCGTTGGCGTCGAGATCGGTGACCGAGAAGCTGGTCCAGGTGCTGGGGCCGGTGAACCGCTCCACCGGGCTCTCCTCGATGGAGCCGGAGATGCGCTTCCGGTCCTTGTTCATCAGCAGATAGAAAAACGGCCGCTCGCTGGCCGCGCGCTCGATCAGCGACTGGTTGACGGCGTCCAGCCCGGCCCGGTCGTAGGCCCCGACCAGCGAGCGCATCTCCCGGGTGATCTCCTGGTCAGTCCGTCGCGTCGCCTCGCCGGCGGTGGCCACATAGATGTAGGCCAGGAAGGCGCTGGCGGCGCTGGCGAACAGCGCCAGAAACAGCAGCGTCAGCCGGAACGGCGTGGTGCGGAAAATGCGCGGCAGACGCATCAGCGGCGGATCCCGTGCCCGCGAAGCGGGAGGAAGATGAACCACGGAAAACACGGAAAGATCACGGAAGGCGGACTGGCCCGCGGGCTTTCTGTGCCCTTTCCGTGCTTTCCGTGGTTCCAAATCTTCGTTGCCGCTTGCGCGGCGATGGAGAGCGGAGCGCGAGCCCTAAGCATCCAACCGGTAGCCGGCCCCGCGCACGGTCTGCAGCATGGGTCGGTCGAAGCCCTTGTCGATCTTCGAGCGCAGGCGCGAAATATGCACGTCGATGACGTTGGTCTGCGGGTCGAAGTGGTATTCCCAGACCTTCTCCAGCAGCATGGTCCGGGTCACCGACTGGCCGGCGTGACGCATCATGAACTCCAGCAACTGGAATTCGCGCGGCTGCAGGTCGATCTCCTTGCCCTGGCGGTGCACCGCCCGGCCGATCAGGTCCATCTCCAGATCGCCGACGCGAAGCAGGGTCTGCACCGATCCGGTCTCGCGCCGGCGCGCCAGCGCCTCGACCCGGGCGATCAGCTCGGCGAAGGCATAGGGCTTGACCAGATAGTCGTCGCCGCCGGCCTGCAGACCCGCCACCCGGTCGGCGACCTCGCCCAGCGCCGAGAGGAACAGCACCGGCGTCTGGTCGCCCTCGCGCCGGATCGTCTCGATCAGCTGCACGCCATCCATCTTCGGCATCATCCGGTCGACGATCATCACGTCGAACTCGCCATCGCGCGCCGCGCCGAGACCCGCCTCCCCGTCCGCCGCTCGGCTGCAGACGTGGCCGGCGTCCGCCAACCCCCGCTCCATGGAGTCGGCCGCCTCGAGGTCGTCTTCGACAATCAGGATCCGCATGCCGATTTCGCCCCCGCGCCGTGCCCGCCCTAGCCTGAGACCTTGAGCGGCAGGAACGTGGTGCGGCCCTGCCGGAAGATGCCCAGCAGGATGCCGGTGCGGCCAGCCTTCTTGGCGCTGTCGACAGCGGCGGCGACGTCAGCGGCGCTGGCCACCGGCTTGCCTCCGGCCTGGACGATCACATCGCCGCGCCGCAGACCCTTCTGGCCCGCGTCGGAAGTCTGATCGACGCTCTCGACCACCACGCCATGCACGGTCTCCGGCGCGTTCAGCCGCCGCCGGGTCGCCTCGTCAAGCGGACCCAGCGCCATGCCGAGCACCGAGGTGTGCGGCGTCGCCGGATCGCCCGGCGCGCGCTGTGCGCCGCCAGGTGTATTGTCGTTGGAAGCCAGATCGCGTTCCGATGGACGCGTGCCCGAGCGGACCTCCACCTTCTGGTGCTTGCCTTCGCGGATCACGTCCAGGCGCAGGGCGTCGCCGGCCTTGCCCTTGGCGACCTCGCGGGTGAGTTCCGAGGAGCTTCTCACCGGGACGCCGTTGATCGCCACGACAACGTCACCGGGCATCAGCCCGGCGCGCTGCGAGGGGCCGCCGGGCACCAGGTCGGAGACGATGGCGCCCTTCTGGCCGCCCAGACCCTGAGCTTCGGCCATGTCCGGCGTGAAGTTCTGGATCGTCGCGCCGATGTAGCCGCGCTGGATCTTGCCGCCGGAAATCAGCTGCTTGGTGACCTTGTCAGCAACTTCGGCGGGAATGGCGAAGCCGATGCCCACCGAACCGCCCGATGGCGAGAAGATCGCGGTATTGACGCCGATCACCCGGCCATAGATGTCGAACGTCGGGCCGCCGGAGTTGCCGCGGTTGATCGGGGCGTCGATCTGGATGTAGTCGACGAAGGTCTCGCCGATATCGCGCCCGTAGGCCGAGATGATACCGGCCGTGGCCGTGCCGCCCAGGCCGAAGGGATTGCCGACGGCGATCACCCAGTCGCCGACGCGCGGCTTGCCGGCATTCTCGAAATTGACGAACGGAAAGTTGGTGCGCCCGCCCTTGACCTTGATCACCGCCAGATCGGTGCCTTCGTCACGGCCGACCACGACCGCCTCGAGTTCGGTCTCGTCCTTCAGCACCACCTTGATGCTCTCGGCGTTCTCAACCACGTGGTTGTTGGTGACGATGTAGCCGTCAGCCGAGATGAAGAACCCGGACCCGGCCGACTGCTGGGTCGGCAGGCGCGGCTGGCCCCGAACGCCCGGCGCGGGCGCACCCTCGTCCTCGCCATCCGCCCCGCCGCCGCCCTTGCCCTTCGGCGTCAGGTCGAAGGGGAAATTCTCGAAACCCGGCACCTTGCGCAGGGCGCTCGCCTCGACGCGGCTGGTGACATTGATCGACACCACGGCGGGCGCCACGCGGTCGAAAATGTCGGCGAACGACATCGGCGCGCCAGGCGGCGGGGCGAAAATCGGCGCTGTCGAGGCCCGGATCAGACGCGCCTGATCGGCGTGCGCGCTCGGCAACCGCATGCCGGCGCCAGCCACCGCGGCGGCCATAACGCCCGCGCCGGCCACGGCGCCCAGGAGATAACCGGTCTTCTTGGAGGTCATATGACTTCTGGTCCCTGTGCGCCCCGCAAACTCCGGACGCGCTGTTCAAGCCTAGACCCTGCCCCGGCTGACGTGCATCACGTCAGCCGGGAAAGAACAGGGTCGTCGTCTATATCTGGAGCCCTTCTCCTCCACCCAGGTTGAGCCAACCTGGGTGGGAAGGGCTCTAGGTTCGATGCACGAGAGCTTGGTCGCTCTCAAGTTACGTTTAGGTCACCGTCGGATCGGTATTCCGACCTATGTTAGGCGCAATAATGTCAGGCGGAATCGCTTTCCGCGAGCCGCCTCACGCGCCGGGCCTCTTCAGGCGACAGTTCCGGCTCCGCCGCAGGGTTTCGCAGCCTTGACGCCAGCAGCCCGCCGCCCGCCAGAACCACCAGGAACGGCCCGCCCCAGAGCGCCAGATTGACCCAGGAAAAGGCCGGGGTGAGCAGCACGAATTCGCCATAGCGGTCGGTCAGAAAGCGCTTGATCTGAGCGTCGCTGCGACCCGCGCGGACCTGTTCACGCACCGCACGGCGCAGATCGCCGGCCAGCTCGGCCTCGGAATCGTCGATCGATTCGTTCTGGCAGACGAGGCAGCGGACATCGGCGAAGATCGTCCGGGCGCGGGCTTCCTGGCGCGGATCGGCCAGGCGCTCGGCCGGGTCGGAGGCGGCCGCGATGCAGAGCACGCCGGCCAGGATCGCCAGGACCGACCGCGCCTTCATGCTGGCAGCTTCCCGTCGACGGCCTTGGCGCGCCGCGCGACCCCCAGCCGGAGACGCCGGTCCGAGAGCGAGATCAGGCCGCCGAGCGCCATGATCACCGGGCCAAGGAAGATCAGGGTCGCCCAGGGATTCCAGTAGGCCCTGACCAGCCAGATCGGCGCGCCAGCTTTTGTCTCCCGCCGCTCGCCCAGCACCACATAGAGGTGCGAGGCGCCGCGATAGCAGATCGCCACCTCCGACGTGCTCTGACCGCCGGCCGGATAGAACCGCCGCTCGGGCTCGGCCGTGCAGACCGGCTTTCCGTACCGGGTGGCGCGGATCAGCGCCCGCTCGGCCTCGAAATTGGGGCCCTCGACCGGCCCGACGCTTTCCAGCACCAGATGATAGCCGCCCACGTCGAGCGCGCCGCCGGGTCTGAGCGCTTCGGCGGCCTCCCCCTTCCAGCCGATCTCGAAGCAGGCGCCCAGCACGAAGACCCCAAGGCCCAGATGGGCCAGCGTCATCCCCCAGGCCCCTCGCGGCAGGCCCACCAGCCGGCGCCAGCTGTCGGCGGCGGAGGTCCGGAAGGCCCGCGTGCGCTCGACAAGTTCGGCGATCGCCCCGCCGATCAGCCAGACGCCAACAGCCAGGCCCAGACACCCGAGCGCCTTCCTCGGGCTGACCAGCGCATAGGCCAGCAGACCGCAGCCGGCGGCGACCGCTGCGGCGACCCAGAGCCGCTGACCGACACCTCGCAGGTCGCCGCGCTTCCAGGCCAGCAACGGGCCGGCCGGCAGCAGGATCGCCAGCGCCGCCATCAACGGCGTGAAGGTGGCGTTGAAATAGGGCGGCCCGACCGAGATCGACTCGCCCGTCAATGCTTCGCGGATCAGCGGATAGAGGGTGCCAAGCAGCACCGTCGCGGTGGCCGCGGCCAGCAGGATGTTGTTGAGCACCAGCGCGCTCTCGCGGCTGACCGGGGCGAACAGGCCGCCCGGACTGAGCTTCGGCGCGCGCCAGGCGAACAGGGTGAAGGCGGAACCGGAGGTCAGCCCCAGAATGATCAGCAGCAACTGGCCCCGCGTAGGGTCCACGGCGAAGGCATGCACCGACGTCAGCACGCCCGACCGCACCAGGAAAGCGCCCAGCATCGAAAAGGTGAAAGCGCTCAGCGCCAGGAACAGGCTCCAGCCGGCCAGGGCGCCGCGCTTCTCGGTGACAACCGCTGAGTGCAGCAGGGCGGTGGCCACCAGCCACGGCATGAAGGAGGCGTTCTCCACCGGATCCCAGAACCACCAGCCACCCCAGCCCAGCTCGTAGTAGGCCCAGAAGGCGCCCAGTGTGATGCCCACCGTCAGGAAGCACCAGGCGGCCAGCGCCCAAGGCCTGACCCAGCGGGCCCAGGCGGCGTCCACGCGTCCCTCGATCAGGGCGGCGACGGCCAGTGAGAACACCACCGACATGCCGACATAGCCCGCGTAGAGGAACGGCGGGTGGATCGCCAGGGCCGGGTCCTGCAGCAGGGGATTGAGCGAACGGCCCTCCACTGGCGGCGCGGCGATGCGCATCAAGGGGTTGGAGGCGAACACCGTATAGGCCAGGAACAGGCTGCCCAGCGCGCCTTGTGTCGCCACCATCAGCGCCTTGAGCCCGCGCGGCAGGCCACCGCCCAGCGTCGCCGACGCAGCACCATAGCCGGTGAGAATCAGGCACCAGAGCAGCATCGAACCCTCATGACTGCCCCAGGCTCCGGCCACCTTGTAGAGCAGCGGCTTTTCGGTGTGCGAATTGGCCGCCACGTTGGCGACCGAGAAGTCCGACGTGACGAAGGCGTAGATCAGGCAGGCAAACGCGATCGCCACCCCGGCGAACGCGGCCAGGGCCGCGCCTTCGCCGGCCGCGGCCAGAACGGTCGAGCGGCGGAGCCGCGCGGCGGCCGACAGTCCCAGCTGGGCGATGGCGCAGGCCAGCGCCAGGGTCAGCGCGAAGGATCCGAACTCGGCGATCATCATGGCGTCGCCTTGCCCGCTTCAGCGATGGAGGCGGCTTTGGCGTAGTCAGGCGTCGAGCCGTCGCCGCGCCACTCGCCCTGCGCCTTCAGCGCCTTGGTCAGCTCGCGCGGCATGTAGCGTTCGTCGTGCTTGGCCAGCACCTGTTTGGCCTCGAACACGCCGTCCTGGCGGAACGACCCGACGGCCACCACACCCTGGCCCTCGCGGAACAGGTCGGGCAGGTCGCCCTGGAACACCACCCGATCTGCGCCGGTCCGGTCGGCGACCGTGAACTCCACCCGCCCGTCGGGATGCTTGGCCACCGAGCCCATCCGAACCATGCCACCAAGCTGCACGGCGCGACCCGGCGGCGGGCTGGCCTTGGCGGCCTGCGAAGGCGTGTAGAAGAACGAGATCGAATCCTTCAGTCCCCACAGCGTCAGGCCCACGGCCAGCACCAGGATCGGGGCGATGGCGGCCACCAGGGTCAGGCGGCGCCGCGCCTTGGGGGATTTTGGCAGCCAGCTCATCGCATCGGCTCCGTCGCGGCGGCCGTGGCAAGGTCGGCCAGGATGTCGGGTCTGCCGGCATAGC
>JAYTFM010000067.1:0-55790 GCA_043734425.1 Alphaproteobacteria bacterium
GATTGATCCAATCTGATCGGCTGAGGCTCGCCTCTTTTGGCTTTGCGCATTTTCTGCGCCGAACCGGCGCCCACTTCAGCGGAAAATGCTCTACAGAGCGCAGATGAAATTTGCCTTTTTCGGAGACGTGGTCGGCCGTTCGGGGCGCGAGGCCCTGGCGCAGCGCCTGCCGAGCCTGCGCCGCGCGCTCGGTTTAGAGTTCGTGATCGTCAACGCTGAGAACGCCGCCGCCGGATTCGGGATCACCGAGGGCACGGCGCGCGAGCTGTTCGATGCTGGCGCCGACTGCCTGACCCTGGGCAACCACGCCTGGGACCAGAAGGAAGCCCTGACCTATATCGTCCGCGAGCCGCGCCTGATCCGACCGCTGAACTATCCGCCTATGGCCCGCGCGCCCGGCCGCGGCGCCCAGCTGTTCCAGACCCCTGGCGGACAGAGCATCCTGGTGATCAACCTGTTGGGCCGGGTGTTCATGGATGCCCTGGACGATCCCTTCGCCGCCGTGGACAAAGAGCTGGAAGCCTGTCCCCTGGCCGCAGCGGCGGACGTCATCGTGGTCGATATGCATGCCGAGGCGACCTCCGAAAAGATGGCCATGGGTCACTTCTGCGACGGCAGGGCCAGTCTGGTGGTCGGCACTCACAGCCATGTCCCCACCGCCGACGCCCAAATCCTGCCGGGCGGCACGGCCTATCAGACCGACGCCGGCGCCTGCGCCGACTATGACAGCGTGATTGGCAATCAGAAGGACGAGCCGCTGAGGCGATTCACCACGCGAATCTCCAGCGGCCGCTACAAGCCCGCCGAAGGGCCAGCCACCGTCTGCGGGGTCTATGTGGAGACAGATCCCGCCAGCGGTCTGGCCCTCAGGATCGAGCCCATCCGCCTCGGCGGCCGGCTGAAGGAAACCATGCCGATGCCGGCTCCGGTGGACGCCTAAGCTGCGGCCTCGCTGCCCGAGGTCTTGCCGCGCCCAGCCATCAGTTCGGCTAACGCCAGGATCAGCGCCGCGGGCTGCACGGGCTTGTGCTGCAGGCCGTCAAAGCCAAGGCTCTTAAGACGCGCTTCCTCGCCACCCATGGCGTCTCCGGTCAGGGCCAGGATGGGGATGTCGCGCGCGCCGGCCTCGCCGGCCCGTATCCGACTGACCGCCTCAATGCCATCCATCACCGGCATGTGCACGTCCATCAGCACCAGGTCGAACGCCTGGGCGCGGAGCCGCGCCAGGGCCTCAGACCCGTCGCCTGCGGTCTCGATCTCGGCGCCCGCAGCTTCCAGCACTGCGCGCGCCACCGTCTGGTTGATCGGATTGTCGTCCGCGACGAGGATTCGCAGCTTGGGCAAGTTGGCCGCCTCGGCGACGCCGGTCTCATCGCCACCCAGCGCCGCCGGCAAGGGCAGCCAAACCCGGAATGTTGACCCCTGGCCGGTCTCGCTCTCGACCTTGATCTCGCCGCCCATCATGGCGGTCAGCTGGCGGCAGATGGCCAGGCCAAGCCCGGTCCCGCCATAGGTGCGGGCCGTGGAGACCTCGGCCTGGGCGAAGGGCCGGAATAGCCCCGAGAGCTGCTCGGCGGTCATGCCGATGCCAGTGTCGGCCACCGCGATTTCGACCCCACCATCACCATCCGCGCTCGGAGCGGCGGCCAGCCGGATCTGGATCGAACCCTCAGGGGTGAATTTGAGGGCGTTGGCGACCAGATTCATCAAGATCTGCCGCATACGGGTCTCGTCGCCCAGCAGGCGGGGCGGCAACTGCGGATCAACCTCGCAGTCCAGAGTCAGTCCTTTGGCGTCGGCCGTTTCTGCCCAAAGCTCGACCACCTGGTCGGCGAGCTCCCGAAGATCGAACGCATGGACCTCCAGATCCATGCGGCCGGCCTCGATCTTCGAGATGTCGAGGATGTCGTTCAGCATGGTCAACAGCCCCTCACCGGAGCGAGCGAGGGTGTCGACATAGCGCGACTGGCGCGTATCCAGCGGCGTGTTGGCGAGCGCCCGGGCCATGCCCAAGACGCCATTGAGGGGGGTTCGGAGCTCGTGGCTCATGACGGCCAGAAAGGCCGACTTGGCGGCGTTGGCCTCAACCGCCTCCCGCTGCGCGGCTTGAAGGGTGGCGGCCGAGCGCAGGTTGGCGTTCGCGCTGGCCGCGACATAGACCAGCATGAGGGCCAGACAGATCATCACGGTGATCAGGGGTACGCCCGAATAGCCGCCGAAGGCGAGCGGCAGGGCGACGAGCGCAAGCGCCGGCGGGACGACCAACGTCACCAGAGCGGCAGGCGCGCGGAAGCAGAAGCACTGGCCATGCACCAGGATGCCGGCGAGAACGGCGACCGCCGCCAGCCGAAAGGGCTCTGAGCCGGTCAGCCAGTACATCCCCGCCAGGGCTGTCCAGTTGGCGCCCGAGGCGAACAGGCTCACCAGATAGTGCGCACGCGCCGTCGGGCTAAGCGCGCCGCCCGCGATCGCAGGACGGCAGATCACCCCGGTCCAGACCTCAGATGCGACGACCGCCGCAAACCACAGAGCGCCGTGTATCACGCCTATATTGAGCGCCAGCAGCAGCCCACAGATCGCCCCAATGACGATGCGTGCGACCATCGTTTCAGGCGTGGTCACGGCGACCGCGTCGATCCGCGCGTCTAACAGATTGGCGACCATGGTCTCGCGACCCCAGCGAAATCCTATGCTGCATCCTGCGCGCCATAGATGAACGGACCTTTTCCGCGAACAGCGTTCCGTCACCGGCGCTTTGCAACACGCTGACGGCGGGGTTTAGTGCGCCGCTTGAGGCTCGACGGGAGGACGGATGATGCTTGCGAAGTTCGTACTGCGCGCGGTGTTCGCGGCGCTTGGCCTCTGGGCCGCCTCGCGATTTGTGCCCGGGATCAGGTTTGACAGCCCGACGACCCTGGCTCTTGCGGCGGTCCTGCTCGGCGTCGTCAACGCCTTCGTGCGGCCGGTGGTGTTCATCCTGACCCTGCCGATCACCATCATCACCCTAGGGCTGTTCCTGCTGGTGGTGAACGCCATGATGATCGGACTGGTGGCGGTGGCGCTGAAGGGCTTCCACGTGGACGGTCTGGTCCCTGGGATCCTGGCCGCCATCGTCACCGGCATCGCCAGCTGGATCGGCGGCCTTGCTCTGCGCGACGACCGACGGTGAGCGGCGCGACAGCGGGCGGGGCGCGTGTTACCCCGGCTCGGCGGTCCGGATGACGCTCAACAGCGACATACGTCAGTGTTTGGCGCCAGCCTTCTCAGCTCTTTCCGCCTTCGCTTCGCCGGCTTCCTTCGCGGCGCTCTCGCGGCCATTCTCCAGCACCTTGCCAGTCACCGCATCGACGCCGACTTCGTAGGTGGACCCGTGGGTCCGAACATCGAAGGCGTAGCGCAGGCCACTGCCTCCGGTTTCCTTCTCGAGTTCCTGGTCGATGATCCTGCCCGGTCGAGCCTTGAGCGCGAGGGCGCGCGCCTGCGCCAAGTTCAGCTTGGCGCCGCCGGCGAGCTCGTGGCCAACGTAGCTGGTCGACGTGGAGGTTGTGGCCGCCATCGCCCCGGTCGCCAACAGGCTACCGGCTGCGAGAATGGCGATGTTGAGCGTCGTTCTCATGTGGTTGCTCCTATGTGAGCCCTACCCCATCAGCTAGACGCCGCTGCGGCCGCGCGACCTCAAGTGAGGACGCGGTCCCGCCTCCGCGAGAGCGGCGTTGGCGTGCGCTGGCGCTGAGGGCAATCGCCTACGCCCGAAAACCGGAAGTTGGCGCGGAAAGTTTGTTAGAAACACCGCAGCGTGGCCAACATCCAGGCGCGACGTCACGGATCGGGGAATGTGATGAAGATCGTGCTGGCTGCAACTCTGCTGGCGTGCGCGGCCGCCATCGCCGGGACGGCTGGGAGTGAGCCGCGCGCGCCAGCAGGATCGACCTACACGGCCCTCAGCATCGAGGGCAATTGGCGCGTGAACTTCATCCTACCGATGGAAGCGACGCCTGGAACCCCGGAGCTGATCGTCTCCGAACGGGACGCCGTCGCCGTTGCCGCGGTCGCCGGCGCGGCGCTGTCGGACGAGTTCGCCAGGACCC
This sequence comes from Alphaproteobacteria bacterium, assembly GCA_043734425.1. GTDB lineage: Bacteria > Pseudomonadota > Alphaproteobacteria > Caulobacterales > Caulobacteraceae > Phenylobacterium. The sequence continues at coordinate 4,089 of JAYTFM010000067.1, forward strand.
TCGACCCGGAATTGCCGATGCTGGTGACGCAATCCGATGGGCTGGCGATCGTTCGCGGCCAGCGGCGAACCCGCGCGGTCACCATGCCGTCGGACGGCAAGCTGCCCTACACCGCCGCCGCGCGGAAGGAACTCGCCTCGCCCCCGCCGGACGGTTCATTCGACAACCCCGAACAGCGCCCCAACGCCGAGCGCTGTCTCGTCGGCCAGGGGCAGCCGCCGCTATCGTCCTTCGCCCTGGACAGCCATATCCAGATTCTTCGAACCCGCGATCAGGTCGTGATCCTCACTGAGTACGGCGCCGACCTGCGCATAGTCGCCTTGACCAAGACCCATGCCCCCAAGGTATTATGGTCGCAACTGGGCGACTCCATTGGCCGCTGGGAGGGCAACACCCTGGTCATCGAGACCGTGGGCATGCCAGATGCCGACCGCGTACGGATCGCGCCGACCTTAATTGTGCCGGGCGACGCCACGGTGATCGAGCATCTGACGCCGATCTCGGACGTTGAGCTGCTTTACCAGTTCACGGTTGTGGATCCGAAGACCTACGCAGCGCCGTGGCTCGGGGAATTCTCGTGGTTTCGCACCAAACTGCCGATGTACGAGCACGCCTGCCATGAGGGGAACTATTCGCTGCCCAACATCCTGGCCGGAGCCCGCCACGAGGAGGCGACGGCGAAGGCTGCGGACGCTCAAGCCGCGCGTTGAGGGCGGGGGCGACCCACAGGCGCCAGACCTCGGTCTCAATCCTTTAGTCCCAGCGATCCCGATCAGCGTGATCCTGGGTGGTAGGCTCGACCCAGCGCGCGCCGTCCGGGCCATGCTCCTTCTTCCAGAACGGGGCTTTGGACTTCAGGTAGTCCATTAGGAAGTCGCAAGCCTCGAAGGCGGCGCGTCGATGACTTGCTGCGGTCGCGACGAAGACGATGGCGTCTCCCGGTGCGATCCGCCCGACCCGATGCAGGATGGAAAGGTCGTGGAGCCCGAACCGCTCCCGCGCCTGATCGGCGATCCGGCTGATCTCGGCCTCCGTGAACCCCGGATAGGCCTCCAGCTCGAGAATCGCTGTCGATCCGGCCTCGGCGCGGGCGATGCCGGTGAAGGTCGCCACCGCCCCGGTCTCGCGGCGGTCCTGACTGAAGGCGGTCAGCAGCGCGCCGGGATCGAACGGCTGGTCGGTGAGGCGGATCATCCGCCGCTCATCGGCGGCAGGAAGGCCACTTCGGAGCCGGCGCTCAGGCGCGCTTCGCCACGCACAATCGCCTGATCCACCGCCACCTGAACGCCCGGACCTGAGAGCGCCTCGCCGAGTGCCGCATCCTCGGCCGCCAGGACCGCGTGGATCGCCGCCAGACTGTCGCCGGCCACCTCGCGCTCCCGCCAGCCCGCCAGATCGCGCAGCGGGCCAAACAGCAGCACCCGGGCCACCCTAGACCCTTACCGGTTCAGGTGGACTCACCTGAAACGGATAATAAGGGTCTATTTTCAAATATTTAGAGCGTGACAAGCGCTTCAACCGGTATCCACTTGAAGCTGTCACGCTCAGCCGCCCGTGGTCGACATGTGGCGGGCCACCGCCGGCGCGCGCCGGGCGATCTGGAAGTCGTGACCCTTGGGCTTGGCGTCGACCGCATTGCGGATGGCTTCCACCAGGTCCGCGTCGCTGGCCCCGGCCCGCAGGACGGCGCGCAGATCCGAGGCGTCGTCTTGACCGAGGCAACTGTGCAGGGTGCCGGTGCAGGTCAGCCGCACCCGGTTGCAGGCTTCACAGAAGTTGTGGCTGAGCGGTGTAATCAGGCCCAGGCGGCCACCGGTTTCGGCGATCCGCACATAGCGGGCCGGTCCACCGGTCGAGAGCGGCAGGTCCTCCAGCGTCCAGAAACTCTCCAGCTCGCGCCGCACCTGGGCCAGCGAGAGGTACTGATCGGTGCGATCTGCCTCGATCTCGCCCAGCGGCATGGTCTCGATCAGCGTCAGATCGTGGCCCTCGCCATGCGCCCAGCGGATCAGGTCAGGGATCTCGCCCGCATTGTCGTCCTTGAGGGCGACGGCGTTGATCTTGACTGCCAGCCCGGCGTCGCGCGCCGCCCCGATCCCGGCCAGCACCTTGGCCACGTCCCCGCCGCGCGTCAGCCGTCGGAACAGATCCGGCTTCAGGGTATCCAGCGAGACATTGATCCGCCGCACCCCGGCCGCCGCCAGATCGCTGGCGAACTCGGTCAGCCGCGTGCCGTTGGTGGTGAGGGTCAGCTCCTCCAACGCGCCGGTCTTAAGGTGGCGGCCAAGGCTGCGGACCAGGTCCATCATGCCCTTGCGGACCAGCGGCTCGCCACCGGTCAGCCGCAGCTTGCGCACCCCCAGCCCCACGAAAATCGTGGCCAGCCGGTCCAGCTCCTCCAGGCTCAAGACCTCCGCCTTGGGCAGGAAGGTCATGTGCTCGGCCATGCAATAGACGCAGCGCAGATCACATCGATCCGTGACGGAGACCCTGAGGTAGGTCACCGTGCGGCCGAAGCCGTCGATCAGGGGCGGAGTGTCTTGAGCTATCATCTGATGCTTAGGATAGGAGGAAACGCGGCTTGGAGACAGGGGTGACGTTCGAGGCCATCGTTCTGGCCGCCGGAGCGGGAGTCCGGTTCGGCGGCGGCAAGCTGCTGGCGACCTACCAGGGCGCACCGTTGCTGCATGCTGCGCTGGCTGCGGCACAGGCCGCCCCGGTCCGGTCCGTGACCGTTGTGACCGGGGCTGGAGCTGAGGCGGTGAGCGCGGCGGTGCGGGCTTTCGCCCCCGAGATCCGCATCGTCCATGCCACCGATCACGCCGAGGGCATGGCCGCCTCGCTCCGCGCCGGCGTCGCCACCCTGGCGGTCGACACAGAGGGGGCCTTCCTGTTCCTGGGCGACATGCCGCGGGTTCCCCACGGCGTGCTGGCGCGGCTGGCTGAGGCCATTCGGGGCGGCGCCAGCGCGGCGGCGCCCGTCTTCCAGGGCAAAAGGGGGCATCCGGTCGTCCTGGGTCGCGAGCTATTCGCCGCCGTCGCGAACCTGACGGGCGACGTTGGCGCGCGGCCGCTGCTGGCCGACCTCAGCGAGCGACTCGCCCTGGTCGAAGCGTCCGACGATGGCGTGCTGTTCGACGTGGATTCGCCGGGCGACCTCAGACCTTGACGTCGACGCCGGCTGCAGGATGCGGCGCCAATGGCTGGATGCGCACTTGGTCAGCCAGATCCAGCGTCTTCGCCGCCGCAGCGAGCGTCTGGGCCGCCTGCACCGAGGTGGGCAGCAGCAGGGACGTCCACAGTCCCTGACCGGCATTGCGCAGCTGAACGCTGACCATCTTAGCAAGCCCTGTTCCTTGCGCAGAGATTAACCGGCCAACGCTGAAGCTTCACCTAACACTCGTGTTCACCAAACATGGTTTACGCGTGGAAAATCAGAACGGCGACGACGTCACCTGGACCGATGATGCCATGCGATGCCGCGCCAATGAGCGCCCGTCGTTACGCGCTGTTCGACGTCACCGGCTATGCGTCGGGTTCGGTCGTCTCGCCCTACAGTTTCTTCTTGCGGAACGCTCGATCCATGAGCGGTCTCCAGCGACGCGTTCGCTGCGATCATCGTCAAGAACTATCCAAACACTCGCGCCGGGTCATTTGCCCAGGTCAGACCTTGGATGAGGGGTCTCGTTCGACAACCTTGCGCTTCAATGGCAGAGATGGCGCGCGCCACCCAACAGTCTGACGCAATCTGGAAAGGCGACAATCATGAGCCTTCGTGCAGGATTGGCTTCAGGCGCTATGGCGTTGGCGTTGGCGCTTACCGGACCGGCTTCAGCCGCTGCGGTGATCTATACCTATCGGGGCACGATCAGTGGTGTGTTCGACTATGACGGCACCGCGTTCGGGGGCGCGATAGCGCCTGGCGACGCCTTTACAGCCGTGTTCACCCGCGAGGACAAGCCAGGCGCCACGCAGTTTTATAACGGACCTCCATACGGAGCTTCGTATATCTCTGGTGAAGGCATCGACAATCCGGTTAGCGCAAAACTAAATATTGGCAACCTATCCCTTGACATAGGACAAGGAAATTCGCCTGGATATTCGACGGGCAGACAATTTCAGTCTCTCGATAGCGACCATCCATTTTGGTATTCTAATCTATACGCTTTTGACAGCAATCACTACGACAATGGGTTGACGGTAAGAGATATTTCACATGAACTTACCATCGAAACCTACTCCATTGAATTAAATTCACCAAAAAGCTCAAACTATCATGACTTGAATAGTCTGTCGGTTTCAAGGAACCCGGAGCTATTTTGGCGTGGTCAGTATGCGTTTGGAGAATCCGCATACGATTCCAGCACGTTCGCCTTTAGCATTCATCGCTTAGGTTATCTGGCTCTTGCCCCAACATCGCTGACCGTGGGCGTGCCGGAGCCGGCGACCTGGATGCTGATGATCGGCGGGTTCGGGCTCGCTGGGGCGATGCTTCGCCGTCGGCGCGGCGCTCCGGCTCAAGGCCCGTCATGCGCGACCGCCAGCGCCCGTTCGATCAGTTGAACGGTCCGGTCGATCCCGAAGATCGCTGCGAACGAGCCGAACCTCGGCCCCTGGCTTTGGCCCAGCAGCACCTCATAGAGCGCCGAGAACCACAACCGCAACGGCTCGAACCCGGCCGTCTTGCCGACCTCGAACACCACGTTCTGGATCGCCTCCGCATCGGCGTCGGCTGGTAAGCTCTTCAACGTCCGAACCAGCGCGGTCATCGCCGCTCGCTCGCGGTCATCTGGCGCCCGGAAGCGCTTCGCTGGCTTCACGAAGTCTTCGTAGTAGTGGATCGCATATCCCGCCAGCCGGTCGAGCAGCGGCTCGGTCTGCGGGCTCGCGCCCGGCAGGTAGCGGGCAATGAAGGCCCAGAGCAGGTCCTTGGTCGAGGCGTCGGCTGCTGAGACCAGGTTCAGCAGCAGTGAGAAGCTGACCGGCGAGCCCTGTTCCGGCGGCGCGCCGCGATGCACATGCCAGGCCGGATTGTCGAGCGGCGGGGTGTTGTCACCCTCGGCCCGCTTGCGGTTCAGGCTGTCCAACTGCTGCAGGTACTCGTCCGTCGCCTTCGGAATAACGTCGAAATAGAGCCGCTTGGCCGACTTCGGCGACTGGAACATGTAGTAGGTCAGGCTTTCGGGCGTGCCATAGCGCAGCCACTCCTCCATGCTGAGGCCATTGCCCTTGGATTTGGAAATCTTCTGGTTCTGCTCGTCCATGAACAGTTCGAAGTGGAACGCTTCCGGCGGCATGCCGCCCAGCGCCTGGCAGACCCGGTTGGAGACCCGCACCGAATCCACCAGATCCTTGCCCGAGGCCTCGAAATCCACCTCCAGCGCCGTCCACCGCGCCGCCCAGTCCGGCCGCCATTGCAACTTCACGTGACCGCCGGTGACCGGGACCTCAGTCAGGTCTCCGTCCTCATCGCGGAAGGTAATCGTTCCCTTTTCGGCATTGCGTTCAAGGGTCGGCGTTTGCAGCACCCGGCCGCTCTTGGGGCTGATCGGCAGGAACGGCGAATAGGTGGCGCGGCGCTCCTCGCCCAGGGTTGGCAGCATGATCGCCTGGATTTTGTCGAACCGCTCCAACATGGTCAGCAGCACCGCATCGAACCGACCGGACCTGTAGGTCTCGGTCGAAGACATGAAGTCGTAGTCAAACCCGAAGCCATCCAGGAACGCCCGCAGCCGGGCGTTGTTGTGCGCCCCAAAGCTCTCGTGTTCGCCGAACGGGTCGCGCACGCTGGTCACCGGCTTGTCGCGATCTTCCTCCAGCATCTCCCGGTTAGGCACATTGTCGGGGATCTTGCGAAACCCATCCATGTCGTCGGAAAACACGATCAGCCGGGTCGGGATCGCGTCTTCGGTCAGGGCGCGGAAGGCGTTCCTGACGATGGTCGGCCGCGTCGCCTCACCGAAGGTGCCAAGGTGCGGCAGGCCCGACGCGCCATAGCCGCACTGGAAGATCACCGGCTTGCTGAGCGCCGGCAGAGCGGCGACCGCCTCGGCGAACTTCCCCTGTGCAAACAGCACGGCCGCCAGATCGCGCTCGGCGTCGGACAGGCGAAGGCGGCTCATGCGCCCCAACAACAGGCGCGCCTGCTCGAACGGCCAGCTCTTCGCCTCGCGGGCCGGATGGGAAAGTCCTTGCAACATAGGCTGGGCCTGCAACATGCAGCGGGGCCTAGCGCGCGACGGCCCTCGCCTCAACCCTTCGCTAGGCTAGACAAGTCCGGGAGCCTCAATGACAACGCCATCGCGCCGTATGTTGATGGCCCAGGCCGCTGCTCTGGCGGGCGCCGCGCTCGCGCCGTCGGCCTGGACGTCGGCAACGGCCCGGACCCGACTGGCCGACGATCCCTTCACCCTGGGCGTGGCGTCTGGCGAGCCCGAGCCGCACGGGGTTGTCATCTGGACTCGTCTTGCGCCCCGGCCGCTGGAACCGGACGGCGGCCTGGGCCGCGATCCGATTCCGGTTCGGTGGGAAGTCGCGACCGATGAGCGTTTTCGCCGCATCGTGGCGGGGGGCCACCAACTGGCCGTCGCCGAAGCCGCGCACTCCATTCATGTCGAGGTCGCCGGGTTGAAGCCGGATCATGCCTATTGGTATCGATTTACAGCCGGCGGGCATGCCAGTCCGGTCGGCCGCACCCGCACCGCCCCGGCGCCCGGCGCCGCGGTCCAGCACCTGCGCGTCGCCTACAGCTCCTGCCAGAAATACGAAGCCGGCTACTACGCCGCCCACCGCGGCATGGCGGCGGACGCACCGGACCTGATCCTTTTTCTGGGCGACTACATCTACGAGGGCGCCGCCAACCCCGGCGTGCGCAGCCATCCGCCTTTCGAAGCGCAGAATCTGGCGACCTACCGCGCCCGCTACGGCCTCTATAAGTCCGATCCTAACCTTCAAGCCGCCCATGCCGCCGCCCCGTGGATGGTCATCTGGGACGATCATGAGGTGGCCAACGACTATGGCGACGATCAAGACCGCAGCAATCCGGACCCCGCCGCCTTCCTGGCCCGCAGAGCCGCCGCCTATCAGGCCTACTATGAGCACATGCCGCTGCGCCGCCGCGCCCAGCCGGTCGGCCCGCAGATGCAGCTCTATCGAGCGCTGGACTGGGGCCGGCTGGCGCAATTTCAGTTCACGGACACCCGCCAGTACCGAAACCATCGCACCTGTGACGTTCAGTCTGAGGGCAAGTGGATTCCTGCCGACTGCGCCGAACGCACGGATCCGGCGCGCTCAATGCTCGGCGCCGCCCAGGAGCGCTGGCTCACGCACACCCTTGCGGGATCGACAGCCAAATGGAACCTCCTCAGCCAGCAGTGTCTGATGGCGGATTTGGAGGAGGATGGCCGCTATTCCAATGACGGTTGGGGCGGCTATGCTCAGACCCGCCGGCGGGTGCTCGAAACGTGGCGTGACGCCAAGGTTTCCAACCCGATCGTCTTGAGTGGCGACATTCACTGCTTCATCGCCGGGGACCTGGCCCTCGAGGCTGGCGGGCGGCCCATAGCCAGCGAATTCGTCGGCGGATCGATCAGCTCACTGGGCATCCAGAACGCTCAGCTCGCGAAGGTCCGGGTAGACAATCCGCTCTTGAAATTCGCGGAAGGCGAGCTGCGGGGCTATGGCCTGGTGGACTTGACGCCCAAGGGCTGCGCCGTGACCTTCCGCGCCGTCGAAAACGCCCACAATCCCGTCTCACCGGTTTCCGATCTGGTCCGCTTCACGGTCGAGGACGGCGCCGCCGGGGTCCAGAGGGCCTGACGCCGGCTTGCGCCGATCGGACCCGCCCGCTAGGCGGGGCGTGATGCCCTCCGCCCTGCAAACCGCCTATGATCAGCACGTTCTGCGCGGCGAGATCGAGGTCGACCCAGCGCAGGCGTCGGCGCTAGCCGCCTTGATTCGACTGGAGGGCGATCTGGCAGAGTCCACGCCTCGTGGTCTGAAGCGCTTGTTTCGCAAGGCGGAGGCGCAGATCGCTGGCGTCTACCTGGTGGGTCCCGTGGGTCGCGGCAAGTCGATGCTGATGGACCTGTTCTTCGAGACCGCGCCGCTCACCCGCAAGCGCCGCACCCATTTCCATGTGTTCATGGGCGAGGTCCACCGCCTGATCGGCGCTTGGCGCAAGGGCGATGCGGCGGCCCGCAAAGCGCGGTTCGGCCAGCACAAGGGCGATGACCCCATCATCCCGGTCGCTGACGTCGTGGCCGCCGAGGCGCGGCTGCTGTGCTTCGATGAGTTCCAGGTCACCGACATCGCCGACGCCATGATCCTCGGCCGGCTGTTCGAAGCGCTGTTTGCGCGCGGTGTGACACTTGTGGCCACCTCCAACCGCCGGCCGGACGAGCTCTATCGCAACGGCATTAATCGTCAGCTGTTCACGCCGTTCATCGCGCTACTGCAAAGCCGGGTCGAGGTGGTCGCCATCGCTGGTCCGCATGACTACCGTCTGGACCGCCTTCGCGCGGCGGGCTCCTGGTTTTCGCCCGATGACCCGGATAACGCCCGCGCGTTCGATGCCCTCTGGCGCCAGATGCTGGGCCGGGATGGCGAGACCGGCGAGACCCTGGAGGTTCTGGGCCGGCGCATCACCTTCCCGCATGCCGCCGGTGGGCTGTTGCGCGCCAGTTTCGCCAGCCTCTGCGCGGTGGCTCTCGGTCCTAACGACTATCTGGCGATCGCCGAGCAGTTCCACACGGTGTTCCTCGACGGCCTGCCGAAACTGACGCCCGACAAGCGCGAAGCCGCCCGCCGCTTCGTGATCCTGATCGACGCGCTCTACGAGGCCCGCACCCGCCTCATCGTCCTGGCCGAAGCCGATCCGACCAAACTCTACCCCGAAGGCGATGGCGCCTTTGAGTTCGAGCGCACAGCCTCGCGGTTGCAGGAGATGCGGTCGGCTGGGTGGCTGGAGGAACGGTAGGTGGAACCCTCAGATGTCCGTCGCCGCGCATGGATGTTGCGCCCGGCAACCTGCATGCCTTCCGCATGAGCGCGGCGGGCGCCATACTCTGCGTTGACGGTGGGGTCGGGGATCACATGCAAGATCTGCTGAATGTGGCGCCGCTTGTCGCCCTCGCGTTGGGTGTCTTCGCGAGTCTGCTGCTGGCGGGCGCGCTTGGCCGCCGGTTGGGCAAAGGCCTTGGCAAGCCCGACGGGACCGAGCAGGGCCACGTCCTCTCCGGCATCCTAAGCCTGCTGGCTCTCCTGATCGCCTTCACGTTTGGATTGGCCCTTGATCGCTATGAGCTGCGGCGCGAGCTCGTCGTGCAAGAGGCCAATGCGATTGGCACGGCGGCCATGCGTGTGCGGCTTCTCGATACGCCACACGCCCAGCGGCTGGCCAAGACCTATCTGGACTACGCCGAAGTCCGGCTGAATTACGGCCTGGCGCAGTACGGCGACAAGCCGCCTTTGCGGAAAGCCTCAAGGGAACTGCGCGCGCGCCTCCAGGCCCAGACGCTGGAGGCGCTGGCTGCGATCCGCCAGTCGGCCCAGGCTGGCTACACCCTCTCGGCCGTCAACGACTCGCTGGACATCGGCGTCGCGCGGGAGGCGGCGCAGGACGCGAGGCTGCCGAGCGCGGTTCTCATGGCCCTTGCCGTCTATGCGATCGCGACGGCTGTTGCGCTCGGGGCGACCTTGCGAGGGCATCGCGCCATGAGCACCCTGATGTTCCTGCTGCTCACCCTGGCGCTGGGCATCATTGTCGACCTTGACCAGCCGAGGGCGGGCGGCATCACCGTCAGCCAGGACGCCATGGCGCGGCTTGTCGCAGATCTACGCTCCGCGCCGGCGCCATGACCAACCGGCTTGCACCCGTGACTCCTTAGTGTGTATTATACGCACAGTGAAGAGCACCGCTCTTGTTCGGGAGATAAGGGCTGCGGGTTGGGTGCTGGACCGTGTCCGGGGCTCACACCATGCCTTCAAGCATCCGGAGCGCCCAGGCCACGTTGTCGTCCCACATCCGAAGAAGGACCTTGGCGTCGGACTGGTCGCTGCGATCCGCAAACAGGCAGGCCTCTAGGAAATGACATTTCGCTACCCTGTCGCCATCGAGCCGGGACATGATGATCAGGCGTTCGGCGTCGTCGTTCCGGACCTGCCGGGGTGCTTCTCAGCCGGTGACACCCTGGACGACGCGATGCTGGGCGTGGAAGAGGCCGCTGCGGCCTGGATCGACGCCACGCTTGACGCTGGTGACGCCATTCCGCTGCCGAGCGACCTCGATGGCATCCGCTGCCGGCCGGAATTCGCCGGCTGGAGTTTCGGGGTTGTTACGCTCGATCCGGCCATTCTCGACGACGCCACCGAGCGGGTGAACATCACGCTGCCGCGCCGAGTCCTAAAGCGGCTTGACGCTCAGGCACGCCGAGCGGGCGAGAGTCGGTCGAGCTACATCGCCCAGATGACGCTCAAGGATCCTGCCGCTAAGGCTGGCTGACGGAATCCCAGTCCGATGCCAGCTATGCCCGCAGGCTCTCCACCAACTGCCGCGCGTAGGGCCTGAGCTCCTCGGCCGCCCGCACCACGATGGTCAGCTCCCGCAGCGCCCAGTCGTCGGCCAGGTCGATCACTGCCAGCGCCATGGTCTTCGCAGCCCGGGTCGCCGTGGTCTGCGGCACCACGCCGATCCCGACGCCGCTCTCCACCAGCCGGCAGACCGCATCGAAGCTGCGCAGCTGCACGCGCGCCTTGAGCGGCAGGCCCGCCCGGCTGGCCTTGTCAGTGAGGAACCGTTGCAGCGAGCTGGAACGCTCCAGGCCCACCAGATCAAACGCCAGGACCTCGGCGAAGCTGACCCGCGGCCGCGCCGCCAGCGGATGGTTCACGGCCGTCACCACCACGAAGCGATCCGAGCGGAACGGAAAGGTTTCGAGCGACCCCACATCCACCGTGCCGGCGACAATGCCGACATCGCCGACCCCCTCGGCGATCAGCCGGACGATCTCGTCTGACAGCCGCTCCTCCAGATCGACGCTGACCTGCGGATGGGCGGCCAGGAACGATCCCAGCGCCTCGGGCAGAAACTCGGTCAGGGCGTTGGTGTTGGCCAGCAGCTTGACCTCGCCCGACAGGCCGCCGGCAAAGGCCGACAGGTCCTCGCGCATCCGGGCGGCGTCGCGCAGCAGGGTGCGGGCGTGCATCAGCAGCGTGCGACCGGCCGGGGTCGGTGTCACCCCCTGGCGAGACCGCTCCAGCAGCCGTGCACCCAGAGTCTCTTCCATCCCACGAATGCGCGTCGACGCCGCCGCCAGCGCCAGCGCGCTGCGCTCGGCCCCGCGAGTGATCGAGCCGGCATCGACCACCTCGCAGAACAGCCTCAAGTCTGTCAGATCGAACCGCATATCCTTCGCCCTTCGCGAAGGATCATTACCCGAATTGCAGATTGTGCGCCTTCGCAAATCGCGTAGTGGTCCGCACTGATTGCGATCCTAAGCCCGGATGGGAGCCCATGGCCGACGCGCCCAGAGCCAGACCTATGTCGCCGCACCTGACGGTGTGGCGCTGGCATATCACCATGGCGACCTCGATCCTGCACCGCGCCACCGGCGTGGCGCTGTATGGCGGCGCGCTGATCGCGGCCGCTTGGGCGATGTCGCTGGCGGGTGGACCGGAAAGCTATGGGACGTTCATGACGCTGATGGGCTCGCCCCTGGGCCGGTTGGTGATGTTCGGACTGTCCGTCGCGATCCTCTATCACCTGGCCAATGGCATCCGGCACCTGATCTGGGATCTGGGACACGGCCTGGAGATCAAGGCCGCCACCAGCTCGTCGATCACCATTCTGGCCTTCACGGCTGTCGCTACGGTGGTGGTCTGGGTTCTGGCCCTGAAGACCGGAGCCTTGGGATGAGTAACTATCGCACCCCCATGTCGCGAGCCCGTGGCCTGGGCTCGGCCAAGCATGGCGTCACCCACTGGATCTCCGAACGGGTCGGTGCGGCGGCCCTGGTCCCGCTGACCCTGTGGACCGTCTATGCCGTGATCCGGCTGGCGGCGCTGGACTACTATGGCGCGGCCGCCTGGCTCGGTAGTCCGCTCAACGCCACCCTGATGATTCTGATGATCGCCATCAGCTTCATTCACATGCATTCGGGCCTCAGGGTCGTGGTCGAGGACTACATCCACAAGACCCTGACCAAGACCGCGCTGCTGTTGCTCAACCTGTTCGTCTGCGGCCTTGCCGGCGCGCTGGCGGTGTTCTCCATCCTCAAGGTCGCGCTGGGGGGCGCTTAGGCCCATGGCGACGTACGACTTCATTGATCACCGTTTCGACGTGGTGGTGGTGGGCGCCGGCGGCTCAGGACTGCGGGCAGCGCTGGGGTGCGCTCAGGCGGGCCTCAAGACAGCCTGCATCACCAAGGTCTTCCCGACCCGCTCGCACACGGTCGCCGCGCAGGGCGGTATCTCCGCCTCTCTGGGCAATATGGGCGAGGATGACTGGCGCTGGCACATGTACGACACCGTCAAGGGGTCGGACTGGCTGGGCGACCAGGACGCCATCGAATACCTGTGCCGTAATGCCCCGGCCGCCGTCTATGAGCTGGAGCACTGGGGCGTGCCCTTCAGCCGCACGGCCGAGGGCAAGATTTATCAGCGCGCCTTCGGCGGCATGACCAAGAACTACGGCGAGGCGCCGATCCAGCGCACCTGCGCGGCGGCCGACCGCACCGGTCATGCCATGCTGCACACCATGTACGGCCAGTCGCTGGCCCATGCGACCGAGTTCTTCATCGAGTACTTCGCCCTCGACCTGATCATGGACCCAGATGGAGCAGGGGGGAGCGTCTGCCGGGGCGTCACCGCCTGGAAACTGGACGACGGGACCTTGCACCGCTTTCAGGCCCAGCAGGTGATCCTGGCCACCGGCGGCTATGGCCGGGCCTATTTCTCGGCCACCAGCGCCCACACCTGCACCGGCGACGGCGGCGGCATGGCCCTGCGCGCCGGTCTGCCGTTGCAGGACATGGAGTTCGTCCAGTTCCACCCCACCGGCATCTATGGCGCCGGCTGCCTGATCACCGAGGGCGCGCGCGGCGAAGGCGGCTACCTCACCAATTCCGAGGGCGAGCGGTTCATGGAGCGCTATGCGCCTACCGTGAAGGACCTGGCGCCCCGCGACATGGTCAGCCGGGCGATGACCATCGAGATCCGCGAAGGCCGCGGCGTGGGTCCCAAGAAGGATCACATCTTCCTGCACCTGGACCATCTGGACCCTAAGATCCTGCACGAGCGGCTGCCCGGCATCTCGGAGAGCGCCAAGATCTTCTCCGGCGTCGATGTGACCAAACAGCCGATCCCGGTGCTGCCGACCGTCCACTACAACATGGGCGGCATCCCGACGAACTTCTACTCCGAGGTGGTGACCAAGAAGGGCAAGAACCCCGATCAGGTGGTGCCCGGCCTGATGGCGGTGGGCGAGGCGGCCTGCGTGTCGGTCCATGGCGCAAATCGGCTGGGATCCAACTCGCTGATCGATCTGGTGGTGTTCGGCAGGTCCGCTGCGCTGCGGGCCGCCGACATCCTGACGGCCGGCGCCACCCAGCCGGAGCTGAAGCCGGCCATGACTGACGGCCACCTGGCCCGGTTCGACCGCCTGCGTCACGCCGATGGGGCGACGCCGACGGCGGACCTGCGGCTGGAGATGCAGCACGCCATGCAGGAGGACGCGGCTGTGTTCCGCACCTCGCAGAGCCTGAAGTCGGGTGTCAAACGCATGGCCGCCGTCCACGCCAAGCGGGCCGACCTCAAGGTCACCGACCGCAGCCTGATCTGGAACTCCGATCTGATGGAGACCCTTGAGCTGGAGAACCTGATCGGCCAGGCGGTGGTCACCGTCGCCGGCGCCGCCAATCGCACCGAGAGCCGGGGCGCCCACGCCCACGAGGACTTCCCCGACCGCAACGACGAAACCTGGATGAAGCACACCCTCACCTGGTTCGACGACAAGACCGGCAAGGTGAAGATCGACGACCGCCCGGTGCACAACTTCACCATGACCAATGACATCGCCTACATCCCGCCCAAGGCGCGGGTGTACTAGAGCCGGAGAGACCGCCATGGCCGAGCTTCGGCTTCCCAAGAACTCGCGCGTCACCGCCGGCCGGCATCACCCGGCCCCCGCCGGCGCGACCACGGTCAAGACCTTCAAGGTCTATCGCTATGATCCCGACGGCGACGCCAATCCGCGTTGGGACACCTATGACGTCGACGTGGACGCCTGCGGGCCGATGGTGCTGGACGTCCTGATCCACATCAAGAACACCATGGACCCGACCCTGGCGTTCCGCAGGTCGTGCCGCGAAGGGGTCTGCGGGTCCTGCGCCATGAACGTCGGCGGCCGCAACACCCTGGCCTGCACCCACGGCTGGGAGGAGGTTCCGGGCAAGCAGGTGCAGATCAGCCCGCTGCCCCAGACGCCGGTGGTCAAGGACCTGGTGCCGGACCTGACGCTGTTCTACGCCCAGTACGCCTCGATCGAGCCCTGGCTGAAGACCGAGACGCCCGAGCCGCGCACCGAGTGGAAACAGTCGCCGGAAGACCGCGCCAAGCTGGATGGCCTCTATGAGTGCATCCTCTGCGCCTGCTGCTCGACCAGCTGCCCCAGCTACTGGTGGAACCAGGACAAGTACCTCGGCCCCGCCGCCCTGCTGCACGCCTACCGCTGGATCATCGACAGCCGCGACGAGGCGACGGGCGCGCGGCTGGATGAGCTGGAAGACCCCTTCAAGCTCTACCGCTGCCACACCATCATGAACTGCGCCCAGGTCTGCCCCAAGGGCCTAAACCCGGCCCAGGCCATCGCCGAGGTGAAGAAGCTGTTGGTGGAACGTGTGGTTTAGGGGGACTGGATGGGAGCCTGCTTGATCCCTTAGGGCGGCGCCCTCAGGAACGCCCCAGCCGTCAGCCGGACACCCTCACGTTCCAGCATCGCGAGGATCAGCTCGGTCTCCCCTGCCGCATCGCCCAGGTCGTCCAGCAACAGAACGCCCGCATGTGTTTGGCCGTCACGATGCACCAAGGCTCCGATGTCGTGGTCCTTGGTGAGGAAGACTCGGCCGTCCGCCTTAGCGTCTGCCAGAAATGCTTCGTCACCTGGGTCGTTGGGCCGCTCTGCGGAATAAATAACGTCGTGGCCCGCCGCGCGAAACGCCCGCACCGCAGGTGCGACAATATTGGTGTCCGCGAACAGGCGCACCTATTCGGCGGCGAGACCGGCGACCTGATCTGTCGGCCTGGCGGCATAGAGCAGACAGGCGTCAATATCATCAGATTCCAGCACCGGATAGGCGTCCAACACCGCCTCCCGGGGAGCGCCATTGGCCAGCATGGTCAGCACCATGGCCGGCGTGATCCGGCGCCCTCGGATGATGGGCTTCCCGCCCATCTTGCCGGGTTCGACGGCGATACGCGCGAGGAGGTCGGCGGCGGCCATGTGGCGGATGCTACCATCCCCTAGCGCTACAGGCGAGGCGCCGCATTGGGGCTTCGCTCTTGCGCGACGCCCAAAGCCGTCGTCGTTCCAAAGCCCGCCGCTATTTCGGCGGCTCGCTCGTGGTGATGCGCCCCGCGATGAAGACACCATCGAAGGCGTTGCCGTTACTTTGGTGCGCCGCAGCGGGGATGACCCACTTAGGCGGCGTCATGCGCCAAGACAGAGTGACGCCATGAGGCGGGTCCGCAGGCGCGAAGGCTGAATGCGGCTGAAAAACGCGCGCGCACAGCACGAGATCGTCCGGCCAGTCCTTGGGCAGAATCTCTCCGGTTGCGAGGCCCGCCAGAAAGTCCGTCAGGTCGACGTCGAGTTCCTCAAAGCTGCCGAAGCCCCGATCCCAAATGACCACGCGCCAATCGTCAGGCGGCCCTCGCATCCGCCAGAAGAACTCGTCGCCATCGTCGGTTCCGCCGAATGGGAGGAGGCCGCCAGGGTCGGGCCACATCGGATAGGGGCAATAGTCTTCCGTTAAGGTGCGGAACCCGTCGCGGACCACTTGGGCCTGCCACTCCAGCCGTGTGTTCGGGTTCTGAGTGTTCGGAACGGAGATTCCGAGGAACTCCATGAAATAGCCACTACCGTAGAGGCGCGCGAAGTCCTTGTAGTCTTGCGGCAGAGGCGTGCCGAGGTCGGCCTCGATTACAGACCAAGGACCTCCGAACGCCTCGAACGGCTTTGCCGGCGGCGGGACGGCGTTGATCAAGTTTTCGATGGTCATCGGCGACGACCTGCGGGATTTTCAACAACGAGGCCGACAGGCGCACCGCGAGATCCGTGCGCCGTCAGCACGATCGTCGAGGGTGGAAGTCCTCCGGGTTGGTAAAGCGGCTTGGCGGCGTACTCGACGACCTCGCCCGCCCGGACCCTGCGGGCTATTCCGTCCTCGAACGTCGACATATGCGGTGTGTTTGCAGGTTTGTGCGTCTGTGTGACAAGGTTCCGCATGTCTTGGCCTGTGCCGCCGAGTTGGCTACCAAGGAGGTGGCCCCTGTCTTCTTTGAACGTCCTGCCATCGCCCTGCCAACCTGGCGGCTTCAACCGCCAATAGGCCTTGCTCCCAGTCCCGAGTAAGGGCGCCGTGAGCGTAGCGGTCACACCCGTCGCCTGTCCCTCAGAATTTAGATCGGCGTACCTGATGGGGAGTCGCTGAAACGTCGGCGGAAGCGGTTGATTCCGGGGCGCCGTCTGCGGGCTGCGGATCGGGACGCCGCGCGGTGCGGCGCCCAGCATCGCTGCATCAAGCGCGCCGCCCGCCATCAGCGCGATTTCACGCGCCTGTGTCGACGCATTTGCGAGGGAGGCAATACCATAGGCGCCGCCCGCCAGCGGATTGTTCGCCATGAAGAAAGCGCGCTCGATATTACGCCGCTGCTCCGCGCGTTCCGCCGGCGAATGCAGCGGGTCAATGACCGGGACCAGTACGTTCGCGCGGCCGTTGTCAATCTCCCTATAGGTCCGGCCGCCCACCATCACCGTGGAGTCAGAGCGGGGCGCACGGCGGATGGCGTCGAGCCGGTCGGACGGCGCGAAGGGCGTCGTATCAAAGGAAAGCGGCGACCGGGCTGCGGCGGATTCGGCTCGCTCCCGCTTCCTCTGTTCCCGCCGGATCATCGCATCATAGTCCTCCCCGGCCGGGTCCGGAACAGAACGCGGCGCTCCCCTTGGCATCTGCGCCATCGAACATCCCCTTGTTGTTGTGTGACGCCGGGGCTTGCGGGCGGCAAGCCGCAGTCTCCCGACCCCACAAACTCTCGCACAAGTGGAACGCTATGTCAAGAACAAATCACGAACAAATATGGAGCGCCATGCCGCGCTCCCAGCCCCTACTCCGCCGCCGCCGCCAGCTTCTGGGCCTTGGCGTCCTCGCGGATCACCCGGATGCCGCTGGGCTCGACGCGGATGCCGTGCACCGCCAGGGCGTGGGTGTGGCCCAGGTGGTGCAGGCCGAACGCCGACTGCACGGCGTTCCACAGGCCTTGGGCCTCCTGCGACTGGTTCACCGACATCTTGGCCAGTTTCAGCCCGATGCTGGGCCGCTTGGCGATCCGCTCGGCCATCGCCAGGGTATAGCTTTCCAGCGCCTCGCGCTTCACCACCTGATTGACCATGCCCAGGGTCTTGGCCTCGGCCGCGCCGATGGAATCGCCGGTGAACAGCAACTCCTTGGCCTTGCGATGACCCAGCTCATAGGCGTGGGCGAAGAACTCAACGCCGTTGACGCCGAACGCCACGACCGGGTCCGAGAACTGCGCGTCCTCGCTGGCGACGATCAGGTCGAACGGCCAGACCAGCATCAGACCACCGGCGATCACCTTGCCCTGCACCTGGGCGATGGTCGGCTTGGGTAGATTGCGCCAGCGCCAGCAGAAGCCGAGATAGACCTCCAGCTCCTGCGCCATATAGCCTTCGGCGCCGGGCAGATCATAGCCGCCGACGCCCATCACCGGCGGTCCGTGATCGCCGATCTTGGACTGATCCATCAGGTGGTGGCCGGACGAGAAGTGCGGCCCGTCGGCGGCCAGGATCACCACCCGCACCTCATCGTCGTGCATGGCGATATCGAGGGCGGTGTTGATCTCATAGAGCATCGCCCGGTCCTGGGCGTTGCGGGTGTCCTCGCGCGCCAGGGTGATGCGGGCCACCCGCTCGGCGGGCCGCTCGTAGCGGATCTGTTTGAAGGCGGGCGTTTCCATGGGTGTCTCTTGTTTCGACGAGCGACGAGTGAGCGCCAGCCCTGGCGGAGGGTCAATGGCTTTGCCTTACGTCGTACGCGCGCGGCGTTCGGACGACAAACGGATTGATGACAGCCGCCCCCGGCCCGGCTTCGATAACCATGCTCGGGTTTTCAACGGCGTCAAACCTGCTAGGTCACGCTCTCGGAACCGCTTAAGTTGACGCCAGCGTCATATTTGGGCATCGGAGGTCCATGACCAATTTGGCCGGGCATGTGGTGATCCTGGGGGCGGGCCATGCCGGCGGCACGGCCGCTGCGCTGCTGCGCCAATATGGCCATGAAGGCCCGATCACCCTGGTCGGCGAAGAGCCGATCCCACCCTATCAGCGCCCACCGCTGTCCAAGGCCTGGCTGAAGGGCGAGGCCGACGCCGACAGCCTGGCCCTCAAGCCGTTGGAATTCTACGCCGGGGCGAACATCGACTTTCGACCGAACACCCGCGCTGTCGCGCTAGACCGCTCAGCCAGAACGGTAAGCCTCAGCGATGGGACGGCTGTGTCCTATGACGTCCTGATCCTGGCCACCGGCGCGCGCGCCATCGCCCTGCCGTTGGAGGGCAAGGATCTGGCGGGCATCCTGTTCCTGCGGACCGCCGCGCATGCCGAGGCCCTCAAGTCCCAGGTCGGACCGGGCAAGACACTGGCGGTGGTCGGCGGTGGCTACATTGGCCTGGAGGTCGCGGCTTCGGGCCGCGCCCTCGGCGCAGAGGTTGTGGTGCTGGAGCGTGAAGACCGGCTGCTGGCCCGCGTGGCTTGCCCCGAGCTCTCCAGCTTCTTCCACGACTACCATGAGAAAAAGGGCGTCAAGATCGAGCTGGGCGCCAGCGTCACCGGCTTTGTCGGCCAGGACGGCCGGGTCACCGGCGTCAGCCTGGCCGATGGCCGCACCATCGCCTGCGACGCCGTCGTGGTCGGGGTCGGCGCGGCGCCCAATGACGAAATCGCCAAGGCGGCCGGCCTGGAGTGCGCACGCGGCGTCGTCGTCGACCTGGACGCGCGCAGCGTCAGCGACCCCAATATCTTCGCCATCGGGGATGTGGCGCATCGTCCCATGCCGATCTACGAGCGGATGTTCCGGATGGAGAGCGTGCCCAACGCTCTTGAACAAGCAAAGCAGGCCGCCAGCGCCATCACCGGCCGTCCGCGCCCGGCCGGGGAGTGCCCCTGGCAGTGGTCGGACCAGTATGACCTGAAGCTGCAGATCGCCGGCTATCCCTTCGACGCCGACCAGATTCTGCTGCGCGGCGACCCGGCCACGGCGAAGTTTGCGATCTTCCATCTGAAGGGCGATCTGGTGCAGGCGGTCGAGGCCATCAATTCGCCGCCTGAGTTCATGATGGGCAAGCAACTCATCCTGGGCCGCAGACCCATCGACAAGTCGAGACTTGCGGACCCGTCCGTTTCCATGAAAGAGGTCGCCGCCTGACGCGCGGCGCGAGGGGATCAATGGCTAAAGTCACCTATGTTGAGCACGATGGAAGCGAGCACGTCGTTGACGTGAAGACCGGTCTGTCGGTGATGGAAGGGGCGGTGAAGAACAACCTGCCCGGCATCGACGCCGACTGCGGCGGGGCCTGCGCCTGCGCGACCTGCCACGTCTATGTGGACGATGCCTGGCTGGAAAAGACTGGGGTTCGCTCGGCCATGGAAGAGTCGATGCTCGACTTTGCCGAGGGCGTTGAGGCCAACAGCCGACTGTCCTGCCAGATCAAGGTCACCGACGCCCTCGAAGGCCTGGTGGTGCGGATGCCCGAGAGCCAGCACTAAAGGCCCCTTGATGCGGGTGGCCCTTCGCCCTTAAGAGCGCGCGACGTTTTCACGCTCGCCTCGAAGGTTTCCACCCGCATGGCTCCCCCGCCCGTCAAGAAGGTCGTCCTCGCCTATTCCGGCGGCCTCGACTCCTCCACGATCGTCAAGTGGCTCCAGACCGAACTTGGCGCGGAGGTCGTGACCTTCACCGCCGACCTGGGGCAGGGCGAAGAGGTTGAGCCGGCGCGCCTGAAGGCGATCACGCTCGGCGTGAAGCCGGAGAACGCCTTCGTCGAGGATGTCCGCGAGGAATTCGTCCGCGACTACGTCTTCCCGATGTTCCGCGCCAACACGGTCTATGAGGGCCAGTACCTGCTGGGAACCTCCATCGCCCGGCCGCTGATCGCCAAGAAGCAGATCGAGATCGCCCGCCGCACCGGCGCGGATGCGGTCAGCCACGGCTCCACCGGCAAGGGCAACGACCAGGTGCGCTACGAGGTGGCCTACTATGCCCTCGAGCCCGACATCACCGTCATCGCCCCCTGGCGCGAGTGGGATTTCAAGAGCCGAGAGGCGCTGCTGGACTTCGCTGAAAAGCACCAGATACCGATCACCAAGGACAAGCGCGGCGAAGCGCCGTTCAGCGTCGACGCCAACCTGCTGCACTCCTCGTCCGAGGGTAAGGTGCTGGAGGACCCGGCCGTCGAGGCGCCCGAGTTCGTGCATATGCGGACAATCTCGCCTGAGGATGCGCCCGACAAGCCGACCGTCTTCACGATGGACTTCGAGAAGGGGGACCCGGTCGCCATCGACGGCGTCGCCATGAGCCCGGCCACCCTGCTGACCCGGCTGAACGAACTTGGCCACGACAATGGCGTCGGCCGGCTGGATCTGGTGGAAAACCGCTATGTCGGCATGAAGTCACGCGGCGTCTACGAGACCCCCGGGGGTACAATCCTGCTGGCGGCCCATCGTGGCATCGAGTCCATCACGCTGGACCGCGGCTCGATGCACCTGAAGGACGAGCTGATGCCGCGCTACGCGGAGCTGATCTACAACGGCTTCTGGTTCACGCCTGAGCGCGAGATGCTGCAAGCCGCCATCGACCACAGCCAGGCCAAAGTCGCCGGTCAGGTGCGGGTCAAGCTCTACAAGGGCAACGTCACGATCATTGGCCGCACCAGCCCCTACTCCCTCTACGATCAGGACCTCGTCACCTTCGAGGAGGGAAAGGTCGCCTACGACCACCGCGATGCGAGCGGCTTCATCAAACTCAACGCCCTGCGCCTGCGCGTAGCGACCCGGCGGGACCGGCGGAACGCGACCTAGAGCATCGTGCGGAAAAGTGGGGACCGGTTTTCCGCAACAACGATGCGAAAACAAAAATCTAGAGCATGCCGCGTGATTCCCAAATCGCGCGGCATGCGCTAGCGGTAGAAACTGTTTGCCAAACAGCGGGATGGCGCCAAGCTCCGCGCATCGACGGCTGACCGCCGGTCGGGGGGAACAACACCATGCAAGCTCATGCCTATGTCGCCATCGTCACCGTGCTGGCGATCCTGACCTATTTCTGGATGGGCCTTCAGGTGGCCGGCGCGCGCCAGAAGTCCGGCATTTCCGCCCCCGCCATGACCGGCGATCCACTTTTGGAGCGGACGATCCGAGCGCACTACAACACGCTGGAATGGATGCCGATCTTCCTGCCGGCGCTATGGCTGTTCGCGATCTACGCCAACGAACTGATCGCTGCGGCGCTGGGTGTGGTCTGGATCATCGGGCGCATCCTCTATCAGCGCGGCTATGTGGCCGAGGCCGGCAAGCGTAGCACGGGCTTTACGATCCAGGCCCTGGCGACGGCGCTGCTGCTGTTCGGCGCGCTGGGCAAGATCGCCTATGGCCTGATCACCGGCGCCGTCTGAGCCATCCGCTGACACCGATCGTCGACCCCGCCCGCTACGCCGCCTATCTGGGCGTGATCGCCATCATGGTGGTGACGCCGGGCCCAGCCAATCTGTTCGCCATCGCCACGGGCGCTGAGCGTGGGCGACGCGCGGTGCTGGCGGCTGTGGCCGGCATGAACCTGGCCACCGTCGTCTGGGTGAGTGCGGCCGGGCTGGGACTGGGCGGCCTGGCCCTGACCTTTCCGGCAGCGTTTCGGGCCTTGGCCTTCTTGGGCGCGGCCTATGTGGCCTGGCTGGGGCTGCGCTCGCTCGGGTCTGCGGTGCGGACCAATTCTGCAGGCGCCGACCTTGTCGGCCGCGCCGCGCCGCCTGGAGCGAGCTTTCGCCAGGGCTTTGTGGTGCAGATCTCCAACCCCAAGGCGCTGCTCTTCACCACGGTGGTGATGCCGCCGTTCCTGGATCCCGCGCGGCCGGTCGCCGCCCAGGTCGCAGTGTTGGCCGGCACGACCATTCTTGGTGATGTGATCGCCATGACGGCCTACGGTTTCGGGGGTGCGACGCTGGCGTTGCGAATGGATCAACCCAGGTTCCGCCGCGGCTTCAACGCCTTCACTGGCGTCCTGCTGATCGCCGCCGCCATTCTGATCGGCCGACGCGCCTGATTGCAGGCGAGCGCAGGAGGTCTTACATCTAGCCGTCGAGGGACCGACATCGAGTCCGAGATATGATCATGTTCAAGAGTATCGCAGCAGTCGCCATCGCCGGAGCCCTGACGGCCGGTCTGACCGGTTGCGCCACGCCGACACCCTATCAACCGAAGCTGTCAGCCAAGTCCTCGGACGGCGGCTTTTCCGACACCCGCCTGGAGACTGACCGCTATCGGGTGACCTTCCAGGGCAACACGATGACCTCGCGCGAGACCGTGGAAGGCTATCTGCTGTTCCGCGCCGCCGAACTGACCGTGCAGAACGGCTATGACTGGTTTGCCGTGGTCGAGCGCGATACGGACAAGAAGACCCGAACCTACACCCAGACCGATCCGTTCTATAACCCCTGGTACGGCGGCTTCGGTTTCTGGCGGCCGTCCTGGCGATATTACGGCGGCGGCTTTGGCTGGCGCGGCTGGGACCCGTTCTGGGGTGACCCCTTCTGGGCCGACCGGATGGACGTGCGCACCGTCGAACGCTTCGAGGCCAGCGCCGAGATCCTGATGAACAAGGGCGTCAAGCCCGAGGGCGACGTCAAGGCCTTCGACGCCCGCGCGGTGATTGACAATCTGAAGCCCAGGATCGTCTATCCCACGGTGAAGTAGACCGGCGGGGGAACTCAGGGAGGGTCCGTGTCCAATGACGAGGTCGCGGACCCGACCCGGCGCACAGTGGTCGGACTGGCCGGAGGCGCAGTGGCTGTCGCCGCTACGGACCGGGCGTCCGGTGCGATCCGGACCCCGTATCCGGTGAGCGCCTCCGATCTCACCGCCATGGATGCAGTCACCCTGGCCGGCGTGATCCGCACTGGCCGCGCCTCCAGCGTTGAGGTGATGGCCGCGTTCCTGGATCGCATCGACCAGGTGAACCCGGCTGTGAACGCCATTGTCGCGCTGCAGCCGCGCGAGGTCCTGCTGGCCCAGGCGCGCGAGGCCGACGCCAAGCGCGCACGCGGCGAGCCCCTGGGGCCGCTGCACGGCCTGCCGCACGCGGTGAAGGACCTGCAGTCGGTCAAGGGCATCGTCTCGACGCGCGGTTCGCCGATCTTCAAGGACTTTGTCCCAACGGCCGACGCCCCAATGGTCGAGCGGCTGCGCAGGGCCGGGGCGATCATCATCGGCAAGACCAACGCGCCAGAGTTTGGCCTGGGCTCGCACACCTACAACGCCGTCTACGGCCTGACCCGCAACCCCTATGACCTGACCAAATCGGCGGGCGGCAGCAGCGGCGGGGCCGCCGTCGCCCTGGCCACCCGCATGCTGCCGCTGGCCGATGGCAGCGACTTTGGCGGCAGCCTGCGTAACCCGGCCGGCTGGAACAATGTGCTGGGCTTTAGGCCCAGTTTCGGCCGTGTCGCCGCCGGCGGCGAAGAGGTCTGGTTTCCGGGCATGAGCGTCAATGGTCCGATGGCCCGCAGCGTGCCGGACCTGGCGCTGCTGCTCAGCGTACAGGCTGGCCACGATGACCGCGCGCCGCTGTCCATGGAGCCGGCGTCCATGGACTTCACCGGCCAGCTCTCGGCCGACCTGCGGGGCAAGCGGATCGGCTGGCTTGGCGACTTCGGCGGCTCTACGCCCTGCGAGCCGGGGCTGCTGGATGTCTGCCGGACGGCCCTGAAGACCTTCGAAGATCTGGGCTGCGAGGTCGACGACGTTCAGGCCGACATGGCCATCGAGCCGGTCTGGACGGCGATGCTGAAGCTCAGGGCCTGGCAGGCCGGCGGCGGCATCCTGGACCTCTACAACGACCCGGCCCGCCGGGCGCTGCTGAAGCCCGAGGCGATCTTCGAGGTCGAGGGCGCCCTCAGGCTCTCCGCGATGGAGGTCCGCGCCGCCTCGGTGGTGCGCAGCCAGTGGTACAATTCGGTCCGGCGCTTGTTCCAGCGCTTTGACTACCTCTTGGCTCCGACCGCCCAGGTGTTCCCGTTCGACGCCGCCCAGGACTGGCCGCACGAGATCGCCGGAACGCCGATGCGAACTTACATCGAGTGGCAGAAGGCCCAGTTCCTGATCACCATGACCGGCTGCCCGGCCCTGGCGGTTCCGGCCGGGTTTAACGCGGCCGGCCCCAACTCGCCCGGCCTGCCCATCGGGGTGCAGATCGTGGCCCCGGTCTGGGGCGAGCGGGCCTGCCTGAAACTGGCCCATGCCTACATGCTGGCGAGTGACCGGGTCAGGCTGCGACCGCCGCCTGAGATGGGATAGCGCCTCTCGGGACGCATGCGCCGTTGTCCTCCGTGGGCGGTGTTTAGAAAGTTTCCTGCGGCAACAGGTGAGGCCGGACGTACGTCGGAACATATATAGAACAAATTCCGTGGTTTGGCAAGTCGGACGCGCGCGCCCAGCCAAGGCTTCGCCCGTTACGGCTTGACCAGCATCTTGCCAGTGTTGCCGCCTTCGAACAGTTTGCGCAGCGCCGCCGGAAACGCGTCGATGCCGTGCTCGACCTGCTCGGGCATTTTCAGCTTGCCCTCGGCCAGCCACTGGGCCAGCTGGGCGCCGGCCTCGCCGTAGCGCGCGGCGAAGTGCATCACCGTAAAGCCCTCCATCCGCGCATAGCGTTCAGCCAGCCGCAGATAGAGGCCGGGGCCGCGCACATGGTCGTGGTCGTTGTACTGCGAGGTGGCGCCGCAGATCACCACCCGGCCGCGCTCGCGGATATTGTCCAGCGCGATGTCCAGCAGCTCGCCGCCGACATTGTCGAAATAGACATCGATACCCTCGGGCGCGAGCGCCTTCAGCCGCGCGGCGACATCCTCGTTCTTGTAGTCGATGGCGCCGTCCAGGCCCAAAGTCCCGGTCAGGATCGCGCACTTCGCCGGACCGCCCGCCAGGCCGATCACCTTGGCGCCGAGGATCTTGGCGATCTGCGCGGCGATGCTGCCGACCGCACCGGCCGCCGCCGACACCAGCACCGTCTCGCCGGCCTTGACCTCGCCGACATAGCGCATGCCCATATAGGCGGTGACGCCCGTGGTCAGCCCCAACGCGCCCAGATAGGTCGACAGCGGCAGCGCATCGTCGATCTTCTGCATCATCGCCGCCGGCATGGTGGCGTAGGTCTGGGCCATCAAGGGGCCGGACACCGCATCGCCCACCGCAAAGCCCGGCGCATTGCTCTCAATCACCCGCCCGACCCCCAGCGCGACAATCGCCGCCCCCACCGGCACCTGCTGGTGCAACCCCTCGACGGCGTTCAGGCTGGTGCGGATGAAGGCGTCGATGGAAAGGGTGTCGGCCTTGATCAGCAGCTCGCCCACCTCTGGAGCCCGCGCCGGCTCCTCCTCGATGCGGAAGTGCTCGGGCCCGACCATCCCGGTGACAAACTGGGTCAGCACGACCTTGCGATTGATCGGGCGGTTGGTGGCGGCGGCGGACATCGGGGTATTCCCTCGTTGGGATGGACGGATTGAGGGCGGTAGAGGCCGGCGGCGGCGGCAGCCTGTCAACCTAGCGGATGGGAGGGGGCCTCAGCCGGCGGCGAGCTTGCGGGCCTGCAAGGTCTCGGCGATCACGGCGTGGCGTCGGCGGTCGATGCGGTAGAGAAACATCAGGCCGGTGGCCACCAGCGACACGGCCGCGGCGCTGGGGCCGCTGGCCCAGACCAGCTTGTTCAGCATCGCCGGCGTCAGGTGGGCGGCCACGCCTTGGACCGCCGCCATCTTCGGGAAATGGATGATGTCCAGGGCGATCCCGGCCAGCAGGGCGCCGAGGCCCGTCGCGGCCTTCTGCGCAAAGCCGATGCCGGCGAAGAACAGCCCCTCGCGGCGCGTGCCGAACAGGAAGTCGTGCTCGTCGGTGGCGTCGGCCATCATCGAGCCGATGGCGATGCCGGTGAACGTCAGGCCGACGCCCGCCATAAAGCTGTTGAGGCAAAGCGGCAACACAGCCGCCGCCCCGATCGGCTTGAACAGGCCCAGCGCCCACAGGCTGGAAAGCCCGCCCTGCGCCACGCAGAACATCGCCAGACCGGTGATCACCAGCACCTTCTTTTCCAGCCGCCGGCCCAGGATCGGGGCCAAGGGCACGCCCGCCATCAGGCCGGCGAACACCGACACCGTGACCAGCAGGATCTGCGGCGAGCTGATCTGCCAGACGAACACGAACAGATAGCCGCTGAGGCTGGCGGCCAGCCCCTGGGCGCTGGCGAACAGCACCGCGCAGGAAAACATCACCCGGAACGACGGGTTCTTGAAGATTTCCACCAGCTCCTCGAACAGCCGCCGGTGCAGGGCGGTCTTGTCCCGCGCCGCCACCGTCAGGCCTCCGGCGAACCGCCGCACCCCGACCACCGCCACCAGGCCGCCGACCAGGATCAGGGCCGCGGCCGACCAGGCCAGCGGCGCATAGCCCTCCGCGTGGCGCAGGCCCTCCGCTCCCCCCAGGAAGACCCCATAGCCGAGCACCAGAACGCTCAACGGCCCGAAGATCGAGAACAGGGTGCGATAGGTCACCACGTCCGAGCGCTCGACATAGTCGCTCGACAGTTCCGCCCCCAGGGCCAGGAACGGCACGTGGAAGCTGGAGATCGCAAAGCGCATGAACAGCGACATGGCGGTCAGCCAGCCGAACAGCCCCAGGGTCGACAGCCCGGCCGGCGGCGAAAACACCAGCCCCAGCCCCAGCGCCACCAGCGGCCCGCCGATGACCATGAACGGGATCCGCCGCCCCCAGCGCGAGCGGGCGTTGTCGGACAGCGAGCCCAGCAGCGGATCGGCGATCGCATCGGCCACCAGGCTGATCGCCGTGGCCGCCCCGACCAGCGAGCCCGGCACGCCGAGCAGCGCGGTGTAGTAGAAGAACAGAAAGGTGCTGAACACCGTGGTGCTGACGCTCTCCACCAGCTGCCCGGCGCCGGCGGTGGCCTTGATGCGGGTGGTGAGACGCGGCGGCGGGGTGGGTAGGGTCGGCTCGAGATCGCCTGCGGTCGCCGTCATGGACTCTCCGACGATCCCGAGCTGACAGCCGCCTTAGCGCAGCCCTTCGGTGGGGCAGCTTGGGTGATCAGGCGGCGGAGAGCAACTGGCGCTTACGGGGGGTCTTGGCGGCTGCGGGGGAGCGGCCCACATCCTGTCGCCGACGCCCCCTCCCACGGCTCATCCCCGCGAAGGCGGGGACCCAGAGCAGCACACGCGATGTCGTCCGGCGTCAGCGAGCCTTGTTCATCTTCGCGCGCCGATTGGTGTGTGTCTGTTCGTCGCTAACCTCGATCGCAGTGACTTGACGCCGCCGACCGTCCGACCATGCTGCCGTGTCGGAGGTTCCGTTGGCCGTCAACGACTCGAACCGAGAGGATTGGACGGACGCTGAGCTTGATCTCATCGTGGCGGACTATTTCGCCATGCTGGCCGCAGAACAAGCCGGCCAAGCCTATGTGAAGGCGCGCCACCGGGCGCAGCTCACCGAACTGATCGGCCGGACCTCCGGGTCGATTGAGTTCAAGCACATGAACATCTCAGCGGTTCTAGAGGAGATCGGTGAGCCTATCATCCGTGGCTATCGGCCGATGGCGCACTATCAACAATCGATCCTCGACGCCATCGAACGCCGCCTGCTGGCGCAGCCGATGCAGTGGGTTCCCGTGGTGCCCGACGAGTTGGCCACGGCCACTGCACCATTTCTGGAGCCGCCGCCCGCATTGCAGCCGGCCCGTGAACGGCCGCGCATTCTGGAGCGGTTCGTCCGGAAGTTTGACGCCAGTGAGCGCGACTTTCGAAATCGCGCGCTTGGGAAGGCCGGTGAGGAGATGGTGTTCAATTTTGAGCGAGACCGCCTCGTCGCCGAGGCGCGTCCTGACCTGGCGCGCAAGGTCCGATGGGTCGCGCAAGAGGACGGCGACGGGGCCGGATACGACATCTTGTCCTTCGATAGAGCGGGCGGTGAACGGCTGGTCGAGGTCAAGACCACGCGCGGTCCCCAGACAACGCCTTTCTTCCTGACCCGCAACGAACACGCCTTGGCCGAAGAGCGCGGCGACGCGTTCAAATTGATGCGTCTCTATTCCTTCGCCCAAGCGCCAAGGATGTTCGAGCTGACGCCGCCGCTCGCGGCTGCGGTTCGTCTGTTACCGCACACGTATCAGGCGCGGTTCTCTTAGACGAGGAAGGTTGGCGGGCAGGGGAACCGACGCCGGCGACGCAATCGCATCTGTGTCCGATGATCGGCGTCATCAGTCTGAATACTGTTGGAGGATTCACTGGACAGCCAAACGGGGCTATTGATTCTGGATCAAACGGAGACGACCATGACCGAGGAAGAGCGGCAGGAAATTCTCGCGAAGCTTCGGGCGTCGATTGATGAGGCCCAACGGCTGACCCCCGCGCAAGCGCGCGAACGCCTCAAGGACGAGGGATTCTGCGACGCTCAGGGTCGATTGAGCCCGGCCTATGGCGGAAGGTCGGCGGCCCGGGGCTGATGCGCGCCCATACATCGTTCGTCATCGGTTTCCATGGCTGCGGTCGCGAGCTTGGCCTGCGGCTGGTTCGCGGCGACGAAGCGATGAAAGCCCAGGATCGGCAGTATCACTGGCTCGGCTCAGGGATCTATTTCTGGGAGAATGACCGGGAACGCGCCTTCGAATGGGCGCAGGAAAAGGCCAGCCGGGGTGAACTCCAGGACCCATTTGTGATCGGGGCCGTGATCGAACTTCGCCGCTGTCTGGACCTGTCGATGCGCGAGAACGTGCCCCTGGTGAAGGCGGCGCATGACAGCTTGACGGCGCTCTATGCCAAGTCAGGTGACGCCATGCCCAGGAACAAGAAGGCGCCGAAGGATTCCCGAGAGGACAAGGTGTTGCGGTTCCTCGATTGCGCGGTGCTGAATCACCTGTTCGAGAGTTTGGACACCGGCTTCGATACGGTCCGGGGCCTGTTCGTTGAGGGCGGCCCCGTCTACGACGGCGCCGAAATCTACAACAAGACCCATGCCGAGATCGCCGTGCGGAATCCGGCCTGCATTCGCGGCTTGTTTGTGCCGCTGTAGCAGGGGCCGCTTTCGTCAGAGCAACACCGGCTCGCGGCGCGTCTCACCCCCCGACCCGCCCCTCACATCAGATTTGCCTAGCCCGCCCCACCCGTGGTACACTGAACATACCCGGAACGCATCGCACCAACCCCGCCCGGAACATTTGGACTCAACATCGCGGAATCTGACGAAATACGCCCACTTTAGACAGTCTATATCCGTGTCTAAATCCCCGGCCCACAACCCAGCCAGGCGACCTGCGTCACCCTCAGAATATCATCTGATCTCAAACATTTGGAGCGGGCGAAGAGATTCGAACTCTCGACCCCAACCTTGGCAAGGTTGTGCTCTACCACTGAGCTACGCCCGCGCTCCTCATGGGGGCGGACCCCCAAATGCGAGAGGGCGGCTTATGGCAGAGCGCCCTTGGGTTGGCAAGCTGGGTGAAGCGCGCTCCCCTCACACCCGCTTCGGGGCTTTCAGGCGGCGTTTGTTGACGTGGCCTTCGGGGGCCGGGGCGGTGATTTCTTCGGGGAATTCGCCTTTGAAATAGTAGCGTTGCCAGGCTTCTTTGGCGGCGTCGGGGTCGCCGCGGAAGATGCGCTGGTTGAACTCTGAGCGGTGCTTTTCCCAGACGCCGTACTGGTGGCGCAGCTCGGGGTCGGCGTCCATGCGGCGGATCACCGGCTGGATATCGTGCAGGGTCTTGTCCTGGATCAGGGTGATGAAACAGAAGGCCTCGCCCTTTTCGAAGCGCACCTTGCCAGGGCGGGTGAACATCCAGTTCATGGTGAAGGGAAACGGCAGCCAGTCGGTCTCGACCAGACCGGACAGCGCCTGCAGGCCGTCCTTGACCTGGTTGGGCGGGCCCATGGCCATCATCGACCAGCCGGGGGGGGTGCGGAACAGATAGCCGGGGTGCAGGGTCAGGACCCCGTGGCTGAAGTGGCTGGTGGCCAGGCGATGGAAATCGGGGTTGGGATAGTCGGGCTTGAGCTTGATGTCGGCCTGCATCGGCCCGCCGTTCCACTCGGCGCTGAAGGCCACCGGCGAGAGGATTTCCCAGCCCGAACAGTTGGCCATGCTGAGCGGCAGACAGCGATAGGGATGGCGGGCGGTGAAGGCGTCCATCCAGTCGCGGTTCGGCCGGCCGGGCACGATCTCCGGCGGGCGCTCAGTGGTGGGGAAGCACTCCAGCTCCAGGCGCGTCGGGTTCACGAGACCTCCGGGTTTTGCGGGAGCAGTCATAGAGGGTATCCGGGCGCGATGGAATCGGGGTGGGCGCCATGATGCAGAAGGACGAGTTGCTGGCGTTCCTGGCCGCAAACGGCGTGGACCAGACGACGCATGAGCACCCGGCGGTGTTCACCGTAGAGGCTGGCGCGGCGATCAAGGCGCGGGTTCCGGGCGCCCACAGCAAGAACCTGTTCCTGAAAGACGCCCGGGGTCAGCTGTGGCTGATCTCGGCCGAGGGGCATGCGGTGATCGATCTTAAGCGGCTGCACACGGTGATCGGCTCAGGGCGGCTGTCGTTCGGCTCGGCGGAACTGATGGCGGAGACGCTGGGCGTCATGCCCGGGTCGGTGACGGCGTTCGGGCTGGTCAATGATACGGGCCGGCGGGTGCGCTTTGTGCTGGACCGCACGTTGGCGGAGGCCGAGGCGGTGAACTTCCACCCGCTGACCAACACCGCGACCACGACGCTGAGCCGCGAGGGATTCGCCCGTTTCCTGGCGGTGCTGGGGGTCACGCCGCTGGTGGTGGATTTCGCGGCGATGCAGGTGACGGAGGGGCGTTGAAGCTGCGGGCTCTTGCGACCATCTTGGCGCTGAGGCATTCGGTAGCCGTGATGACACGAGGACGACCATGACCCTGATCGGGGAAACCGCTGGCGGGCCGCCCGCCGACCTCATCAAGGACGCCACCGACGCCAGTTTCCCGGCCGACGTGCTGGAGGCGTCCAAGCTGACGCCGGTGATCGTCGACTTCTGGGCGACCTGGTGCGGGCCGTGTCGCCAGCTGGGGCCGGCGCTGGAAAAGGCGGTGACGGCGGCCAAGGGCAAGGTCCGGCTGGTCAAGGTCGATATCGACAAGAACCCGGCCTATGCGGGCCAGCTGCGGGTGCAGTCGATCCCGGCGGTGTTCGCCTTTGTCGACGGCCGGCCGGTGGACGGCTTCATGGGCGCGCTACCAGACAGCCAGGTGAAGACCTTCGTCGACAAGATCGCCAAGCTGGGCAAGGGCGGCGCCTCGCCGTTGGACGAGCTGCTGGCGATGGCCAAGGAGTCGCTGGAACTTGGCGATCCGGGCGGCGCGGCCCAGGCCTTCGCCCAGGTGCTGCAGGCCGACCCGGCCCATCCTAAGGCGCTGGGCGGGCTGGCGCGCCTCTACCAGCAGGCTGGCGACCTGGAGCGGGCGCAGGAGATCCTGGACTTGGCCCCGCCGGACGCCAAGGACCCCGACCTGGACGCGGTGCGCGCGGCGCTGGCGCTGGCGGCCGCGGCGCCATCGGAGACCGCCGGCCTGGAACAACGGCTGGCGGCGAACGCCGATGATCATGAGGCGCGGTTCGAACTGGCGGGCGCCCTGGCCGCGACCGGACACTTCGGCGAGGCGGCTGACCAGCTGCTGGAGATTATCCGCCGCGACCGCGAGTGGAACGAGGCGGCGGCGCGCAAGCAGCTGTTGATCGTGTTCGAGGCGGCCGGCCAGATGTCGGAGGTGGCCAAGCAGGGCCGCCGCAAACTCTCATCCATCTTGTTCAGTTGAGGCTCGCCATGAGCGCCTACCAGAGTGTCGAGGACCTGCCGCAGCTGATCCCGGTGTTTCCGCTGGACGGGGCGGTGCTGTTGCCGGGCGGCGAGCTGCCGCTGCAGATTTTCGAGCCGCGCTATCTGAACATGATCGACGACGCCATGGCTGGCGATCGGGTGATCGGCATGATCCAGACCCGGGGCGGCAGTCGCGCGCGACCCAAGCTGGCGGCGATCGGCGGCCTGGGGCGGATTACCAGCTATGCTGAGACGTCCGATGGGCGGTATCTGATCACCCTGACCGGGGTCTGCCGCTTTGAGGCCGGCGAGGAACTGGACCTGCGGATGCCCTATCGCCAGGTGCGGGCCGGCTATGCACGGTTTCTGGACGATCTGGCCGAGGATGGCGCGGCGGTGGAGGCCGGCGAGCCGGCCAGGTCGCGGTTTGGCCAGGCGCTGAAGCGGTTCCTGAACCGCCGCGAGCTGGACATCAACTGGGACGAAGCCCAGGAGGCGCCGCTAGAGGCGCTGGTCAACAGCCTGTGCATGGGCCTGCCGTTCGAGCCGTCGGAGAAACAGGCGCTGCTCGAGGCGCCTGACCTGATCGGCCGGTTCGAGGTGCTGACCACGCTGTTGGAGATCGACAGTGGCGACAACGATGACGGCCGGCGTTCCATGCAGTAGAGGACGGCCATGAGCGAACCCGCCGCGCCCGCCGCCCTGACCGTCGAAATCGATCCCCGCCTGCTCGAGGTGCTGGTCTGCCCGGTGACGCATGGGACGTTGAAGTACGACCGCGCCAAGGCCGAACTGGTCAGCCGCTCGGCCCGGCTGGCCTATCCGATCCGCGACGGCGTGCCGATCATGCTGCCTGAGGAAGCCCGCGAGCTGGGCGAGGGCGAGTAGCGGGACTGTTCAGCGCTTGGGCCGGGGCTTGATCGCATAGGGTTTGGGCGCGGACTCGCGTTTGGGACCTGGCGGGTGTTTGGGACCTGAGGGTCGAGGCCCGCTGGCGCGTGCGCCCTCCGGCCGGGGACCGTTCGGACGCGGCGCATTCGGCTTGGCGTGATTGCGGGCGGGCGCCTCGCCTGGGGCGCCGGCCGGGTCGATGCGGATGTCGCCGCTGGCGCTGGCGGCCTTGACGGCTTCGCGGAAGCGGGCCTCCGCCTCGCGGCTGATCTCGAACTTGGTTTCCTTGTCGAAGATCTTGATCAGGCCGATGTCCTTCTTGGTGACATGGCCCAGGCGGCAGATCAGCGGCACCAGCCATTTGGGATCGGCGTTCTTGCTGCGGCCGACCGGCAGGCGGAACCAGGCCGAGTCGCTGGCGGCATAGTCGATGCGCGGGCCGCGCTCGGGCCGGGGCGGGCGGGCCTCCTGGCTGCGACCGCGATCACCCTCGTCCAGCATCTCCTCTGGTTCCGGCAAGCGCGAACGGTGCAGGCGCACCAGGGCGGCGGCCACGGCCTCGGGCGTGCGGTCGGCCAGCAGGCGCTGGGCCAGGGCCAGATCTTCCGGGGTCGGCGCCTCGGTCAGGATCGGGTCGTCCAGCAGCCGGGTCTGGTCCTTGGCGCGGATTTCTTCGGCGGTCGGCGCGCCGGACCATTCGACGCTGAGGCTGGCGCTTTCCAGCAGGCGTTCGGCGAACCGGCGCTTGGTATGGGGCACCACCAGCACCGAGACGCCCTTCTTGCCGGCCCGGCCGGTGCGGCCGCTGCGATGCAGCAGGCCCGCCTTGTTGGCCGGCAGTTCGGCGTGGATGACCAGGCCGAGGTCCGGCAGATCCAGCCCGCGGGCGGCGACGTCGGTGGCCACGCAGGCGCGGGCGTGGCCATCGCGGAGGGCTTGGAGGGCGTCGGCCCGCTCCTTCTGCGACAGCTCGCCGGACAGCTGGACGGCCGAGAAGCCCCGCTCGCGCAGGCCGCCATACAGGTGGCGCACCGCTTCGCGGGTGGCGCAGAAGATCAGGGCGCCGGGCGACTCGAAATAGCGTAGCAGGTTGACCACGGCGTTTTCGATCTCGTTCGGAGCGACGCGGACGGCGCGGTACTCGATGTCGCCGTGCGCTTCGTCGCGGCGCAGGGTGTCGATCCGCAGGGCGTCCTTCTGGTAGCGCTTGGCCAGGGTGGCGATGTCCTTGGCGATGGTGGCCGAGAACATCAGGGTCATGCGATCGGCCGGCGTGGCGTCGAGGATTTCTTCGAGGTCGTCGCGGAAACCCATGTCCAGCATCTCGTCGGCTTCATCCAGCACGACGACCTTCAGGGCCGAGAGATCCAGGTTGCCGCGCTCCAGGTGATCGCGCAGGCGGCCCGGCGTGCCGACCACCAGATGGGCGCCCTGGGCCAGGGCCCGCTGTTCGCGGCGCGCAT
Organism: Alphaproteobacteria bacterium; assembly: GCA_043734425.1. GTDB lineage: Bacteria > Pseudomonadota > Alphaproteobacteria > Caulobacterales > Caulobacteraceae > Phenylobacterium. Next base: position 38,822 of record JAYTFM010000067.1, read on the forward strand.
CCATGCCGCCGACGCAGGTGACGACCGAGGCGCCGGCTGCGGCATAGAGCCAGGCCAGCTCGCGGCTGACCTGCAAGGCCAGCTCTCGGGTCGGGGCGATCACCAGGCAGAGCGGCGCCTGGGCGCGGGCGAACCCCTCCGCCTCGCCCAGCAGCGGTCCCGCTGCGGCCAGGCCGAACGCCACCGTCTTGCCGGAACCGGTCTGGGCTGAGACCAAGAGGTCGCGGCCGGTTGCGGCCTCCAGCACGGCGGATTGCACGGGGGTCGGCTCGCGATAGCCTTGCGCCTCGAGCGCTCGGGCGAGCGCCGGGTGGGTCACGGGGAAGGGCATAGGTGTCCTCTGGCGGCGCGGGGCGCCGGTTGGCCGCAGAGCTGCGACCGTCATTTGGATGCCCCTCTAGACCACCTGCGGGCGAAACACACCCCTTTGCGGCGTCCTGGCGTCTGCGCGGGAGGCGCGGGACGGTGGCGCGGCGCCGCAAACCGGATCAGTCTTGGCGCCGACTTGAACGGGACGGGGAGCCGGCGGATGGCGCGGGACATCGACACGGACGCGGCGGCGGCCCGCGAGATGTTCCAGTCGTTCGACGGCATGGAGGGCTTGCCGACGCTGGCCGTCCGCCCGCCGCTGTCGGCAGAGGCTTTTGCGCGTTCGGTCTACCCCGGCGTGCTGGCGGCGGGCGCCATCGGCCTGGCTTCAGCTTGGCTGGCTGACCATTACACCGCGCCAATCATGCTGTTTGCCCTGCTGTTCGGCATGGCCTTTCACTTCTTGCACGAGGAAGGCCGCTGCATCCCGGGCATCGAGTTCTCGTCCAAGGCCATCTTAAGGACCGGCGTGGCCCTGCTGGGCGCGCGCATCACGGTGGAGCAGATGCTGCAGTTGGGTATCGTTCCGATCGCCATGGTGATCGCCGGCGTGGCGACCACGATCCTGATCGGGGCTGGACTGGCGCGGATACTGGGCCTCAGCCGTGGCTTCGGGGTGTTGTCCGGAGGGTCAGTCGGCATCTGCGGGGCCTCCGCGGCCCTGGCCATCGCCTCGGTGCTGCCGAAGACCAAGGACAGCGAGCGCGACGTGATCCTGGCGGTGGTGGTGGTCACCACGCTCTCGACCATCGCCATGGTGCTCTATCCGATGCTGGTGACGGCGCTGGGCCTGGACCATCAGCGGGCCGGCCTGTTCCTGGGCGGCACCATCCATGACGTGGCCCAGGTGGTGGGGGCCGGCTATATGATCTCGCCGCAGACCGGCGATGTGGCGACCTATGTAAAGCTGCTGCGGGTGGCCATGCTGCTGCCGGTGGTGCTGATCCTCTCGGTGGTGATGCGGCGGGGCGCCGGCGCGACGGCGGCGCGGGCGCCGTTGCCCTGGTTCCTGGTAGGATTTGCAGCCTTGGTGGCCGCCAACAGCGTGGGCCTGCTGCCGAAGCTGGCTGTCGACGCCGCCGGCGTGGTCTCGCGCGCCTGCCTGGTGGCGGCCATCGCCGCGCTGGGCATGAAGACCTCGTTCAAATCCCTGGCGGCGGCCGGCTGGCGACCGGTGGCGGTGATGGTGCTGGAGACCCTGTGGATCGGCGGCCTGGTGCTGGGCGTGGTGCTGGTGTTTGCGTAGGGCGGCGTTGCAGGCTGTCCGGTGGCGTGGTCCCGTCAGGTGGGGCATTCTGGGCGCACCGTGAATTGCCTCTCCCTATACTCGTCATCACCCGACTTGTTCGGGTGACCCATGAACACCGAGGTGCGCCGAACTTAGCAGAGGCCTCCCCGCTGAGACCCTTCGGAAGCGCCTGAGTCTATGGGTCCCCGGCACGGCGTCGCTGCGCTCCTTGGCCGAGGATGACGAGCAAATGAGAGGTGGGTATGATCCATCTTTGGTCCAAGCACGCCGAGATCAGGAGCGCATCGCCTACTGCCGTGCCATCTCGGCGCCGCCGACGCCGTCGCCGTCTAGCGTCTGGTCGTCGTCCATCGACACCGTCACCTTGCGCAGCAGACCGGCGAACGGTGCGGGGTAGTCCGCGACGGTTCGTCCGATCTTGCCTGCCATTTTGCCCCCTCGTTCAGTCCTGCTCCGCGCGCCAGCGGGCTTCCGCCCGCGCCTTCAGCGCCTCATTCATCGCCCGGAAGCCACGTTGCACCGTGCGCCCCATGCGCTTGCCCAGGGATGGTCCCAGCAGGCCGCCGAACAGCTCGCCATTGTCGACGATACAGCCGCCCTCGGTGACCTGTTCAATCTCGATGTAGCGGATGGTGCGGATCGCGCCGCCCAGCATTGTCAGGCGCAAATGGAGCTGTTCGTTCGGCACCCAGTCGATGACCTTGGGCCTCAGTTCCTGCGGTGGCTGGCCGGGCAGGACCAGGGTGGCGGACAGAGTCTCGCCGATCTTCAGCGTCCCGCTGGCGCGCGGATAGGTGGGGTTCCACTCGCTCCAGCGGTCAAGGTCGGCGACGATGTCCCAGATGACCTGCGCCGGCGCCTGGATGCCGATCCGATCCTCGACCCTGAGGCCGCCAGGCGGTTTGGGCGGCGGCGGGCGGCCCTCGGTCTGTAGCGACATCATCTGTGGGCCCATTGAGGCCTTGCGGCCGAACGGGGCGGCGGCGAGATCAGGTCCGGGCTTGAAGGCCATCAGGCGGTCTCCTTGATGCGCCAGGTCGCGCCGGAGGGGCCATCCATGACCTCGACATTGAGCGCCGTCAGCTCGGCGCGAATGCGGTCGGCGGCGGGCCAGTCCTTGGCGGTGCGGGCGGCCTGACGCTCAGTGATCAGCGCCTCGACGCGCAGCTTCAGGCCGTCGTCGGCGCCGCCCTGGAACCAGGCCTGCGGATCGACATTCAGGAACCCCATGAGCTGCCCGGCCGCCAGCAGGGCGCTGCGGCAAGCCTGGGTTTCACCGGGGTCCTTGGCCATGATCGCGGCGCGAAGCTGGTCGGCCTGCTGAAACAGCCCGGCGAAGGCCAGCGGCGTGTTGAGGTCGTCGAGCAAGGCTGCGTAGGACGTATCGCTCGCCTTGCGCTCGGAGGGGTCGGTCTGGAGGCTCCAGTCCGCTTCGATCAGGAACCGCCGGGCGTCGTCCAGAACGCGATAGATACGGTCCAGGCCGGCCTTGGACTGTTCGATCAGCTCGGAGGTCCACTCCAGGGGCTGGCGGTAGTGGCCGGCCAGCAGCGCCCAGCGCAACGCCTCGCCCGGGCGCTGGGCCAGCAGATCATGAGCCAGCACGACGTTGCCGACGCTCTTGGACATCTTCTCATCGGCCATGTTGAGAAAGCCATTGTGCAGCCAGTAGTGGGCATAGTCCTGTCCGTGACCGGCGCAGACGCCCTGGGCCAGTTCGTTCTCATGGTGCGGGAACACCAGGTCGATGCCGCCGCCGTGGATATCGATCGGCAGACCCAGGACCTCCTGGATCATCGCCGAGCACTCGATGTGCCAGCCGGGCCGGCCGTCGCCCCAGGGGCTCGGCCAGTGCGGCTCGCCGGGCTTGGACGGCTTCCAAAGCACGAAGTCGGCGGGGTGGCGCTTGTAGGGCGCCACATCGACCCTGGCGCCGGCGATCATCTCGTCCATCGGCCGGCCAGACAGCTTGCCGTAGTCGCTGAACGCCTGGGTGTCGAACAGCACATGGCCCTCGGCGGGATAGGCGGCGTTGCTGGCGACCAGATCACCGATCATCTTGATGATGGCGTCCATCGTCTCGGTGACGCGGGGCTGATGGGTCGGCGGCAGAGCCCCCAAGGCCGCAGCATCGGCATTGTAGGCCGCGAGATAGCGATCTGAGATCGTCCCGATCGGCACGCCCTCGTCGGCGGCCTTCTTGTTGATCTTGTCATCCACGTCGGTGACGTTGGCGGCATAGGTCACCGCGTCTGCGCCGTACAGATCGCGCAGCACCCGGAACAGCAGATCGAACACCACCACGGGCCGGAAATTGCCGATGTGGGCATAGTTGTAGACCGTCGGTCCGCAGACATACATTGTCACCCGCTTGGGGTCTTTGGGGACGAAGGGCCGCTTGGCGCGGGCCATGGTATCGTACAGCGTAAAGGTCATTGCTCGATCTGACGTTGCGGAACGGTTGCCCTGGGGGGGCATCGCCCCATATACAGATCGTCCGGACCGGAAGCCACGGCGCGCGCGCCTGACCCTGCGATCCGATTGGAAAGGGTGGCCACGCGTCATTTCCGGGACCATCGTCCCGGCGCAACTCAGCCCTGGAAAGACCTTTAGCTTCTCATGGACGCTCCTGCCCGCGACCGAACCCTGATCGGGTCCGACGCCGACCTCGAACCCGTGCTGCGCCCGACCCGCGAGGAGGCCATGCAGGCCGTCCGCACGCTGATCGCCTGGGCGGGGGATGATCCGCGCCGCGAAGGCGTGATCGACACCCCCAAGCGGGTGGTCGACGCCTATGGCGAAGGGTTCGAAGGCTACAACCTCGATCCCGCCAAGGAGCTTTCGCGCACATTCGAGGATGTCCAGGGCTATGACGACATCGTCATGCTGCGCGACATCGAGGTGGAGAGCCACTGCGAGCACCATATGGCGCCGTTCCTGGGCAAGGCGTTCGTCGCCTATATGCCGACCAACCGCGTCGTCGGCATCTCCAAGCTGGCCAAGGTGGTCGAGATCTTCGCCCGCCGGCTCCAGACCCAGGAGACCATGACCCAGCAGATCGCCGACGCCATCACCGACAGCCTGCGCCCAGCCGGCGTGGCGGTGCTGATCGATGCGGCGCACCAGTGCATGACCACCCGGGGCGTGCACCATAGGCACGTGACCACCATCACCACCCAGTTCACCGGCGTGTTCAAGACCGACGCCACGCTGCGCCAGCGGTTCCTGGACTTCGCAAATCGGCGGTAGAAATATGTTCCTCCCCCGTCGGGGGAGGTGGCGCGACGCGCCGGAGGGGGTCCGCTCAGATCTCGCCGGCGCACCTTCTGAGGCGCCGGTTGTGTCGCGACTGGACGTTCTGAGCGGAAGCCCCCTCACCCGCTTTGCGGGAGCTCCCCCGAAGGGGAGCGACTGGAGTGCCTTATGGCCGAGTTTCCCACCGCTCCGAACCAGGACGCCCTCGAACAGGGCGAGACGCTGGCGCCGCGTTTTGACGCCAATGGCCTGATCGCCGCCGTCGCCACCCACGCCGACACCGGCGAGGTGCTGATGCTGGCCTGGATGAATGCGGAGGCCTTGCAGAAGACGCTGGCCACCGGCGAGGCCCACTATTTCAGCCGCTCGCGGAATGAGCTCTGGCACAAGGGCGCCACCAGCGGCCAGATCCAGGTGGTCGATGAGGTGCGCATCGACTGCGACCAGGACGCGGTCTGGCTTAAGGTCTGGCCAGAAGGCGACGGTGGCGCGTGTCACACGGGCGCCCGATCCTGCTTCTACCGGGTGGTCGAAAAGGGGCGACTGGCGAAGCGTTAAACCTCTGTCAGCCCCGAAATCCCGCGCCCGTCCGGAACCGCCCGGAAGCTCTTGACGACGCTCGTCGTGAAGGTCCGTGAGGCGATGGTCGAGACCGCCATCAGATCGCCGCGCGCCTCGGCGCGGGTCAGGGTCAAGAGCACGAACCCCTTGGCGCTCTGGTCGTTGAACACCACCTCGGGGCTGACCTTGGCGAAGGCCGGGCCGATCTTGAAGGACTTGAAATAGTCGTCGGCGCCCGGGCTGGTGACGCCGGTTCCACCGAACTCGCAGGCGACGCGGCGGCCCTCTTTGTCGGCCAGCTCATTGGCCCAGAAGGCGTGGCTGTCGCCGGACACCACGATCGGCCGGGCGCCCGCGTGCTTGATCTGGTCATAAACCCGCTCACGGTCGACGGGATAGCCGTCCCACATGTCCAGGCCATAGGGCAGCTTCATCCGGGCCACCGGCCGCATCCGGCGCAGACGCCGCTGGCCCCTCTCGTCCAGGTTTGTCATGGCGTCGGGCGGCAGGTCGGTGTCCGGGTCGGGAACCATCAGGCGGCCCATGACCACGCCGGAGCCGATCACCTGCCAGGCGTGACCGGCATTGACCGAGGCGGAGAGTTCCGAACCCAGCCACGCCTCCTGAACCGGATCCATGATCCGGCGGGCCGGGTCATTGAGCTTGCGGCGGAAGTCCGCGACGTCGGGCTTGTCGTCGACCACCACCAGATCGTTGTCGTAGGTCAACTGCTTGTCGCGGGCGGTCAGGCGGGTCTCCAGCATGATCAGCTGGGCTAGGTCGCCGAACCGGAAGCTGCGGGCGGCGGCCTCGGCCAGCGACTGGCCCGGGGCCGGTTCGCGGATCGGCATCCACTCATAGTAGGCCTTGAGCGCGGCGGCCTTGCGCTCCATCCAGGAGCCTTCTTCCGCCGTCTGGTGGTTTTCGGCGCCGTCGCGATAGCTGTCGTTGCAGGTCTCGTGATCATCCCAGGCGACGATCCAGGCGGCGCGGGCGTGGGCGGCCTGCAACGCCGGGTCGGATTTGTACTGGGCGTGGCGCTGGCGGTAGTCGGGCAGCTGGAGGATTTCCTTTTCCGGCTGATGGCGACGCGCCTGGCCCAGTTCGGACTCCTCGCCATAGCTGCCGGGGCCGCCGTACTCATAAATGTAGTCGCCCAGGTGCAGAACGGCGTCGACGCGCGGCAGGTCGGCGATGGCCTGGTAGGCGTTGAAATAGCCGGCCGGGAACAACGAGCAAGAGGCGATCGCCAGCACCACGTCTTGGGTTCCGGTGGCCGGCAGCGTGCGCGTGCGGCCGACCGGTGAGCGGGCCTCGCCGGCTTCGAACGCGTAGGTGTAGTCCTGGCCGGGCTTCAGGCCCGTGACATCGACCTTGACGGTATGGTCCCGCTCCGGGCCGGTGACACCCTTGCCGCGCCGCACGCCACCGGAGCCGCCGGAGGCCGGCGTCAGGCTCCAGCGATAGACGATTGGGCCGCCGGGCGTCTGCGGGGTCATCCGGGTCCAGATCACCACCCGGTCGGGGCCGGGATCGCCGGACGCCACGCCATGGTTGAAGCTGACCTTGCCTTGCGAGCCTTTGGCTGCCGCTGATGTCGCCGCGCCGATGCCAAGCAGCGCCAGCGCGCCGCGCCTGTTCAGTCTCATGGTCGTTTCCCCCCTGTGTTGGGCCATCTATGAGATAGCGATATCACAGCAGCATGACGCCAGCCGCCGGGGATGACGAGATCGAAACGCGGAGCGGCCAGCTCGACCTGATACTCACAGCCGAGGCCGCCGGCGAGCGGCTGGATAAGACGCTGGCGGCGCAATGGCCGGGACTGTCGCGCGCGCGGCTGCAGGCGCTGATGGCCGAGGGCCGACTGACCCGCGACGGCGCTGTGATCTCCGACCCTTCGAGCCGGTCCCGACCTGGCCGCTATCAGCTGCATATCCCCGAAGTCCTGGCGGCCGAACCGCAAGCCGAACCCATTCCGCTGGTGGTGCTCTTTGAAGACGCCCACCTGATCGTCATCGACAAGCCGCCCGGGATCGCCATGCACCCTGCGCCGGGCAGTGAAACCGGCACCCTGGTCAATGCGCTGTTGCACCATTGCGCCGGCAGTCTCTCGGGCATCGGCGGCGTCGCCCGGCCGGGCATCGTCCACCGCATCGACAAGCACACCTCCGGCGTGGTGGTGGTCGCCAAGACCGATGCCGCCCACCAAGGGCTGTCGGCGCTGTTCGCGGCGCATGACATCGAGCGGGCCTATGTGGCGCTGACCCGTGGCGCGCTGCTGCCGCCGTCCGGGACCATCGAGGGCGCTATCGCGCGCTCGACCCACGACCGCAAGAAGATGGCGCTGGTCCGCTCGGGCGGACGTCATGCGATCACCCACTACCGGGTGGAACAGGTGTTCGGGCCGCAGGAGAAGCCGCTGGCCGCGCGGGTCTCCTGCCGGCTGGAGACGGGCCGCACCCATCAGATCCGGGTGCATCTGGCCTCGCGCGGCGCGCCGTGCCTGGGCGATCCGGTCTATGGCTCAGGCGCCCCGGCGCAGGCGGTGCGCACGGCGATGGCAGCGGCGGGTCTGACCCGCCAGGCGCTGCACGCCGCCGTGCTGGGCTTTGCCCACCCGATCACCGGGGCGGCGCTGCGGTTCGAGAGCCCGCTGCCCACCGACATGGCGCACCTGGAGCGGGCGCTCTGCGGCCTCACTGAGTAGGGCGCCCTACGGCTTCTCCGGCTTGGCCTTGCGCAGGGTCGGGCTATCGAGGTCAAGCTGGTCGACCGGAATCAGCTCGAGGTTCGTGACCTTGCCGTCCAGCCCGGCGGCAAACAGCTTGGCGTCGCCGGCGATGATCACGCTGGCGGCGGCGGGGTCGAAGATGCGGCGAGCCGCAGCTGTCACCTGCTCGGTGCTGACCGCCTGGACCTTGGCTGTGTAGCGGGTGACTTCGTCCAGCGGCACGCCATAGAGCGCCAGATTGCCTAGGATGCCGGCCAGGCCATCGGCGGTGGCCAGTTGGCGACCATAGGCCCCGACCAGCGCTGATTTGCGCCCCTTGAGCTCGTCAGCGCCGGCCGGCTCGCCGCCCAGACGGGTCATCTCGGCGCGGATCAGGTCCAGCACCTGGGGGGCCGACTCGTTCTTGGTCTGGGCGCTGGCGCGGAAGGAGCCGGTGGTGCGGGCGGCGGTCAGCCGGGCGCTGGCCCCATAGGACAGGCCACGCTTGATGCGGATCTCCTGGTTCAGCCGGGCCGAGTAGCCGCCGCCGAGGACGGTCGAGGCCACGATGGCCGGATAGTAGCCTGCGTCATTCCGGGCGATGGCTGGGCCAGCGACATTGACGGAGGCCTGGCCGGTTCCAGGAAGGTCGATCACCACGGCGCGCGTTCGGCCTTCAGGCCGGATTTGCGGCTCCGGCGCGAGCGGCGCCGCCGGACGGGCCCAGTCGCCGAACGCAGCCTTGGCCAAGGCGAACCCCTGCTGGGCGTTGATATCCCCGGTCAGCACCAGCACCGCGTTGTCGGGTCGATAGGCGGTGGCATGAAGCTGCGCAAGGTCGTCAACCTTCATACGCCCGAGACTGGCGGGCGTGCCCTGCGCCACATGGCCCAGCCGCGTGCCGCCGAAGATCACCGGGGCGGCGGCGAAGGCGGCGACATCGCCGGGCTCCTGGTAGGACACGCGCAGGCCATCCAGGGCCTGCTCGCGCTGGCGATTCAGCTCCTCGGCGGCGAAGGCGGGATTGCGTACGACATCGGCCAGGATCGCCATCGCGGCCGTGAGCTTGCCCGGCATGACGTTGAGGGTGACGGACGATGACTCCAGACCGCCGCTGGAGCCCAGCGCGGCGCCCAGGCTTTCAACCTGGCGGGCGATCTGTTGGGCTGAGCGGGTTTTGGTGCCTTCCGTCAGCATGTCGGCGGTCATGGCGGCGGCGCCGGCCAAGCCCTCGGGATCGGCCCAGGCGCCGACCTTGACGATCAGGGCGGCGCTGATCAATGGCAGGTTCGAGGAGCGGGCGACGATCACCCGCAGGCCGTTTGCCAGCGTCGTTTCGGCGGGTTGCGGCAACACCGGCTGGACCGGTTCACCCAGCGCGGGCAACGCCAGACGCTCAGCCTCAGGGGCCAGGGCGACGACCGGTCCGGTGTAGGTGGCGACCGTTTTGGGCGGCGTCGGCGGGGCAGGGGGCGCCTCGCCCTTGGGTCGTTCGGTTTCCGGACGATATTTTATGGTGATCCGCCGATCCTCGGCCAGATAGCGCCGCGCCACACGCTGAACGTCGGCGGCGGTGACCGCCTGCAGCGCGGCCAGATCGGTGTTGGCGGCGGCGGCGTCGCCGGAAATCCGCAGCGCGTAGCCCAGGGCATGGGCGCGGCCGTTGATGGTCTCGCGTTCGCGCAGGGCGCCGGCCAGCAACTCGGTCTTGGCCTCGGCCATTTCTGCGGCGCTGGGCGGCGCCTCGCGCAGGCGTTTGACCTCGGCCAGCAGCGCCGTCTCGCCCTCGGGGATGCTGTGGCCGCTGGCCAAAATGGCCCCGACAACGAACATACCGGGGTCGTGCGGCAGGTCCGCGATGGAGAACGCTTCGGCGGCCAAATGCTTGTCGTAGACCAGACTGTTGTAGAGCCGCGAGGACTTGCCGGCCGACAGAATGGCGTCCAGCACCGTCAGCGCCGCCGCGTCTGCACTGGCCGCGCCCGGGCCTTGCCAGGTCAGCACGACCGCCGGCAGCGGCACATTGGGGCCGTAGCCGTTGAACACGCCCGCCTGCGTGCGGAGGGGTTCGCGGGCTGTCACCTTCGGCAAGGCGACGGGTGGGCGTTGCAGGACGCCGAAGTCGCGGTCGATCCAGGCGTCCAGCTGGGTGGGATCGAAATTGCCCACCACGATCAGGGTGGCGTTGTCGGGCCGGTAGTAGGTCTGGTGAAAGGCCCTGACATCATCGACCGTCGCGGCGTCCAGCTCCTCAATCGAGCCGATGCCAGGGCGCTTATAGGGATGAACCTGATAGCTGGCCTGCGGCAGATAGAGGCTCATCAGCCGGCCATAGGGCGCGGCCAGCACGTGTTGGCGCAGCTCCTCCTTGACCACATCGCGCTCGGATTTGAAGGTCGCCTCGTCGACCACCAGATTGGTCATCCGCTCCGCCTCGACCCAGAGCAGACGCTCCAGATGGTTGGCCGGAACCACCTCGTAGTAGTTGGTGTAGTCATCGGCGGTGGAGGCGTTGTTTTCGCCGCCGACATCCTCAGTCAGCCGGTCCATGGATTCGGCGGGCAGGTTGCGGGTGGCCTTGAACATCAGATGTTCGAAAAGGTGGGCAAAGCCCGAGCGGCCTTCCGGATCATCCTTTGAGCCGACGCCATACCAGACTTGAACGGTCACATTCGGCGTCGTCGGGTCGCGAGAGGTCAGCACCTGCAGGCCATTGGCCAGGGTGCGCTGCTGGTAGACAATCGGCGGAACGACGGTTTTGGCGGCCGGCGCGGCCAGCGCCGATCCCCAGGAACTGGCGCCGACAATGAGGGCCAAGACGGCGGCGCAGGCAGTACGAAACATGGGTGACACCGGGTGAATGAGCCCGGACACATAGCATCGCGGCGCGCCTGCGCACCTTACCGGATTGTCATTCTCGCGCCGCGCCCTTGCGGGGCGCTGCTGTGGCGCCGAAGTATGGGGCATGTTCGACTGGAATGACCTGAAGGCCTTCCTGGCGGTTGCGCGCGAGGGCTCCACGCTCGGCGCTTCCCGCAGCATGGGCGTCAACCAGACAACCGTGTCACGCCGGATCGAAGCGCTGGAGCATGCCCTCGGGGTCAAGCTGTTCGAACGCGGACAGTCGGGAAGCCGGCTGACCGAGTCAGGCCAGGCGCTGATCGCCGAGGCGGAGAGCGTCGAACGCGCCGCGATCCGCTTTGGTCACCTGGCCGCCAGCCAGCTGCGGGGCGTGACCGGCGCGGTGCGGCTCACCACCAACGAGCTGGTGGCCAGCGCCATGGTGATCCCGGCGCTGGTGGCGTTTCACAAGGTCCACCCCGACCTGCGCGTCGATCTGGTAATCACCGACCGGACCCTGGACCTGGAGAACGGCGAGGCCGATCTGGCGATCCGCACCGCCCAGTCGCTGCCGGCCTCCGATCTGGTGGTGCGCAAGATCTGCGACCATCGGATGGGTCTCTATTGCAGCCGGGGCTATGCGTCGCTGCACGGCGTGCCGGCCACTCTGGCGGACCTCAAGGATCATGACCTGATCGACATGGCCATGGAGACCGGCGAGATCCCTGCCGCCAGCCTGATGATGCGCTATTCCGGCGGCAAGGAGCCCGTCACCCGCTCCAACAGCATGGGCGGGCTGGTGCATATGGTGAAGGCCGGCATGGGCATTGGCGCCTTGCCGTGCACCATCGGCGATGTCGACCGCGACCTGATTCGGTGCTCTGACGCCATCGAAGAGTCCCGCGCCAGTTCCTGGATCGTCACCCGCCGCGAGTTGAAGGACACGCCGAGGGTGCGCGCCTTCATCGACTTCATGGCGCCCTATCTGTCGTCGGAAATCCGGCGGGTGGAAGAAGAGGGCCGCCAGCGGCTGGCCGAGGACGCCGAACGGGTGGTGGCGTTTCCGAGCAAGACCGGATCCTGAGGCGCGGCCGGCCGGCTGCGCTCAACCCGGCGTCTGGATGAACTCCACCACATACCCGTCGGGATCCAGTCCAAGGCCGATGATCATGTTGCCAAAGTCCGCTAGCGGTTCGGCCTCGCGGGTGATCTCAAGGCCGTCGGCGCGGATGGCTTCAATCACCGCCTTGGCGTCCGGGACATAGAAGACCAGCTTGACCGGATTGTTCCGATAGTTGGGGTTCGACCCGTCGAGCCAGTGCATCAGCACCACAGAGGTCCGGCCCTCGAAGCCGACGATGACCTCCCGCAGGTGGGGCAGTTCGATGCGCTGCTGAACCTGCATGCCCAGGACGCGGGTGTAGAAGTCCTCCGAGCGGACCATGTCGGCGACGCCGATGCCGACGGCGGCGAGGTTTTCTGCAGATTTCGCCATTTCCGGCCTCCAATGCGGCCCATGTCGGACCAAAGTTGTTCTTCGCCTTGTCAGGCCGGCGAGACGCCATTCACCAACCCAAGGCCCTCGGCCTTGTAGCCCAGCAGCACCAGCGCCTCGTCGCTGGCGAACTGGCGGACTTCTGGCCGCAGCGACAGGAACCAGTTCTCCTGGGCCCGATAGATCGGCTTGGTGTACCAGGCGAACACCCCGGCGCGTTGCTGGTCAGCGGTGCGATTATGGCCCGTCTTGTGCCAGACGCGGCTCTCAAAGACCACCGCAGATCCCGCCGACGCCACCATCGGCGCAGTCTCGGCCTGGCGGTCTTCGGCCCGTGGCGCGCGGTTCAGCTTGTGACTTCCCGGCACGAAGCGCGTTGCGCCATTGGCCTCGGTGAAGTCATCCAGACACCAGGCGACGTTCATGCCCTGAGGCGCGCTGGCCCAGGGCTCGGGCACGAAGATCTGGTCGGCGTGCAGCACCATCTCCCCGCCGCCGGGACCGGTGATATTGGCCGAGATATTGCCAAGCAGGGCCGGCCAGCCCAGCACCGCCTTCACATAGTCCAGGGCCAGGGGGTGAAACGCCATGTCCTCGAACACCGGATCGCGGCTCAGCACGTTCCAGACCCGGCGGTTGGTGTCGTCCTGGGCGTCGTCAAGGCTGAACTTCTGCTCGCGCTGGCGCGCGCGGTCGGAATCGGCCGCCCGATAGAGGGCGTCGCGCGCGCGGTTCAGGACATCGCCGGTCAGGACATCCGGCACGATGGTCAGCCCGTACTCGGCGATATTGCGCAAGCCCTGGGCCAGATCGCGGGTCGGTGGCGGCACGGCCAGGGCGGGGGCAAGGCTCATGCGGGCGCCTTCAGGTGGGCGATCTGGTCTTCGAGATAGCGCAGGTCCGCCGTCTCGCCGGTGTTGGCGTTCAGGTCGAGCCCCAGCCATGTGCGCATCTGGGGGGACAGGCTGGCCTGCGTGCCGGATGAGAGGCCGGCGTTCCAGTTCACCTGCGGGCGCAGGAATGGCTGGGTGTAGTAGCCGAACAGCAGGGCGCGATCCTGGTCGGCCGTGACGTTGACGCCCGAGGTATGCCAGAGCCGCCCTTCCATCGCGATGATCGAGCCGGCCTTCGCCTCAAAAGGTCGCAGTCGCTGGTGGGCGTCGGGCGGCACGTCGGCGCGGGTCTGCCAGTGGTGACTGCCGGGGATGAACAGGGTGGCCCCGTTTTCGAACGTAACGTCGGTCAGACACCAGATGATGTTCATGGCCCAGGGATGGACCCAGGGCGCCGGCATCACCAGCGACTGGTCGGAGTGCAGCGCCATCGACTTCGAGCCGGGGCGGGCGATGTTGGCCGTGAAGTTGGAGATCAGGAAGCTCTCGCCCAGAAGGGAACGCACCATCTCGACTGCGACCGGATGCTGGATCAGGTCTCGGAACAGAGCGTCGAGCTCCATCAGGTAGAACACGCGCACATTGCTGGGGTTGGGGTCCAGCACCGGCATGAAGGTGTCGACGCCTTGCCGTCGGCTCTCGGCCTCGGCGGCCCACAGGCGTTCCATGACTGCGGAGGCCTGGCTGGGGTCCAGGATATCCGGCAGCACGCACCAGCCGTCGTCTTTCAGCTTCTGCTTTGCCGAGACGAGGGGATCATGGGTCACCGCGCGTTCGTCTCTTTAGTGGCTGAGGGCGATTATTCGCTCCCGAAGGCCGGCTCACGAACTTGGAACACATTCCATTTTTGTCAATCCATTGCTGCGATCAGGTCCGCCGCTCAGGGTTTCGGCCGCAGGGCGATCAGCACATTGCCCGGCTGTTGGCCGAACGAGCCATAGCCTGATCCCACGAATAGCGTCCCGTCGCCAGCAAACGGTCCGGCTGCATCGATCGACCCGCCTGCGCCTTTGATCTTGTTCACGGAATCGAAGGCCACCGCCGTGTCGTGGATGGCTATCAGCTTGCCGGTGGCGGTCTCGAACACATAGAGCCGACCATCCAGACCGCCGGCCACCACCGCCTTGTCAATCACCAGGGGTGCGGCTGACAGTCCAAAGCGATTGCTGCAGGTCGCCACACGCGCCTGGCGGCCGCTCCCGCAGTCGGCCGTCGCCTTCCACGACCAGGCCAATTTGCCGCTGGCGATGTCGATCGCATAGAGGCCTGCAGCGCTGCGGTCGGCCGGCACATTCGGATCTGAGATTGGCGCGAACAGGCGCGCGCCGTCCGTGGCGATGCCCCAGTGCACGCCGCCCAGGGTCGTGCCCTGGCCGAACTTTTGATGCCAGACAAGCTTGCCGGTTGCGGCGTTCAGCGCCCAGACGTCGCCGGATTTCTGTCCGCCCAGGATCAGGGTCCGACCCTTGCCCCGCCAGATCAGCGGTCCGGCCCCGAAGTCGTGGTCCAGCAAAAGGCTGCCCTCGCGGGCGAAGAAGCAATTGATCCCGACTGGCCGGCCCGCAGCGTCAGGCGATCCGACCGGACAGGCCATGTTCCAGATGTCATTGGCCAGGGCCTGGAACACCCACTTCTGTTTTCCGGTCGTCAGATCCACAGCTACCAGCGCGTCGCTGGTCCCGGTGCCGGGCGGCGAGGTGTTCTCGCCGGTCGCGGTGTAGGCGACGCCCGTTTTCAGATCGACCGACGGGCTCGACCAGATCGGCGCACCGGACGGGCCGAACAGCGCCGCGCCGCTGGCGTTCTGCCGCCCCAGCGGCTTGGCGGTCTCCATGGTGTGCCAGGTCCACAACACCTTGCCACTGGCCGCATCGATGGCCGCCAGGGCGCCGTGGGTCTTGCAGCATTGATGGGTTGGCCGCATCGCAGCGCCGACGTCGCTGGCTGAGATCGGAACCAGGATCCAGTCGCCCGCGAACAGCGGCGTGCCAGATAACGGGGAGTCCGGGTCATGGCGCGGATCGACCCGCCAGATCAGCTGCCCGGTCTTGGCGTCCAACGCCACCAGCTTGCCGGAACCTTCTGGCGTGACCAGAGCCCACGGTCCCTTCGCACCGAGCCGACCGTAGGCCAGGCTGCTGCGACCGCCGCCCTGCAAGGCGGTCGCCCACTTCACGCAGCCGGTGCGGGTGTCCAGCGCCAGCACGGTGTTGGCCTGGCCGGCCGGGTAGAACAGGGTCTGGCCCACCACGACGCCCTGGCCCCTGAGGCCGGTGGTGCGCGGCAGGGCGAAGGTCCAGGCGACCTCAAGGCGACCGAGGTCCTTGGTCGACAGGCCCGCTTGAGCCGCGGTCATCCGGCGGCTGGACGCGGTGTCGACGCCGAATCCCACCTGCGCAGCGCGCCCGCTGAGGTCGACGCCGGTCTTGTCGGCGGCGCAGCGATGATCGTCGATCCAGCCGGTTCCCACTGGCCCCTCGGGCGCCGCCAGATAGGCGACGACGTCGCGCAGTTGCCGACGGTCCAACTGATCGCCCATCGGCTTCATCACCCCGCTGGTCAGGGCGGACATGATGGTCTGGGCGCTCATCTTGCGCAGACCCGCCACCGGCACGGCGCGACTGCCCTCCTCTGGCGCCTGATGGCAGGCGGCGCAGAAGGTCTCGTAGACCGCCTTGCCGGGCGGCGGCGGTTCGTCGGCTGGCTGCGCCTGAGCCAGCGCGCCGAACGCCAAAACGGCCAGCGCCAGCCCGCCAGCCTTCATCAAGACGCTCATCGCTCCTCCCAGGATCACACAGCCGGGACGCTAACCGCGCGCCTGCTCGCCGAGATTGCCCGCCTGAAACGCCGCACGCCGTTTGCGGCCGGCCGACCTTTCGGCTAGAGACGCCTTCCGCTGAAGACGCACCCGTAGCTCAGCTGGATAGAGCGTTGCCCTCCGAAGGCAAAGGTCACACGTTCGAATCGTGTCGGGTGCGCCAGCGAAATCAATGATTTGAGACGCGGTTCAACCCGGGGTCGAGGGCGCCGACAGCATGGGCCATGCCCTCCAGGTACCGATGGCGTAAGCCGCGCCATACACGAGCACCACGACCGAACTCCAGATCGCGAAGCTGTCCACGAGCTCAGGGTTCAGCGCCAGGGCCGGGAACAGGATCAGGCCGCGCAGGAGGTAGATGGCCGAAATGACCACGAGGCCGGTTCTCAGCAAAGGCAGGCGTCGGACCAGGCCGGCGCCGGAGAAGGCGTAACCTGCCCACAGCGCCAAGGTGCAGGCGATGAGGAGCGTGACAATGGCAGGCGTGGCGGAGCCGCGTTCGGCCGCGCGCGCCAACCGCTCTCCTGCACCGAAGAAGCGATACCAGGCGGGGCCGCCGACAATGACCGCCAGGTGGAGAAGCGCGGCCAGGGCGCTCAGGATGCCGCCGGCGATCAGCCAAGGATTGCGCTGCATATCGCTTCTCCCGAATCCAGAGCCGCATCCTAGCAGCGTTCAGAGCGAACAAGCGTTGCCTTATGGTCAGCCGCCGCGTAGATGGCGCGCAGTCGCTTATGGTTAGTATCGCTTGGTGTAGCTCCGCGAACTTCAAAGGGAC
>JAYTFM010000068.1:0-20274 GCA_043734425.1 Alphaproteobacteria bacterium
GCCCCATCGTCATGCTCAACGGATGGCTCGAAATCCAGGCCGCCAAGCGAACTCTCATCATCCTGGGACCAAATCACAATGTGTGAATCCGGTAGCCCCGCAAGGGGGAGAGGGCTCTTGGCGCAAGCAGCTTACCGCCTAACCGCCCCGCGCCAACAGGGCCGTCACCCGCGCCCGGTCTGCCGCCGACAGGTCCATCCCTACCGCTGCGCGCCACTGCTCACGCGCCTTGTCGGTTTTGTCCAGCTTGGCCAGGGCGTCGCCCCAGAGCAGGTGGTTGCGGCCCCAGCGGGGGGCGTACTCGTCGGCTTCCTTGAACTTTTTGATGGCGGCCTTCGCCTCGCCCTTCGCCAGCAGCGCTTCACCCCACCAGGACAGCGGGTCGGCGAAGTGCGGGCCTCGGGTGTTGGCGATCTCGAACTGGGCGATGGCCCGGTCGGTCTGGCCTCGGTCCAGCAGCGCCCGGCCCCAGGCCGTGGACGCCATTGGCAGCGACGGCGCCATCTTCACCGCTTCCCCGAACCAGTGATCGGCCAGGGCCGGCTGTCCGGCCAGGGCGGCGATCTCGCCCCGCGCCATAACGCAGGGCTGGCAGTCCAGCGGCGTCGCGCCGACCAGCGCCTGCGCCTCTGCCATCCGGGCCAGGTGCGCCAGGGCCACGGCCTTTTGCGCGCGGGGGATCGGGCGGTGGACGCCCTTGTCTGGCAGCAACTCCTGGTCGGCGAGCACCGCGTCCGCCGCCGTGACCACGCCGGGCCAGTCCTGGGCGCTGATCCGCACCGGCAGGGCGCCTAACCGGATCTTTTCGCGCTCGTCGGCGGGCGTGACCGGCTCAAAGCCGGACAGGTCGGCCTGCGCCTGACGAAGATCATGCAAGGCGGCATTGGCGTTTGATATGGCAAGGGCAGCGCGGTTAGAGGCTGCGCCGCCAAGAATGACCTTGCCGACGTTGGCCTGGGCCTGCGAGCGCGCCTCCATCCAGTCGCCGTTCTCTCCGGCAAGAAAGCGCTTAGATTCTGCAATTTGCTGTCGTTTGTATTCAGCCGAGGTGGTGGTGTCCGCCAGCACAATTCTGAGCAGTCTTTGGTCGAGGCGATGCTCGGTCTCAGAATGACCGAAGTAGTTCGCAAGGGTGCTCACAGCATTGATGGTCAACATGTATGTGGGGTCGGCAGCAGATGACTTTTCGAGGAGCGCGCGCTGCGCGAGATCGCCCTGGGTGCGTAAAGCAACGTTCGACAGACCCATGTAGGCAACCGCCTTGTCCCGGGCGAGAGGCACGGACAATCGCGACCTGTGCCATGCGGCGTATTCGTCCCACCGGGCCTGTCGAAAGAGGTAGGTACCATAGCTCCGGGGCTGCTCACGGGCGTAGACAGCTTCCGCCGTACGCTGGATCAGGGTCGCCATCTCAGCTTCCTGGCCGGTCAACGGCGTCAGGCCATGCGACCCACTACGGGCGACCAGGGTCAGGGTTCCGGCGGGCGACGCCATCACCTCGCCGCTGACGGGGCTCTGGTGGCCCAGCGTCTCGCGCAGCCAGGCATTCATCTGGGCGAGCGAGACCCCGGTCTGCGGGATCTGGATCGAGATCGCTTGCCCCCAGCCACCGGACAGGCCGCGCTGTCGTTCCTGCGACTGCGTGGCCTCGGAGATAGCGACCAGGTCATCCATCAGCTGGCGGGCCACAGTCTCGCCGGTGATCCCCCGCTCGGCCAGCGCCGGGGGCACCGAGAACGCCTCAATCACCAGACCGTCAGCGCGGCTGGCCGACCAGATCATCAACCCAACGACCACGGCGACGGCGAGGCCGGCGGCAGCGGTGAGGAGCTTCAGGGCGATGCTGAGGTCTTCGCTGGCAATCTGGCGGCGGACCAGCCGGTTCTGATTGACCAGCAGCGTCCGCGCCGGGCTGTCGGGCCGCAGATCACCCGCCTCGGCCTCCATGGCGATCTCGACAGGGTCGGGCGTGGTCGGCGAAGGCTCAGCCTTGGCCCGTCGCCGCCGAGGCGCGGCGGCCTTGCCGACAGTCATCGCCATAGGTTCCGTCCCCATCCCATCTCAACGGTGAGCGTCGAACGCCCGCAGGTCAAATGGCATGGGTGTTGATGCAGGACTTCAAACTCAGAAAAGCGAAGCTGGAAAGGCCCCTTACGCCTGCTCGTGCATCCACGCCCTTAGCGCCCGCAGGAACGGCAAAGCGTCGCGGAATTCGCGCTGGGTGAAACCCTCGCGCAGGGTCGCCATCCGGGGGCGGATGCCAGCCATGGCGCGGGCGTAGGCTTCACGGCCGGCGGGCGTCATCCGCACCCGCTTGCGACGGCGGTCGGCGTCGCAGCCGCTCACCAGGATCAGGCTGAGCGCTTCAAGCCGCTGCAAAGTGTTGGTGATCGCGCCTGGCGTCATCTTCAGCGCCCCGGCGATGGCAGCGGGCGTCAGGTCATCACCACGCCGGACCATCAGGTTCAGCACCTCGAACTGCGGATAGCTGAGGCCGACCGGCAGGGCCCGGCCGATCACCGTGCGCACGCCGTGCTCGATGAGGGCGATCTCGTCAAAGACCTGCACCTCGGGGTGGTCCTCGATCATTGCGCCCATGGCCGCCCCCGAATCCCTGAAGCGCCAGGATGTCGTTCAAAGTTGAACGAAATCTTTCGACCTCAAAACATCAAGGAGATGGGTTGGCGCGCGCCTCATTCAAGCCCTGCCGTGCGAGCGCATCCGCGCGCTCATTCAGCTCATGGCCGGCATGGCCCTTGACCCAGCGCCAGCTCACGTCATGCCGGAGCCGCGCCTCGTCCAGTCGCCGCCAAAGGTCGTCGTTCTTCACCGGCTTGTTGTCGGCGGTGCGCCAGCCGCGCCGCTTCCAGGCGTGGATCCACTCCGAGATGCCCTTCATCACATAGGTCGAGTCGGTGTGCAGCTCGACCTTGCAGGGCTTGGTCAGCGCCTCCAGCGCCCGGATGGCGGCCATCAGCTCCATGCGATTGTTGGTGCTGGCCGGCTCGCCGCCACAGATTTCCTTGGTGGTGGCGCCATGGATCATCACCGCCCCCCAGCCGCCGGGGCCGGGATTCCCCGAGCAGGCGCCGTCCGTGTAGATCACCACGCCGGGGGTCATGGGCGTGCCGCTGAGACGAGGACTCTGCCAAGAGCCCTCTCCCCCTTGCGGGGAGAGGGTTGGGTGTGGGGGTGTCCGCTGTGAGCTTGCCGGACTCGACTTCGGAGACGACGTACAACTCGCCCGAGCTCACAGTTTACACCCCCACCCCAACCCCTCCCCGCAAGGGGGAGGGGCTTTGCGTCGTGGTCCCGGAGGGGACCGACGTCATCCTGCATATTGCGCCAGATCGACGTTATCAATTTCAACGGCCCGTCCCAAACAGCACCAGGTCGGGCGAGGACCGGTGCACCGCCAGCTTGCGCTCGTACTCCAGCGGGTCCTTGGGCCGCACCATCGCGCCGGCCGGCGTGGCGCGCCAGTCGTGGAGCCGGGTCAGGAAGAACCGCATCGCCGCGCCATGCGCCAGGATCGGCAGGGCGCTGCGTTCGGCCGCGCTGAGTGGCCGACGGCTCTCATACCCCGCCACCAGGGCGCGGGCAGCGGTGACATTGAAGCTGCCATCAGCTTCGAAACACCAGGCGTTCAGCGCCACGGCGATGTCATAGGCCAGGGCGTCATTGCAGGCGAAATAGAAGTCGAAGGCGGCCGCGAACTGCGGCCCGTGGAAGAACACATTGTCGGGGAAATAGTCCGCGTGGATCACCCCCTCCGGAAGGCCCTGCGGCCAGCGCGCGGCGAGGGCTTCCAGGTCGGCGTCGATCACGGCGGCGAGGCCAGGTTTCAGGGCTTCGGCCTGATCCTTCAAGGTTGAAAAGATATTGAACCATGAGGCGTGACCCAGGTCGTTGTCCCGCCGCAACTGGAATCCCTCGCCCGCATCGTGCAGCCAGGCCAGGCTGCGGCCCGCCTCGCGGCAGTGCGCCACGCTGGGCCGGCGCACCGAAAGCCCGCTGAGGAAGCTGACGATGGCGCAGGGCTTGCCGCGCACCGTCTTCAGCAGGTTCCCCTGCCGGTCGGCGATCGGCGTAGCGCTGGGAAAGCCGTGGTCGGCCAGCCAGTGCATCAACCCCAGGAAGAACGGCAGATCGCCGGCGTTCACCCGCTTCTCATAGACGGTCAGGAAATAGCGGCCAGTTTCGGTCTCCAGCAGGAAGTTGGAGTTCTCCACGCCCTCGGCCACGCCCTTGAACGACAGCGCCGCCCCCAGGTCGAAGTCGGCCAGCAGCGTCGCCAGTTCGTCGTCGGAAATATCGGTGTAGACCGCCATGCCCGGCAAGTGCGGGAGGTCGCCTTCCCGGTCAAGGTTTTGACAGTTGGTATTACGTACGTTATAACACTGTCAGGAGACATCCCATGATCGCCCTCAAAGTCACCCAGATCGGCAATTCGGTAGGCGTCGTGCTGACGCGTGAGGCGCTGGCGAAGTTGGGCGTCGAGAAGGGTGATGTCGTCTACCTGACCGAAGCGCCAGGGGGAGATCTGCGGATTTCGGCCTACGATCCCGGCGTGGCTGAGGAGATCGCCGCCGGCGAAGCCTTCATGGATGAGTACAAGGACACCTTCCGCGCGCTGGCGAAATGACGGCCGAGCCTCGGTGGGTCAGCAAGCAGGCCCTGTTGATCCTGCACGACCGCAGCATCGCTCTGCACGGCGGCGCGGCCGGCCTGCGCGACGAGGGGCTACTTGAATCGGCGCTCGGCCGGCCGCTCAACCGGTTTCACTATGAAGGCAAGACTGACGTCTGCGCGCTGGCCGCGACCTACCTCGTCGCGGTCGCCAGCAATCATCCTTTCGTGGACGGGAACAAGCGCGCCGCCTTCCTGGCCGCCGGCCTGTTCCTGCGGCGCAACGGCTGGAAACTCACCGCCACCCAGGCAGACGCGGCCCGCACGGTGCTGGACGTGGCCGCCGGCGTTCGGGATATCGACGCGCTTGCGACCTGGATTCGGCGATGGTCGGAACTGGCGGCCTGAACTCGCCTGATCTACCCGGCCAACACCTTCGGCAGCTTGAACGTCACCGTCTCTCGCGGGACATCGGACTCCTCCACCGTCACCGCGAACCGCTCGCCCAGCCGGTCGATCAGGCCCTGGACCAGCACCTCCGGCGCCGACGCCCCGGCGGTGACGCCCGCCACCCGCACGCCGTCCAGCCAGCCGAAGTCCAGCGCGCCCGCGTCGTCGATCAGGTGCGCCCGCGCCCCCGCCCGCCGCGCCACCTCGGCCAGCCGCACAGAGTTGGAGGAATTGGCGCTGCCCAGCACCAGCACCACCTCGGCGCGAGCCGCCATCGCCTTGACCGCTTCCTGGCGGTTGGTGGTGGCGTAGCAGATGTCTTCCTTGTGCGGCGCAGCGATGGCCGGAAATCGCGCCCGCAGCGCGCCGACGATCTCGGCCGTGTCGTCCACCGACAGAGTCGTCTGAGTGACGAAGGCGATGTTGGCGGCGTCGCGCGGCTGGAACCGGGCCGCATCCTCAACCGTCTCGATCAAACTCACGGCGCCGTCCGGCAGCTGGCCCATGGTTCCCACCACCTCCGGATGGCCCGCATGACCGATCAGCACGATCTCGCGGCCAGCCTCATAGTGGCGCTCGGCCTCCACATGCACCTTGGAGACCAGCGGGCAGGTAGCGTCGAGGTACAGCATCTTGCGCGCCCTGGCCTCAGCCGGCACCGCTTTGGGCACGCCGTGGGCTGAGAACACCACCGGCCGGCCCGGCGGGCATTCGTCCAGCTCCTCGACGAAGACCGCGCCAAGCGCCTTCAGGCGATCAACCACATGGCGGTTGTGGACAATCTCGTGGCGGACGTAGACCGGCGCGCCATACTTCTCGATCGCCCGCTCAACGATCTGGATCGCCCGATCAACACCGGCGCAGAATCCGCGCGGGCTGGCGAGCAGGACGGTGAGCGGCAGATGGGGCTGGAACATCGGCGCGGAACTTAGGGCGCGGACGTCATTCCCGCCAGCCGCGTTGCAGCCGCAATCGTCAGGCTGTAGGTAAGCGCCGATCCCCGCGAGCCTGTCGCGGCCCCTTGCCTGGACGCCCGCCATGCGCCGCCCGCTACTTCTCGCCCTTGCCGCCTTCCTGACGGTCACATCTGCGCCGGTGGTCAGCTATGCCCAGCGTGATCCAGAGGCCGAGCAGCGCAAGCAGGAGCAGGACGCGGCCAAGAAGCGCAAACAGAAGGAAGAGTGGGGCGATAGCAACGCGCCCCTGCCGGCGCTGAAGAACGCCGGTCCTTGCCCCTTCGTGAAGTCGCTCTATGACGCCTCACGCACCATCGACTTCAAGGACGGCCGCGAAGCCTCCGCCGCTGTCACCTTTTCCGGCGAGATCCAGGGCGTCTCGGCGGGCTGCGAGTACAAGAACGACGATCCGATTCAGGTGACGATGGAGGCGTTATTCGAGCTGGGCAAGGGTCCCCAGGCCACCGGCCGCCAGCACACCTATCGCTATTGGGTGGCGGTCACCGACCGCAACCGCGCGGTGCTGGCCAAGCAGACCTTCGACCTGCCGGTCACCTTCCCGGAAGGCAAGGACCGCGTCTACGTCACCGAACAGATCAGCCGGATCGTCATCCCCCGCGCCACCACCACCACCTCCGGGGCCAACTTCGAGGTGCTGATCGGGTTTGAGGTCACGCCGCAGATCGCCGCCTTCAACCGCGAGGGCAAGCGCTTCCGCCTCAATGTCGGCCAGGCGAGCACGACGCCGAACCCATGAGCGACCTGAAGACCGCGCTGGGCGAAGCGGTCGAGGCCGCCTTCGCTGCGGAAGGCTTGCCTGTGGATCTGGCCCGCGTCACCGCGTCGGACCGACCGGATCTGGCTGACTTTCAGTCCAACGGCGCCCTGGCCGCCGCCAAGCGTGTCGGCCGCAATCCGCGCGAGATCGCCGCCGGCGTCGCCGCCCGCCTGACCGCTGACCCGCGCCTGGCCGGAGTCGAGATCGCCGGGCCGGGCTTCATCAACCTGAAGGTCGCGGACGCCACGCTCAGCGCCCGCGCCGAGGCCATCGCCGCCGACCCGCGCGCTGGCGCCGAGGCAGCGGCCGAGCCCCGCCGGATTCTCATCGACTACGGCGGTCCCAACGTCGCCAAGCCGATGCATGTCGGGCACCTGCGCTCATCAATCATCGGGGAAGCCATCAAGCGCATCTATCGCTTCCGGGGCGATGAGGTGATCGGCGACGCGCACTTCGGCGACTGGGGCTATCAAATGGGCCTCTTGATCGGCGCCGTGATGGACGAGCAGCCGGCCATCGCCGGCGTGATCGCGCGGATGAACGCCGATGGAAGCGCCACAGAAGATCCTACGGCCTTCGACGCCGTCAGTCTGACCGACCTCGACCGGCTCTATCCCGAGGCCGCCGCCCGGGGGAAATCCGACACCGACTACCGCGACCGCGCCCGCAAGATCACCGCCGCACTACAGACCAAACAGGCCGGCTACTACGCCCTCTGGGAGCACTTCCGCGCCGTGACTCAAGTCGCTCTGGCCCGAGACTTCCATGCGCTCGGCGTCGACTTCGACTGGTGGAAGGGCGAGAGCGATGTCGAACACCTGATCGCCCCGATGGTCGCCGAGCTGGACGCCAAGGGCCTGTTGGTGGACGACCAGGGCGCGCGGATCATCCGGGTCGCCAAGGATAGCGACAAGCGCGAGCTGCCGCCCTTGCTAGTGGTCTCGTCCGAGGGCTCGGCCATGTACGGCACGACGGACCTGGCCACCATCCTTGACCGGCGCCAGGCCTTCGATCCGCACCTGATCATCTACTGCGTCGACCAGCGCCAGGCCGACCACTTCGAGATCGTGTTCCGCGCCGCCATCCAGGCCGGCTACGCCGTCGAAGGCCAGCTGGAGCACACGGGCTTCGGCACCATGAACGGGACCGACGGCAAGCCCTTCAAGACCCGCGAGGGCGGCGTCCTGAAGCTGGGTGACCTGATCGAGATGGCCACCGCCAAGGCCCGCGAACGGCTGCACGAGGCCGGCTTGGGCGAGGACATGCCCCCTGTTGAGTTCGAGGCCATCGCTGGCAAGGTGGCCGTCGCGGCGCTGAAATTCGCCGATCTGCAGAACTATCGCGGCACCTCCTATGTCTTCGACCTCGACCGCTTCACCAGCTTCGAGGGCAAGACTGGGCCGTATCTGCTCTACCAGGCGGTGCGGGTGAAGAGCCTGCTGCGCCGGGCGGCCGATGAGGACGTCGCCGCCGGGCGGGTCATCGTCGCCGAACCAGCCGAACGCGATCTCGTCCTGACCCTCGACGCCTTCGAGGCCGCCCTCAGCGAGGCCTATGACAAGAAGGCCCCCAACGCCCTGGTCGAACACGCCTATCGCCTCAGCCAGTCGTTCGCGCGGTTTTACGCCGCCTGCCCGATCCTGTCGGCGGACACGCAGATCAAGGCCTCCCGTCTGACCCTGGCCCGCACGGCCCTCCGCCAGCTGGAGCGGGCGCTGGACCTGCTCGGAATCGAGACGCCGGAGCGGATGTAGGTGGCTCGGAGGTAGCCGACCTGTGACGCGCGCAGGGGCTTGCGCGTGGGCCGGTTTGTCACCAATATTCCTCATCTTGATGACGTTGCGTCGAGAGGTAGTCGCAAATGCCGAAAACTCTGACGCTGAACGTGCGGGTCAGCGGCCGGCTCGGCGCATTTGTCAGCGACAATGTGGCGGACGGCGGTGTCTATGAGAACGTCAGTGAGTACGTCCGCGATCTGATCCGCCAAGACATGGCGAGGGCCGACGCTGAGGCATTCGAAAGGCTAAAGGCCGAACTACAGCACGCCTTTACCGCGTCCGACGACAGCTATCAGCCGCTGGATGCGGAAACGGTGATCCGCCGGAACCGCTCTGGCGGATGAGCAGCCACCGGGTCCAGGCCGCCGCCAGCCATCGGATCGACGAGATCTACCGCTACACCGACGAGACTTGGGGCACAGCCCAGGCCGAGACCTATGTCCGAGGCTTGTTCGAGCGCTTTGAAGCGATCGCGCGACGACATTTTCCGTGGCGGCCCATTCCGGGGGCTTTTGGCGTGGACGGCTTCGTCTGCCGCTACGAACACCACCTGATCTATTGGAAAGTGCTGGCGAGATGCGACATAGGCATCGTGACCGTCCTTAATGAGCGGATGCATCAGATCGAGCGTTTCCGGGACGACTTCTCGGAGGGGCGTTGATGCCCATCCTTCGCCCCGCCAAGCCTACGGACCTCCCCGGCCTGCGGGCGATCCTGCATGACACCTTCCAGAGCACCTGGCGGCCCCAGATCACCCCCACGGCCGCCCAGGCCTTCCTGACCGAGGACCGCCCCAGCGTCTATGTGGGCGAACGCGGCCTCCTGTTCCAGGTCGCCGAACGGGCCGGCGAGGTCGTGGGGTTCGTTGATTGGCAGGGCGACTTCGTCAACGCCCTGCACGTCCGCACGGACCAGGCGCGCAGCGGCGTCGGCGCAGCGCTGATGGACCTGGCGGAGGCCTCCATCGCCGGCGCGGGCCATTCCACATCCCGCCTGGAGACCGACACCTTCAACGCCCGCAGTCAGGCCTTCTACGCGGCGCGCGGCTATGTTGAGGCCGACCGCTACCCGGACACAGAATGGGACAGCGGCCTTGTCACCCTGCTGCTGGTCAAGAAGCTTGCTATATACGCTTGCAAATGACTAGACACATCGCCAAAGTGATTGCGTGAACAGCAAGCAGGAAAAACGCTGACGACAATCTTCGGCGTCCCGGTCTCGGCCGGCCTCGCCTGGGCGGACATTGAGGGCCTGCTCAAGGCGGTGGGTTGTCAGGTTCTCGAGGGTCCCGGTTCAGCCGTGTCGTTTCGATACGGCGATGAGGTCGAGTTCTTCCATCGCCCTCACCCCGCCAAGGAAGCCAAGCGCTATCAGGTTCGCGCCGCCAGGACTTTCCTGGCGCGGATTGGAGTCAAGCCATGAGCACGATGACCTACAAGGGCTATGCCGCCCGGGTGGAATTCGACAATGAGGACGGCCTCTTCGTCGGGCGCGTGGCGGGCCTGCGCGATGGTGTGAACTTCCACGGCGCCAGCGTCGATGACCTTCGGGCCGCGTTCCGCGAGGCGGTGGACGGCTACATCGACGTCTGCGCCCGGATCGGCAAGACGCCGCAGAAGCCCTTCTCCGGCCAACTTATGGTCCGCGTCGACCCCGCCGTCCACGCTCGCGCCGCTATGGCCGCCGAACTGGCCGGCAAGAGCCTCGCCAAATGGGCCGAGGAAGCGTTGGACCGGGCGGCGCGGTCGGCCTGAGCGCACATCATAGGGCGTCGCCGAGGTCTCCAGCGTTCGCGCATCCTCACCCATCGATCAACACGACCAGCCCGCTGTGATCGGAGAGCACAGACTTGTTCGGCGGCCATGCAACGATGACCTTAGCCCTATCCTGCCAGTCCAATGGAAGTGCGATGTGATCTATAGGCGGATCGAGCAAACGGCCCGCCGGCACGCGGTCCAAGGTTGTCGCGCAGAACAGACTGCAATCGGCAAGTCCGGCGCTGAGGTCAGCGATCCCCCGGCGCGTGCCATAGAAACGACCGGTCTGCATATCCGTGTTGTAGTCGCCCGCCACGCAGAGCGCCGCGTCTGGATAGCGACGCCGCAAGGTGCGCCACTCGTCGCACTGCACTGGAATGACGCGGTGGTGCTCTGACCAGTCATTTGTTCCCCGATCACTCTGCCAGGGGATCACAGTTCCATAGACAAGCATGCGATCGCCGGAGCCAATATCGAGCATCGTGATCACCGTTCGCTTCTGGTCGGCCCCCTCAAGGACGACCCGCTCAAGGATTGGATAGACGCTCCAGATCGAGACCCACCGGCTTCCGGGTCTGACATCGCGCGCTTCCTGCAGACGCTGATGCGTGTGAGCGACATAAGGACATCCTGCGGGCGCCAAGTCGTCGTGAGTCTCCGTCAGGACCCAGATGTCCGCGCGGTTGTCGGCCAGCACGGCTCGCAAGGCGTCCAGACGTCGCGGCAGAGCGTACCCGACATTCCACGTTCCAATCCGCATTTGCCGCCCCGTCGTGTGCATCGTTAGACGTCATGCCCTGTTTACGGACAAACCCCACCGGGTTTCAGCGCCCTCGACCGCAACCGGCCAACCCCCATTGACTCTCCTCCACCCTTCCCCGACTTTCCAGCCAACTCTCGCGGGAGAGACCGGATTCGATCCGGAGCCGAAGGCGCAACCGCCCCGGAAACGCTCAGGCAAATGGACCGCGACGAGCTGATGAACGCTGGAAAGTTCCTCCCAAGCTCCTAGAGCGAAGGCGGGCGCCGAAGGAGCAAAGGGTCGCCGCGTTCGGCGATTTGAAATCTCTCAGGCCCAAGGACAGCGGGGGCGCGCGACGTCAGGGTTCTACCCTGCCGGATTGCGCGGTCGTCAGCCGGAGCCGCTCATCTTGCCCGCAAGTATGTCCCAAGAGACCCTCAAGACCACGCCGCTGCACGCCGCCCACATGGCGTTGGGCGGGCGGATGGTGCCGTTCGCCGGCTATGAGTTGCCGGTTCAGTACGCCGATGGCGTGATGAAGGAGCACCTCTGGACCCGCGAGCACGCCGGCCTGTTCGACGTCAGCCACATGGGCCAAGCCCGGCTGCGCGGCGTCTCTCCGCTGTCGGCCTTCGAGGAGATCGTGCCCGGCGACTTCATCAGCCTGAAGCCCGGCCGGCAGAAGTATTCCGTGTTGCTCAACCGCCAGGGCGGCATCATCGACGACCTGATGGCCGGAAGACCGGATGATGACGGCCTGTTCGTGGTGGTCAATGGCGCTTGCAAGGACAACGACTTCGCCGTCATGCGCGAAGAGTTCGCGGGCCAGGTTGAGATCGAGCGCCTGGAGGATCGTGCGCTGCTGGCGATCCAGGGCCCCGAGGCCGCCGCCGCCCTTCAGGCCCATGTGCCGGGCGCGGCCGAGCTGGTGTTCATGGACGTCCGCACCCTCACCGGCTTCGGCGCGGACCTGATCGTCTCACGCTCCGGCTACACCGGCGAAGACGGCTATGAGATCTCGATCCCCGCCGAGGCGGCGGTCCAAGTCTGGAACACCCTGCTGGCGGACGAACGCGTGCGACCCATTGGCCTCGGCGCGCGGGATTCCCTGCGCCTGGAGGCCGGCCTGCCGCTCTATGGCCACGACCTGGACGAGAGCGTCAGCCCGATCGAGGCCGGCCTGGGGTTCGCGGTCTCCAAGGGTCGCCGCGAGGCCCGCGACTTCCCCGGCGCAGCCCGGATCGCCCGCGAAGTCGCCGAGGGTCCGGCCCGCGTCCGCGTCGGCCTGCGGGTGCTGGAAGGCGCCCCGGCTCGCGAAGGCGCTGAGGTCTCGGACGCCGAGGGCCAAATCATCGGAATCGTAACCTCCGGCGGCTATTCCCCGTGCCTGAAGGCCGGGGTCGCCCTGGCCTTTGTTCCGCCGGCCCACGCCGCGCTCGGCGGTCAGCTGAAGGTCATCGTCCGGGGCAAGCCGCAGTCTGCCGAGGTCGTGAAGACCCCGTTCGTCCCCCACCGCTACGTCCGCAAGCTCTAGGAGACCCTGATGCGCTTCACCAAGGATCACGAGTGGGTCGTTCTGGAGGGCGATGTCGCCACCATCGGCATCACCGCCTTCGCCGCCGAGCAGCTGGGCGATGTAGTGTTCGTCGAAACCCCTGAGGTCGGCAAGGTTTTCACCGCCGGCGACGCCTTCGCCGTGGTCGAGAGCGTCAAGGCGGCGTCCGACGTCTACGCCCCGATCTCCGGCGAGGTGGTCGGCGCCAACAGCGTGCTGGGCGACGCCCCCGAGACCGTCAACGCCGACCCCGAAAACGGCGGCTGGTTCGCCAAGCTCAAGGTCGCCGATAGCGCCCAGTTCGACGCCCTGATGGACCGCACCGCGTATGAGGCGTTCCTTGCCACCCAATAGGGCGCGTCAGCGCCAATAAGATGTCCACGAACCACACGAACCACACGAACGCGGCTCCAACGGGCTTGGCCTCCACGCCCACTGTGCTTGTTCGTGCCGTTCGTGTGATTCGTGGACAACCAAAACAGCGCCTGCGGCGCGCAGTGACCTCCGGACCCAAGCCATGAGATACCTGCCCCTCACCCCTGATGACCGCGCCCAGATGCTGGGTGTGATCGGCGCGCCGGACATCGATGCGCTGTTCGCCGACGTGCCGGCCTCGGCGCGGCGCACGGGAACCGTCGACCTGCAGCCCTTCGCCGGCGAACTGGAGGTCGAACGCGAGCTGGCCGAGCTGGCGGGCCGCAACCGGCCGGCCGGGGCTGGGCCATTCTTCTGCGGCGCGGGCGCCTATCGCCACCACGTGCCGGCCAGCGTCGATCACCTGATCCAGCGCTCGGAGTTCCTGACCAGCTACACGCCCTATCAGCCCGAGATCGCCCAGGGCACCTTGCAGGTGCTGTTCGAGTTCCAGACCCAGGTCGCCGCGCTCACCGGTATGGAGGTGGCCAACGCCTCAATGTACGACGGCTCGACGGCTTGCGCCGAAGCGGTGATGATGGCCCAGCGCGTCACCCGGCGCGAGAAGGCCGTGCTTTCCGGCGGCCTGCATCCGCACTATGCCGCCACCACCCAGACCATCGCCCACGCCTAGGGCATGGAGATCCAGCGCCTGCCCGCCGCCATCGACGCCGAGGCTGCGGTGATCGCCGCCATCGACGCTGGAACCGCCTGCGTCGTCGTCCAGACCCCCAATGTGTTCGGCGTGGTCACCGACGTCAGCAAGATCGCCGAGGCCGCCCACGCCGCCGGCGCGCTGCTGATCGTGGTCACCACCGAGGCGGTGTCGTTTGGCCTGCTGAAATCGCCCGGCGAGATGGGGGCCGACATCGCCGTCGCCGAGGGCCAGTCGATCGGCAATGCGCTGAACTACGGCGGCCCCTACGTTGGCTTGTTCGCGGTGCGCGAAAAGCTGGTCCGCAGCATGCCTGGGCGGGTGTGCGGCGAGACGGTCGACGCTGACGGCCGGCGCGGGTTTGTGCTGACGCTGTCGACCCGCGAGCAGCATATCCGCCGCGAGAAGGCGACCTCGAACATCTGCACCAACTCCGGCCTCTGCGCCCTGGCGTTCAGCATCCACATGACGCTGCTGGGCGGGACCGGGCTTCGGCAACTGGCGCAGATCAACCACGCCCGCACCCAGGCGCTGAAAGCGGCCCTGATCGGGGCTGGCATCGAGATCCTGACCCCCCGGTTCTTCAACGAGCTGGCCGTGCGGGTTCCCAGCCGCGCCGACGACTTGGTCGAGGCGCTGCTGGCCGATGGGATCGTCGCCGGCGTGCCCTATTCGCGGCTCGACCCCCATGCCGGTCTGGATGACGTGCTGCTGCTGGCCGCCACCGAGACCACCACCGACGACGACATCGCCGCGCTTGCCGGCGCCTTGAAGCGGAGGCTTGGCCAATGACCATGCAGAACATCGGCCGCCCGACCCGCCCCGAGAGCGCCGCAGCCGCAACCGGGTTCGAATCCCTCGCCGGCGGCCGGGGCCTCCTGCAGGACGAGCCGCTGATCTTTGAGCTCGGCGGCTGGGCCAAGACCGGCGTCGATGTTCCCGCCATCGAAGTTGATACCTCCGACCTCGCCGGACTGACCCGCGCCGACCTGCCGCTGCCGGGTCTCTCTGAGCCCGAAACGATGCGCCACTATGTGCGGCTCAGTCAGAAGAACCACGCCATCGACCTGGCGCTCTATCCGCTGGGCTCCTGCACCATGAAGCACAATCCGCGCCTCAACGAGAAGGCCGCGCGGATGGTCGGGTTCGCGGATCTGCATCCGTTGCAGCCGATCTCGAGCACCCAAGGCGCGCTGGAGCTGATGGACCGGCTCGCCCACTGGTTGAAGACCCTGACCGGCATGCCGGCCGTGGCGCTGTCGCCCAAGGCCGGCGCGCACGGCGAGCTCTGCGGCCTGCTCTGCATCAAGGCCGCGCACGAGGCGGCCGGCCAGTCGCACCGGCGCACCGTGCTGGTCCCGACCTCGGCCCACGGCACCAACCCGGCCACCGCCGCCTTCGTCGGCTATTCGGTCACCGAGATCGCCCAGACCCCCAACGGCCGCGTCGATCTCGCCGATCTCGCCGCAAAGTTGAATGCCGACGTGGCCGCCATCATGGTCACCAACCCGAACACCTGCGGCCTGTTCGAGCGCGACATCGTCGAAATCGCCCGCCTGACCCATGCGGCGGGCGCCTATTTCTACTGTGACGGGGCCAACTTCAACGCCATCGTCGGGCGGGTGCGGCCGGGCGATCTGGGCGTCGACGCCATGCATATCAACCTGCACAAGACCTTCTCCACCCCCCACGGCGGCGGCGGACCGGGCGCAGGTCCGGTGGTGTTGTCTGAGGCCCTGGCGCCGTTCGCCCCGGCCCCCTGGCTGGTCCATGGCGCGGGCGGCCTGGAGCTGGTCGAGGAACCCAAGGGCGCCGCCGCCCAGGCCTTTGGCCGGATGTGCGCCTTCCAGGGCCAGATGGGCATGTTCGTCCGCGCCTACGCCTATATGCGCAGCCACGGCGCCGACGGCCTGCGCCAGGTCGCCGAGGACGCGGTGCTCAACGCCAACTACATCAAGGCTAGGCTCTCCGGCGCCATGACGCCTGCCTTCCCGGACGGGCCGTGCATGCATGAGGCGCTGTTCGATGACCGCTGGCTGGACGGGACGGACGTCACCACCCTGGATTTCGCCAAGGCGATGATCGACGAGGGCTTCCACCCGATGACCATGTACTTCCCGCTGGTGGTGCACGGGGCGATGCTGATCGAGCCGACCGAGACCGAATCCAAAGCCGAACTGGACCGGTTCTGCGAAGCGCTGCTGGCGCTGGCGGCTGCGGCTAAGGCCGGCGATGTGGACCGCTTCAAGAGCGCGCCTCACCTGGCCCCATTGCGACGCCTGGATGAGACTCTGGCCGCCCGTAAACCCAGGCTTGCATGGCGCCCGGAACCTATGGGTGTGGCGCCGGCGCCATTGGCGGCGGAATAGTCGGAGCGGTCAGCGCCTCAAAACCGTAAACACATGGTCGCTGGAATGTAATGATCGTTGTTATTGCTCGCAGATTTTCCGGTCGCGAGGCCTGGCGCCAGCAGTCGACGCACCTGTGTTAGGAAAATTTAACAGCGGCATGTCTTTACGACTCCGGAGTGCAATCGCATATCAGCTTTGGTGACGCCGAGCCTCCCCGCTTGGTCGCACCCCTCCAGGTCTATTCACGTGACTTTCGCCATGGCCTCAATGCGCGCTTATCGCGCCACGGATGATCTCGCGCGCGAGATCGCCAGCCGCGTTCGGCGGTTCGGCTTCGTGCTGCTTGGGCTGGCGGTGATCGCGGTAGGCATCCTGATCTCACCGATCCCGGGACCGGGCGGGATTCCGGTGATCGTCATCGGCCTGATGATCGTTCTGCGCCACTCCTTCAAGGCGCGCCGACAGTTCGTACGATTCTCCCGCGCGCACCCGCGGATGACATCGCCGATCCGCCGGTTGCTGCGACGCGATCCGGAAATCCTGGCGATCTTCTATCAGCAGACGCTTCGGGTTGAACGCCTGCTCTTGCCCCGCCGGTTCCGGTTCATCGTGCGCCTGAGGCGGCGGTTCCGGCGGCGGTAGAAACTCCTCTCCCCCGGCGAAGCCGAGAGGGAGAGGGTAGGGAGAGGGCCGGCTCGTGAGTTCGTAATCCGCCGTTGGTGGTCCGAGGATTTCTGGCTGGGACCCGGGCGGGTCCTTGCCCCACCACCAGAGTCGCCCAGCCGGCCCTCTCCCTACCCTCTCCCTCTCGTCGCGCTCCGCGCACGGGGGAGAGGAAAATATCCTACTGCAACCGCCCCGCCAACTGACCGATCGCAACGTCGACCAGCGGGTCCGACTTGGCCACCGCAATCCGCGCGGTCAGCACCTGTTCGGCCATGCTGGCGGCCAGGTCGCCGGCGGCGGCGCGGACATCGTTGGCGGCTTGAGCCTCAGCCTGGGCGATCTTGCGTTCGGCCATCACGCCGCGCCGTTCGATCTGTTCAGCCAACTTGACCTGCGCTTCGGTCTGGAGACGCTTTGCCTCCTCCGCAGCGTTGGCCAGCATCTCGGCCGCCAATGTCTCGGACGCCCGCTTTTGCGCCTGGACCTGCGTCAGCAGCTCCTGGGCTTCGCGGCGCAAGGCTTCGGCCTCGTCGAGCTGGGCCTGCACCTTCGCACCGGCATCCCCCAGCGCGCTCCAGGCCAGCTTGTGGACGCCGACTCGCACCAGGATGCCCATCAGCACGACAAAGGCCACGCCAACCCAGAAGTGCTCGTCGAGCAACAGTTCCAACATGCTCTAGCCCCTGGCCGCGGCGAGTTCAGCAGCCGTGGCGACCGTGCCGGTGAGTTTCTGAATGATCACGCCGGCGGTGTCGGCGGCGATCGCCTGGACGTTGGTCATCGCCTTGTCGCGCGCGGCGTTGATGCGCGCCTCGGCGGCGGCGGCCTTTTCGGCCAGCTTGGCTTCCTCGACGGCCAGCGCGGCGGCCAGCTCGGCCTGAGCCTTGGCGCGAGCTTCGGCGGCGACCCGCTGGGCCGAAGCGCGCGCCTGAGCCATCTCGGCGGCGGCGGTCACGGCCTCCGCATCGGCGTCGGTCTTCAGACGCCGGGCCTCGGCGATCTGACCGGTGATGTGGCCTTCCCGCTGCTCGATCGTCCCGCCCAAGCGGGGCACGACGAACCAGCGCATGAACGCCATCAGTCCGAAGAAGATGATCAGAAACCAGAGGATCTGGCCTGGCCACAGTGCGACGTCGAATTGCGGCAGCCCCGAGGACGCGTGAGCCCCAGATTCGGGAGCCCCCGCGGCCGTGCTCGCACCCGCGGCGCCGGGTTCATGCCCTGGCGCAGCTGGTGTGACAGCTTGGTCTTCTGAGTGTTGCATCGCCGCCGAACGGCGCCTCTAGAATACGAAGAGGATGAGCAGCGACACCACGAAGGCGAACAGGCCCATGGTCTCGGTCAGCGCCATGCCGAGGAACAGCATGGTCTGCTGGCTCGCCGCCGCCGACGGGTTGCGGATGGCGGCTTGCAGATAGTTGCCGAACAGGGTGCCGAGGCCGACACCGGCCCCGATCATGCCCGAGGTGGCGAGGCCGGCGCCGATGAGCTTGGCGGCTGCAGGATCCATTGGGGTAGTCCTCTTCTTGAAATCGTCGTTGGGGTTAGTGGCCGTGACCGAAGTTCACGACCTCGTTCAGATAGACGGTGGCCAGCACGGTGAAGACGAACGCCTGCAGGAACGCCACCACCAGCTCCAGGCCGGTGAGCGCCACGATCATCGCGAACGACAGCACGCTCGGAATGATCGCCAGGGTGTTGAGACCCACTTTAGATAGGGCAAATACGCCCAGCGCCACCACGAACGAGCCGAACAGGCTCAGCACCACGTGGCCGCCCATCATGTTGCCGAACAGTCGCATCGCCAGGGTGATCGGCCGCACGAAGTACGAGATCATCTCGATCAGCACCATCAGCGCGCCGCCGACCACGCCCATGCCCGGGATCCAAAAGAGGGTCAGGAACTTGGGGCCGTGCTTGATGAATCCCAGGATGAAGACGCTGAAGAAGGTCAGCACCGCCAGGGTCGCGGTGATCGCCAGCTGCGAGGTGACGGTAAAGGTCCAGGACTGGCCGGCCAGACTGCCGACCGACAGCACCACGCCCATCAGATTCAGCACGAAGATCACGCAGAACAGGGTCAGCAGATAGGGGATGTAGGGGCGGCCGTGCTGGCCGATGATCGGGGTGACCAGCGAGCGGTCGACGATGTTGTAGAACGCCTCAGCCAC
This sequence comes from Alphaproteobacteria bacterium, assembly GCA_043734425.1. Lineage (GTDB taxonomy): Bacteria > Pseudomonadota > Alphaproteobacteria > Caulobacterales > Caulobacteraceae > Phenylobacterium. The sequence goes on from JAYTFM010000068.1 coordinate 18,903, forward strand.
CGCCTGGCCGCGGTTGGGCACGATCTGCTGGCGGGCGGTCAGCACGAAAAACGCGATCAGCGCCGCAGCGCCCACCAGCATGCTGGCCACCGAATTGGTGATCGACATGTCGAAGTGCACGCCGCCGACGTCAAACTGCGGCCCCTGGATCCAGTTGTGGATCAGGAACTGGTGCATCGGCTCGATCTTCGGCGCGTCCGCCATCTAGTCCTCGTCTTCGTCGTCCGGCACGGTGGGGAGCGGCCCCGCCTTCGCCATGACGTCCTTCTGAATCCGCGCGGCGCTGCGCACCGCGACGAAAATGGATAGGCCGGCGCCGCCCAGCAGCCCGATAATCAGGCCCCACGGTTTCGTCACCCCGGTGAAATAGTCGAGAGCCCAGCCTGCGGCCGCGCCCATGAACACCCCACCCACCACTTCGCCCATGAAGCGGTAACCCTGCGCCATGGCCTGGTGAGAGTCGTGGCTCACCGCCTTGGCCTGCGCCGCCTCAGCCGCCGCAATCCGAGTGTCGAGGTTGTGCGCCTCGACGTTCGGCTTGTCCGGAGCAGGCATGCGTGGCGTGGCCTTACGACCGCCACGTCGCCGCCACGGCGGGGGCTTCAGGTCGCGCGGAACCTACAGATGGGTGTGCAGTGCGTCAAGGTCGGTTGGCCGTGATTTATCTATTTGAATTCATGCATATATTTGGACTTCGACGGCGGGTCGGCTGTTTCGCATGTGAACGGCGGAATTACGGTGACAATTACGGCGACGCTGTATGAAATAGAAAGGCCGTCTCCGCCATGGCAATTCAGCGGCGCTCTATTTCATACAGTGCCACCGTAATTCCGGCGATCAGTACGTCTGGACCGGCCAACCGACCACCACCACCAACTTCACCCATGACCAGCTGAACCGTGACGCGGCCGTGGCGGCGGCTGCGGGCTATGACCCCAACGGAAACATGACCTCCGACGGGGTGCGCGCCTTCACCTATGACGCCCTGAACCGCCTGACCGGCGTCACCGGCGGCTCTGCCCCCGTCACCCTGAGCTATGACCCGTTCGGTCGGCTGGGCAGCTACACGGCGTCCGGCGCGACCACCAGCTTCCGCTACGCCGGCCCCAACCTGTCACAGGAGTACAATGGCACGACCCTGCTGCGCAGCTATGCCTCTGGCGAGGGCGCGGACCAGTGGATGCTATGGATGGAGGGGTCCTCCGGCGCCGGCAGCCTTCGCTGGCTGCACCAGGACCGCCAGGGCTCGGTGATTGCGGTCTCGGACGCGGCCGGCGTGGTCACGCCCTACGCCTACGGCCCCTATGGCGAGCCGCAGAACTGGGCGGGCTCGCGGCTGCGCTACACGGGGCAGATGGCGATCCCGGAGGCG
>JAYTFM010000069.1:0-46139 GCA_043734425.1 Alphaproteobacteria bacterium
CTTCGCCGTTCGGGTGGCCACAGCGCTGCAGCTGCGGCTGTGGCAGACCCCTGGCGCTGCGCGAGACTCCGGGGCGGCGCGGGCCGATCGCCCGGACGCCGCGCTCGACCGTGGCCTGGCTCGAGACCGGGATTCCGACCGCGACCGGGAACGCGAGCCGGCCAGCCTGCCGCTGCTGCTGAAAACCCTGGAGGCTGTCGCTGCGGACGCCGCCGCGCTTCCCGGTCCGGCGCCGGCCGAATTGCCGACCCTGCGTGAACTGCTGGCGCAGTTGACCTCCGCGCCCGCGCCCGCCAAAGAGCGCCCCAGAACGCCCACGGGCCTCCGAGCCCGGCTCGCAGGGTCCGCTGCGGCGCCGCTGGCGACCGTTCCGCCGCCCGCGAGGCCCAGCCCGATCCTGGCGCTCCACAGAGCCACCGGCCCCCCGCGCCGCTGATCGCTCGCGCCGCTTGCTTCTTTGCCTACCCCATTCATGGCTACCGGATTCACACAATTCGCGACCATTATAGAAGCCCTCCTCCTCGATGGAGGAGGGTTGGGTGGTGGTGCGGCCAGAGCGCTGCGGCTTGAGACGCTGTTTCGCTCAGAGCCCAACGTCGCTTCACACTTCAACACCCTGCGCTCACCACCATCCCTGACCCTTCCTCCATCGAGGAGGAAGGGAACGCAGCGTCGCCTGAGAGGTCGTGGTTACGAGCCACGTGAGATGTGTGAATGCCGTAGCCATTCATGGGGGAGGGGGACCACGCCCCGCAGCGGGCGTGGTGGAGGGGGCGCGTTCAAACGCCGAGCCTAGTCACGCCCCTTCCACCCCCGGCTTTCAGCCGGCGGTCCCCCTTCCCCGTGAACGGGGAAGGGCAGGGCCGCCCAGCGAAAATAGGTGTGTGAGCGCCGTAGCCCGACGAGGCGGGAGTCAAAACTCTCCCACCCTTGACTTCCCAGCCCCTCCGTGCGCCCTTCCGCGCCTCGCGAAACACCCCGAAATAATCGTCAAATGCACGCCTACCGCACTCACACCTGCGGCGCGCTTCGCGCCGCTGACACGGGCCAGACGGTCCGGCTTTCCGGCTGGATCCACCGCAAGCGTGACCACGGGGGTCTGGTGTTTGTCGACCTGCGCGACCACTACGGCCTGACCCAGCTGGTGATCAGCCCGGAGACCCCGGGCTTCAAGCTGGTCGAGCGCCTCCGAGCTGAGAGCGTGATCCGGGTCGATGGCGAGGTGGTGGCCCGCTCGGCGGAGACGTCGAACGCCAACCTGCCGACCGGCGAGGTCGAGATCCGGGTGCGGGAGATGACGGTGCTGTCGGAAGCCAGCGAACTGCCGCTGCCGGTGTTTGGCGAGCCGGACTATCCTGAAGACATCCGGCTCAAGAACCGCCACCTCGACCTGCGCCGCGAGACCCTGCATCGCAACATCGTGCTGCGCTCCAAGGTCATCCAGTCGATCCGCAACCGGATGATCGGCCAAGGGTTCCTGGAGTTCCAGACCCCGATATTGACCGCCTCATCGCCCGAAGGCGCGCGCGACTTCCTGGTGCCGTCCCGCCTGCACGCCGGCAAGTTCTACGCGCTGCCCCAGGCGCCGCAGCAGTTCAAGCAGCTGTTGATGGTCTCCGGCTTCGACCGCTATTTCCAGATTGCGCCCTGCTTTCGCGACGAGGACCTGCGCGCCGACCGCAGCCTGGAATTCTACCAGCTCGACGTCGAGATGAGCTTTGTGACGCAGGACGATGTGTTCGCCGCCATTGAGCCGCTGATGCACGGGGTGTTCACCGAATTTGCCGACGGCAAGTCGGTGACGGCCTATCCGTTCCCGCGGGTGCCCTACCGCGAAGCCATCGCCAAATACGGCTCCGACAAACCCGACCTGCGCAATCCCATCGAGATGCAGGACGTCTCTGACCATTTCCGGGGCGGCGGCTTTGGCTTGTTTGCCCGCATCCTCGAGGACGCCAAGAACGCGGTCTGGGCGATCCCGGCGGTCAAGGGCGGCAGTCGCGCCTTCTGCGACCGTATGAACAGCTGGGCGCAGGGCGAGGGCCAGCCGGGCCTGGGCTATGTGTTCTGGAGTGAGGACCAGGGCGGCTGGGGCGGCCCGATCGCCAAGAACCTGGGCGCCGAGCCGGTCGCGGCCTTGATGACCGCGCTGGGCCTTGGGCCGGGCGACGCCGCCTTCTTCGTCGCGGGGGATCCGAAGACCTTCTACAAATTCGCCGGCTCAGCCCGGACCAAGCTGGGCGTTGATCTCAACCTGATCGACGAGACCCGGTTCGAATTCGTCTGGATCGTCGACTTCCCGATGTTCGAGATGAACGAAGAGACCAATCACGTTGATTTCTCTCACAATCCGTTCTCGATGCCGCAGGGCGAGCTGGAGGCGCTGAACAGCCGTGATCCGCTCGATATCCTGGCCTACCAGTACGACATCGTCTGCAACGGCTACGAGCTGTGCTCCGGCGCGATCCGCAACCATCTGCCGGAGATCATGCTGCGGGCTTTCGAGATCGCCGGCTACGGTCCCAACGTCGTCGAGGAACAGTTCGGCGGCATGCTCAACGCTTTCCGGCATGGCGCGCCGCCGCACGGGGGCCTCGCGCCCGGCATCGATCGGATCGTCATGTTGCTGGCCGGCGAGACCGCCATCCGCGAGGTCATCGCCTTCCCGCTGAACCAGCAGGGGCAGGACCTGATGATGAATGCGCCGTCAGATGTTGCCGATAAACAGCTGAAAGAACTGCATATTCGTACGGCGATGCCGTTGAAAACCTAGTTCTGAGTTGCCACGAGGTAGCGGACCTGCGCCGGCGCTGACGGCGGGGCCGGCGCCGCCGGCGGCATCGGAATGGCCGGAAGCATGCGCACGCCGGCCGGTTGGATGCGGCGCACGATCAGTCGCGCACCGCTGCAGCCCCGTGAGACCAGGCCCTTCGGCAGCCGAGTCTTGCCATCGACGCACGCCTCGTCGATCTGATCTTGGGTCAGACCCCGCGCGCCCGAGAGATCAGCGCCGACCAGAAGCGCTCGGCTGAGATCTGCGTCCCGAAAGTCGGCCGCATCGAAACTCGCGCCTGTAAGGTTGGCTCCGCCCAGGTCAGCGGAGCGGAACGACGCCCGACGGAACTCACCCCAGACCAGGATCGCCCCGCTCATCTGCGCATCGCGGAAGTCCGCGCCGGAGGCATCGGTTCGAGCGAAGGTGCTGGCCTGCAAGTCTGCGGAGCGGAAATCGGCGCCGATCATACGCGTGCGTTGGAAGTTGGCGCCCTGCGCCTGACTGTCTGTGAGCGTTGCGCGCGACAAGTCCGCCAACTCCAGATTGCTGCCGCGAAGGCTCGCGGATCGGAGATTGGCGTCGGTCATGATGGCGCGCTGAAACACCGAGCCTGCAGCTTCGATGTCGGACAGGTCGGCGCGCGCCATATTGGCGGATCCGAAGCTGACGCCGTTGGCGTCTGCCGACCGCAGCTTTGCAGAGCTGAGATTGGCGCCCGTGAAGACGGCGCCGCTCATCGAAGCGTCCGAAAGGTCGGCCTTGGTCAGGTCTGCGCCCGAAAAGTTCGAAGCATGGACCCGCGCATCACGAAGGTTCGCGCCGATCAGCGTCGCGCCGCTGAAGTCCGCGCCGATGATGCGGGCGCCTGCGAGGTTACGCCCCGAGAGCTCACAGCGCGTGCAGGAGCCACCAAACGACGTCAGTCGCGCCACTTGTTTGTCGCCAGCCAGCGCCTGCCCAGCCACGGCGCCAAGCGCCAGCGCGACCGTCGCCACCAAAATTGAAAGTCCAGAAAGCGACATCGCGGGTGAGGGGTCCTCGCCTGTTGGGACACCTGATGTGCGCGGAACGCTGCCGCAACACCACTTAATTCGCGGTAATTCGGCCGAGCGTCAGCTGGCTTGATCTTCGGCGCGCTGCGGTGTCCGAACCCCACATGAGGTGCAGATCAGCGAGGCGCCCTTGCGAACCACGGCGATATCCCCGCAGGCTGCGCAGATATCTGCCGCCGCGAATGCCGCAGGCCCCGGTGTTCGTCCGGCGCTGGGCAGAAAGACCAGATTGTCCGGCGCAGCGCCCCGCGAGAAGCCCCGTGAGATGAACCGCGATGCCGGTTGAGGCTCCTCCTCAATGGCGTCCCGCTTGCCGCGACCCAGGCCATCGGCGTTCAGTTCGCCGGGATCTGCGTTGCCGAGATCCGTCCGCCCCAGATAGCTGATCCCCAGCTCCCGAAAGATATAGTCCAGGATCGACGTCGCCGACTTCACCGTGTCATTTCCGGTCACCGGTCCGGCGGGGTCAAATCGGGTGAAGACAAAGGCGTCGACGAATTCGTCCAAGGGCACGCCGTATTGCAGGCCAATCGAGATCGAAATCGCGAAATTGTTCATCAGCGAGCGGAAGGCTGCGCCTTCCTTGTGCATGTCGATGAAGATCTCGCCGAGTTCGCCATCATCGTATTCGCCGGTGTGGAGGTAGACCTTGTGTCCGCCGACAGCGGCCTTCTGGATGTATCCCTTGCGCCGATCCGGCAGCTTGCGCCGCACGCGGCCGCGCTCGACGATACGCTCAACAACTCGAGGTTCCGACTCTGAGGCTGGCGAACGCGCCGGCCGTTCGGGTGTTGCCGGGATGGCGAGCGTCGCCGCGCCAAGCGTCGCCTCGCGTCGCACATGCACGGCCGTGCGGGCGTTCGCGATAGCCCCTGCAACCTGATCCAGCGTCGCATCCCAGGCAAGCTCGATCACGACCACGGGCGGCGCGCCGAGGTCTGGGGCCAGGAACTCGAACATCTCTGCGACGGCCGTCGGCGGCACGGCGTCCGCACGGCGAAACACCGACCGCTCAGCCTCGGAAAGCCAAGCGACCTCAGCAAGCGCATCGCAGCCGAGAATATCGGCCTCGGCGGCCGCGATTTCATCCGAGCTGAAGCCCGCCGAGGCCAACACGTCGAAAGTGTCATCCTTGAGCTGGTCGGCCGTCGCGCCAAGGACGTCGCAAACGAACCCTTCGCCGATTACCTTGACTGCGAAGGCGTCAGCAAGCTTGCGAACGAACGGCAACTCGCGCCGGACTGAATCGAGTTCGAGGGCTGTGAAACCCCGCTCGGCAAGGGTCTCATCGTTGATCGCAGGACTGCCCGTCAGATCCCGGCGGCCCAGCAAGGCGGCCCGCGCAAGATCGAGGTCGGCGCCACAGGCCTTCAATCCAATCAAGGCAGCCTCTGACAGCACGCGCACAACCTCGCCGTCCGACGTCTCCGCCACACTGAGCGGCCCGCACCAGGGCGCGCCGTCCAGGCGGGCGCCGAGGCGCAGAGACAGGTTCGGGTCGTCGAACAAGGCAATGTGCGCCTCCAGCCCATGGTCGGTCGCCGCCGCCTTGGCGGTACGCACCAGATCGCGCGCTGCGGTTCGACCGGCCGGGCTGTCGTAGTCCAGTCCGTTGGCGACGAGCCAGTCCCCCAGGCCGGCCAATCCGATCAGCGGCGGCGCGTCGCTCTCGGCCGCCAGCGCCAGGGCAGCGACACCGATCGCCGCCGTAAAAGCCGCTTCATCAAAGGCCCCATCATTGCAGAATGCGAGCAATTCAACGCCGGCGCGGGGACGTCCGGCGAGATCGGCAAGGGCGAGCGCCTGCGCGCCATCGGGCGCCACGATGATCCGGCCCGTCGTCCATGCCGTCCTCGCCAAGGCCGGGGCATCAGTTCGTGATGTGATGATCGGTCTCGCCGATGTCTCAGGGGGCGTCCGCGAAAGCCAGATTGTCTCTCCTGAATTGGCCAGACTGATGGCGTCCAGGATGCCGTGATCGGCGGCGCCCGCCGCTCGCGCCGCCTCGGCGGCCCGCGCCAGCGTGGTGTTGCGCGTGAGGTCGGCGCACGCGTCGCTGTCGCCGTCGCAGCGGTGGATCGCGTCCATAACTGCCTGAAGGGTGTTAGCCACCATGCGGGCGGCAGTTTGCGCCGCTTCATGTCCCCGATGTGTGGCCGTCAGGTCATCCAGCGCGTCGATTGTCGACTCAAGCGAGTCGGACCGCACGCCGCCGGGCGCCAGCGCAACATAGCCGGCGAGCATGGCGTTGGTGATGGCCTCGCGGAACCGCGTGCGGGTGCGAAGATCCGCCGTCAGCCCCTTGGCCTGCGCCTTCCCGGCGAGCGCATAGGCGTATTGCAGGATTGCCGCGCCAAGGTCCGTGCGACCACCGGCCCACTCGATCCAGGCTTCGACCCGAGCGTTGGTCCAATGCGCGGGGGCCTCGACCTCGACGAGCTGGCCGGCCAACTCCAGGATTCGTCCCTCGATTCCCGCCCGCGACAGCTCGCTGCTCATGAACCGACTCCTTGATACATAAACCTAGTCGGTTCGGCGCGTGGCGGGCAATACATCTTGGGGTTTGGCGCCGGGTCATCCCCAACATATTGATGCATGCTGGAAGCGTTCGGCCCGCTGGACGCTCGTGGAGCGCCCGCCTATAGTCCGACCGCAAATGCCATGAGAGCCCTGAAGTGTCCGTTCTGAAGACGATCTTTACCTGGTGGAACGGCGCGACCACCGGGATCCATTTCACCGTCGCACGGCGCGGCCGGTTCATTGGTCAGGACGAGAACGGCAATCGCTACTTCGAGGCGCGAGATGATCGCGATAGTTATGATCGCGGCCGCAAGCGCCGCTGGGTGATCTACAACGGCTATACGGACGCCTCAAAGGTCACACCCGACTGGCATGGCTGGCTTCACTACACATTCGACGAACCACCCACGATCTCGCCATTTGTGGTGAAGAGCTGGGAGAAGGCTCACCGGCCCAACCTGACCGGCACCGTCCACGCCTATAAGCCGCTTGGCGCAATTGCGCACGGCGGTGAGCGTCAGCGCGCGACGGGCGACTATGAGGCCTGGAAGCCCGAATAGCCGTGAGCCGGACCATACGCCTCGACATGGTTCTGCGGCGCGGCCTCGCTGTCGGATCCGCCCTCGTGCTGATGGCTGGCGCTGTCGTGGCGCAGCCCGCAGAGGCGCCAGTGGGGCCTTCGGCTCCGCTAGAAGCGCCGGCGACTGAAGAGGCTCCACCGGTCGAAATTCCGGCGCCCGCTGCTGTGGTCGCTGCGCCCGTGACAGCTGCAGAGGTCGCGCCTGCTGCGGCGCCCAGAGAGAAGGTCGCCGAGAAGATCGTCGAAGAGCCGGTGCGTCGGACTCGTTACGATATCGCGGTCTTACAGGCTCTGGACAAAGTCACGGCTGAGACCTTGCGATTTGAAGTCCCCGTGGGACGACCCGTGCGTTGGAAGGGTCTGGTGTTTAGCGTCAGCGCCTGTGAGCGGTCAGCGTCAGATGAGCCCATTGATGATTCGATGGTCTATCTGATGATCGAGAGCCAACCGCGTGCGCAGCCTGGACGCCCGACACCGCCGCCGCGCGAGGCCTTCCGCGGTTGGATGTTTGCGGAGTCGCCCGGCCTCCACCCGCTGGAGCATGCCAGTTACGATGCCTGGGTAATCAGTTGCAGGGCCTCCCGGCCACTGATCGCAGCTGTCACGGGCGGACCCAACCCTGCCTCTGGGCCCAAGGCCGCGCGACCGGAGCTCAAGGCGTCTATCGCGCCCGCTGCCGGAGTGGCCAGTGCGTCGGAACACGTCGGGGCTGCGGGCCCGAGGCGATAGAAGGCGCCTTCGCCCTTCAGCGCCTTCGCCAGGCGTCGTCGATATTCGCGACGGTCGATCTCTTCGGCGCCAAATTGGGCAAGGTGTTCGGTCATGAACTGGGTGTCGAGCAGGCGGTAGTTCCCCGCAATCAATCTGGCCACCAGATGGACCAGCGCCACCTTGGAGGCGTCCGTGCGTTTGGAGAACATGCTTTCGCCGAAGAAGGCGGCCTTAAGAGATACGCCATAGAGGCCGCCAATCAGATCACCGTTCTCCCAGCACTCGACGCTGTGCGCGTATCCGAGACGGTGAAGCTGCAGATAGAGGGCTTCGATCGGTCGATTTATCCAGGTTTCGGCCCGCGCGGGCCCGGCCGCGGCGCAGGCGAGAACCACCTCATGGAATGCGCAGTCGACGGTGACGGTGAAGGGATCCGTGCGAACTCTACGAGCCAATCGATGTGAGACCCGGAATCGTGTGAGAGGCAGAACGCCGCGCTGGTCAGGATCGATCAGGAAGACCCGGTCGTCGTCGCGCGCGTCGGCCATCGGAAACACACCGCGCGCATAGCAATCCAGAAGGTCGTGGGTGTCGAATGCGGGCATGACCCTTCGCAGGACTAACCAGCCTGGCTGGCCATCCAGCGCTCCAGCCAGTGGATATTGTAGTCGCCCTTGATGATGTCGGGCTGCGCCAGAAGTTCTTGAAAGAGTGGAATGTTGGTGTCGATGCCGCCGACCACGATTTCACCCAGGCAACGGCCGAGTCGCGCAATACACTCGTCGCGATCACGACCATGCACGATCAGCTTGCCGATCAGGCTGTCGTAGTAGGGGGGGATCGAGTAACCGGCGTAAAGCGCGCTATCCATCCGCACGCCCAGGCCGCCGGGCGCATGATAGTCGGTCACCAGCCCCGGCGAGGGTGCGAACGTCTTGGGATTCTCGGCGTTGATACGGCATTCGATGGCGTGACCTTCGAACACCACATCGGCTTGTGAGAACGACAGCGGCAATCCAGCCGCAATGCGGATCTGCTCGCGCACCAGATCGATGCCCGTGATGGCTTCGGTGACGGGATGTTCGACCTGAAGCCGCGTGTTCATTTCGATGAAGAAGAACTCGTCGTTCTCAAAGAGGAACTCGATCGTGCCGACGCCGAGGTAGCCGATGGCGCGGATCGCATCGACCACCACCTTGCCGATCCGGGCGCGGGTTGCGGCGTTGATGATCGGGGAGGGCGCTTCCTCAAGCACCTTCTGATGGCGGCGCTGTAGCGAGCAATCCCGTTCGCCGAGGTGGCAGACATTGCCAAAGCTATCGGCGATGACCTGAAGCTCGATATGCCGCGGCGTTTGGAGGTAACGCTCCATATAGACCGCGTCGTCGCCAAAGGCCGCCTTGGCTTCTGACCGCGCGGTCTGGACAGCCTCGATGAGGTCGTCCTCCGTCTTGGCGACCTTCATGCCGCGCCCACCGCCGCCGGCGGCGGCCTTGATCAGCACGGGAAAGCCGATCTCCTTTGCCGCTGCGAACGCCTCTTCCTCAGTCGTCACGGCGCCGTCCGACCCGGGTACGACGGGAATACCAACGCTCTTGACCGCCTGCTTTGCCGTAATCTTGTCGCCCATCATCCGGATATGCTCCGGCTTGGGCCCAATGAACGTGTAGCCGTGAGCCTCCACGATCTCCGCGAAACGGGCATTCTCCGAGAGGAACCCATAGCCTGGATGGATAGCTTGGGCGCCCGTGATCTCGGCGGCCGCGATAATCGCCGGAATGCTCAGATAGCTCTTCGAAGCGGGCGGCGGCCCGATACATACGCTCTCGTCTGCCAAGCGCACCCACATGGCGCTGGAGTCGGCTTCAGAATGGACAGCGACAGTGGAGATGCCCATTTCCTTGCAGGCGCGATGAACACGCAGCGCGATCTCGCCTCGGTTGGCGATGAGGATCTTGTCGAACATTGGGTTATTCAATGACCGCGAGTGGCTCGCCGTATTCCACAGGTTGGGCATCGCCGATCAGAATCTCCACCAACCGTCCGCTCTTGGGTGCGGGGATCGGGTTCATGGTCTTCATCGCCTCGACGATGAACAGGGTCTGGCCGGCCTGCACGATATCGCCGATCTTCACAAAGGGTGGCGATTCCGGGTTGGGCTGCAGATAGACGGTGCCCACCATCGGTGACTTCACGACTTCGCCGTTGATAATCCTGGGCGCCTCAGCGTGTGCAGCGGCGACTGGCGCCGGAGCCGCAGCGCTCAAGGCTGGAGGCGGCGCATAGTGGACCGTCGCTGCGGCCGTCACATTCCGCGCCACGCGCACCTTCAGGCCGCCATGTTCGATCTCGATTTCTGTGAGACCTGTCTCCGTCAGAATGTCGGCCAGTCGTCGAACCAGGCGCGCGTCTATCGGATCGGCGGCAGCCTTGGGCGTACTCGGCATATGTTGGGCCCCTGTGTTAGGTCAGGTTCGCGCAGCGCGCGCTGGGCGCAGACTTGTCGATTGCAGCGGAGGGCATGCGCGCCGCCTGGCGGATCTGCCAGATCGCGTGCACCTCATGGTTCGGTTTCGACATTCGGCTCCGCCGTCGATTCCGCCGTCTTGTAACCGGCGACAACGAGGGTCACAAGCATTGCGACCGGAGCGTGACTTTGCAGTTGATCGTCAACGGAGAGGCCAGAGCGTTGGACGACGTCTCGAGCGTGTTCACGCTGGTGGCGGCACTGGGCCTTGATCAGCGCAAAGTCGCGGTCGAACGCAACCTGGAGATCGTGCCGCGATCGGCCTATGGGTCGACGGTGTTGGTCGAGGGTGACCGGATCGAGATCGTGCATTTCATTGGAGGCGGTTGAGCCATGGACGGGTCTTCCCAGACCGAAGGCGCGGTGGCCGAAGACACCTGGACCGTCGCTGGCCGCACGTTCCGTTCGCGGTTGATCGTCGGGACGGGCAAGTACAAGGACTATGCCCAAAACGCCGCTGCGGCTGAGGCGGCCGGCGCTGAGATCGTGACGGTCGCGCTTCGCCGGGTGAATCTTTCGGACCCATCGCAGCCGATGCTCGTCGACTACGTCAAGCCAGACCGATTCACCTTCCTGCCGAACACGGCGGGCTGTTTTACGGGCGAAGACGCCGTGCGGACGCTGCGCCTGGCGCGCGAGGCGGGGGGTTGGGACCTGGTAAAGCTGGAAGTTCTGTCGAACACCAAACATCTGCTGCCCGACATGGAAGAGACCCTTCGCGCCCTGAAGCTTCTGGTCTCCGACGGCTTCCAGGTGATGGTCTATTGCTCGGATGACCCGGTCTACGCCCAAAAGCTCGAAGACGCCGGGGCCGCAGCCATCATGCCGGCCGCCGCGCCGATCGGTTCGGGACGCGGCATTCAGAACCCGTTGAACCTTGGCCTGATCATCGAACAGGCCACGGTCCCTGTCCTGGTGGACGCTGGCGTTGGGACAGCTTCTGACGCGGTGCTCAGCATGGAAATGGGTTGCGATGCTGTATTGATGAATACCGCAATCGCCGAGGCGAAGGACCCGATCCGCATGGCCCGCGCGATGCGGCACGCCGTTATCGCGGGCCGTGAAGCCTATCTCGCGGGCCGCATGGTCCGCCGGAGCTATGCTGACCCCTCATCGCCCTTGTCAGGACTGATTTAGTGACCGAGCCGCGCAGATCGATCTTCATTACCGGCGCGGCCTCAGGCATGGGCCGCGAGACCGCGCGCCTGTTTGTGGCGAAGGGCTGGTTTGTCGGCGCCTGCGACGTCAATGAGCTGGGGCTGAAGGATCTTCAATGGGAGTTGGGCGAAGCAAATTGCTGGGCGCGACGCCTGGATGTGACGGACCGCGCCGACTTTCGCGCTGCGCTTGACGCCTTTGCGCCAGCCGCCGGTGGACGGCTGGACATCCTCTACAACAACGCTGGAATTGGTCGCGGCGGACCCTTTCACGAGCAGCCGTTCGAAGACATTCTGGCAGTTATCCAGGTCAATCTGGTCGGGGTGCTCAACGGCATCTACGAGGCGATCCCGCTGCTCAGGGCGACGCCAGGGTCTCTGTGTTTCACCACATCTTCAAGCTCAGCGACCTTCGGCATGCCAGGAATCGCGGTCTATTCGGCGACCAAACATGCGGTGAAGGGCCTGACCGAGGCCCTGTCTGTCGAGTTCAAGTCGCTGGGCGTTCGCGTCGCTGACGTGCTGCCGGGCCTGATCGACACGCCGATTCTACCGCCGGGCGCCGTCGAGAATGCGCCCAAGGAGGGGATGTTCCGCGCCATCCCGCCCGTCGAAGTCGCCAAGGTGGTGTGGGAGGCCTATCACACCGACAAGATCCACTGGTACGTGCCGCCTGAGTTGCACGACCTGGACACCGCCGCGACGGCGACACCTGAAGTCGTTCGCGAGCAGATGGTCGGCTGGAGTCCGGTGGCCGGCGCCGAGATCAAGCCCTAACGCCGGCCGGACGCGGGTTTACCGCGCCATGTTCAGCACCTGGACCTGGGTGAACTCCTTCAGGCCCTCTTCGCCCAGCTCGCTGCCTATGCCGGAAAACTTCGAGCCGCCGAAGGGCAGGTGGGGTTGCAGGTCGGCGTGCTTGTTTACCCACACCGAACCCGACTCCATCCCTTCGGCGAGGCTCCAAGCCCGCTCGGAGTCCTTGGCCCAGATCGAGCCGCCGAGGCCGTAGATCGAGGCGTTGGCGCGGGCCACGGCATCGGCGGGATCGGAATACTTGATCACTGGCATGACCGGGCCGAACTGCTCCTCATCGACCAATTTAGAGCCCTCAGCGATGTCACGGACGATGGTCGGGTTGATGAAGTAGCCCTTGTCGCCCTTCCGCCCGCCGCCGGCGATCACGTTGCCGTCCCGCTTGGCGCTTTCGATGAAGCCCAGCACCTTCTCGAACTGGGCCTTGTTCTGCAGCGGGCCCATCTGGGTGCCTTGTTCCAGGCCGTCGCCCACGACGGCGGCGTTGGCGCATTTGACCAACTCGTCGCACATGGCGTCGTACATGCTCTCGTGGACATAGATCCGCTTGGCCGCAATGCAGACCTGGCCGGCGTTCTGCATCGCCGCGCCATAGACCTTGGGCGCCATTTCGACTGGATCGACATCGTCCAGCACGATCAGGGCGTCATTGCCGCCCAGTTCCAGCGAGATGCGCTTGAGCGCGTCGGCGGCGCTGGCCATCACCTTTTTTCCCGTCTCTGTGGAGCCGGTGAAGCTGATCTTGCGAATGTCGGGGTGCTTGGTCATCTCGCCGCCCAGATCGTTGGCGTCCGCGATCACGTTCAGCACGCCCGGCGGGAGCAGGTCCTTGACCAGTTCGGCGAAGCGCAGGGTCGAAAGCGGCGTGGTGGCGGCGGGCTTCAGGATGACCGTATTGCCGGCCAGGAGCGCGGCAGGGACTTTGAAGGCCATCAGGATGAGCGGGAAGTTCCAGGGCACGATCGCCCCGACCACGCCCAGGGGTTTGCGGCGAACCTCGATGCGGCTCGTGGCGTCGTCAGTGACCACGTGCGGCGGCAAGTCCAGAGTTGCGAAGTAGCGGAAGAAGGCCGAGCAGCCGAACACCTCACCCGTGGCGTCGGCCAGTGGCTTGCACTGTTCCTGGGTCAGCAGGCGCGCGAGTTCGGGGACGTTGGCCTGAATGACGTCGGCGATGGCCACCAGCACCTGACGACGCTCATCGATCGGTGTGGCGGCCCAGGCGGGGAAGGCGGCCTTGGCGGCGGCGACGGCCTGGTCCAGCTGGGATTTGGAGGCGCGGGCGCACTGGGCGACCGGCTCTTCAGTGGCCGGATTGATCACATCCATGATCATATCGCCATCAACCAGCTTGCCGCCGATCAGCAGTTTGAACTCAGACATCGCCATTCCTCCGCAATTGTGCGCGGACGCTCGGCGCTTGACGCTGCGGCCGTCAAGGCAATGTCGGGCTGACCTGTACTAAGTCGCCGTTCCGGCCACGCGCTCGATATCCGCCGTCACTGAAACTCCGAGCCGGGTCAGCATGGGCTCACGGTCCGGACCGGCCTTCGCTTGATAGAACCTGGCGTTACGCTTGCGGCCTTGGGCCCATGTGCGCAGGATCTTGGCCATGTTCGCCGGGCGCTTCAGCCAAGCCTGAGGGTGCTCCAACATGTGGAAACCGCGCAGCGCCGAACGCAAGAGGTCGACATCCTTGCGCATGGCGATAGCGACTCCGTCCTCCATGAAGCTCTGGGTCAGACGACCGCGCAGGCTCGGCCGCCAGTCGGGTGTCAGGGCCTGGCGCGCGCGGCGGATGGCTGCGCGGTCCGCCTGCAGCATAAAGTCGTAATAGGGCCGCAGTTCGATCTCCAGACCGTTGCGATAGCGGATCAGGCGCTCGGCGGGCTCGGCGGACCCTTCCAGGACGTCGCGCAGGAGGTGCGCGCTGACGCCGGCGAACGAACAGCCGCGGCCATAGAGCGGATTGGTCCGCACAACGCTGTCGCCGACGGGGAAGTAGCCAAGCACCAACGGCTGGCCGGCGGGCGCCAGCTCACGCCAGCGGCTCTCCAGCTTACCCATGCCGAACACCCGGCTGGTTGGGCCTGAGACATCTTCGGCGATCCATGGCGCGAGGCCCGGAAGCTCACGGCAGATCGCGTCGAATATCTCCGGATCGACAATCGCGCGGCGCATCTCCTCCTCGACCTCAGGCAGGCACAGGGTGATGGAGAAACAGCCGTTGTCGCCGGGAAAGACGCCGAACTTCAGATAGCCCAGGTCCCCGGCCGCCGCCACCTTGCCGCGGGGCGGCTCGCCGACGCCGGGATGCAGTTTGTAGTGACGGGTAAAATAGATGACACCGCAGAACTCGGCCGTCTCCGGAATGCTGACGCCGACGCTCGCCAGATGCTCCAGCCCCGAGGAGCCATGTCCGGCGGCGTCGATGACCAGGTCGCCGGTGATTTCCGTGCCGTCCTGAAGGCGCACCCCGCGAACGTGAGGCGGTGAGCCCGGCGTCACCAGAAGGTCACTGACGAAGGTGTCCGGCCGGATGGTGACCCCAGGCTGGCGCTCGGCATAGCGCCGCATTGTGAGCTCCAGCGTCGTGCGGCGGCTGGTCAGGATCGCCAGGTCGGCGTCGACCGGCTTGGGCGTGTAGTTGCGCTTTTGACTCTCGGAGAGTGAGCCGTCGAAGGGAAGTTCCCGGCACCCGGCGCTCACAAGTTCCACCAGCAGTTCGGGATGGCGATCCCGCACTAGGGTTCGAAGGCGGGCCAGGAAGGCATGGCTGTGCCGCAGATGCCCGACACCGCGCCGGTTCCAGTCCTGAAACGCCTCATCCGCGCCGCCGGCGGGTGGGCCGGGATCGCGGTCCAGAACGATCACCTCGCGCCCGGTGGGCGCCAGCGCCATGGCGGTCCACAGTCCAGCCATGCCGGCGCCTATTACCAGAACCCGTTCCGTCATCTTTCCCCCGGGGGCGCCGCATCACCGCAGGCGCCTCACTGACCGACAATTGTTTCGCGTGTGCTTCGCCGGAACAACATGCCGCCAGCCAACTACGTCGGCTTCGCTACCGGCCGCTTGGCGTCTCCCGAACGCACCTTTGCCAACGCCGCCCGCAGCGCGTTGACGTCAGCTCCAGGGATCAGATAGTCCCCGACCACGAAGGCTGGGGTGCCCTCCAGCCCAAGTTCGCGCGCCAGGGCGCGTACGTCCTGGAGCTGGCGCTCGATCATCGGACTGGCTGCGGCTTTACGGACCACCAAAGGGTCCAGGCCGACCGCTGTGAGATGACGATCCAGTGCGGCTTCGTCGAGGCCGCGGTCGCTCATCCAAGCCTTGTAAAGCGCAAGACCGTTGCGCTTGCCGCCGGCTGTCAACGCCATCCGGGCCGCGCTATCTGAGACCTCGCCGAAGATGGGGAATTCCTTGAAGACGAAACGCACGTCCGGGTGCTCAGCGATCAGTTTCGTCACCTCTGGCGCTATCTGTTTGCAGTAGCCGCAGCGGTAGTCGAAAAACTCCACCACCGTGACCGTACCGGCGGGATTGAGCACCAGATCGCGGGGGTCACGCTCAAGCTGCTGGCGAAGGCGTCCGATCGCGGGGGCTTGGGTTTTGGCGGCCTCGAGCATCTGGCCTTGGCGCAGCTTGGCCACAGCTTCTTCGATCACCTCTGGGTGTTCCAGCAGATAGCCGCGCACGCGGGCCCCGAACGCCGCATCGTCAGGCTTCTGACAGCCGGCAAGCGAGAGTACGGCCATAAGTATGAGCGAAGTGGTCGCGATCTTCATGACATTCCAGGTGAGAGGCCCAGGTGGGCGGCGTGGGTTCGATCTCAGTTTTCTCGGCGCGTGATCGAGCCTTCGCGCGCCAATTCCTTCAGGTCGTCGCGGGTCGGCTCGGCCGCCAGCACGATGTCTGTCGCCCGGCGCCATTGCGGCGTGCCACGATCCAGCTTTTCGCGGGCGCGCATCGCGAACACCTTGGCCATGGCCAGGTCGCCGACATAGAAATTGTACTCAGCGGTCGCCAGGCGCGCCATGCCGTCCTCGCCGAGCGTGTCGTAGCCCTCGGCCAGCAGCCGCCAGGCCACGGCATTGTCCTCTTCATTGCGCAAGGCGCGGCGCAGCTCCTCGATGCCTTCCTTGACCTTTGCATGGTCGTCCTGCGCGATCAGAGTCTGGCCCAGGTTGATCCGCAATAGCGGCGCGTCAGGCTTGAGCTCTACGGATCGTCGCTGCGGCGCCTCCGCCTCCTTGGTGCGCGCAAACTCGAAGAGGATCTGGCCCTTGAGCTCCCAGAGATAGGGATTGTTGGGCTGTTCGACCAACAGCGCATCAATCAGCTTCAGCGCCCGATCGGGTTCCTTGAGCTGGTAGTAGGCGATCGCCCGGGCATATCGCGACGGGTAGTCGGTGGCCTTCTCGTCGTATTTTCCGATTGTCAGCTGCGGATTGATGAACCCGTCCAGCTTGGCCTTCATGATCGCGTGTTCGGCCAAGGCTTCCGGTGAGTCGACCTTTCCGAAATTTGGCTGCTTTGCGACCCGGATCCGCAGGGCTTCGATTCTATCCGACGAGATCGGGTGACTGCGAAAGTACCCGTAACGCCGCGCCTCATCGAAGACCTCCTGGTAGCGGAAGTTGTCGAAGAATTCCGCCAGGCCATTCCCGGAGAGTCCCGCCTTGTCGAGTAGGGTTGCCCCCGCTTGGTCAGCTCGGGACTCCTGTTCACGATTGTAGCCCAGATACCCAATGGTGCCGAAGTACCCGGCGCTCCCGACCAGTCCGGCGGCCGCCTCCGGCGAACCCGCCAGGGCCGCAAGCACGCCAAGCCCCATGGTCAGCAGGAACGGCTTCATCCCAGCCTTGTTGCCTTCACCGGAACGGACGCTGTGACCGGCCGCCAAGTGTCCGACTTCGTGAGCGATAACACCTTGCAGTTCATTTGGGGTCTTGGACTCGATGATCAGCCCGGTGTTGAATCCCATTACTCTGGGCGCTGCGAACGCGTTCAGGTCCTTGCTGCCAATGAGGGCGATATTGACGGTCTTGGGCTCGATCCCGGCGGCGCGCAGAATCGGTTCCGCATCGCGATGGAGGATTTCCTCGATCTCGGTATCGCGGATCAGCGAGGCGCCATCCTGCGCCGAAGCCGGCCAGGCGCTTGTCAGCAGTCCCGCCGCCAAACTTGCGGCGAGGCTGAAGCGGGAGACCGACCGGAACGGGAAGACCATGCTCGACACTCTAGATGCTCGCCGTCCCTCGACCCGGTCGGATGCTAACCCGTCAGCCGCGCCGCCACCAGCCCTTGCGCGGCGCCGAAGGTGGTCCGGCGATCTCTGCGGGATCCGGCTCGCGAGCTGCGGGCAGAGTCGGCGTTGACTCCTCAATCGCGACAGTGGGTTCCACCATTGTGACAGTAGGTTCCACAGGGTCGGCTTCCACAACCGACGCAGTCGGCGCCTTGCGCGCACGTGACCGCTTCGCTGGAGCTGCGACGACCGGCACTGGGTCTGCGGCCGGCGCTTCGATGGGGTCGGCCGGCGCGGCTATTTCGATAGCCTCGGCGAGGGGCGCCTCGACCAACGCTGCGCCGTCATCCGTCTCGCTACGGCCCCGCCCACGGCCACGCGCCCGTCGCGGCCGCTTGGGTTTGTCGTCGACGGCCGGAAGCTCTACCCAGACGTCGTCCGTCTCGCCGGTCGATGTGCGCGCCTGAAGCGGCGGCTGCGGCGTCTCGGGGCGCGGCGTGCGGGAGGGTTCGGCCGCCGGAGCGCCCTTCATGTCTTCCGCAGGGTCGTGCCAGACAAAGGGGTCGTCGCCGTAGGGCACCCAGGGACGCACCCAGGAGAAGGCATCCTGCGGACGCGTGTCTTCCCGCATGCGCCGCCCGCCGCGCCGGCCACGGCGTCGACGGCGGCTCGCGGCGTCGTCTTCTGACTCGCCGGCGACGGCAGGGACTTCCGCGCGCGCTTCGCTGGACTGTTCGCGGGGTTCATCGCCGCGCCGACCGCGCCGACGGCGACGCCGTCCATTGCGCCGTGCGCCATCGGCATCGTCCTGCGCCGGTTCAGCGCGACCTTCGTCGCGGGCCCGGGGTTGGTCAGCAGCGGGCTCGTCCTCGTCCTCGTCGTCTTCGTCGTCGAAGGCGGCCTCGTCGTCGTCTTCGTCGATTTCGTCCTCGATGACGGTGTCGTCGAACGTGTCGTCCTCGACGGGCGCATTGCCACGCGCGAGCGCCAGAAGGGGCACAGCGTGATCGGGCCGGGTCTCCATCGAGGTCCGCTCGATCACGTGATCGGCGTGGGACATCGCCTCCTCAACAACCACCGTCGCGAACAGTCCGAACGCCTGATGCAGGCGCGCCAGATGCTGGCGCTTCTCATTGAGGATATAGAGGCCGACCGGACCCGGCACCCGCAGCGTCGCTTCGCCGCCGCCCTTGAGGGCCTCGACTTCCAGAGCCCGCAGCGCCGACAGGGCGCTGGATTCCACAGACCGCACTCGGCCGGTGCCGGCGCAGTGTTCGCAGACGTGGGTCGTGCCTTCGAGCACGCCGCTTCGCCGGCGCTGACGGCTGATCTCCATCAGGCCGAACGGGCTGATCTTGCCCATTTGGACGCGGGCGCGATCGTCCTTCAGACAATCCTTGAGCTTCTTTTCGACCGCCCGGTTGTTCTTGGCCTCATCCATGTCGATGAAGTCGATGACGACCAGGCCCGCCAGGTCGCGCAGCCGAAGTTGGCGCGCGGCCTCTTCAGCGGCTTCCATATTGGTCTTGAGCGCCGTCGCCTCGATGTTCCGCTCACGCGTCGAGCGCCCGGAGTTCACATCGACCGCGACGAGGGCTTCGGTCTGGTTGATCACCAGGTAGCCGCCCGAGCGGAGGGGCACCACGGGCGAGTAGATCTGACTCAGATGGTCTTCGACCCGGTGATGCACGAACAACGGCGCCGGATCGCGATAGGCCTGAACCTTCTTGGCCTGGGATGGCATCAGCATCCGCATGAAGTCTCGGGCTTCCTTGAAGGCGGCCTCGCCTTCGACCCAGACCTCGTCGATGTCCTTGTCATAGAGGTCGCGGATGGTGCGCTTCACCAGATCCTCTTCCTCGTAGATCAGGGCCGGCGCGATGGAATGCAGGGTCTTCTCGCGGATGTTCTCCCAGAGGCGCAGCAGATAGTCGTAGTCGCGCTTGATTTCGGCCTTGGTGCGCTTGGCGCCGGCCGTGCGGACGATCAGACCCATGCCGTTGGGCACATCCAGGCTGGTCACGACACTCTTCAGGCGCTTGCGATCTGTTGCGGTGGTGATCTTGCGGGAGATGCCGCCGCCGCGGGCGGTGTTGGGCATCAGCACGCCGTAGCGGCCCGCCAGAGACAGATAGGTGGTCAGCGCCGCGCCCTTGTTGCCGCGCTCTTCCTTGACGACCTGGATGAGCATGATCTGGCGCCGACGGATGACTTCTTGAATCTTGTAACGGCGCATCAGCCGCCGGCGACGCCGTGCGACCTCTTCGTCCATCACATCATCATCGTCATCGCCGCCCGAGGCGTCGGAATCCTCGTCGTCGTCATTGCTGCGCGCGCGCGGCTCGGGACGCTCGTCGTCGTGATCCTCGGCCTCTTCACGCATCAGCGCTTCGCGATCCGCGAGGGGGATCTGATAGTAGTCAGGGTGGATTTCGTTGAAGGCCAGGAAGCCATGGCGGTTGCCGCCATACTCCACGAACGCCGCCTGCAGCGACGGTTCGACCCGCGTCACCTTGGCGAGGTAGATATTCCCGCGAAGTTGCTTTCGATTCTGGCTCTCGAAATCAAACTCTTCAACACGGTTTCCGTCGATCACCACCACGCGCGTCTCTTCGGCGTGGGCAGCGTCGATCAACATGATCTTGGACATCTAGACTATCTCCGCGGCGCGCGAGGGCGACTAAGGCCCGGCGCAGCCTGTGTGTGGGACGAGCGCGCGCGCCTGCCACGAAGGCGCCGGCGACGGCGTCTCGGGGGGCCTTGGGGCCAAGTCTGGCTCGAGCTGCGCAGCTCATCGTGTGTGTTCCTAGGCGCGCCTTGGAGAACGCGGATCGGATGAGGCGTCGTCGCGAGATTTGGATCGAAACCGACGCCGGTGGGTTTGGCGCGCAGGCGTCGGGCCCTAGACGGGCGCTTCGACATCGCGCGCCGTGACATTGCAACACTGAGCCGCAAAAGGGAAGCGCCGCCCGCAACATCGGCAAAGCGCAAGGTCGCGTTAACCCTTTGTCGACTTGGCCGCCAGCTATATGGGTGAATTGCGCGTCAGCTTAGAATCTTCGCCTCCCCAGGACTCTGGATGCTTGTACGCTTGGCCGATGTCGGACGAAGGACGGCGGGGCGCATAGCCTCGGGCCTGTTCGCCATGCTTGTGGGCTGTCTCGCCGTCGCGGCTGGGCACGCGGCGACGGACGAGATCGGCCTGCTGAAGGTTCGCTTTGGGGGCGATGGCCGCGAAACCCGACTGGTCATCGAGATGAACGGCGCGACAAGCGCGAAATTGGTCTCTGACGGGGCTTTAGACCGCAGGATTGTACTCTGGCTGCCCGCAGTGGCGCCACCAACGGAGACTCAGGGCTCCGGCCGGGGAGTCGTGGCGGGTTGGTCCACGGAGCACGCGCAGGGCGGGACGCGGCTGACGCTAAACCTCGCGACCGACGCAACAGTCCGGCGGCGCTTCCTGCTGCCGCCTGCGGACGGGATCAGCGCCTATCGCTATGTGATGGACTTGGCGCCAGCGCCTGGTGTTGTTCTGACATCGACCTCGATCACCACGGCGCCGCAGATCCGCTCACGCCTGGCGCTGACCGCCATGCCAGTGCAGCGCACCAAGAAAGTAATCGTCGTCGACGCGGGGCACGGCGGGCGCGACAGCGGCGCCCAGGGTGCACGCGGATTTGAGAAAGATATCAACCTCGCCGCAGCGCTTAGCCTCGCCGAGCAGCTGGAGAAGACGGGACGCTACCGCGTGGTCCTGACCCGTAAGACCGATCTCTATATTCCGCTGGAGAGTCGCGTTCGAATTGCTCAGCGTGCTGACGCCGATCTGTTCATTTCACTGCACTCCGATTCGGGTCCGGAGCCAGCCGTGCGCGGCGTTAGCGTCTACACACTTTCCGAGAAAGCCTCGCAGCGGGCACAGCGTTTCGCATCGCGCGACGACTGGTTCATGAAAACCAGCCTGGGCGGCGACCAGGGCGTTCGCGACATCCTGTTCGACCTGACCCAGCGCGCCACGCGCAACCGATCGGCCGTGTTCGCCCAGACGCTGGTATCCCGCATCGAGGGCCGCGCGCCGCTTCTTCGGCGTAGCCATCGCGATGCGGGCTTCATGGTGCTGCTTGCCCCCGACGTGCCTGCCGTCCTGCTTGAGATGGGATTTGTCAGCAACGACGAGGACGAGACCCGGCTTCGTGACCCCGCTGGTCGCGCCCGCCTGATGCGCGCGGTGACGCAGGCGATCGACGATCATTTCAGTGACAACTTGAAGCTCGCCGCTCGCTAAGTCAGCAAGCGTCTTCGGGCCGTTGGCGCCCGGCCCGACACAGGCTAGACGACAGCGTCTGAGGGCTGCGGCCTCGGAGGCTGTCCGGTTTGAACCCCCCACCCACCCCGCAAGGGCCGGCCAATCCCCAGCGATGGTTCGCCATCGTCGGCGTGAGCGTGCTCGGCTTGGTCGCTGTGGCAGCCTTCGCCACAGCAATCTACGCGGCCTGGCTGTTCCACGACATGCCCGATGCGGGGGATCTGGTGGACTACCACCCGGCCACCGCCACCCGAGCCTACGCCTGGGATGGCACCCTGATCGGCGAATTCTCCCGTGAGCGGCGGATCTTCATTCCCTATGACGCCATTCCTACCCAGACGGCCCAGGCCTTCCTCGCTGCGGAGGATCGCAGCTTCTTCAAGCATGGCGGACTGGACCTGGGCGGGCTTAGCCGCGCACTGCTCAAGGATGTGATCAATCTGGCCCAAGGCCGGCGGTTGGAGGGCGGCTCGACGATCACCCAGCAGGTCGCGAAGAATATCCTGCTGACGGCCGACCCAACCATTGGGCGGAAGCTCAAAGAGGCGATCCTGGCGTCTGAGCTTGAGGGGACCCTGTCCAAGGAGCGCATCCTGGAGCTCTACCTCAACGAAATCTGGCTGGGATATCGCTCGTACGGGGTGGGCGCAGCCGCCTATAACTACTTCGGCAAATCCGTCAGTGACCTGTCGCTCGCCGAGAACGCCTATCTGGCCGCGCTGCCGAAGGGTCCCGACAACTACCATCCCTTCCGCCGCAAGGCCCAGGCGATCGTCCGACGGAACTGGATTCTGGATCAGATGGCCGATCTTGGCTGGGTCAGCCGTGCAGAGGCTGAAGCGGCGATCAAGGAAGATCTGGTCGTCCAGAAGGCCCCGTCGCGCTCGCAATATCGCGATGCGGACTATTTCGTCGAGGAGGTCCGCCGGATCGCGCTCAACATGCCCGAACTCGGCGACGAGCGCCTGAACGCTGGCGGTTACTACGTTCGGACCACTCTGGATCCACGTCTGCAAAGCGCCGCGCGTACGGCCCTGATGAATGGACTGGAAACCTACGACCGGCGGCACGGCTGGCGAGGCGCTTGGGGTAAGGTCGATACGCTGTTCGGGTGGCAGGAGATCGCGCGCAAACAGGCGCGGCCGATGGAGCGTCGGACATGGCTCCAGGCGGTCGTGACCAGTGTCGCGGCCGGCGCCGTCAGCATCCAAACCCTGGATGGCCAGGCTGGCGCGTTGGCGCCGTCAGACGTCGCCTGGGCGCGAGCTGGACGCGGGATTGGCTCTGGCGATCTGGTCTTCGTGGCGCCGAACGAGGACGGGCCGGGGTTTCGGCTGAAGCAGGTGCCGGCGGTCAATGGCGCGCTCGTGGCGATGGAGCCCTTCTCTGGGCGGGTCGCGGCCATGGTGGGGGGCTATTCGTTCTCGCTGTCCAGCTTCAACCGGGCGACCCAGGCGCTGCGCCAGCCAGGTTCGGCGTTCAAGCCGATCGTCTATGCGGCGGCCCTGGAAGGCGGCTACACGCCAGCCAGCACCATTCTGGATGCGCCGATCACCTTGCGCGGCGCGGGGGGGCAGGACTGGACGCCCGAGAACTACAAGCATGACTACTACGGCGCTCTCACCTTGCGAAAGGGGCTTGAGCTCTCGCGAAACACCATGACCGTCCGACTGGCGCAGGGCGTCGGCATGCCGCGAATTTCGGCCTTGGCGGAGCGTCTCGGGGTGACCAAGAAGATGGACCGGGTGCTGGCCATGGCCCTGGGCTCAGGCGAGACGACGGTTTACCGCATGGCGTCTGCCTATTCGACGTTCGTCAATGGTGGCAAGCTGGTGCAGCCGCATCTGATCGAGTTGGTGCAGGATCGGAATGGCAAGGCGATCTGGCGTTCGGATCGACGCGATTGTGATCGTTGCGGCGCGGGCTTCGGCGGCGAGGAGAGCCCACGGATTGCGCGCAGCGGCGAGCAGGCGATGGATCCGGTCACCGCCTATCAGATCACCTCGATGCTCGAAGGCGTTGTGCTGCGCGGCACGGCGACCCAGGCCCTCTCAATAGGTAAGCCGGTGGGCGGCAAGACCGGGACGACGAACGACTACCGTTCCGCCTGGTTCATGGGATTTTCGCCGCACCTCGTGGTCGGCGTCTATATCGGCTTTGACGACAATCGCAGCCTCGGGAACAATGAGACCGGCGCCGTCGCCGCTGTGCCGATCTTTGTGGATTTCATGGGTCAGGCGTTGAAGGATCGACCCGCCGAACCTTTCAAGGCGCCTTCCAGCGCCAAGTTCGCCATGATCCGCGGCATCCGCGAGGCGTTCCGGCCTGGCACCGAGCCTTCCATCGCTGCGATCGCGCCCGGCGCTGCCGGCGCGGCGGCGCCGGTTGGGCCGCAGCCCTATCAAAAGGTCTGGCAGAACGGTGTGACCGGAGCGCCCAACGCCGGCGCCACTGTCGCGCCGCCACCGCCAAAGAAGCAGGACGACGTCAACGGCTTGTTCTGAGCCGGCTTGCGCCCTATGTCGGCGCCTCGGTTTCGGGAGTTGGATCATGAGATTGGATGTCGAGGCCCTGAAGGCCGACATCGAGCAGTCGGTCGACCTGCTCAGGAGGCGTCTTTGACTGGGACCCGTCGCTCCGAAAACTTGATGAGCTGAACGCCCGCGTCGAGGATCCGACGCTCTGGGACAAGCCGGAGGCCGCCCAGGCGCTGATGCGCGAACGCACCCGGCTGGCCAGCCAGGTCGAGGCGGTGCGTTCGGTGGAGCGTGATCTGGCCGATGCGCTCGGCTATGCCGAAATGGCCGACGATGAAGGCGATGAGGCCAGCCTGGAAGAGGCGCGCGGCCAGCTTCGGGCGCTGAAGGATCGTGCTGGACGCGCCGAGCTTGAGGCGCTGCTGTCCGGTGAGGCCGACGGCAATGACGCCTTCATCGAGATCAACTCCGGCGCCGGCGGCACCGAGTCCTGTGACTGGGCCGGCATGCTGCTGCGCATGTACACGCGCTGGGCCCAGCAGCATGGCATGACCGTCGACTTCCTTGAGGAAACCAGCGGCGAACAGGCGGGCATCAAGTCCGCAACGCTGCAGGTCAAGGGCGCCAACGCCTACGGCTGGCTGAAGTCCGAAGGGGGCGTGCACCGGCTGGTCCGCATCTCGCCGTTCGACGCCGCCGCCAAGCGCCACACCAGTTTCGCC
The DNA here is from genome assembly GCA_043734425.1 of Alphaproteobacteria bacterium. Classification (GTDB taxonomy): domain Bacteria; phylum Pseudomonadota; class Alphaproteobacteria; order Caulobacterales; family Caulobacteraceae; genus Phenylobacterium. The sequence continues at coordinate 24,893 of JAYTFM010000069.1, forward strand.
TCTGTGTGGGTTTATCCGGTGGTCGACGACACCATCGTCATCGACATCAATCCTGCAGATGTCCGCACCGATACCTATCGCGCGTCGGGCGCCGGGGGCCAGCATATCAACAAGACCGACAGCGCCGTGCGTCTGACGCACATTCCGACCGGCGTCGCGGTGGCCTGCCAGATGGGTCGCTCGCAGCACCAGAACCGCGAGGAAGCCTGGAAGATGCTTCGCGCCCGGCTCTACGAACTGGAACTTCAGAGGCGCGAAGCCGCCCAACAAGCCCTGGAAGATCAGAAGACCGATATCGGGTGGGGCCATCAGATCCGCAGCTATGTGCTGCAGCCATACCAGATGGTGAAGGACCTCCGCACCGAGGTTGAAACCTCCGACACACAAGGTGTCCTCGACGGCGACCTCGACGCCTTCATGGGTGCGGCGTTGGCGCAAAGGGTCGGCGCAACGCGAGACTGATCCCGCTATTCTGCCGCCACGCTCATCGGCGGCGTCGGCAAAAACTCCGGGCGTTCGTCGGCTACGGGCGGCGCGACCACCACGCTGCGGCCGGCGAAATGCGCGCCGGCTTCGATGGCGAGTTCGGCATGACATATGTCGCCGTCCACCCGCGCGCTGGCGCACAGGCGCACCTGACGGGCCGCGATGGTTCCGACGACGTGGCCGCGAATTTCTACCGAGTCCGCACGAATGGAGCCGGTGACGCCTCCGCGTTCACCGATCGTGATCTGGGTCACCGCGACATCACCCTCAACGACACCGTCGAGGTGTAGGTCTCCCTGGGAAGCGATATCGCCGCGGATGATCACACCTTCCGCAATCAGTGATGCGACCGCCGGCCGACGCTGTGGGGAAGCGTCCTGTTGGGGCGTCGTCCTAGTCGGCTTCGAGAACATATCGACCGGCCTTTAGAAAGCGGCCAGGATTCTGGGCCCGGCCATTGACCCAAACTTCGTAGTGGAGGTGCGTGCCGGTCGACCGCCCCGTTGAACCCATGGCAGCGATCCGTTGACCAACGCCAACGCGCTGTCCCACCTTGACAGCGATGGAAGACAAATGGGCGTAGCGGGTCTTCAAGCCACGTCCGTGATCAACTTCGACCACGTTGCCATAGCCGGACCGGACACCCGTGAAAGACACCGTGCCGGGTCCCGTCGCGTGGATCGGGGTTGCGTACCCGCCCGAGAAGTCGAGGCCGGAATGGTAGGCAGGCCGGCGAGTGAACGGATCGAAACGAACCCCAAATCCGCTGGTCTGGGCGCCGGCGTCAGTGGGTTCGGCCAGCGGCAGGTCGGTGCTCGCCTCGGTGAGCGCCCGCGTTTCGGAAAGGTCGCCGGCGGCATTCTGAATTCGACGCGCGAAGCCCTCATCGACGTCAAGCACGGCCGCCAGCGCGCGAGGATCCTTGGATTCGATCAGCGGTCCGCCCAAGGCGCCGCCACGATCCACAAAGGTCGCCGGGTTGAGGCCCGCCATACGGAACGCCATCCGCAGGCGATCCGCGCGCCCACGCGCGAACCCGTCCGCCGCCGCCAACAGCTGTTCCTGACCGATGCGCACCATCTCGACACGTCGGCCGGGCGAGGCATCAGCGCTGGCGAGGGCGCGGTTGATTGCCGGTGTCAGAGCCTCGCTGGCGCCCGGCGCGCCCTTGAGGTCAGTCAACAACAGGGCAAGGGCAGCGTGGCGCTTTTCGATGGCGGCCGCCACATCGGCGTTCGTCCCCGACGCCGCGTCAAGCCGGGCCATGGCGCTGTCCAGCCGCGCTTGACGGTCGGCCACATACCGTTCCGATTGAGACTTCAGCTTGGCGATCTCGCGATCCGCTGCGGAACTTGACATCAGGCTGATCAGCATGGCCGCCGTGCAGACGCCCATCCAGACGGCCCCCGCAGCGACACCGCCAGCGACGATCAGCTGCCGACGCGATGACAGAACGAAGGCCTGCATGACCCCGCCGGTGCGCACGTAGAAGTGGCGCTCCGGAAAGAACGCTACAGTCGCACGGCGGAGCTTCGCCAGTTGCTGGATCATACCGCTGGAGGCCCCCGACCCTCGGATGGCAGGGATATGCGACGACTTTTCCGAGGGAGGCAAGATGGTTTACAAAGTTGTAACGAATCGATGGCCCACAGTCTGTGAGTCGCAGGGCTAGCGCCAGTCGATTTGCTCAACCAGGCCGGGCAGACTCCAGCACCTGCTGGGCGTGATTGGCCACCTTTACCTTGCGCCAGATGCGGACAATCTTGCCGTCCCGGATCAGGAACGTTGATCGGTCGATGCCCATGTACTTGCGCCCGTAGAGGCTCTTTTCGACCCACGACCCATAGCGCGCGATCATTTCACCTTCGGGGTCCGAGGCCAGGGTGACCGACAAGTCATACTTCGTGGCGAACTTGCGATGGGCGGCGATGGAGTCCTTGGAGACGCCGACCACCGTGACCCCGGCTGCGCCGAACTCGCCGGCTAGGGTCGTGAAATCCTGGGCCTCGCGCGTACAGCCGGAGGTGTCGTCCTTAGGATAGAAATAAAGCACCAGAGTCTTGCCGGCGAAATCCGCCAGGCGGACACGGCCCTCGGGGGTTTCAAGGTCGAAGTCGGGCGCGGGCGCGCCTTCGGTTACGGTGGTCATCTTAGCTCCAAAATTCTAACCGTCATCCCCGGCCTTGTGCCGGGGATCCAGATGCGCCGACGCGTCAGGCAGACTCCCAAAGCCGGCGTTTCTGGGTGGCCCCCCGGGATCGCGCCGCTTGTGCGACACGCCCCGAGGGCAGGCTTCCAAGCCCGGCCATGACGAGCGGTTGGGTTAGATCGGCTTTACCAGCTTCACGTTCTTCTTGCCCACTTGGACCTTGAAGGCGTCGAAGTCCGTGAGGAGCTGATCATATGTGTGATGTTCGTCCTCGGTCATTCGGCGATCATTGATCGACACGCCACCGCCCGCGATCAGGCGCCGCGCCTCGCCGAGCGATTTGGCCAGACCAGCGGCCTTGACCAGACCCGCTGTCGATCGCCAGTCACTGAACCGATCACGTAAGACCTCTACGACTTCTAGACCGGCTGTAACCCGGCCGTCCACGAAGAGACTGCGTGCGGTCTCGGCAGCCGCGTCGGCCGCCTCCACACCATGCAGCATCCGCGTTGCCTCGTTCGCCAGCACCTTCTTGGCGTCGTTTATCTCAGCGCCTGGCAGCGCTTCCAGGCGGGCGATCTTGTCCAGCGGCAGGTCGGTGAACAGCTTCAGGAACCGTCCGACGTCGGCGTCCTCGGTGTTCCGCCAGAACTGCCAGTAGTCGTAGGGGCTGCGCAGGTCAGCGTTCAGCCACACCGCGCCGCCAACGGTCTTGCCCATCTTCTGGCCGGACGCGGTCGCGAGCAGCGGCGTGGTCAGGCCGAACGCCGGCTTCTGGTCCACGCGGCGGATCAACTCCACGCCATTGACGATATTGCCCCACTGGTCCGAACCGCCCATCTGCAGGACACAGCCATGGCTGCGCTCCAGCTCCAGGAAGTCCACCGACTGCATCAGCATGTAGTTGAATTCCAGGAAGGTCATCGGCTGTTCGCGGTCCAGCCGGGCCTTGACGCTGTCGAACGCCAGCATGCGGTTGATGGTGAAGTGCACGCCGTAGTCGCGCAGAAACTGGACGTAGCCGTACTTGGACAGCCAGTCGTCATTGTTGACCATCACCGCGTCGGTGGGGCCATCGCCGAAGGTCAGGAATTTGGCGAAGGTGCTCCTGATCCCGTCCAGGTTGGCGTTGATCTGGGCGTCGGTGAGCAGCGGGCGTTGGCCATCCTTGTCGGTGGGATCGCCGACCTTTGTGGTGCCGCCGCCCATCAGCACGATGGGCTTGTGGCCGGCCTGCTGCAGCCGCCGGAGCATCATGATCTGGATCAGATGGCCCACGTGCAGCGACGAAGCGGTCGCGTCAAAGCCGATGTAGGCGGTGACCACGCCCGAAGTGGCCGCCGCATCCAGCTCCACCGGATGGGTGATCTGATGGATGTAGCCGCGCGCCTGCATGGTGCGCAGGAACTCGGACTTGAAGGCGGAATTATCGGGCATCGGGGCTTCTCAGGCAGGAACGCCGGAGCCTTATCACAGCGCCGGCCGGGGAGGGCAGGCGCGTGGGATCGGACGCCTGCTAGTTGGGCAGGCGGTAATAGCGGCCGGTGCGGGTCGCAGATCCGATCATGGGTCGCTGGCTACAGCGCCAAAGCCGTGGCAGTCAAGGCGCATGCGCGTGCTGGGTTTCATGACCGGGACCTCCCTCGACGCCATCGACATGGCGGTGCTGGAGACCGATGGCGAGGTGATCCACGGGTTCGGCCCGGCCGGGGAACGCAAACTCACCGACGCCACGCGCCAGCTGATCTTGGCGGCGATTGGCCAGGCGCGAGAGGCCGAAGCGCCACAGATCTTTGCGCAGGTTGCAGAGGTGGTGGTGCGGGATCACTTTGCCGCCGCCGAGGGTTTCTTGGCCGACCAAGGACTGTCCTGGAGCGACATCGACCTCATCGGGATGCACGGCCAGACCGTGGTCCACGAACGGCCGCAGGCCAGCGCGCCCGGGCGCACGATCCAGCTCGGCGACGGCGAGTTGCTGGCCCGCCTGACCGGTCGGCCGGTGGCTTACGACTTTCGCGCCGCCGATGTCGCCGCCGGCGGGCAGGGCGCGCCGCTGGCGCCGATCTATCACCTGGCCCGCGCCAAGGCCTCGGGCCTGACCGCGCCCCTCGCCGTGTTGAATATCGGCGGAGTCGCCAATGTCACCTTCTGGTCGGGCGGCGATCAGATCACAGCCTTCGACACCGGTCCCGGCAACGGCATGATCGACCTGTTGGTGCTGGCGCGCGGCGCTGGACGCTTTGATGCGGGCGGCGGGTACGCCAGCGTCGGGCGGGTGGATGACGGCGTGGTTCGGGCGCTGCTGGCGCATCCCTATTTCCGGGCGCCGCCGCCCAAGTCGCTGGACCGCTTCGACTTCTCGCTGGAACCTCTGGAGTCGCTGCGCCTCGAGGACGCCGCCGCGACCCTGGTCGCCTTCATGGCCGAGGCGGTGAAACTGGCCTTCGAAACGGCCGACCCGACGCCGCGCGAGGTGATTGTTTGTGGCGGCGGGCGTCACAACCCCGAGATCATGAAGGCGCTTGCCGCCCGCTTGCCAGTTACCGTGAGGCCGGCGGAGGAGGTCGGCTGGCGGGGGGACGCGCTGGAGGCGGAAGCCTTCGCCTTTCTTGCGGCGCGAACCTATCGTGGCCTGCCGATCACCTTTCCCTCCACAACCGGGGTCACGCGAGCGATGACCGGCGGGCGGATGGCGCAACCGAATTGATGTGGGAGATGCAATGAGCAGGGTGAAATGGCTGGCGGGCGCTGCGCTGGCGCTGGCGGTTGGCTGTGGGGCCCAGGCGGTGGCGGCGCCCGCTGCGGGGCGCTTTGATGCTGCGGTCTTCGCCCAGGCCAAACGCCTGCAGCCGAAAGTCATCGCGTGGCGGCGCGACATCCATGAGCACCCGGAGCTCGGCAACCGCGAAGTCCGCACCGCCAAGCTGGTGGCCGATAACCTGCGCGCGCTGGGTCTGGAAGTGCGGACCGGCGTCGGCGTGACCGGCGTTGTGGGCGTTCTCAAAGGCGGCAAGTCCGGCGGCGTGGTGGCCCTGCGCGCCGACATGGATGCTCTGCCGGTCGCCGAGCAGACTGGCCTCGCCTTCGCCTCCAAGGTCACGGCCGAATACAATGGCCAGACCGTCAGCGTCATGCATGCCTGCGGACATGACGCCCATGTGGCGATCCTGATGGGCGCTGCCGAGGCCCTGGCGGCGATGCGCAAGGAGATTCCCGGAACCATCGTGTTCATCTTCCAGCCGGCCGAAGAAGGCCCGCCGGTGGGCGAGGAAGGCGGCGCCGCCCTGATGATCAAGCAGGGTGCGCTCAAGAATCCCGCCCCCAGCGCCATCTTCGGCCTGCACGTCTGGCCTGGCGAGGCCGGATACCTCACCTGGCGGCCCGGCCCCTTCATGGCCGCGTCTGACAGTTTTCAGATCACCCTGCACGGCAAGCAGACCCACGCGTCCGCGCCCTGGGCCGGCGTCGACATCGCCTCCACAGCCGCCGACGTGATCACCGCTTTCAACCAGATCGCCGCGCGCCAGATCAACGTGACGCGCACGCCCACCGTCCTGACCGTGGCCACCATCCATGGCGGAGTGCGGGCGAACATCATTCCCGATGACATGGTGCTGACCGGCACGATGCGCAGCTTCGATCCCGCTTTGCGCAAGGATGCCCTGGCAAAGGTCGAGCGCGCGGTGGCCAGCATCGCCGAGCGCTATGGCGCCACCGGCAAGATCGTCTGGCGCGGGAACGGGGTTGTGACCAGCAACGACCCAGCCCTGGTTGCGCACACGACGGTGAGCCTGAGCCACGCGGCCGCAGGTAAGGTCAACGGCCAGTCGGACTATGTCACCGCCTCCGAGGACTTTTCCCGCTACCAGCTCGAGATTCCGGGCTTCTTCTACTTTCTCGGCATCGGACCCTCGCCGGGCGCCAATCACTCGCCGTTCTTCAATGTGATGGACGAGGCGGCCCTGGAGGTCGGGGTCCGGGCGCAGGCGCTGACCGCGCTGGACTATCTGCAAAGCCTGAAGCGCTGAGCGTTTCTGTCACCGCTGACTTGCCAGTGAAACAAACGTTCGGCACGGTGAACGCTGATAATGCATCGCGGGGATACCACCATGGCGGACGATAGGCCTGAGATTTCGGGCGGGGATGACCTCGGCTTTGATCCGAACGCGCTGCGCGACAAGTACCGCGCTGAGCGGGACCGGCGGGTGCGGGCCGACGGCAATGAGCAGTATGTTGAGATGACGGGCCAGTTCGCCCGCTATCTCGAAGACCCCTATGTGCCCCCGGGCTTCACGCGCGAGCCGCTGTTCGATGACACCGAAGTCATCGTGATCGGCGGCGGGTTTGGCGGGCTGCTGGCGGGGGCGCGGCTGCGCGAGGCGGGCTTCACCGACGTGCGGCTGATCGAAAAGGGCGGCGACTTCGGCGGCACCTGGTACTGGAACCGCTATCCGGGCGCCGCCTGCGACATCGAGAGCTACGTCTATCTGCCGCTTCTGGAGGAAGTGGGCTTCATGCCGTCGCGCAAATACACCCGCGCGCCGGAAATCCTGAAGTACAGCCGGATGATCGGCGAGAAGTTTGGCCTCTATGACAACGTCTGCTTCCAGACCGAAGTGACGGCCATGCGCTGGGATGCCGATGCGGCGCGCTGGATCGTCGAGACCAATCGCGGCGATGCGATGAAGGCCAAGTTCGTGGTGATGGCCAACGGGCCGCTGCACCGGCCCAAGCTGCCGGGCATTCCCGGGGTCGAGGGCTTCAAGCGCCACTCCTTCCACACCAGTCGCTGGGACTATGACTACACCGGCGGCGGACCGGAAGGTGGGCTCGAGAAGCTCAAGGACAAGCGGATCGGCATCATCGGCACCGGCGCGACGGCGGTGCAGTGCGTGCCGCACCTGGGCGAGTGGGCCAAGGAACTCTACGTTTTCCAGCGCACGCCGTCCTCCATCGACGTTCGCGCCGACCGGCCGACCGATCCCGAATGGATCGAGAGCCTGAAGCCGGGCTGGCAACAGCACCGGATGGACAATTTCAACACCCTGGTGAGCGGCGGGTTCGCCGAGGAGGATCTGGTCAACGACGGCTGGACCGACATCATCGGCAACATCCTGCTGCTGGCGCGGCGCAAGGCCGAGGCTGGCGAGGTGGTCAGCGATCCGGCGGCCCTGATGCAGCTGGCAGACTTCAAGAAGATGGAGCAGGTGCGGGCCCGGGTGGATGGCATGGTCCAGGATCCCGCGACCGCCGAGGCGCTGAAGCCCTGGTACAACCAGTTTTGCAAGCGGCCGTGTTTCCACGACGAGTATCTGGCGACGTTCAACCGCCCGAACGTCCATCTCATTGACACTGAGGGCAAGGGCGTCGATCGGATCACCGAGACCGGCATTGTCGCCAATGGGACAGAGTACGAGGTCGACTGCCTGATCTACGCCACCGGCTTTGAGGTGGGCACCGACTACACTCGCCGGTCGGGCTATCAGGTCTATGGCAAGGGTGGCGTCAGCCTCAGCGAGAAGTGGGCGAACGGCCTGGAGACCTACCACGGCTTCTTCGTGCGCGACTTCCCGAACCTCTTCCTGGTGTCGAACGGTCAGTCGGGCTTTACGGCCAACTTCCCCCACATGCTGAACGAGCAGTCCAAGCACATCGCCTATGTGATCCAGAACGCCCAGGGCCGGCAGGCGCGGACCGTCGAGGTCGAGCAGGGCGCCGTCGACACCTGGGTCGAGACGATCCAGAAGCTGGCCCTGATGCGCGCGGACTTCCTGAAGGAGTGCACCCCCGGCTATTACAACAACGAGGGTAAGACCGAGGCGATGAGCACCAAGAACAGCATGTACGGCGCAGGTCCCATCGCTTTCGTGAAGGTGCTGGAGGACTGGCGGGCCGAGGGATCGCTCAAGGGCCTGGAACTCAATAGCTAGTTCATCACCCGTTGGGTTTGCGGAAAGATGTAAACGCCCATATGGCAGGGCGTCCGTCGCCGTCGGGGCGTAGCGCAGCCTGGTAGCGCACCTGCTTTGGGAGCAGGGGGTCGCAGGTTCAAATCCTGCCGCCCCGACCAGCGACGGCCGCCAGAGGGAATTTGAAGACCGATGCTTGCGCGCATTTTCCGTCCGTCGAAGACCGCCATGCAGTCCGGCCGCGCTAAGGCGTCGGAGTGGGTTCTGGAGTTCGAGCCGACCGCCGCCCGCCGGTCCGAGCCGCTGATGGGCTGGACCCAGACCACGGACACGGAGTCCAGCCAGGTTCGCCTGACCTTCGAGACCCGCGATGACGCCGTCCGATATGCCGAAGCGCATGGGCTGGCGTTCCAGCTGGTTGACCCCAAGCCGGCCAAGAAGATCATCAAGGCCTATGCCGACAACTTTGCCTTCGGGCGAAGAACGCCCTGGACCCACTGAAAATCCTCCCCAGGCGCCCGTAGCTCAACTGGATAGAGCACCCGCCTTCTAAGCGGGCGGTTGCAGGTTCGAGCCCTGCCGGGCGCGCCATCTGAAAGGCCGCCGTGCCCTGGACCCGCCAATACGATGAGGCCGAGCCGCAGCGGGTCAACCGCTGGCTGGCGCAGAGCGGCGTCTGTTCGCGGCGCGAGGCCGAAGGGCTGATTGCCAGCGGTCTGGTCAGTATCGACGGCGAGCGGGTGGACGACGCCGGCCGCAAGATCCTGCCTGGCCAGACCCTGACCCTGGCCGACCGGACCGAAGCCCAGCTTCCAGGGTTTACCGCCGTGCTGCACAAGCCGGTGGGCTATGTCTCGGGTCAGCCAGAGCCGGGCTACACACCGGCGGTGCGGCTGCTGACCCGCCAGGCGCTGGTGGGCGAGAGCCCGGCGATCCCTGCCTCCAACGCCAGCTTGCCACCCTTGGGCCGGCTCGATCTGGACAGTCGCGGGTTGCTGCTGCTGTCGGATGACGGGGTGCTGGCCAAGGCGCTGATCGGGCCGGAGTCGCTGCTGGACAAGGAATACGAGGTCCGGGTCTCGGGTCGGATCGACGGGCCCACTCTGGCGAGCTTGCGGCACGGTCTGGAGCTGGATGGTCGTCCGCTTAAGCCGGCAGGCGTTGAGGTGATTGAGGGGCAGTCCCTTCGGTTCGTGCTGCAGGAGGGCCGCAAGCGGCAGATCCGACGGATGTGCGACCTGGTGGGCCTAAGGGTCCTGGACCTGTTTCGCGTGCGGGTCGGGCCGCTCAAGCTGGGTGACCTCGCCGAGGGACGGTGGCGGGTGCTGACCGCGGCTGAGCGGTCCGCCTTGATCGCGGCGTCGCAGCTTATGGACTGAGCGGCGCTCGATCCGCATCCAGCCGTACCACCCAGTCCGCGCGGGTGGGCATTTCGGTCAGGATCCAGCGGGTCAGCCGCTCATAGTGCTGGATGAAGACGGCGACCTCGGCGTCGCTCATGCCCGCGCCGGTGCGGGCGATAAGCTTGTGTTCCTGCTCGGTGCGCCAGGCCTGGACCACGTCGAAGTCGGGGGCGGCCAGCAGGATCAGCAAATCGAGGCGGTCAAACAGCGCCTGATAGGCGCCGGCCAGGGCGCGATTGACGGCGCGCCGCCAGCCGCCGTCGAGGTCGCGCTGGCGCTCCAGGTCGTTGTTGGGGGGCAGGAGGTCGAGCGGCGGCTGGGGCCGGGCGCCGACGCACCAGCCTTCGAACAGCACCACATCGAGCGGCCCTTCCACCTGATCCCAGCTGGAGGGCGGGCGGCGCTCATCGGCGGCCTTGTCAAAGCGGGGGAGGGGAATGGTTCCTGGCCCGGCGAGCCCGTCCAGGATGGCGCAGGCCAGCGGCACATCGTGGGTGCCGGGCGGGCCGCGAACCGCCAGCAGGGGATGGGTTTGATCCGCCAGCCACTGGCGCGCTTGGCGGCCCAGATAGACATCGTCGAGGGACAGGACAGCGCAGGAAAAACCGCGCTGGTTGAGCAAGCGGGCGGTCACGGCGCAGATCGTGGACTTGCCGGAGCCCTGGGCGCCGCAGAGGCCGATGATGACGCTCGCGCCTTTGGCGTCGCGCAGCGCGCTGGCCCGATCCGCCAGCGGGCGGCAGACCGCATCGACGGTCGCCAGAAACGTCGGTGGCAGGTCCTCGTCGCGGAGGAAATCCTTGAGAAAGTCCTCGCTCACGCCAAGGTCGCGAAGGCGTCCAGACCATGTCGCAGGTCGGCGATCAGGTCCTCTGGGTCTTCCAGGCCCACATGCAGGCGCATGAGCGGCCCGCCGTAGTCGCCGTGATGGCTGCGGACCTTGAGCTGCGGATCGCAAGAGATCGCCAGACTCTCAAAGCCGCCCCAGGAGAACCCGAGGCCGAACAGCCTCAGGGTGTTCAGAAAGGCGTCGACAGCGGTTTGCGGGGCTGGGCGCAGGGTAAATCCGAAGAGGCCGCAGGCGCCGGAATAGTCGCGCGTCCACAGGGCGTGATCGGGATGACCGGGCAAGGCGGGGTGGAGCAGGCCCTTAACTTCGGGCTGTTCGCCAAGCCAGCGGGCGATTTCCAGGCCGCTGGCCCCGTGCCGCGCCAGCCGCAGCGGCAGGGTGCGCAGGCCCCGCAGCATCGTATAGGCGTCATCGCCCGACACCGCCCAGCCGAGGTTGTCGACGTGGCTGGCCAGAGTCCTGGCCAAGATGGGATCGTTCACCGCCACCGAACCCATGAACACGTCCGAATGGCCGCCGACATATTTGGTCAGCGCCTGGATCGACAGATCGACACCGTGCGCCAGCGGCCGGAACAGCAGGCCCGCGCCCCAGGTGTTGTCGATGGCGGTCAGGATGCCGCGCGCCCGCGCCAGCTCAGCGATCCGGGGGACGTCCTGCATCTCGAAGCTGAGCGAGCCCGGGGATTCCATCAGGATCAGGGCGGTGCGCTCGGAGGCGCCGGCCAGCAGAGTCTCAGGCGCGGTTCGGGCGTCGAAGTAGCGGGTGGTGACGCCAAAGCGCTTCAAGACCTGGTCGCAGAACCGGCGGGTCGGCTTGTAGGCGTTGTCGACCACCAGGATCTCATCGCCGGCTTTCAGCACCGCCAGCAATGCGCCAGCGATGGCGGCGACGCCGGAGGGATAGAGGGTGACGGCCTGCGCGCCTTCCAGCGCTTTCAGGCCTTCGATCAGCGCCGCCTGGGCCGAGAGACCGGCGCGGCCATAGGTGACAAGGTCATCGTCATAGAGCGCTGCGGCCTCGGGCAGCAGAACGGTGGAGCCCTTCTGGATCGCCGGTCCGACGGTCCGGCTCGGCGCGCCGGGCGGGTCGGGCAGGTGGATCAGGCGGGTCTGGTCGGACATGCGGGGGCGAGCGATCAATCGGTGCGGCGGGGCATCCATATTTCGCCATCCGGGGCGGGCCGCAAGGCTGATCGGGGTGTGGTGCGGTTCATAGCGACAGAATAGCGCCGTCACCCCGGCCGCAGGCACGACTCCCATCCCCTGTAGTCCCGGTCTTCCGCTTAGCGGCTACGGCATTCATACATCTCACGTGGTTCGCAACTACGACTTCTGAGGCGACGCTGATTTCCCTTCCTCCTCCCCCGGCTCGCGCCGCTGCGCGGCCCGCCCGAGGGCAGGCTGAGGAAGGGTCAGGGATGGTGGTGAGCGCAGGGCGTTGAAGTGTGAAGCGACGTTCGGCTCTGAGCCGACCAGCGTCTCAAGCCGCAGCGCTCTGGCCGCACCACCACCCAACCCTCCTCCATCGAGGAGGAGGGCTTCTATGATGGTCGCGAATTGTGTGAATCCGGTAGCCGCTGCGCGGAAACCAGGATGACACGGATGGTGTTGGGTTGTGGCGTCCGTTTCGCCTGCGGTCTCAGCCGGAGTCCAGCCAGAGCGCCTCGTCGTCGAAGTCGTCCTCGTCGTCGAAGTCGTCCTCGTCCGGGATGTCCTCGTCCGGGACGTCCTCGTCTGGGATGTCCTCGTCTGGGATGTCCCGGGATTGAGTGACCTTGGGTCGGGGCGGTCGGGTGCGCCGGGCCTTGGCGCGGCGCGGTGGGGGTTTGGGCGGCTGATATCCCGGCTCATAACGCTGACCTTCGGCCCACCATTCGGCGAGGGCGTCGAGATCGGCGCGCTGGGTTCCGTCGGGATCGAGCATCTCGGCCTGATCTTCGAGGATATGGGAGAGGTCCTTCAGGCGGATGGCGAGGGCGTCGGAGACCTCTTCCGCATCGACCTCGCTCTCATGGTCCGCCTCGGTGGGCTCGCGGGCCGGACGATCGGGCCGGGGCGCAGCGACGGGCCGGGGCAGGTTGCTGGGCGCAGGCGCCGCCGCGATCTCACGATCCTCGCGCCGCACGTCACGGGCGAATCTGGCCTCGAGCGAGAGGGTGAGACGATAGCCGCGGGCCAGACGATCAAACACCAGGGAAGCCCGGTCCTTCTCCTCCGGCTCCTCGGCAATGATCGCCCGATGATAGGCCTGCTCGACGAGCTTGCCGCACATCTCGGCGAGGCGTTGCAGGCCGAAGGCATGGCGCTCGTGCATGGGGAGGGGTGCTAGGTCCACGATCCTCACTAGAACATACCAAGAACATCATGTCAACACCGATGTGCGGGAGAGGTTCGCGCAGGCCAACACTGATGTGTGAATCCGGTAGCCGTTCACGGGGGAAAGCGGCGCGAAGCTCCGAAGGGGCGAGACGCCGATGGGGGAGCGTTCGCCTTCCCCCGTTGTCGCCCGCGCTTCGCGCATTGGCGACATTTCCCCCGTTCCGGGGGAAGCCAGGGGGCGGCGCCGCCAACCATGTCGCCAGCCATGTCGCTAGCCATGGACAAAGGTGAAGCGGTCAGACAGTCTTGCGGCGTACGGGCGCACTGAAACGCATTTTGTAATTTTTCGGCTAGGCAGTCCGGGGACGCGTGAACTTGAGTCAGGAAGCGACCAGGGCTGTAGACCTTGCGATGCGTAACCCACGGCCTCACGCAACGCTGGCGTTCCGAGAATTCCTCCGCAGCGTGGTGCGGCGGCTGGCGCGCGCGCCGACGAACTGGTTTCTAAGTGTTTTCTGGGCCATTGGTTTTGTCAGCCTGGCGACCGTAACGCGCTTCCTGCTGGGGTATATTGAGCCCGGTGTGGCGCCCTATGCGCTGTACTTTCCCGCCGTGCTGCTGGCCTCGCTGCTGGGCGGATGGCGCGGCGGCGGCATCGCCAGCCTCCTCAGCGTCGCCGCAGCGATGGCGCTGTTCGTCCCGCGCGCGGCGGTCGGTTTCGCGACGCTGGACGTCCTAAATGTCGCGTTGGTGTTCGTTTCATTGGCGAGCGTCGTCGCTGCCGCCGCCTTTGCCCGCACCCTGCTGATGCGCCTTGAGGCGACCAATGAGCGGCTGGCGGACCAGCACCTTCACTATGACACCCTGTTCCAGACGATGTCGGAAGGTTTTGCCCTGTGTGAGGCGATCTGGAGCCCCGAGGGGGACCTGGTCGACTATACGATTGTCGAGATGAACCCTGCGCTTCAGCGCATGCTGGGCGTCGATGAACGCGCTGTCGGGATGCGTCTCAGCGATGGTGATGGGGTGTCCAAGCCGTGGTTGGAGCTGTGCGGCCGGGTGCTGCGCTCCGGCGAGCATCAGGCCTTTGAGTTCCACAACCCGGCCACCGACCTCTGGCATGAGATTCACGTCAGCCGGGTGACCGACACTCGTCTGGCGCAATTCTTCTTTGATATCACCGAGCGCAAGCGCGCGGCCGAGCGGCAGGCCGAACTGTTCGATGAGCTGAACCACCGCACCAAGAACAACCTGGCGATGGTTTCCAGCCTGTTGCAGATGCAGGCGCGCAACGCCGATGAGACGGTGCGGCAGGCTCTGCTGAAGGCCGTCGCGCGCGTGCAGAGCATCGCCCAGGTCCATTCGGCGCTCTATCGCGGGTCGCGGCAGGATGACGTGGAAGTCAGCGCCTATCTGATGGACCTGGGCGCGGAACTTGCCCGTACCCTGGTCGATCACGAGCGGATTTCCCTCAAGATTGATGTGGATCCGGGGATTGCCTCGATCGACACCGCCATTCCCCTGGCGATGATCGTGAACGAGCTGGTCACCAACGCGGCCAAGTACGCCTATCCAAGCCCCCAGCGGGGCCGGATTTCGGTGACCCTCAAGCGCCGCAGCAGCGCCTGGGTGCTGAAGGTCGCCGATAAGGGCCAGGGACTGCCCACGACGGAGGACGCGCCCCCAGGAGGGCTGGGCATGCGGCTGGTGAGTTCGCTGATCGCGCAGATTCACGGTGATCTGCTGGTGCACACCGAAGCCGGGGCGACGTTTGAAATCCGGCTGCCGCTGGAGACGATCGGACCGGTCAAGGCCTGAGCGCGCGCTGCGGCGTGACGGCGCCGGCCGAATGGTGCAGGGTTCGGGCCTGCAAGGAGCGGCCATGCGACTGTTGCTGAACGTGCTGTGGTTCGTGCTGGGCGGTTGGATCTCTGGATCGCTGTGGGTGCTGGCGGGGGCGATCCTGGCGATCACGGTGATCGGTCTGCCGTGGACGCCGGCGGCGTTTCGGATCGCGGCGTTCAGCTATTGGCCGTTCGGCCGGATCGTCATTGACGCCGATTCAAGCGTTCCCAGCGGCTGTCTGAATGTCCTCTGGCTGGTGCTGGCCGGCTGGTGGCTGGCGCTGCACCACCTGGTCCTGGCCGCCGCCCTGGCCGTGACGATCATCGGCATTCCGTTCGCCTGGCAGCACGTGAAACTGGCGATCCTGTCGCTGACCCCGGTCGGCAAGGCGGTGATCGAGGTTTGAGGCGGGGGAATTCCCATTCCTCTTCCCCGAGGCGAAGCCCGAGAGGGAGAGGGTTGGGAGAGGGCCGACTCGTGAAAACGTGATCCGCCGTTGGTTCCGCGAGGACCCTGCGACGGCGACGCGGGAGGCCCTTGCCCGACCCTCAGAGTCGCCCAGCCGGCCCTCTCCCTACCCTCTCCCTCTCGTCTCGCTGCGCTCGCGGGGGAGAGGGGATTGGACTTCAGTTCGGCTTCAGCAGCAGTTTGCAGGCGTCCTTCGCGGATCGCAGGCTCTCGAACGCCGCCGGGAATTCCGCAAAGTCCACGATGCCGGTGACGAGGGGCGAGGGGTCGATCACGCCACGCTCCAGGCTCTCCACCACAAAGCGGAAGTCCTCGCGGTCGTGGCCCAGGGAGAAGGCCATCAGCGTCTCCTTCGCCAGGGCCAGGATGGGATGGAAATGGTCCTGTTCCATGCAGGCGCCGACCACGATGACGCGGCCGTGCAGGCGCGATTGGCGCACCGCCTCCGCGATCATCCCGGGCGAGCCGACGCATTCGAACACCACGTCGGGCGGGGTCTTGGCGTGGGCGAGGAAGGCCTCGGCGACCGGCTCGGCGGTTGGATTGATCACGGCCGTGGCGCCGATGGTCTCGGCCCGGCCGCGGCGCATGGCGTGCGGCTCGGAGACGGCGATGCAGGCCGCGCCGGCCAGCCGGGCGAACATCGCCACCGCCAGGCCCACCGGCCCGCCGCCGATGATCAGCACGTTCTGGCCCAGCAGCGATCCGGCCTTCTTGACCGCGTGCAGGCCCACCGCCAGCGGTTCCACCAGCGCGCCGGACTGCAGGTCCACGCTGGCCGGCAGGCGGATCGCCTGGGCGGCGTTTACGGCGACATATTCGGCGTTTCCGCCGGGCTCGGCGATGCCGATATAGGCGACCTTCGGACAGATGATATCGAGGCCTTCGCGGCACAGCGCCCCACAGGCCGGGCAGGCGCGGAAGGGCATGACGGTGACCCGCTCGCCGGGTTTCCAGGCACTTCGAACGCCCTGCCCGAAATCCACCACCTCGCCGGAGAACTCATGGCCGAGGATCATGCCCGGCGGCAGGGCGGTATCCATGCCGGGCTGGGTCAGGTGCAGGTCGGTGCCGCAGACGCCGCTGTAGGCGACCTTGAGGATCAGATCGCCGGGCAGGGGCTTGGGGTCCGGCGCGGACACGCAACGCATGGGCTGACCCGCCCGCTCGAACACCGCCGCCCGCATCGCTCGTCTCCTGTGGCCGCCCGTCCGCCTCGAGCGTCAGAGATGATTGTTCTCGACACTTCGGACGACTTTGAATCCTTTCCTGATGCTGGCAGGGTTTCAAGGGGCGTCGGACGCTCAGCGGAAAAAAGCGAGTGCAGCATGGCCGGCCCTACCTATCCTCTTCTCTCCCTGGCCTCTGGGGTGCTGCCGGAATTCACGCCCCAGCAGATGGCGACGGCGGCGATTGCGGCGGGCTGGCCGGCGGTGGGCATCTGGGTCGAGCCGGCGACCTGGACCCGGACGATCGCCCAGGAGGTTCGCGCGCTGACCGAGGGCGCGGGAATTCCGGTGCTGGATGTCGAGGTGATCTGGATCAAGCCCGGGCCGGACGATCCCGACCATTTCCGCATCATCGACGCCGGCGCGGCCATCGGCGCGCGCCATGTGCTGGTGGTGAGTTCCGAGCCGGATCCGGGGGCGGCGGCGGAGAGGTTCGGGCGGCTCAGCGACCATGCGGCGGCTTGCGCCCTTCGCGCCTGCCTGGAGTTTGGCGCCTTCACATCCGTGCGCAGCCTGGCGGCGGCGCTGGATGTGCTGGCCCGGGCCGACCGGCCAGAAGCGGGCCTGCTGATCGATCCGCTGCATCTGCGGCGCACGGGCGGCGCGCCGGCCGATCTGCGCAGCGTCGATCCGCACCGGTTTCCCTATGCCCAGATCTGCGACGCGGCGGCGGACGGCCCCGCGCCGGAGGACGTGAGGGCGATCCTGCATGAGGCGCTGGATCTGCGTCTGCCGCTCGGCGAGGGCGGCTTGCCGCTGGCCGAGCTGCTGGAGGTGTTGCCGCCGGCAACGCCGCTCAGCGTGGAACTGCGCTCCAAGGCGCTGCGCGACAGCTATCCCGATCCGGCCGAGCGGGCGCGGGCTCTGCTGGCCTCGACCCGCGCCGGACTGGAGCGTCTGCGCGGTCGCGAGGTCGGCTGACGCGGGAAAGGGTTGCGGGGCAGGGCGGCGCTGGTGAAGGTGGGCCGGTGAAGTGTTTGGGGCGTTGAGATGATCCGCCGGGTTGCAAGACAAGGCTTAGGGGCGGTGGTTGCGGCCCTGGTGTTGGCCGGGTGCGAACCCGCCAAGCCGACGCCGTCTCCAACAGCCAAGACGGCGGCAGCCGCGCCGGCGGGCAAGACGATCTACAAGCCCGCCGAGAGCCCGACCCTGACGGCGGTGCGCGCGCGCGGGTATCTGGCGTGCGGGGTGCATGCGGGGCTGCCCGGGTTCGCGCTGCCGGACGCGCGGGGTGAG
This sequence comes from Alphaproteobacteria bacterium, assembly GCA_043734425.1. Classification (GTDB taxonomy): domain Bacteria; phylum Pseudomonadota; class Alphaproteobacteria; order Caulobacterales; family Caulobacteraceae; genus Phenylobacterium. The sequence continues at coordinate 42,789 of JAYTFM010000069.1, forward strand.
TGGCGGGGGTTTGATGTCGACCTCTGCCGGGCGGTGGCGGCGGCCGTGCTGGGGGATGCGACGAAGGTGCGGTTTACCGTGGTGGACGGCGCCGACCGGTTCAGCGCCTTGCAGCGGGGCGAACTGGATATCCTGTCGCGCAACACCTCGCAGACCTTTGCGCGCGACGCCGGCCTGGGCCTGAGTTTTCCGGTCACCACCTATTTCGACGGCCAGGGGTTCCTGGTTCCCAAGGCCCTGGGCCTGACCAGCGCCGAGGAACTGGGCGGCGCGCGGATCTGCGTGCAGGCCGGGACCGCCAGCGCCGGCAATCTGGCGGACTATTTCCGGGTGCGGGGCATGACCTTCCGGCCGGTGGTGGCGGCTTCGGAGGCGCAGGCGCGGGGGCTGTATGAGCGCGAGGCGTGCGATGCCTTCACCGCCGATGTGTCGGCCCTGGCGGCCTCACGCTCGATCCTGAGCAATCCCGGCGCGCATGTGATCTTGCCGGACATCATCTCGAAGGAGCCGCTGGGCCCGGTGGTGCGGCAGGGCGATGCGGTCTGGGCCGAGATTGTGCGCTGGACGGTCTATGCGACCCTGCTGGGCGAGGAGTTGGGGTTGTCGTCGCGGACGGTGGAGGCGGCGCGCCAGACCGCCACCGATCCGGAGACCCGCCGGCTGCTGGGCCTGGAGGGCGACCTGGGCCAACTGCTGGGTCTGGCGCCCGACTGGGCCTATCAGGTGCTGCGCCAGGTGGGCGCCTATCACGAGATCTTCCGGCGCGACCTGGGGGATGATTCGGCCCTGCGTTTGGAGCGAGGGCTGAACGCGCTTTGGACGGCGCCGAAGCCCGGATTGCACTACGCCCCGCCCATGCGCTGATCGGAAAGGCCGCAATTCTGTCAAACAGACAACAGCGGCTTTAACCATGTGTTCAAGGGAAAGCAGGTTTGGTGTCCTCTCGTAAGGCCGGAGTGGCGCTCGAGAACCGAGCCCGCCGTACTTGGGAAAGGGACTTGAACCATGTTGGCGAGCATCGACACGAAGTGCGATGACCTGCCGCTGCCGAAGGCGGATGCGACGGGCGACGAGTTGTTCCGGATGGGGCTGCTCTATTCCACGGGCCAGGGGGGTGCGCCGCTGGACTATGTTTCGGCGCACATGCTGTTCAACCTGGCGGCCATGCGCGGCTCAGACGAAGCCAAGCTCTATCGGCGCGAGATCGCCGTCGAGATGGCCACGGAAGATGTCGCCGAGGCCCAGCGCCAGGCGCGGCAGTGGCTGGCCCAGGGCTGACGCGCGGCGTGGGGCTATTTGCCGGCGCCGTGTTCGGCGATCTCGGCCGGCGTGATGGCCAGGGCGGCGGGCATGACCTGATTGTAGTCGGCGACGCGGCCCAGCTTGATGGCCACGTCGCGGTGGCCTTCCCACATCATGTGCAGTGACACATAGACGATGATCACCAGGCCGAGGTAGCCGATCCAGCGGAAGCGGTGCAACAGCTTGGCGATCCAGGTGGCGGCGACGCCCATCAGGGTGATCGAGAGCAGCAGACCGACCACCAGCACCATCGGATGCTCGCGGGCCGCGCCGGCCACGGCCAGCACGTTGTCCAGCGACATGGTGAGATCGGCGATCAGGATCTGAACCAGGGCCTGGCCCATGGTCTTGGGCGGCGCGGCGTGTTTCGGATGGGCGTCGAACTTGACGCCGGTGGCTTCTTCCAGAGCGGCCTCGCCCTCAGCGACCTCTTCCTGGCGCTGGGCGCGCAGCTCATGCCACATCTTCCAACAGACCCAGAGCAGCAAGAGGCCGCCAGCGAACAGCAGGCCGACGATCTTGAGCAGCTGGGTGGTGACCAGGGCGAAGCCGATCAGCATCACCACCGCGCCGCCCAGCCCCAGCACGATGGCGCGCCGGCGCTGATGCGGCGGCAAGCCGGCGGCCGACAGCCCCACGGCGATGGCGTTGTCTCCCGCCAGGGCGAGGTCGATCATCACGACCTGAACGAAGGCGGCGATGGCGCCGGCGGTGGGGATTGCGAATTCCATACGGACTTTCATGCGGCAGGCTCACGGCCGCCGCAACTGTTCAGGGGCGAGGTTTCGAGGCCTCATAGAGGGCGACGGCGGCGGCGGCGGAGACGTTGAGGCTGTCAAATCCGCCAGGCATCGGGATTTTGGCCAGCTCATCGCAGTGCTCGGCGACCAACCGGCGGACGCCCTCGCCCTCAGACCCCAGCACCAGCACCGTCGGCGCCCCATCCAGCACGGCCTCAAGCGTGCGCTCAGCCTCGCCCGTCAGGCCGATGCAACGCCAGCCGGCGGCGGCGAGGGTCTCCAGCGCCCGCGACAGATTGACGACCCGCAGGATCGGCACGCTCTCCAGCGCGCCGGCGGCGGCCTTGGCCAGAGCGCCACTGACGCGGGGCGCGTGACGATCCTGCAGCACCACGCCCGCCGCGCCGAACGCCGCCGCCGAGCGCAGGATCGCCCCGACATTCTGAGGGTCGGTCACCTGGTCCAGCATCAAGAGGATCGCGCCGCGTGTGGCGGGGATGTCGTCCAGGTCGACCTCGTCCAAGGGGGCGGGCCTGAGGGCCACGCCCTGGTGCACGGCGGCCGAGGGCAGGAGCTGACCGAAGCGGGCGGGGTCGACCTCTTCCAGAGCGCCCAGCGCGCCGAACTTGGCCCCGAACCTGGCGACGATCTGGCGGGCCCGATCAGCGGTCGCCAGCAGGCGCAGCGGCGGGCCGCGGCGGGGGTTGGCCAGGGCGGCTTCGACGGCGTGCCAGCCCCAGATCCAATCCTCGGCGGGCGCAGCCGAGCGTGCGGAAAACGGCCGCCGCGGAGGCGGTTTTCGGCCTCGCCGGGCGTCGTTGCGTTCGGGAGTTGAGGCCACTATAAGACGCGCTCCGATTTGGGACCCCCTTTGAGGGCCTCTGCATTTGGACGTTGAGTTCGGCGCTTAAAGCCCCTCGCATCCTCAGGCGGAAGCCTTTTCTGAGGCGCTTCAAAACGGACGTCGAACGCGCTGGGGGAATGTCCCGAGTGGCAAAGGGGGGGGACTGTAAATCCCCTGCTGTAATGGCTTCGTAGGTTCGAGTCCTACTTCCCCCACCACGCGTAAGGCGCACTGATGGAGCCCCGCAGGCTTTGGCGGGTATAGCACAATGGTAGTGCAGCAGCCTTCCAAGCTGAATATGCGGGTTCGATTCCCGCTACCCGCTCCAAAGCCCGATATCAATCCGTAACGCCGGCAGGAACCCCGATGGCCAAAGAGAAGTTTGAACGCAATAAGCCGCACTGCAACATTGGTACGATCGGGCACGTCGATCATGGCAAGACGACGCTGACGGCGGCGATAACG
>JAYTFM010000070.1:0-19591 GCA_043734425.1 Alphaproteobacteria bacterium
GAGGGAAACGGCCGCGTTCCGCGCCTGTGGCCAAAACGGCCGGAGGGGGTTTCATCTCCAACGCTTGGCGTTCACGCCCTGATGGCCGCCTCCGCTGGACCTGAGATCGAACGGCTGATCAGCCTGCTGGCCAAGCTGCCCGGGCTGGGACGGCGCTCGGCCCGGCGCGCCGGCCTGGCGCTGCTCAAGCGGCGCGACCAGCTGCTGATCCCACTGGCGCACGCCCTGACCGAAGCCGCAAAGCTGGTGCAGACCTGCGAGGACTGCGGTTCGCTAGACACCCAGAACCCCTGTGCGATCTGTGCGGACTACACCCGGGACGATTTCATGATCTGCGTGGTCGAGGATGTCGGCGCGCTCTGGGCCATGGAGCGGGCCGGCGCGTTTCGCGGCCGTTATCATGTGCTGGGCGGCCTGCTCTCGGCGCTGGACGGCGTCGGACCGGAGGCGCTGCGCGTGAACGATCTGGTAGCGCGGGCTTCAGAGGATCACGCCGGAGAGGTGATCCTGGCGCTGCCGGCCACCGTAGATGGCCAGACCACGGCGCACTATCTCGCCGAGCGATTGAGCGGCGCCGGCGTCTCGGTGACCATGCTGGCGCGTGGCGTGCCGGTCGGTGGCGATCTCGACTGGCTCGACGACGGCACCATCGCCCAGGCGCTCCGCGCGCGCCGGCCAGCCTGAACATTGGAGACGCTCATGACACGGTCCTTTGACGCCAATTCCACCACCGACGAAGTGCTCGCGGGCGTCGACCTACGCGGCAAACGCATCCTGGTGACCGGCGTCTCGGCTGGGCTGGGCGTGGAGACCGCCCGCGTGCTGGCGGCGCATGGCGCCCAGGTCGTCGGGGCGGCCCGCGATCTCGCCAAGGCCCACACCGCCACCGAGGTCGTCCGGGCTGGGGCGACGAACGGAGGCAGCCTGGAGCTGGTCCAGCTGGATCTGGCCTCGCTGTCCAGCGTTCGCGCCTGCGCGGACGGCCTCAATGCGGCGGGTAAGACCTTCGATGTGGTGATCGCCAACGCCGGTGTGATGGCCACGCCGTTCGGCAAGACAGCGGACGGCTTTGAGACCCAGTTCGGGACCAACCATCTCGGTCACTTCGTGCTGGTCAACCGCATCGCCGCGTTGATGACATCAGGCGCGCGGCTGGTGAACCTGGCCTCGGCGGGCCATCGGTTCTCGGACGTCGATCTGGACGATCCGAACTTTGAACGGACGACCTATGATCCGTTCGCCGCTTATGGCCGCTCAAAGACCGCCAATATCCTGTTCGCCGTCGAGTTCGACCGGCGGCACAAGGCGCGAGGCGTGCGCGCCACGGCGGTGCATCCGGGCGGCATCCATACCGAACTGGGCCGTCATATGACGCCGGAGACCATTGCAGCAATGCTCGCGGCCGCCACTGCCCAGACGCCGGGCGACCAGCCGGCGTTCAGCTGGAAGACGATCCCGCAGGGCGCGGCGACGTCGGTGTGGAGCGGCGTCGTCGCACCAGGCGATCGGGTGGGTGGTCTCTATTGCGAGGACTGTCAGGTCGCCGAAGTGGAGAACACACCCGGCTTGCGCGGCGGAGTGCGCGGCTATGCGCTGGATGCCGAACACGCAAAAACCCTCTGGGCCAAGAGCGAGGCGATGGTCGGCGAGACGTTCTGAGGGCGGACTATGGCGCACCACCCGCTGGCGCGGCGGTTTCCGTCACCCGCGCGCCGGACAGCGCGTTGGACAGCGAATAGTTGCCCTCGTGACAGGCGTATTCGTAGATCGGTCCCTTGGCGGCGCGCATTGGCATTTCGGCCCGCCAGGGCTGTTTGAAATTCAGCTGGTCCTCAGCCCTGAAGGTGTAGAGGATCTGGTCCTTGGCCGTCCGGGTAAAGCGTTCGGTCAGCTTGCCCTGCCCCGAGAACGTGAACCCGCCGCCCAGGCTTCCCACATAGGCGCGCCGTGGGTCGAAGTTGGTAGTCTCGACGACCAGGGTCTCACCCTCCCACCAGCCGATGCTGTCGCCCATCCAGGGTCGGATGGCCGGTGGGGCGTGGACGCGGTCGATCAGGCGGATGATCCGCACGTCGTGGTTCATCTCCACCAGGATGGCGACAAAGTCACGGGTCTGGACGATCTGGTAGTGGGCGTTGAAGCCGGTGTTCATCATCGGCGGCCCCTCCGGCGAGCCGATGGCGATCAGGCAGCGTTCGGTCAGCGGCCGGCGCTCGGGATCGTCAAAGGTCTCATCGTCGAGGTCACGCTTGGCCTTGCGCCCGGCGTCTGTAAATGGGACCCGCCCATCGGCCGGCTCGACGATCCAAGACGTGCGACGCTGACCGTCAATGCGCGCCATGTGCATGTCCATCTCGATGAAGTCGGAATTGTCGACTTCCTTGATCGGCTTCGGGGCCGGTGCAGTCGGATCGATCGGCTTGGTGCTGATCAGGTCGCCGACCATCTGCCGAAAGCCGCCCTCCATCATCGCCGCCTCGGCGTCGGTCGGGATCAGGCTCTTGAAGATCGGCGGCCGCTGCAGGAACGTCACGGCAGAATTCGTCCAGATCCCTTGAAGGTCCGGGGCGCCGTCATGGGTGCGCGGCGGATGGTAGGGGCTGGCCTGGGCCATGCCCGCGATGAGCGCGGCAGCTGCGGCGATGATCAAAGGACGGATGGCTAGATCCCCGCGCTCAAAATGACGGACGATGGTGGTCGGCGGCGGAACGAAAACCGCACTTTGACGAACCAGAATATCCCGAGCCCCACGACCGCCAGCACTGGGCCGAACTGCACAATGGTTCCCTGGACCGCTTCGGGCAGGAACTTCTGCTGACCCAGGAAGAATGACCCCACCGCGATGAACAGCGAAAGGCTCATGCGCCAGACATGGCGGGCCAACCGATCACGACCCTGGAGCGTGCCTCGGCGCGCGACCCGCATGTCGCAGACGGTGGCAAGCGCCGCCACGCCGCAGAACACGAGACCCGGCGTCAGTCCCGGCATCGGCCGACTGGCGGCGACCAGGCCCAAGCCGACACCCAGCAGGGCGAGCGACAAAGGTACGATCGTGGCGGCGGCTTGCGCTGCTCCGAATTTGCCATCGCGGCGCCGAGCGGTCAGCCAGGCCGTCACCACGAGATAGTTGGTGAAGATGGCCGCGATCATATTGGTCCAGCGCTCGCCGATCGGATCGTCGATGAAGGGCTCAACCCCGGCCGCGACCGCCGTCATGGTCACCATGGAGACGACGAACGTGGTCCCGGCGATGGCGTGCAGGCGCCCACCTTTGCGCGCGACCATAGCGACAGCGCCCGACGCCATGCCGACGGTCCCGCCGCCGATGTGCAGCCCGAGCAGCGCCATGGCGCCGAGCCGGGCCAGCAGGGGTGCGTCCTGGCCGAATTGCAGGATCATGGGCGATCCTGGGTGGATGGCGGTGAGGGTGTCATGGTTGTAACTTGGCTCTGCGATCTTGCAGGCTAGCCTAGGCGGACCCACCCTCAGCGCCATGACGAGACGCGCCAAAAACATGATCCTAGGTTTCAGACGGCCAGAGCATTTTCCGCTGAAGTGGACACCGGTTCAGCGCAGAAAATGCGGCGAATTCAAAGAGTCGAGCCTCGTCATCCCGATCAGATTGATTCAATCTGATCGGGCGAGGCTCTAGCGCGCGATGGCTGAGCACACGGTTTCTGCGGGGCTCGCTCACGGCTTCCTGGAATTCGCGGTGTCCAGGGGCGCTGACATGTCCACTCTGGCGACACGCTCGGGGATCGATCCACACGACTTGGAGGATCTGGACAGCCGCATCCCGTTCGCCCGCTATGTGGCGCTGGTGCGCACGGCCAAGGCGCTCACTGAGGATTCGGCCCTGCCCCTGCGCTACGCCGAAGCCAGCGACATGTCGGAGTTCTCAATCGTCGGGCTGCTGGCCAACGCCTCTGAGACGATGGCCGACGCAATGGTCCAGCTCAACCGCTACGGCCAGCTGGTGGTCGAGGTGGATATCGGGGCCAGCGGCCGCTTCGCCATGCAGCGCTGGCGAGGGGGCTCCTGGTTGGTCGACACCCGGCCTGATCCCAACGCCTTTCCCGAACTCACCGAGTCGACCTTCACCCGCATGGTTTGCGGGCCTCGCCGTTTCCTGCCCAAGCCCTACGCGCTTGAGGTCCATGTCACCCACGCCGAGCCGGCGCACCGGCCGGAGTACGACCGGATCTTTCAGTGCCCCGTCGTCTTTGAGAGCCGTTGGAATGCGATGCGGATCGACCTGGCGATGACGACCGAACGGGTCGCTCTTCAGCCGCGCTATGTATTCGGTGTGCTCAGCGAGCATGCCGACGCTCTGCTCAAGAGCCTGGAAAGTTCCAAGTCGGTCAAGGGTCGGGTCGAGAGCCTGCTGATGCCGATCCTGCACACCGGCGAGGCGAGCATCGACAAGGTGGCTGGGCAGATGGCGATGAGTCGTCAGACCCTGTTTCGGCGACTGAAGGCCGAGGGGGTGACATTTGCCGAGGTTCTCGACGCCCTGCGTCATCGGCTGGCGCTCGACTATCTGAGGGGCCGCAAGGTCTCGGTGAACGAGACGGCCTATCTGGTGGGCTTTTCCGAGCCGGCGGCGTTCTCGCGGGCCTTCAAACGTTGGACCGGGATGAGCCCGAAGGCCGCACGCAACGGGCCGACCGCCAACGCCGCCGCTTGATCGTCGTCCGGGCGGCGCGCACTGTCGCGCCAGACTCTTGGAAGGACCTCTGATGGCCGACGACGCTAGCCAGCTCATGCAGACCGCTCGCGAGCGCGCCTATGCGACGCCGCTGGATCAGTTCCAGGTCGCCGATGTCAGCCACTTCACCACAGACACCCACTGGCCGTGGTTCGAGCGGTTGCGGGCGGAGGACCCGGTACACTACACGGCCGAGAGCTCGTTCGGACCCTATTGGTCGGTGACCCGCTTTAACGACATCGTCACGGTGGATTCCAACCACGAGGTTTTTTCCTCCTCGTCCGAGCGGGGCGGGATCGTGATCAGCGACGGCGTCCAGCCGAACGACCTTTCCAGTTTCATCGGCCTCGACCCGCCGGATCATGACGCCCAGCGCCGGGTGGTGACGCCGATGTTCTCGAGCGGCGGGATGGCGGCGCTGGAGCCGCTGATCCGCGAACGGGCCGGGGCCATCCTGGACGAGCTGCCGGTGGGCGAGACGTTTGACTTCGTGGACAAGGTTTCCGTCGAGCTGACCAGCCAGATGCTGGCGACCCTGTTCGACTTTCCGTTTGAAGAGCGCCGGCTGTTGCCCCAGGCCTCCGACATCATCCTGACCGAGGCCGGCGAGACCTCCATCTACAAGACCGACCTGGAGCGGCAGGCGGCGCTGACACCGTTCTTCGAGCGGTTCGTGAGCCTGTGGGAGGCGCGCAAGCAAGCGGCTGGCGGGACCGATCTGCTGTCGCTGCTGGCCAGCGATCCGGTGACCCGCAAGGACGGGCAGATGTTCGGCTACATGGGCAATGTCATCCTGCTGACGGTGGCCGGCAGCGACACCACCCGCCACTCGATCACCGGCGCCCTGATGGCGTTTCAGGACTATCCCGACGCCTATGACCGGCTGCGGGCGAACCCGGCCCTGCTCGACTCGGCGGTTCCCGAGATCATCCGCTGGCAGAGCCCGGTGGCCCACATGCGCCGCACCGCGACCGCCGACTATGAGCTGGGCGGCAAGCAGATCCGCAAGGGCGACAAGGTGGTGATGTGGTACGTCTCGGGCAACCGCGATGCTGAGGTGATCCCCGATCCTGACAGCTTCATCATCGACCGCGAACGGCCCCGCCAGCACGTGGGTTTCGGCTTTGGCATCCACCGCTGCGTCGGCAATCGGCTGGCCGAGATGCAGCTGAAGGTCGTCTGGGAGGAGATCCTGAAACGCTTCAAGCGCATCGAGGTGGTGGGCGAACCCCAACGGCTCAAGTCGAACTTCGTGAAGGGCTATGAAGCCCTGCCAGTGCGGATCGTCGGGTGACGGCGCGCTACTTTGCGGGCGCCAGCTTCGGATAGCGCTTTGCCGCGTCCTCCCACTTGAACGGCAGTATGTTGGGCGTGACCACCACCTCGGTGGTGAACTTGAACGGGAACTTGCCGCCGCTGTCGAAGGTGAGTTCGACGAAGTGCGCCGTCCATCCGGTCGCCGGCTTGGCGACCCGGCCCACATACCGACCGTCGGCCTGGGGCTGAAGCACCGTGGCGGCGTAGGCTGGCCCGATCACGTCCAACCGAAAGTCGCGCGCCTTGGGATTGGTCGCCTGCCACAGGCGCACTTCGCGCGGCTTGTCTCTGGGCGTGATGATGAGGGTTCCGTCAGGCTCCCGTGTCCAGCTGAACTGCGGCCGGGGCGTGCCCGTCAGGGTCGCCTGATAGAAGGCGATCAGGCTCTCCAGCGCGTCCGATCCGGCCAGGTCGTGGCGCGCGTTGGGCACATAGCGGATGTGTTTTTCTTGGCTGAGACCGCCGTAATAGAACTGCGAATTGTCAGGCAGGAAGAACTGATCGCCCGCCGCATTGATCAGGAATTTGGGCATCTTCAGCGCCAGTCGATTTCGGTAGTTGTACGGGTCCTCGATGGCCAGCACCGCCTGGTACTCCGGCGTGCCGATCTTGTGCGGGAACAGACCAGCTTCGACATAGTCATCCAACGCCGAAGAGAAGAAGCCCAGCGCTTCGAAGTGGTGGCGGGTGATGGCTTCGCTGTTGAGGGCGTCGATCACTAGCGGGATCAGGGCCACGACCCGCTTGTCGACCGCAGCCACCAGCCAGGCGGTCCAGCCACGCTTTGAGGCGCCGGAGACCACGAAACTGTCGACCGTCGTGTGGCCGCCGGCGTCGCTGGCCAGGAACTCCTGGACGGCGTCCATCGCCGCAACACCGCTCTTCACCATCGCCAGCCGCACCAGCCAGGTGTCATCCTTGGTGGCGAAGTGCTTGAGCCGCGAATAGGCGATGATGTCGTCCTCGACGCGCGCCCGCTCAGGCGTATCGGCGAAGTGCAGCGGTTGGTTGGGCACCATGGCGACCTCGGCCACCACTGTGCCGGTCTCCAGAGCGATCTGCATGGCGCGGGCGGAGGCTGAGGAGGGGGCCGGATCGGTGTTGTCGCCTTGCCAGATGACGAGCAGACCGGTCTTGCTGGTCAGCCGGTCGGGCTTGGTGATGGTCAGCCAATGCTTCCAGACCGGACGGTCGACTTCATGGGCGCTGCGCCAGGTCTGCGAGGTGAGCTCCAGCACATAGGTGGTCGCGTCAGGGCTCAGGACTGTGCTGACCAGACGCCAGCCGTAGGCCGGGTCGGGCTTGGCCACATAACGGTCGAGCGCCGTCGGCTGAGCGTGCGCCGGACCGCCCGCCATGATGAGCGCCGCCATCGCCATCGCCATCGCCAGCGCTTGCCACAGTTTCAGCATGAGCCGCCTCCTCAAATGTCCGCCAATTCTACGCCGTCACCGCCGCCACGTTTGCCGACGCCGGTCGCCATAGCCAAGCCAGCAGCGAATAGGCCGCCACCGCCGCCACGGCCAGGCCCGCCTCGACCAGCAGCATCGCCGTTGAGCCGTGCCTTGTCTGGACCCCCCCGACGAACACCGTAACCACGACCACCGGCAGGTTGGTGAGGCTGCTGAGCACTGTGCCGATGGTGGCCGCGCCGACCCTGGGCAGCACCGCCAGGGTCACCGCCGAGACGGCGCCCCAGGTCACGCCCAGCAGGACGCTGTTCAGCAGCACGAAGCCCGCAAACATCCCCGGCGTGTGCGGGGCCAGCGCCATGGCCGCCTCGCCAAGCCCGCAGATCAGGCCCGCCCACATATAGACTTTGCGCGGGGTGAACTGGGCGCAGAGATAGCCGCCGATCAGGCAGCCGGGGATGGCCGCCATGCCGCCGAGCAGACCGGTCATCATCGCAACGAGGTCTGCTGTGGCGCGCCAGTCGCCGGCCACTGCCGGCAGCAGGCTGGCGGCTGCGCCCAGCGCCAGCGGCAGGACCACGGCAATGCCAGCGAGTGCGCCATCGCGGGTGCGCGCGAGGTTCAGCAATGCACCGGCCAGACCGCTCGCCTGGCCCGCCCATCCCACGGCCGCTGCGCGCAGCGGGGTGCGCACCCAAAGGATGGGCAGGGCGGCGACCACGCAGGCGGCGCTAAGGACGGCGGCGGCGACATTCGGCCCGCCGGCATGGCTTGAGATCCACAGCCCGATGCCGCCGCCGATCCCCGTCCCTCCGAGGTTCCCCGACTGCTTCCAGCCCGCGATGGCGCCGCGCAGGCGCACCGGTATCGTCAGCGCGACGACGGCCTGGTTGGCGCTGCCAGCCGCACTGCCGGACGCCCCCAGCACAAAGGCCAGCCCCGACAGCAACGGCGCGGCGGCGGGTGTCAGCGGCGTAATCGCGATGATCAGCAGACAGACGGCCACGCCGCTGATCGCCAGCATGTACCAGGTCCGGGGCGTCAGGCTGACATCGAGCACTGGGCCGATCAGGAACTTCCAGGCCGACGGCAGCAGATAGAGGCCGATCATTCCGGCAACGGCGGCGACGCTGAAGCCCTGGTGGGTCAGGACATACCCCAGAGTCACGGTGATGAAGCCCTGGCTCATCCCGTTCGGCAGGGTCATCACGCCGAACCAAGGCGCTGCTAAGCCGCGCGCGTCGGAGTCAAACTCTATCGTCATACGGCGCGTCCCCGGACGATGCCGGGGTAGCCGCAATCAACGCCTCTGCAAAGCCCCCCTAACCCGTGGCGCCAGCAGCGGCCGGCGCTTGACAACGCTCGGTGTGGCCAGCGCATGCGGGAGGGCCATCATATGTGAAGGCGTAAGCTGTCAGAAGGCGATCACTCAGGCGGCGCGATCCAGTTTCGCAAGAGCTGCCACCATCGCGCTGGCGCCGTCGCCCGGCAGAATGACAAGGGTGCGAGGCGTCAGTTTCTCAATCGATTGCGTGACAACGCCGTCGGCCTCGACCGCCATCACCCGGTTTTTGACCTGCATGTCGGCAGTCCATATCCGCTTGAGCATGCCGACCACAACGCCCGAGGTCGTGGCGATGTCTGCGGCGGTGTTCATGCCGCCGGTAAACAGCTTGCGGACCAGCAGGTCCCGCTCGATCGAGGCAGACTGGTCGAAGGCGACGCCGACGAGTCCGGCGGCCGTGCGGGCGATCCGGCCCGGGATCCAGCCGACCGAGGAGACATAGGTCTCCACGGCATCACCCATCCCGTAGGCGGCAGCGGTCTCGGCGCCTAGGCTGAGACCAACACCCGAGAGTGAAATGTCGATGGAGATCATCGGGCGCGTCGTTCCGGTGGCGGGATGGCGCAGGACAACGGTTTCGGAGAGCTCAAACCGCTCCTCCTGCCGGCGTACCGGCATCTGCAGGCAAAGCAGCGAGACCAGCGTCAGGACGATCAGATTGACCGCGCACCAGGAGGCCACCAGTGGCACCAGCGCAACGTCGTCGACCTGCCGCAGTTCCGGGACCAGGTTGATAAACATGCCCAGCAGTGTCAGCCCGATTAGCGCAAGACAGGTGAGCAGGATGCCGCGCTCATAGCCGCCGGCCGCATCAGCTCCCTTGGGGGTCACCTTGAAGGCGTGACCGTGCGGCTTGATGAAGGTGGCGACAATCGTCGGCAGCAGCTTGAAGCTTTGGAACGTGCCGAGCACCTGGGCGGCGAGCGGATGATAGCGGCCCGGTGCAAAGGCCATCAAGCCTCCGAAGATCGCGATCAGCAACGGCCCCAGATAGTGGATTGCCGAGACCAGGGTGATATGTTGCATTGGCGGCAGGCCGGTCAGCAGGAAGACCACCGGGATCAGCATCGACATCAGCGTCATCAGGCTGTGGGTGAACCAGTGGGTCGGCATGAACAGCAGCCGGTGGACCAGCTGCAGGCCAGGTCCCAGCGGGCCGGACCGCAGGTAGAGGATCTGGATCGCGCCGCGCGCCCAGCGCTGACGCTGCACGAAGAAGGCCGAAACCGACTCCGGCGCCAGACCATAGGCGAGGCGTTCGTTCAGATAGCGGGTGATGAACCCCTCGCGCAGCAGGACCAGCGACAGCAACATATCCTCAGTGATCGAACCTTCCGGCAGCGCGCCGCCAGCCAGTTCCAGGGCTGATCGCCGGGTCACGGAGTTGGACCCGCAGCAGAATGCGGCATCCCAGCCATCCCGCGCCGGCATGATGCTCTCGAAAAAGAACCGCTGATCGTCGGGCAGCGACTTGCGCATGCTGAGGTTCGTCTGCATCGGATCGTGATTGTAGAAGGCGTGCGGCGTCTGGACGATCCCCACCTTCGGGTCCTCGAAGAAGCCCATCACCCGTCTCAGAAACGGTCGCTGGGGGACAAAGTCAGCGTCGAAGATCGCCACGAACTCGCCGTTGGTGACCTTTAGGGCGTGATTGATGTTGCCGGCCTTGGCGCCCTTGTTGTCCGGGCGGGTGATATAGCCGACGCCCTTGTTCCGGCAGAAATCTCGCAGCCACGCCCGACGGCTGTCGTCCAGCACATAGATCGCACAATTGGGCCAATCCAGCGACAACGCGCCGATGATCGTCTTCTCCAGCACATCAAGCGGTTCGTCATAGGTCGGGATCAGCACATCGACCTTCGGCGCATTCGCCTTAACGAGACCCCGGCCCGTTGCCTCTCCCCGATCAGCTTCGGCGCCCCGATCGCTATTACGCAGGAACGCGAGGAACAGCAGCGCCCCGTCCCACATGGCGATCAGCTCAACCAGGAAGCAGCAGCTGGACCAGACGCTCGCCACCGCGCCCTCGGTGATCAGGGTCTCGCTGACGCGCCAGTAGAGATAGCGCAACATGGCCGCAGCGACGGCTGCAAGCACTAACCTCCGGGCCCAGGGCCGCTGCATCGGTAGCACTGAGGGCAGGACGCAGACGATGGCGTAGACCAGGGCGACGGGGGCAAAGACCGTCGGCCAGGTCGCATTCTCCAGAACCATCAGGAGGGCTCATGGCCTTCTGATCGCGCGACCCGGCTGTCGGGACCGCCCAGCCGGGGACCGCCAAAGCGCACATCCGCTGGACGACCGATATCGCAGGAGCGGCGCTGGTCGGGTTGATCGGCGCTCTCGAACCCGACCTCAACGATGAAGTTGCGAGGCCCAAGCCTGGGCATCTCGGCGGCGAACAGCCGGCTGTCCTGGCGCGCGGCGCCGCCCATGATCCGACGAATCCGCCCATCCTGCCAGTGGCCAGATCCAAGCAAACGCACGCGCGCCGCATCACCAACGCTCAAGTGTTCGATCTTGCGAGCCGGCAGTTCGACCACGACGAAGCGGTTGCGGCAGTCGGCTACGGTCATCAGCGCCTGGCCCTCGACCACCTCCGAGCCCGGGCGCGCTTCAACACTCCACACCAGATGTTGGGCGGGCAGCACCGTTTCATAGCTTGATGCGCGCGCGTAGAGGTCACGTTCGGCGGCGACTTGGCCGCGCAGCTGCGCCTGGCTGGCCTTGGCCCGGACCAGTTCGGTCATGAGTTCCTGGCGCCGGAGCATCAGGCGCGCGCGCTGTTGCTCCGCATAGGGCGCGTCGTTTGAACCGTCGCTGAGGTAGACCCCCCGCTGGGCGGCGGTGTCCTCGGCCTGGATGGCCTCGACGGCGCCGCGCGAGGCCTTGCAGGCTTGATCTCCCGCCTCGGCGGCCTCGCGGGCCGAGCGCAGGCCAGCCTCGGAGACGAAGCCCTTTTCTGCGAGGGTCGCCGCACGGGTCAGACGCTCCTGCAGGTCCCGTTGCTGGGCCTCACAGCGGGCGACATTGGCCGAGGCCTCCCGGACCCGACCCGCTAGGCGTCCGACCGACGCGCGCTGGAACAGATTGCTGCGCACCACCAGCGTGGCGTCGCTGCTGCGAAGCTCCGCCAGCTGGGTTTCCATCAGCGCGACCGTAGAATCGGCCAGCGCCGCCTGCTGCAACAGATCGTCGAGCCGTGCCCGACTTGGGGTGCGGGTGGTCACGAGGCGCAGGCGCGCGTCACGGGAGAGATAGGCGCCCTCGCGCGGCAATCCCTGGGTCAGGACGCCCGCGACCGGCGTCGCCACCTGGGTCAATTCGGCGTTCACATAGGCCGCCGAGGCGATATCCTTCAGCACATAGGGTGCGAACCCCCAGAGGCCGCCGACGATCATGAGTGCGGCTATGACGATCCGCGCCATGCGCGATCGGAACAGCGTCTCCATGCGAATTCTCCGGCCCCAGCTTGCGCAAGGTCTACCCGAGAGGTGCAAAACGCGCGTTAAGATTGACCCGGAATTTCGCAGGCGCTGTCCCGTCCTATTTCGCCACCCGGATCAGCATCTTGCCGTGGTTGAGGCCGGCGAACAGGCCGATCAGGCCCTCCGGCGCGCGCTCGAAGCCGTCGAGAATGGTCTCCTGGTACTTGACCCTTCCGTCCTTCAGCCAGCCGGTCATGTCGGAAACGAAGGCTGCGTTCAGGTGCGGGAAGTCGCTGGCCACGAAGCCCTCCATGCGCACGCGGGCATAGATCAGCGCGAACAGGTTGCGCACGCCTTCACCGCCGCCGTTGTAGGTCGAGATCATGCCGCAGACCGGAATGCGGCCGCGCAAGTTCATGCGCGGCAGGGCGGCGTCCAGGTGCGCGCCGCCGACATTCTCGAAATAGACATCAATGCCCTTTGGCGTCGCTTCTCTCAGCGCCTGGCTGAGCTTCTGGGTCTTGTAGTTGATCACGGCGTCCAGGCCGACCTCGTCCTTCAACCAGGCGGCCTTGTCATCCGCGCCGGTCGATCCCACCACATAGCAGCCCTTGATCTTGGCGATCTGGGCGACCACTGAGCCCACCGCACCGCCGGCCGTGGACACGAACACCTGCTCGCCGTCCTTCAGCGCGCCGGTTTCCAGGAGGCCGCCATAGGCGGTGATGCCGGTGCCGCCCAGGGCGTGCATATAGACGCTGAGCGACAGGGCGGGGTCGGGGGTCAAGACCTGCAGGCCCTTGCCGTCTGAGACGAACCGCTCCTGCATGCCGGCCCCATGACGAACCAGATCGCCCTCCTTGAAGCGCGGGTTGCGCGACTGCACGATCCGCCCGATGCCGCCGCCGATCATGGCGACGTCCAGCGGTTGGTCGGCGGTGAGCCGGGGGCGCATGTAGGGATCGACCGACATCAGCAGGTTCTGGACCTGGACTTCGCCTTCCGCCGCATCGGGTGTGGTGACCTGAACGACCGAGAAGTCTGCGGCGACCGGCACGCCGTTCGGGCGGCGAACGAGGTGTATCTGGCGGCTGGCGGTCATGGGGCGTCCTTGTCTGTCGAAAGGTAACGGGTAGCAGGTCGTGTTTAGGCGACGGCGGTCGCCTCGAGTTCGATCAGAATGGCCGGATCGTACAGACGGGCGACGCCGAGCAGCGTGCTCACCGGCTTGCAGCCGTCGCCAGCAAAGACCGGGAAGAGATCGCCCGCCGCAGCCATGAAGGCGTCCACATCGGTGGTGTAGACGTTCAGCCGGACGATATTCTCGGGCGTCATCCCGGCCTCGGTCAGGACGTCCTTCAGGTTTTTCCATGCAGCGCGGAACTGGGCGGAGATGTCCCCAGGATGCATCGCCGATCCGTCCGCCGCCGAGGCGGTCTGGCCCGACAGATAGAGGGTCCGCTGGGCGCCCGTGATCTCGATGCCGTGGTGCATACCGAAGTGACTAAGCCAGGGCGTCGGATCGAATGCGCGCTTTTCCATAGGCGAGGGTTCCTTGGCGGGCGAGGCGGGTTGAATGTTGCTCGCGGATGAAGCGCTGGACAGGCCGCGCTGATCTCGCCAGCATCCACACATGCCTGACGAACGCAAGAAAGACCGCTACGCCGTGCGCAAGGATGCGAACGGATGGACCGTCTACGAGATCTTCACTGGCGAGCCCGCGCGGGTCGGCGGTGCGCCTCAGGCCGGCATGTCTGAGGCCGACGCGCGCCATCAGCTTGGGCTGCTGAATGATCGGGCCCGCCAGGGCGACAGCTCGATGCGCAAGAGCTGAGGACCTGCTGGGTAGTTGACGCTCGCCCAGGATCGCGCACCCTGAGCGCCATGATGCGCACCGTCCTCATCTGGGCTGGGATTCTGGCCGCCGCCGCTCTGGCGCTGCAATGGCTGGAGTGCCAGTATCTGGCGCGCGCCTTTTCGCAGGAGATCTATATCGGCCTGATCGGCGCCGCCTTCGCCGGCGGCGGCGTCTGGGTCGGATGGCGATTGAGCGTGCGCGCCAGGCCGGCAGAGTTCGAGCGCAACGGCGCCGCCCTGGCCTCGCTGGGCCTTACCGGCCAGGAGGTGCGGGTGCTCGAGCAGTTGGCCGGTGGACGGTCGAACAAGGAGATCGCCCGCGCCATGGGTCTCTCGCCCAACACCATCAAAACGCATCTGGCGAACCTGTATGCCAAACTCAGCGTCAGCCGGCGCACCCAGGCGGTAAGCTTGGCGCGCGACCTGGGGCTGGTCCCATGACGCCTCGCCGAAAAGGGCGATTTGGTCGAATTCACCCGTTCGGGCGATATCGATTTCGCCTGATCCGCCGCACTCTCCCGCCAGTCCTAAAGCCGCAATCGGAGGCGCGACCGGCATGACCCGCATCATCCTGACCCATGGCCTGATCTCGGGCCTGGTCATCATCCTGAGCACGATTGGCGTCATCGTCATGGAAGACAGAGGCGGACCACACTCCAGCATCTGGCTCGGCTATCTGATCATGCTGGTGGCGCTGTCGGCGATCCTGGTCGGCGTCAAGCAATACCGCGACCAGGCGCTGGGCGGGGTGATCAAATTCAGCACCGCCCTGCTGATGGGCCTGGGCATCGCGACGCTCGCTTCGCTTGTCTATGTGGCGGTCTGGGAGGTCTATCTGGCGATGACCGACTACGCCTTCATGCCCGCGTACACGGCTGAGACCCTGGCCGCCAAGCGCGCCGCCGGCGTCACCGGGGCCGAGTATCAGGCCGTGGTCGCAGCGATGGACAAGATGCGCGTTCAGTACGCCCAGCCGCTCTACCGGCTGCCGATGACCTTCGCCGAGATCTTCCCGGTCGGGCTGCTGGTCTCGGTGGTCAGCGCAGCACTGTTGCGGAATCCGCGGTTCCTGCCGGCCCGGGCGATCAGCAGATAGCCGCCGGCGGCCGGCCCCTTGGCCAGGGCGCTATCTCGGCTCCAGAGTCTCGTAGAGATCACGCCATTCCGGATTGACGCTCTCGATCAGCCGCAGCTTCCAGGCGCGGTTCCATTTCTTCATGGCACGCTCGCGGCTGAAGGCGCCCTGCCGGGTTTCGAAATACTCATAATAGACAAGGTGTTTGACACCCTAGGTCGCCGTGAAGCCGGGAACCTCGCCGGCGCGGTGTTCGAACGCGCGGCGGTTCAGGTTCTCCGTCTGGCCGATGTAGAGCGTGCCGTTGCGCTGGCTGGCCAGGATATAGACGGCGTACACGCTCAGCTCCCTCCCACTGTCACCCACCCACTATTGCTCATCCCCGCGAAGGCGGGGACCCAGACTTTTTCCCTTTTTTGGGGCGATATTCTCATTCTCGGTGCTCCTACGACACC
Source organism: Alphaproteobacteria bacterium (assembly GCA_043734425.1). Classification (GTDB taxonomy): domain Bacteria; phylum Pseudomonadota; class Alphaproteobacteria; order Caulobacterales; family Caulobacteraceae; genus Phenylobacterium. Next base: position 15,598 of record JAYTFM010000070.1, read on the forward strand.
AAGAGGAAGACCTGGGTCCCCGCCTTCGCGGGGATGAGCAGAGTGGGCGGACACCGTGCTCATTCCGCGCGGCATCGCCAAGCGGCTGGGTCTGCGCCCGATCCGCAACACCGTCGCGATTCTCGCCAGCGGCGAACAGCGCGCCGCAATCTCCCATATGGGCCTCCTACATGGGCGTCCTCGAAATCCCGGCCATCGGCTATCGGGACGAAATCGAGATGACCGCGATGATGGAGGGCGGGGAATCCAACCACATCCTGCTCGGGCGGAACTTTCTGCGAGAATTCCTGGTCACCATCGATTGCGCCAACGACGTCGTTCACGACCAGCGCGTAGGCAGCAGATATTCGTGGCTTGTGGAGGATGAGTAGGGGCGGGCGGACGTGGGCGCGATAGCCTGTCGCCGTATTCTACCAAGGCGATGAAGGATCACACTTGCAAAACGACCTCCGCCACCGCAATTTCAGGTCATGACGATGCGACCCCATTCCCCAGGCGCCAAATCTGGAAAGCCCAACGGCTCGGTGCTCGGCCGGAGCGCCGCGACGGGACGCTTCGTATTGAGCCCCGCGTCCAAGACCGGCTCGATCTCGGTCAAGGCGGCCTCTACGGCGGTCCGCAACGTGATCGCACGCAAGAAGTCCTGACGGTTGGCGGGCGTTGAACGCACGTCCACCAGCGACGTCTTCATCAACTGCCCCTTCGACCCGGACTACCTACCGACCTTCCGCGCCCTGATCTTCACGATCTACGGCTGCAGCTTCCGACCGCGGTCAGCGCGCGAGTACATTGCCTTGTGAGTTGATTCGGGCGCACCCTCTGGACAGTCCGGCGTCAATGGCGGCGGAAGTTGGCTTCCAGTTGCGGGAGGCGGTTCGTGCCAGATGAAGATCTTGAGATCGAAGGCAAAGCCTTTGAGCGTCTGCATGATGACCTGAAGCGCCGGTATGGGCCGGACGCCTGGGTCGTGTTGTCAGGCGGTGAGTTCCAGGGTCATTTCACCGAGTTCAGGGATGCCGCGCGGTTTGTCGCGAAAAGCTTCCCGGATCGGCCGGCGCTCCTGCGGCAGGTCGATAGCGCGCCTGTCCATGTGCCCTATGTCACGATGAGACCCTAGGTTGCCGAGCGGGAACGGCGGCGCGGCGATTCACGTCACCGCTCTGGATGTCGAAGCCAGAATCCGCGCGGTCACGCCCACTGGCGATTCAACAGTCTTTGCGGACGTCATGGGCGTGATCGACACCGGGGCGGACACCGTACTCATCCCGCGCGGCATCGCCAAGCGGCTGGGCCTGCGTCCGATCCGCAACACCGTCGCGATCCTCGCCAGCGGCGAACAGCGCGCCGCAATCTCCTACATGGGCGTGCTCGAAATCCCGGCCATTGGCTATCGCGATGAGATTGAGATGACCGCAATGATGGAGGGTGGCGAGGCCAACCACATTCTGCTCGGCCGGAACTTCCTGCGAGAGTTCCTGGTCACCATCGACTGCGCAAACGACGTGGTTCACTACCAGCGGGTTGGTGGTGGGTATTCGCCGCTTGTGGATGATGAGTAAGGGCGGGGACCGTGGGCGCGGTAAGCTGTCGCCGTATTTGGTCTCCCCCTCGCGCGTCTCTTCGAGATGTTTACGCTGAATTCCCGGCATTGGCCGCCAGGCTCGAGTTCGATCCGACGGCCATCCCATACGTCGACTACGAGCGGCTCGTGGTCAGTTGGCTGTTGGAGGCGAACCCGCACGGGTGAGGGGAATATGAGTGTGCGCCCAACTTCCCAGGGTGGGGAAGGCGGAGAGCGAACGCGTCATCGCGCTCGGAGAAATGGGCTTGCCGTGCGCGAAACCCACTGGTTCGGCCTCCAACCCAGCCTCAAATGCTTGGCAAGGAGTTCGTCAGCCGCACCCATCACCAGATTGCTTGCTAGTCCGCCCAGGGTACCGCCGACTGCTCCAGTACCCCCGATAGCGCCATCGAGGAAAGCGCCTGCTGCGGAAAACAAGACCATCTTCGTGGTTTTGTAGGGAAGGCTAGCTGCAAGCTTGGATGGCGCAATCTTGCTTTTTTCATACTCAGCGAGCAAGTCGCCGCCATGGGGACCTTGCTGTACCCATAACTTGAACTTTCTAGTCTCTGGATCCTCGCAGAATTCGAGGACGTCAATAATCGTGCGCTCCCCGGATTCAACAGCCTCAGAGAAGGATCGCGACGGAAAAGTTACGTTGTGGAATCGCTCAACATTATTTCGGCCGCCTTCCAATCTCGAGAGAAAGCTATCGACTCGCAACGTAAGAAGGCTAGAACGCAGATCGTCGGCCCACACATCAGTTTTCTCACCCCCACAGTCGTGCATGTCCGCCCGCATCGCTATTATTGGTGCGACAAGATCGGCAGCGCCCAACTTCAAAGATGAGTCATTCAGACGTCTGGCATACATTTCTGACGCCTTAGGATAGTCGACGTTCGTCGCGATGTAGAATGAGGTGCCTTCCGAAGATCCTTCCGCGAATATGCCGGGCACGTGCGGATATTCTGGGACTTTGTGGTTCAGAGACAGACGGACTGCAGCCGTCAAAAATTCTCTGTCAAGTACGTCTGAGATTGCGCCCTTTCCGACGGACGAGGGACGCTGTTCCCGCGTATAGATCGCTTCCGCGAGCCGCCGGACCTTGCGTCGAGGAATTGCGCCGCTGCCGATGTGGTTTCTGAAGGCTTCATCCAACTCGTCGAAAGTCGATCTGATCGCTCTGCCCTCGGCAGTCTTGTGCAGATGAACCGAAATGAATTCATGCGGAAAGAAACGCGTCTCGTCGGTGGCGACAGCATTCGCCGTTCGATCAAACACAAACCGTACGGCGTGGCTTTCAGCGAGCCTCACGACGCCATCGATCCCTAGCGATCGCACAAGGTCGACAATTAGCATCGTCCGGAAGGCCACATCGACGTGGCCGTAGTAAACCATCGCCTCTGCCAAATTTCCGAGGCTGGCGTCGTCCGGAATTAGCGTGACTCGTTCGAGCATTTTGGCAGCGTAGGATTTTGTCGCGTTCGCGCAGAGCCCCGCATTGAATGCACGCCCTTACACCACCGCCCCCTCACCCGCCGCCCGCCCGGCGCGCACCCGGTCAAACTCCGCCCACACCCCGGCCTCGCCGTGCCACTGCCCGCGCGTTGCGGCCTTGGAGTATTCCGTGCTGCGCGCCTCGAAGAAGTTCGCGTGTTCGACGCCGCTCAGCATCGACTGCAGCCAGGGCAGGGGATTTTCTTTGACGCCGTAGACTTCCGGAAGGGCCAGTTGCCTCAGCCGCCAGTCGGCGATGAAGCGGATGTATCTCTTGATGTCCTCAGGCGTCATGCCCTGGACCTCGCCGGCCTCGAAGGCCAGGTCGATGAACTTGTCTTCCAGGTTCACCACCGTGCGGCAGCAGTCGACGATGTCGTCGGCCACCGCCTTGGTGACGCAGCCGGTCTCCTTGTTGAAGGCGTGGTACAGTTTGACGATGCCTTCGCAGTGCAGGCTCTCGTCGCGCACGCTCCAGCTGACGATCTGGCCCATGCCCTTCATCTTGTTGAAGCGCGGGAAGTTCATCAGCATGGCGAAGCTGGCGAACAGTTGCAGGCCTTCGGTGAAGCCGCCGAACATGGCCAGCGTGCGGGCGATATCGGCATCGTTGTCGACGCCGAAGGTGCCCATGAAGTCATGCTTGTCGCGCATTTCCTGGTATTCCAGGAACATCCCGTACTCGCTTTCGGGCATGCCGATGGTGTCGAGCAGGTGGCTGTAGGCGGCGATGTGGACGGTCTCCATGTTGGAGAACGCCGCCAGCATCATCTTGATCTCGGTCGGCTTGAACACGCGGCCGTACTTGTCGTGATAGCAATCCTGCACATCGATATCGGCCTGGGTGAAGAAGCGGAAGATCTGGGTGAGCAGGTTGCGTTCGTGCTCGGAAATCTTCTGCGCCCAATCGCGGCAGTCCTCGCCCAGCGGCACCTC
>JAYTFM010000071.1:0-24717 GCA_043734425.1 Alphaproteobacteria bacterium
CCCATCCAAGGTCTCCGATGTCCGAATCAGCACATCGAATCAAACTCCCACCGCCTTGGGAAGCCCACCGGAGTCATCTTCAGCAGGGACTGGTATTACTTGGCTGCGGCCACAGCAATCGCTGCCCTTTCGGTGGGCATGAGCGCCAATGCGGCGGTCATCACAATCGCCAATCAGGCGGCGTTCACCGCCGCCGGACCGGCCAGCCAGAACACCAACTGGGACAGCTATGGCGCGGGGTTCTCCACCCCGGGCAGCCCGTTCACGGTCGGGGACCTGACCTTCGTTGAGGGCGGTCAGAACCTGATTGGCGGAACCGGCACGGGCTACAATCTGGCGCGCAACCTGTTCACCGACAACTACGTGCGGGGCACGACGATCCAGATCGCCGGGACCCACAATCTGTTCGCCTTCAACCTGGGCAACTTCTTCGGGACTGGCGCGGCCAACGTCAGTGTGACCACCAACCTGGGCAGCTACAGCTTTGCCCCGACGGTCGGAACGGCGACGAACCTCGCCGCCCTGACGTTCTTGGGTCTGAAGGCGTCTGGCGGCGAGTACTTCACCTCGGTCAGCTATTCCGGCGGCAACGCGACCGGCGCAACCGATGTTCAGTTGGGCGGCGCAGTGCCGGAGCCCGCGTCGTGGGCGCTGATGATCAGCGGCTTCGGGATGGCCGGCGCGATGCTTCGCCGTCGCAAGGTGGCTCTGGCCTGATCAAACAGTTCGCAGCGTCAGTGGCTTAGGAGCGCCGCCCGTCTCACGACGGGCGGCGTCTTCGCGTGCGCTGGGCGATGTGAAATCATTCCAGACAGCGCAGCTTCGGTGTATCGTGCGGGACGCGTTGACGCCGGGCAGGCCGGCGCAGAACAGCAGGAGAGACGCCGATGCGATTGCTCGCGGTGCTCTACGGTGCGGCGGCCTACGCGGTCTTCCTGGCCAGCTTTCTCTATGCGATCGCCTTTGTCGGTGACTTCGGCGTCCCCAAGACCATCAACAGTGGCGCGCCCGGACCTCTGATCGAGGCGCTGATCATCAACGCCCTGTTGCTGGGTGTGTTCGCCGTCCAACACAGCCTGATGGCGCGGCCGGCCTTCAAACGCTGGTGGACCCGCTTCGTGCCGGAGCCGGTTGAGCGCTCGACCTATGTGCTGTTCTCCAGCCTGGCGCTGATCCTGCTGTACTGGCAGTGGCGGCCGGTTCCTGAGGTCGTCTGGTTGATCGACGACCCCCTGGGCCGGCAGGTCGTCTGGGGGATCTTTGGGCTCGGCTGGCTGACGGTGCTGACCAGCACCTTCCTGATCAACCATTTCGACCTGTTCGGCCTGCGCCAGGTGTGGGCTTACCGGCGGCAGCAGGAAATTCCGCCGGCCGAGTTCAAGACGCCGCTGTTCTATCGGGTCTGCCGCCACCCGATCTATCTGGGCTTCATCGTCGCCTTCTGGGCGGCGCCGACCATGAGCCAGGGTCGGCTGGGCTTTGCGCTGGCGACGACGGCCTACATCCTCATCGCCATCCAGCTTGAGGAACGCGACCTGATCAGCCACTTCGGCGCGACCTACGCCGACTACAAGCGGCGCGTCGGCATGCTGATCCCGTGGCCGAAGGCGGGCGGCGGCTCATAGGGCCAGCCTTCAGAACCCCGCCACCACGCCCATCACCGCCGCGCCATAGTGGGCCAGCTTGGCCTCGCCGACGCCGTTGATGCGTTCCAGGGCCGCGCGGGAGGTCGGACGGGATTGGGCGATCTCGGCCAGGGTGCGGTCATGGAAGATCACATAGGGCGGCACGTGCTGGGCCTTGGCCTCGGCCGCCCGCCAGGCGCGCAGGGCCTCGAACAGGGGTTGATCGGCGGGACCCAGCGCGGCCATGGCTTCGCGCGTACGCTTGCGCGGGCGGCCTGAGCGGGTGGTGGGATCATCGCCCGCCGGGGCCTTGCGCATCGCCACGCGCTGCTCGCCCCGGAACACAGCCCGCACGGCTTCGGCGTCACCTAGCCCAACCAGCGGGCGACCGTCATTGGGGTCTTCCCGCAGGAGGCCGTCGAACAGTAGCTGTTCGGCCAGATCGCGCCATTGGGTGACGCTGAGTTCCTGGCCGATCCCCCAGGTGGAGAGTGAGGTCTCCCAGTCGCCGGGGTCCTTGGTCTTGCCCAGCAGATGGTCCACCAGCCGGCCGCGCCCAAACCGCCCGCCCAGCCGGTGGACCGCCGACAGCGCCTTCTGGGCGGCCTCAGTCGCATCGATGGTCTGGATCGCGCCGGCGCACACATCGCACTGGCCGCAGACCTCGACGCCCTCCTCGCCGAAATAGCGCCGCACGGTGGCGGCCCGGCAGCCGGCGCCATCCAGCAGGGTGTAGAGTTGGCGCACCTTGCGCACCTGGACCTGCTTGACCTGCTCGTCGACGTCGCGCTCGCCGATCCGCCGCAGCGCCCAGGACATGTCGGCCGCGCCATAGAGGGTGATCCCCTCGGCCGGTTCGCCATCACGTCCAGCTCGGCCGATTTCCTGCCAATAGGCTTCGATGGAGGCCGGCGCATCGGCGTGAATCACAAAGCGGACGTCGGGCTTGTCGATGCCCATGCCGAAGGCGATGGTCGCCACCATCACCGCCGCATCGGCCTGCAGGAACTGCTCCAGGCGCGTGGCCCGCACCTGCTTGTCGAGGCCAGCATGATAGGCATGGGCCGGAATGCCGACGGCCTGCAGCGCCTGCGCCAAGCTCTCGGTCTTGTCGCGGGAGCCGGCATAGACCACGCCGGCGCGGCCCGCCCGGGCAGTGACCAGCTCGACCACCCGCTTTTCGGCGCCACCGCGCTTGCGCTCGGCTGAGAGGATCAGTTCGGGTCGGGCGAAGCTGTCGACGAACTCGGCCGAGGCCTCCAGGTGCAGCTCGGTGCGAATGTCCTCGCGGGTGCGGGCATCAGCGGTGGCGGTGACCGCCAGCCTGGGCACATTGGGAAACAGCTGCGCCAGCCGCCCCAGCATCCGGTACTCGGGCCGGAAATCGTGCCCCCACTGGCTGACGCAGTGGGCTTCGTCGATGGCGATCAACGACAAGGGCGTGCGGCCCAGGCGGTCCAGCATCCAGGGCTGCATCAGCCCCTCCGGCGAGACATAGAGGATGTCCAGGTCGCCGGCCTCGATCCGCTGCCAGGTCTCGGCCTTTTCCTCGGGCTCGACATTGGAATCCAGACGCGCCGCCGCCACGCCCGACTGCACCAGCGCCGCCACCTGATCGGTCATCAGCGCGATCAGCGGCGAGACCACCAGGCCCAGGCCCGGCCGCACCAGGCTGGGGATCTGATAGCAGAGGCTCTTGCCGCCGCCGGTCGGCAGCACCGCCATGGCGCTGCGTCCAGCCAACACCTCAGCGATCACCTGCGCCTGCATCCCGCGAAAATCGGCATGGCCAAAGGTCCGGCGCAGGATGTCCAGCGCGGCGTCCAGGGGTGTCTCGGGGCGTTCGGCCAGGGCGGACGGCATTGCGTCTTATGGCGCCGACTCGCCGGTCAGCACCACGCGAACTCAGCTCTGCTTCACGGTCTTGTTCTGAAAGCCGGCGATGCGGGCTTCCATGTCGGGGCCGCGGCCCTCGCCTCGGAAGATCTCGTGGGCGAGGCCTTGCGCCTGGGTCATGCCATCGGTCTGGGTCAGCAGGCGCTTGTTGGCGCGGTGGCTGAACCAGGAATTGGCCAGGATCTGACCGGCCAGGGCGTCAAGCCGCACATCGAACTCGGCGTCCGGCACGCAAAAGTCCGCCAGCCCGATCTCAGCCGCCTCTCGCCCGCCGACCGTGCGGCAGGTGAACATCAGCTCGCGGGCCCGATAGGTCCCGACCCGGCGCGGCAGGCGCTGGCTCATGCCCCAGACCGGGGTCAGCGCCCATTTGGCGTGGGTGTCGGCCAGCTTCGCGCCCTCGGCCGCGAACACGATGTCGCCGGCCAGGGCCAGTTCCAGGGCGCCGGTGTAACAGTGGCCGTGCACCGCGCTGATCACCGGCTGCGGCAGGCCGGCCAGCCGCTCGATCACCTTGGACTGGTAGAACGGCTCGGGCAGCTTCTCGCCCGTGGCGATATCGGAAAGGTCGTGTCCGGCCGAGAAACAGCGACCAGCGCCGCGCACGATCACCAGGCCGACCTTGTCGGTCTGGGCGGCGATGGCGCGAACATGGGCGTCCAATTCGACGAACATCTGCACGTTCAGGGAATTCAGCTTGTCCGGACGGTTGAGGGTGAGCGTCGCCGCTCCGTCCTTGTCGGTGCGGAGGATCGTTTCGGTCATGGGAGCCTCGTTGGGGTCTGATCGCCGCGTTCATGCGACTTATGGCGCGCATCCGGAAGCGTGCGAAGCTGAAAGTGCACCGCCATATCGACTCATCACATAGAACAATATAAGAACATTTCTGGCTGACTTACCGACCCGTCGGCAATTAATTGTGGATACAACAATTCCGTGCTAGTCACCTTCGATCTGGCGAAGCGAGACGCGACCTTGGCCGAACGCGGGTTGGACTTTGCCGATGCGGTGACGGTGTTCGCGGGCCTGACCTTGGATTGGCGCGACGAACGGGCCGACTATGGTGAGGTGCGCTGGATCACCATCGGTCATCTGATGGAGCGTATGGTGGTTGTGGTCTGGACGGCGCGCCACAGAGGCCGTCATGTCATATCGATGAGGAAAGCCAATGTCCGAGAGCAAGCGCGGTTCCGCGACCGACTTGAATAAGGTCGATGCCTATGAACTCGGCCCCGAGGACTATGCTGAAATCCCCGAACTCACCGACGAGTGGTTCGCCAAGGCGCAACCGCATCAGGCTGGCCGCCCCGTGCCACGCGGTCGCCCGAAATCGGCTAACCCCAAACAGGCTGTAAACCTGAGGTTATCCCCCCGCGTGATCGCCAGCTTCCGTGCAGGGGGCGCGGGGTGGCAAACACGGATCAATGCCGTGCTTGAGCAGTGGTTGGATGAGCGGTCGACTGAGCGGTGAGGTTGATACAGCGGGATGACAGCCGACCTACTTGGCCGCGTCCATGCGGCTGATGGTGAGATTGTTCGACCAGGAACTGCTGAGGCGGTTCACGAACTGGTTCGGCCGTTCCTTCAGCACTTCGGTCTCCAGCCAGAGGCGTTTCAGGTGGCGGACTTTGCCGGCCGCCTTGTCGTCCTTGTAGGGCGTGCGGCCGTGCAGCACGTGGTAGTTGTTGATGAACTGCATGTCGCCGGGCTGGAAATCCATCGTCACCGAATAGGCGCCGCCCTCGGCCTGATCCTGCATCCATGTCAGCGCCTCGATGGCCTTTTCGGTCAGGCGCGGCGCATCGGCGTGGCGCTGGGAGGCCAGGATGTAGGGCCGGATCAGCCGCACGAACAGCCGCCCGCCGGTGCGCATGAACACCGGCAGTTCATACCAGCCCGGACGCCCCGGCGCCTGTTCGCCCCGGAAGTCGAAGGGCTGGGGCTTATAGAGTTCCGCCGCCAGGTCCGGCCGTTCGCGGACCAGGCGGTTGTGCAGCGCCACCGAATTGGCCACCGCCGACAAGCCGCCCGACACGCCGGTCTGCAGGCACATCAGCCCGACAAGGTCCGAACCATCGCAGTGGAAGTCCAGGCCCGCCTCGCCGATTTCATTGCCGCGACTGGTCGGATCGTTCGCCGCCTTGCCGTGATCCGTCACATCGCCCAGCAGGTGGCCTTTGGCGTTCTGCGGCCAGGGCCGGCCCAGGTGCGCGCCGATGCCCCAATAGGCCATGCACATCTGGTCGTTGGTCCAGCGGTCTCGTGGCAACCCGCGCAGCCGCACGAAGCCACGCCCGTCGATCAGCTCGGTCTCGATTTCCTTCAGCCGCGCGGCCAGGGTCGGCAGCGGGAACTGCGCTTTGGTGATCTGCATGAAGTCGTCGGAGCAGGTGAAGGCATGGGCGACCGCCGCCTGCAGTTCGTCCACCTCGGCCGGCGACAGATGTTCGGTCCAGAGGGCCGGATCGGCGACGTCCGCCGCCGTCCACTCGCAACCAGACTCGAGGACTTCCGGGGTGATGTCGAAGTTCTGAGCGTTCATGTGACCTCTCTCAGTTCGAGCCTGTTACGCAATAGCCCCTCCCCCTTCCGCACAGGGGGATCGCAGATGCATATCGGCGCCCGCACAGCGCGCCGAAGGCGCATAATTTGACCACAAAGCACACCAAGTTCACCAAGAAGTCGAGCAAGCCTGGGCCTTCGCGCCCGCGCGGCGCCCTTGGTGAGCTTTGTGCGCTTGGTGGTTTGATTTCGTCTTCGCGGCGCTGACGCGCCAAATGCGATAGCCCTGCCCTCCGAATGATCCGACACGCCCTATTCCGCCGCCATCGCCACTGGCGCCGCCTGGGCGCCGCGCAGCAGGCGGCCCGGCAGGGCGTCGGTGGGTTCGCCATTGCGATAGGTGACCTGGCCGGCCACGATGGTTGCGGTGTAGCCGTCGGCCCGCTGGATCAGCCGGCGGCCGCCGGTCGGCAGGTCGTAGGCCACGTCCGGCGCGCGCAGCGTCAGGCGCTCATAGTCGATGACATTGAGGTCGGCGCGGTAGCCCACCGCGATCACCCCACGGTCGTAGAGCCCGACCAGCTCGGCGGTGTCGCGGCACTGGGCCTTGACCATATGTTCCAGCGAAACGCGTCCGCCGCGCGTGCGGTCGCGGGTCCAGTAGACGATATTGGTGGTGGGGAAGCTGCCGTCGCAGATCATGCCCACATGCGCGCCGCCATCCGAAAGCCCAGGAACGATCTGCGGGTGGTTCAGGAAGTCGAGCACATGGTCGAGGTCGCCGGTCGCATAGTTCAGGAACGGCAGGTAGAGCATGCCGCGCCCGCCGTTCTGCAGCATGTGATCCAGGGCGACGGCGGCCGGCGGCACGCCGCGCGCGGCGGCGATGGCCGCGACGGTCATGTCGGCGGTCGGCTCATAGTCCGGCTCGCGGCCCATCAGGTACATCTGCGCCCAGTTGCGGGGCTGGGTCCCGGCGAAGCTGGCCTTGGTCTCGTCAGGCTCCTCAAGCAGTTGGGCGCGGAAGGCCGGGTCGCTGAGACGCGCCACGCGCTCGGCCAGCGGCAGGGCGGCGATCTCGCGATAGAGCGGGTGCTGGCTGAAGGGGTTGAGGGTCAGCTCCAGGCCGAACAGCACGCCGACCGGCCGGGTCGCCGCCTGGCCCTTGATCGCCAGGCCCTCGGCGGCCGCCTCGCTGAGCCAGTTCAGCATGGTCTGATAGCTCTGCGGCTGGCGCGGGCTCTGGACCAGGCTGAACGACAGCGGCCGGCCGGACTTGGCGACGATCCGCTTCATCATCGCAAACTCCTCGGCCCCGCCCGTGAAGTCGGACACAAACTGCAGGACCCCCCGACCCGCCGCCGCCATGCCCATGGCGATGCCGGTCAGTTCATCTTCGCCGGCGGTGAGGGTGGCGATCGGCGATCCGTCCGAGGAGCGATGGTTCAGCGTCCGCGAGGTGCCAAAGCCGATGGCGCCGGCCTCCATGGCGCGCTTGGCGATGGCCGCCATGGCCTGGATGTCGGCCTCCGTCGCGGGCTCGCGATCCACGCCGCGCTGGCCCATCACGAACACCCTGAGCGCCGCGTGCGGCAGCTGGCTGGCGATATCGACGTCAAAGCGGCGCTGGGCCAAGGTATCCAGGTATTCGGGGTAGGATTCCCAGGTCCAGGGCAGGCCCTCGGTCAGCACCGGGAACGGAATGTCCTCAACGCCTTCCATCAGCCGGATCAGCCGGTCGTGATCCTCTGGCTTGCAGGGCGCGAACCCGACGCCGCAGTTGCCCATCACCACCGTCGTGACCCCGTGCCACGATGAAGGTTGCATCCTTCCGTCCCAGGTGGCCTGGCCATCATAGTGGGTGTGGACGTCGACAAAACCGGGCGTCACCACCTGGCCGCGCGCATCAATCTCCTCGGCCCCGGCCCCGGTCAGCGTGCCGATGGCGGTGATCACGCCGTCTTTGACCCCGACGTCGGCCACAAAGCCTGGCGCGCCGGTGCCGTCGATGACGGTTCCACCACGAACCACCAGATCGAACGCCCTGTCCATATCGCCGTCTCCCGACCCTGCGCGTTGCCGCGTCTCTTGCGCCCGCATTAGCCGCCCGGAGCCCCATCGGGGTCAAGGCCAAACAGTTGTTTGACCGCCGACGGCGCCGCCGCGCGCCAGTGCTCGGGGGTCACATCAGTGCCGGAACACCCGCACGCCAGTGAACACCATGGCCAGGCCGCGCGCGTCGGCCGCGTCGATGACGTTCTGATCGCCGATCGAGCCGCCTGGCTGGATCACAGCGGTGCAGCCCGCGTCGGCCGCCTGGATCAGGCCGTCGGGAAACGGGAAGAAGGCCTCTGAGGCGCAGGCTGACCCCCTGAGATCCAGGCCAAAGTCGGCGGCGCGGAGGGCGGCGATGCGAGCCGAGTCCTTGCGGTTCATCTGGCCGGCGCCGATCCCCAAGGTCTGGCCGTCTCGGGCGTAGACGATGGCGTTGGACTTCACGTGCTTGGCGACCGTGAAGGCGAACAGCATGTCGCGCACCTCGGCCTCGGTCGGCGCGCGTTTTGTCACCACTTTCAGGTCGGCGGGCGTCAGGTGGGCGGTGTCCTTGCTCTGCACCAGGAAGCCGCCCGTGACCGACTTGAAGGTCTTGCCCGCAGCCATCGGGTCGGGCAGGCCGCCGGTCACCAGCAGGCGGACGTTCTTCTTCTTGCGGAACAGCGCCACGGCATCGTCATCCGCCGCCGGGGCGATCACCACCTCGGTGAAGATCTCCAGAAGCTGGGCGGCCGTGGCGGCGTCCAGGCGCCCGTTCAGGGCGACGATGCCGCCGAACGCGCTGGTGGGATCGCAGGCCAGCGCACGCTGGTAAGCCTCGAGCATGGTGGCGCCAGTGGCCAGCCCGCAGGGGTTCGCATGCTTGATGATCGCGCAGGCCGGACCGGCCGCCGGATCGAACTCGGCGATCAGTTCGAAGGCGGCGTCGGTGTCGTTGATGTTGTTGTAGCTGAGTTCCTTGCCCTGGAGCTGGGTGGCTGTCGACACGCCGACCGGGGGGTTGGGGAAGCGGTAGAAGGCCGCCTGCTGATGGGGGTTTTCGCCATAGCGCATGGTCTGGGCCAGCTGGCCGCCGATGGAGAAGCGCGCGGGTGCGAACTCGCCAAGCACGGCCGCGAACCACGAGGCGATCGAGGAGTCGTACGTGGCCGTGCGCGCATAGGCCCGCGCCGCCAGCTGCCTGCGGAGCCCCAGCGTGGTCGCCCCGCCCTCGGCCAGCTCAGCCAGCACCTGCGCCATATCCGCCGGGTCGGTGCAGACCGCCACATAGCCGTGGTTCTTGGCGGCGGAGCGGATCATCGCCGGGCCGCCGATGTCGATGTTCTCGACACAGGTTTCATAGTCACCACCAGCCGCGACCGTCTGCTCGAATGGGTAGAGGTTCACATAGACGAGGTCGATGGCGCCGATGCCGTGGGCGTCCATGGCGGCCCTGTGCTCGGGGGCGTCGCGCACGCCCAAGAGGCCACCGTGAACGATGGGGTGCAGGGTCTTGACCCGCCCGTCCATCATCTCGGGAAAGCCGGTGAGGTCGGAGATGTCCTTCACCGGCAGGCCGGCGCCCTCGATGGCCTTGCGGGTGCCGCCGGTCGAGACCAGCTCGACGCCCAGAGCGACCAGCTGGCGCGCCGCCTCCACCAGGCCGGTCTTGTCAGAGACCGACAACAGGGCGCGGCGGACCTGAACCTTATCGGGGGTGGGCGGAAAATCGGGCGCGGCGGGCACGGCAGTCTCCTCTGGAAAGCGAAGGAAGTGCCCAGGCGAGCGGCGGTGCTATGGTCGCTGCGCTTCCCGGTGGTCGCCCACCTCATTCGCCAGTCACACAGGATGGCGCGGGCTTAGGTCGCTGGCCGGGACCCGTCAATGGGGGTCTGGCAAGAGCCTGTTCCCTTCAGACGGAACTATCTGAAGGGAGAAAACAGGCTCTAATTCAAATTTGTCGAGCACGATGGGATCAGACGATTCCGTCTGATCCCATCGTGCTCTGGCGGCCGGACCCAGCTTCCAACGGACCCGCGCACCGGAGTCGGCGCGGCGTTGACCGCGCAGGACGATCTGCTGCGAGGGACGTCTCGGACCCCGGCTCGGCTCGACCTCGATGTCCAGTATGTCGTTGCGCAGGATCCAGCCGCGCGAAGCGCCGGCGAGCCGCAGCAGCACGCTGCGCCGGTCTTGGGAGACCAGGGCCCGGACCTCCGGTTCAAGCTGGAAACGCAGCGTATACGGGACGAAATGACGGCCGTCGGGTCCCTGCGCCTTGGCGGTCGGCGTCAGCCGGTCCTCGCCGCGCAGCTCGCTGAGCGTGGTGTCCAGGAAGAGCCGCCGCTGGTGCAACACGCCGAAGCGCTTCAGCCAGCCATGGTTTTCGATGTCGAGCCAGACCGCGCCCGGTCCCTCATGGCGCTGCACCTCGATCTGGATGGCGCCGCCGACCAGCTGTTCGCCCAACGCGCGGCCGACGAACCCCGAGAGGGGACGAGCGATCTCGCGATCCCCGACCATCAGCGCAGTAGCGGCGTTCAGGGTGCGGCCCGACGAGGCGGCGATCAGACGGCGACCGGCGGCCAGAACCTCCAGTCCCATGGGTTGCGCACAGGACGCCAGGCTCCAGGGTCCGACGGGGGGTGGCGCGCAATCGACCACCACCTGCAGGGCCGGACTGTCCAGACGATGAAAGCCGTTGCAATGCAGGGCCGCCGCACGCGTTTCGATCTGATCGTGGCTGCTGGCGGCCGCGACATAGGCTGCGGTGCGCGGCGATCCGCCCTGCTGGGCTGAGAGGGCGCCGTCCGCGAGCGTGAAGAACCGCACGGCCGCCGACAGCCGGTCCATCGCCCGGTGGATCACCTCGGAGGGCGGCGACCCTCGCCGCTGGAGGGCCGCGACCAAGGTCATCAGGTCCAGCAGCAGATCGAGGGCGGCGTCAGCGCGGCGTGTGCGGTGTCCGCCATCGGCCTCCACCGCCGTATCAAGGGCCGGGCCCAGCTTTCGCAGGGCGCGTTCCAACAACCGTCGGCCCGCGACGCCGTCCAGCGCGACTCCGGCGATCGCCGCCGCCGCCGCGCGCGCGGCGAGGTCTGCCGGACCCCCCTGGCGCAACAGGCTGCGCGCCTGGTTTGCGAGCGTGGCGGCGATCAGCAGCGCTTCGGCCTGCGACGCGCGTTCGGTGAGAGGGCCGCCGGCGCAGGCCAGGTTCACCACGCGGCGGGTCATCACGTCTGGCGACCAGGAGAAGCGGTTCCAGCGGCCAAACGTCCGGCGCCAGTCCAGCACCAGCCGCAACGCCTCGCGCCCGCCGGCCGGGTCCTCAGTCGTTAGAAGCGGCGCCAGCCAGTCAAAGCGGTGCAGGGCCACAGCGAAGGCGCGGCTGGGACTGGGGCGGTCCCAGGGGTTGCCGCCGGCGCCTTCCAGCAGCGTGTGCGCCGCCTCGGGCGCGACCGACCGGAAATCCCTGACCTCGCCCGTAAACCCCGCTGGTCGTGGCCGCGCGGTGAACCACTGGGCGAGCCCGGAGCTGCGCCAGTCATCGGCCAGCGCCTGCGACATCGCCGCCAGCAACGCCGCCGCGAGGCGCCAACCCGGGAGGCGGAACGTCAGGCGCAGCGCCATGGCCCCCGCGTCAGGCCCGCAGCGCCGCGATATTGGCGGCGTAGCGCTCGGCCCCGCCCCGGAACACCGCCGTCCCGGCAACCAGCGCCGTCGCGCCCGCCACAATGCACAAGGGCGCCGTCTCCGGCGTCACGCCGCCGTCGACTTCCAGCGGGATATCGCGGCCGCTCGCCTCGATCATCGCCCGCAGCGCCGCTATCTTGGCCAGCTGAGAGCGCATGAAACTCTGGCCGCCGAACCCGGGGTTGATCGACATCACCAGGATCAGATCGACGTCGTCCATCATCCACTGGATCACCGAGGGATCGGTCGAGGGATTGAACACCACGCCGGCCTTGGCGCCCAGTTCGCGGATGCGCTTCAAGGTGCGGTTGAGGTGCGGGCCGGCTTCGGGATGTACGCTGATCAAGTCGGCCCCGGCCGCGCGGAACGCCTCCAGGTACGGGTCCGCCGGCGAAATCATCAGATGGACGTCCAGGGGGATCTTCACGTGCGGGCGCAGCGCCTTCACCACGTCCGGTCCGATGGTGATGTTGGGCACGAAGTGACCGTCCATCACGTCGATATGCAGCCAGTCGGCGCCAGCCGCCTCGACGGCCCGGGCTTCTTCGCCCAACCGCGCAAAATCCGCCGCCAGGATGGAAGGCGCGATGATTGTCGAGGAGCTCGCCATAGGCCCCGCTTAACCTGATGCGGCCAGCCTCACCAGACGCGCCACGTAGAATCCGTCGGTTCCGCCGGCCCGATGATGCGGGAGGATGCGCAGGGTTCCATCGCCCCTCAGGCTAGCCTCTGGCGCGCCGCCTTCGCCGGGCTGGATGGGGTCAATCTCAAAGCCGGGTTGGCGTGCGAGGAACGCCGCGATCTGGCCCTCGCCCTCCTCGGCTTCCAGCGAACAGACACAATAGATCAACCGCCCGCCCGGCTTCACGCGCCGGGCCGCGCTGGCCAGCAGGCGGGCCTGAATGGCGGCCAGCTTGGGGATGTCGGCGGGGCTGGCGACCCAGAGGACGTCGGGATGTCGCCGAAAGGTTCCCGTCGCCGAACACGGCGCATCCAGCAGCACGGCGTCGAAGGTCCGGCCGTCCCGCCACGCCGCCGCATCGGCGACGATGACCTCGGCGCTGAGGCCCGCACGGGCGAGGTTCTCCGAGACCCGCTTGATCCGCCCAGCCGACTTGTCGAGCGCCGTGACCTTGGCGCCCGCGGCGGCCAGTTGCAGGGTCTTGCCGCCCGGCGCGGCACAGAGGTCGAGCACGCTCTGGCCAGGTTCCAAAGCTAACAGCCGCGCGGGGATCGCCGCCGAAGCGTCCTGCACCCACCAGCGCCCCTCGACAAACCCCGGCCAGGCCGAGACCTCGCCCTTCAGGCCCACGCGCAGCGAGCCGCCCGCCAGTTCCTCAGCCTCCAGCGCCGCGACCAGGTCGCCGGCGTCATCCTTGGGCGTCAGGTCGGTGGCCGGCTCCTCGCCGATCTGCGCCGCAATCGCCAAAGCCGCCTCGGCGCCATAGGCCGCGCGCCAGCGGGCCGCCAGCCAGGTCGGCGCCATCAGCATCGGATCGCTCAAGTCCGGCCGATCCCGGTCCAGTCCGCGCAGCACCGCATTGACCAGGCCCTTAAACGCCAGTCCGCCCTTTTGCGCTGCGGCCAGATCGACGGTGGCGCCCACCGCCGCGTGCGCCGGGGTCTTCAGCACCAGCAGCTGCGCCGCGCCCAGGCGCAGAACCTGGATGATCGCATCGGGCGGGGCCTTCTTCACCCGCGCCTGCAAGGCCGTGTCGATAGGCCCCAGCCAGCGCAGCGTCGCCATCGCCAGGGCGCGGGCGAAGGCCCGGTCGCGCGGTTCCAGGGCCGCCAGAGCCGGATGGTTCAGACCTTCCTCCAGCCCGGCCCGCCGCGACAGCGCCGCCGTCAGCAGATCCAGGGCCGCAGCCCGGGCCGGCAAGCCACGGATGTCGTCGGAAGTATTCACGGCGCGCGGCCTGCCCGTTCAGGACCGCCGGCGCAAGGAAATTGCGGCGACGGCGGCATGGGGCTAGGTTGGCGGCATGTCCGATCTTCCCGCGACCGCCGCGCCCGGCAAGCCGCTCAGCCCCGCCGCCTGTCGCGCGCTGGAGGAGGCTGAGGCGCGCCGGAGAGCTGCTGCCGCGCTCGATCCACCTGCGGAGGACGGCGGTCCAAAGGGTCTCGAACCGACCCGCTATGGCGACTGGGAACGCAAGGGCATTGCGGTGGACTTCTAGGGGTTGGGCCTCAGGTCGGCCGCCAGATCAACCGTCTTGTCCGGCGGCTGCAGGCGGCTGAGAGGGCGCAACCGCCCGTCCTCGCGGCGATAGACCAGCACATAGTGGCTCGCGATCTGGTCGATGACCGCGTCATAGCGCAGCTGACCTGCGGTCTGGGCGGCGCCCTTGGCCGGCGTGAAACGCAGAAACAGCCTGAGCTGCGGGTGATCGCCGCCGGGACGCGCCACCTTGGTCAGGGTTCCGATCCAGTCGCGCTGGTCCGAGCCTCGCACGCGGACATGCTCGTGGACGAAAGCTTCAAGTCCGGCGCGACCTGTCGCTTTCTGATCCGGTGCGGCAGCCTCCAGCTCCGAGATCGGGATGGTGACGGTCAGTCCAATCCGGCCAGGGCGTGATGCATCGATGATGACCGTCGAGTTGGGCATCGAATGGGTGTGGCCCGGATGGGCGAGACTCGCAGCCGCCAGGGTCAGCGCCGCGATCAGCCCTGCCCTCACGGGCGGAACGCGCCACCATAGTCGGCCAGCTTGTCACGCCAGATGGTGTGATAATGTATGCCCTTGGGATCCGAGGCCGCCGGCTGGACGATGAACTCGATCCAGACCCGCGGGCCGTCGATCCGGACGTAGGCGCCGGGTGTCGCCAGATCCGGGTTGCCGGACACGCCGACGAACGTCTCGGCCAGCGCGGCGTCCTGAAGATAGTCCGCCATCAGGGCGCCCGAGATCGCCGCATTCGGCAGATCGACCCAGGCGCGCATGGCGTCGCGGATGAGCTCCTTCTGTGCGGCGGTCAGGCTGGCGTAGGCGACGCCACGACCGGCGGCCCCGCTTGGGAAGCTGATCGGGAAATTGGTGTCGCCATCGGGCGTCGAGCCGCGTGTCACATCTCGAAACTCGCCCTCGAGCCGGGCCTGGGGCGAGCCTGCGACGGCGGTGGCCAGCGCCCGCATCGCGTCCGCCTGGGCCGCCAGCGGCGACAGCGCCCGGCCGCCGGACGTGAAGTGCACCGGCTCGATGCCGTCAAACAGCGGCGTGGCGCTGACATGCGCGCCGTTGAAGGTGATGTTGTAGGCGATGTGGTGGCCGTCGACCTTGAGGATCCAGGGCTTGTCTGCCGAGGGCTCACCGAGCAAGGCGATGAAATAGTTGGCAGGGTTCCAGCCAATGCCGCGCGTATCCATGGGCATCAGGACGCCGTCCGCCGCGCGAATTCCGGCCAGCAGGTCCAGACCGCAGTGACTGAGTGCGCTCGCCAGCAAGGCGTCGGCGGCTAAGGTTTGCGCTGGGGTCAGATCACCGAGCCGAACGCCGACCCGCGGCGCTAGGAAGATCGGCAGGTTAGACCAGCGGATGGCCGCGAACCTGTTGTAGCCGCGCACGGCGATCGTTCTCTGAAGGGGCGAGAGGCTCTTGAGAAAGGTCTGCGCCTGGGTGGCGGCGACCACCGCGCCGCCCGCATCGCTCGTGCAAGCATCATGGGCTTGGACCGAACCTGCGGCGCTCCAGGTCAGCGCCGTGGCAAGGCTGGCCACAGTGATTCTCAGCAACATGGACATGATGGTTCCCCCGAATGCCCGACCCTAAGACTACGGTTGGTAAGCGCAATGGGAGGTTTCAGGCCACGCCGCTCATCTCGCCGGCCACCCGCCGCGCCGCCGCCTGTGGGTCGTTGGCCGCGGTGATCGGCCGGCCGCAGACGATGTGGCTGGCCCCGGCGGCCAGCGCCTCGCGCGGTGTGGCGGCGCGGGCCTGATCGTTCTTGGCCGACCAGTCGGGCCGGACACCCGGCGTCACCACCAGAAAGTCGCGACCGCCCAGCTTTCGCGCCAGTTCGGCTTCGTGCGGGCTGGCGATCACCCCGTCGCAACCGGCGGCGATCGCCTGATGGATGCGGCGCTCGACCAGGGCGCGGGCGCTCTCGTGATAGCCCACCTCGGCCAGGTCTTCGTCCGACAGGCTGGTCAGCACCGTCACCGCCAGGATTTTCAGACCCGAGGCGCCGCGCCCGCGCACCGCCGAGGCCATCACCTGCGGCTCGCCATGCACAGTGAGGAAGTCGCAGCCGGACTGGGCGATCACCGCTGCGGAACGCTGCACTGTGGTGCCGATATCGTGCAGTTTCCAATCCAGGAACACCTGCTTGCCGGCGGCCTTGAGCTCGCGGGCCAGGACCATGCCCTCGCCGCCGGCAAACAGCTCCAGGCCGACCTTGTAGAAGCTGACCGCCTCGCCGATCCCCTCGACCATCGCCCGCGCCTCGTCGGCGCTGGGCAGGTCCAGCGGGACGATCAGACGCGGATCGGCGACGATGGGGGCAGGCGCAAGCGCGGCGGCGACCATGGCTGGGCTCCGATTTGGGCGGCGGGGTGTGGTCCGACGGGGTTGATTTGGCTAAGACCAACGCATGAGCCAGGCTGAGTTCGCGGTCAACTTCTTCGTCGCCCTGTTCGCGCTGATCGACCCGGTCGGCAATGTGCCGATGTTTGCAGCGCGCACGGCGGGGGCCACGGCGATCGATCGGGCGCGGATCGCGCTCTATATCTCGCTGTTCGTCCTCGGTTTCCTGACCCTGTTCTTTTTCTCGGGCCTCACGATCCTGAAGTTCTTCGGTATTTCGTTGCCGGCGTTCCGGATCGCCGGCGGGGCCATCCTGTTCATGATGGGCATCCAGATGACCCGAGAAGACCTGAGCGCGGCGTTTGACGACGGCGCGGCCGGGGCGGGTGGATCAGGGCGGGCCTTCGCCCGCAAGCGGTTCGAGAGCCTGATTGTGCCGTTCGCCATGCCGCTGCTGATCGGGCCGGGCGCCATCTCCACCGCGATCATCTACGCCAGTCAGGCCAAGGCTTACGGCGTGTCAGGTCTGGCGGCCGGGGTCGGCGCCATCGCGGCGGTGTCGGTGGCCACGCTGGTGTCGTTTCTGGCGACGCCGCTGATCTCGCGCCTGCTGGGCCGCATCGGCTTGATGATCGTTGTGCGGGTTCTAGGCCTCATCCTTTGCGCCCTCGCCGTCCAGTTCATCCTTGCGGGTCTTGCCGAGAGCACGGCAGGTTTCATCCGCCCTGGCGTGGCCAATCCCTATGGCGGCTGAGGCGGGGTGGGCCATATGACGCGCTCGAAATGTGTGGAGGCGCCTAAAAACCGCCGCTAGGGTTGGATCTGACACATCCGAGAAACAGTTTGGAGACCTGCCCATGCGCCGCGTCATCGCGCTCGCCACCCTCGCCGCCGTCGCCTTCGGGGGCGCCGCGTCCGCTGAAACCTGGACCAAATATGTGGACGTGGCCAACGGCCTCGCGTGGTCCTACGACGCGGACTATGCCTATAGGGATCGTGAAACCGGCCGCATTGTCGTGATGCAAGCGGTCTCCAAACCGTCCGCCAATATGGGCCCCTCCGGCCCTGGCAAACCTGACGGGGTCGGCAGCGTCGTGGCCATCGATTGCAGCAAGAAGAACATGCTCACCCTGGGCGCATACTCGCCGTCCAAGCCGCTCGACGTGAAGTCGACCTGGCGCAGGGATACACCGAAGAAGGTTGAAGGCGCGGAAAACCAAGCCCTGCTCGCCGCCGCCTGCGCTCTGAGCGGCAGCCTAGCGGCGAAATAGTCCCTGCGCTGGCCGCGACAGCGCGGACTGGACGACCTGTGAGGACCGCCGCATGGCGGCGGTCTTCCGTCTCCTGTTGTGAAACGCTTGTTTGATTCTCGCCTGAAATGCGCCATTGCTTGCGCAACAACATCACCCTGGGAGTGAGCAGATGACCATGACCGCTGAGACCAAGGCCCAGTCCAGTTTCGGACTGAACCCGCAAGACGAAATGAACGATCTGCGGATGTCGGCAAAGGCCCTGCCGCTGCTGGAGCACGTGAAGCGGTTCATCCGCGAGACCGTCAACCCGATGAGCGAGGAGTTCCACCGCCTGGGCGAAGGCAACGCCGACATCTGGTCCTATGCGCCCGGCCAGCTGGAGTGCCTGGAAAAGGCCAAGGACAAGGCCAAGGCCGAGGGCCTGTGGAATTTCTTCCTGCCCAACGCCGAGACCGGCGAGGGCCTGTCGAACCTGGACTATGCCTATATCGCCGTCGAGCTGGGCAAGAACCGCATGGCCTCAGAGACCATGAACTGCGCCGCGCCCGACACCGGCAATATGGAAGTGCTGGAACGGGTCGGCACATCGGCCCAGAAGAAGCAGTGGCTGGAGCCGCTGCTGGCCGGCAAGATCCGCTCGGCGTTCGCCATGACCGAGGTCAACTCCGCCTCGTCTGACGCCAAGAACGTCAACACCCGCGCCACCCTGGTGGGCGACGAATATGTGATCAACGGCGAGAAGCACTACATCTCCGGCGTCGGCGACCCCCGCTGCAAGATCATGATCACCATGGTCCAGACCAGCCCGGACGGCCCGCCCAATCTGCGCCAGTCGCAGATCCTCGTGCCGACCGACGCGCCTGGGTTCAAGATCGTGGGGCCGATGCACGTGTTCGGCGATCCCGACGCGCCGCACGGTCACATGCATGTGGTGTTCGACAATGTCCGCGTGCCGGCCTCGAACATGCTGCTGGGCGAAGGTCGCGGCTTTGAGATCAGCCAGCTGCGCCTCGGCCCCGGCCGGATCCACCACTGCATGCGCGCCATCGGCTCGGCCGAAAAGGCGCTGGACCTGCTGGTTACCCGGGGCCTGAGCCGCGAAGCCTTCGGCAAACAGCTGGTGCAACTGGGCGGCAACCTGGAGATCATCTCGCGGGCCCGCATCGACATCGAGGCCATGCGCCTGATGGTGCTGAAGGCCGCCAAGGCCATGGACGTTATGGGTAACCACGAAGCCCGGGTCTGGATCCATATGGTCAAGGCCATGGTTCCGGTCCGCGTCTGCGAAATCATCGATCAGGCGATCCAGATGCATGGCGCGCTCGGCGTCTCGCAGCACACGCCTTTGGCGCGGATGTACGCCCAGACCCGCACCCTGCGGATCGCCGATGGCCCGGACGAAGTCCACCACATGGTGGTCGGCCGCAATGAACTGCGCCAGTACCGCGAAATGCCGGCCGATCCCGCGCTTGCGGCGACGTTCCGGAACTAGGGCTAGATGCTCCCCCAGGCCGGAGGCCGGTCAGGGGGAGCTGTCCGCCCTCCGTGTCGGCGCAGATTGCGCTGAGCCACCTCCCCCTCAACGGCCTTTGGCCTGGGGGAGGATCAGTCAGTTCCCCAATGATCGTCTATGTGCTCAAATCCCTCCAATGTTCGGTATGGGAGGGATGGCCATGAAGCGGTATCTGATGGGCGCGCTGGCTGTGCTTGCGCTCACCGCGCCGGGCTTGGCCCGCGCTGAGACGGATTGCACCGCCCTGACCGCTACGGCCTTGGCCCACGCCCAGGTGACGTCCGCGACCTCCGAAACTTCGGGCGGCGTCGCCCTCTGCAAGGTCAACATCACCAGTCGTCCGACCGCCGACAGCGACATCCGCATCGAGCTATGGATCCCGGTCGGCGAGGCCTGGAACGGCAAGTTTCTGCAGGTCGGCAATGGCGGTTTCGCCGGCTCGATCAGCTCGGGCCAACTCAAGGCGCTGGCGTCGCGGGGCTATGCGGTCGCCGGCACCGACAACGGCCACCAAAGTCCGGTGGGAACTTCGGCGGCCTGGTCGTTCGGCCATCCTGAAAAAATCATCGACTTCGGGTGGCGCTCGCTGAAGGAGACGACGGACGTCTCCAAGGCGCTGATCGCGGCGCAAAAGGGGGGCGGCCTCAAGCTCTCCTACTTCATGGGCTGCTCCGACGGCGGCCGCGAGGCCCTGATGGAAGCCCAGCGCTTCCCGGCCGACTTCGACGGCATCGTCGCCGGCGCCCCGGCCAACTACATGAGCCTGTTGTTCGCCAATGGCGCGTCGCAGCAACAGGCGCTGGCCCGGCCGGGCGCCTATCTCGGCAAGACCCAGCTAGACCTCCTGCAAGCCGCTTCGTTGAAGCAGTGCGGCGGCGAGGCCTTCATCCGCGATCCAGCGGCCTGCCGCTTCGATCCCCGCACGCTGATCTGCACCAAGGGCCAGACGGAGGGCTGCCTCACCGCCGCCCAGGCCGGCGCCGCGCGTAGCATCTATGAGGGTCGCCGCGACCCGCGCACCGGCCGCATTGCGTTTGGCGGCGTCAGCCCCGGCGCTGAAGCCATGTCCGGCGGCTGGCAGGCCTGGATCACCGGGCCGGCCCAACCGCGCATCGGCGAAGCGGCCGGCAACCGGTTCTCGGCCAACGCCTTCAAGTATTTCGCCTTCCAGGACCCAAGCTTTGACCTGCTGAAACTGGACCTGGGCGCCGGGGTTGACCGGGCCAAGGCCAGGATGAGCCCGATCATCGACAGCGAGAACCCCAACCTTGCGGCCTTCAAGACGCGCGGCGGCAAGCTGATCCAGTACCATGGCTGGAGCGACGCGGGCATTCCGGCCGCCTCGAGCATCCGCTACTACGAGGACGTCCGCCGTACGATGGGCGACACCTCGAGCTTCTATCGGACCTATCTCATCCCCGGCATGCTGCACTGCGGCGGCGGCGCGGGTCCGTCGACGGTGGACTGGCTCTCAGTGCTAGACAAATGGGTGGTCGAGAAGGCTGCACCGGGACCGCTGACCGCGACCTCGGTGGCTAATGGCAGCCAACGCCTCTGCCCCTATCCCGGCGTCGCCCGGAAGGACGGCCAGGGCGGTTGGAGCTGTTCCGTCGCCCGGAAAAAGAGCTGAGTCTGGAGGGTTGGGGGATCACACCATGAGACTTGCCTTGCTTGCGGCGGCGCTGTTCGCCGCGCCGGCTGTGGCCCACGCCGAGGCGGGCTGTTCCGAGCTGACCGGCGCACGTCTGGCCCAGGCGGAAATCACATCGGCGACGCTCCAGACGCTGAAGAGCGGTGAAGCCTGCCGCATCCTGGTGACCAGCCGGCCGACCACCGACAGCGATATCCGCATCGAAGTGTGGATCCCGCGCGGCGCGGCCTGGAACGGCAAGTACGTCCAGGTCGGCAACGGTGGGCTGGCGGGCGCGATCCCCTCCGGCGCGATCAAGGCCAGGGCCGAGAGCGGCTATGCCTCGGCCGGCACCGACGATAGCCATCGCAGCGACAGCCGCTCCGCCGCCTGGGCGCTGGGTCATCCTGAGAAGATCAAGGACTTCGCCTGGCGTTCGCTGAAGGCAACCACCGACGTCGCCAAGGCGCTGATCGCGGTCCAGAAGGGCGGCGGCCCCAAGCTGTCCTATTTCGCCGGCTGCTCGGCTGGCGGGCGTGAGGCGCTGATGGAGGCTCAGCGCTTCCCGGCTGACTTCGACGGCATCGTCGCCGGCGCCCCGGCCAGCTACAACTCCCTGTCCACCGGCGGACGGGCCTATATCCAGCAATCCTTGGCCAAGCCCGGCGCCTATCTGGCCAAGACCCAGCTGGAGCTGCTGCAGACCACAGCGCTGAAGCAGTGCGCCGATGGCGCGGCCTATATCCGCGACCAGATGGCCTGCCGCTTCGACCCTGGCGTCCTTCAGTGCAAGGCGGGGCAAGCCGGCGGCGGCTGTCTTACGGCTCCACAGGTCGCCGCCGCGCGGGCGCTCTACCAGGGCCGCCCGGGCCCGAACGGCCGCTCGCTGTTCCCGGCCTACACCCCCGGGGCTGAGGCGCTGGACGGCGGGTTCCAGGCCTGGAATACCGGTCCCTCGCAGGACCGCATCTGGATGGCGGCCGGCTATGCGTTCTCGTCCAATGTGATGAAGTACTTCATCTACGGCGATCCGGCGTTCGACTTCCTGAAGGCCGACCTGGGCCCGAAGTATGACCGCGACCGCCAGGGGATCGCCAAGATCCTGGACGCGGTGAACCCGGATCTGACACCGTTCGTCCGGCACGGCGGCAAGCTGATCCAGTTCCACGGCTGGAACGATCCGGCGATCCCGCCGCTGGGCAGCGTGCGCTATCGCAACGAGATGCAGGCGGCGATGGGCGATACCTCCGGCTTCTACCGGCTCTATATGGTTCCGGGCATGCTCCACTGCCGGGGCGGCGCGGGACCCGGCGAGGTGGACTGGTTGGGCGTGCTGGATGCGTGGGTCACCGCCGGCAAGGCGCCGGACAGCCTCGTGGCCAAGGCCGAGCGCGGTGATGAGACCCAGCTGCTCTGCCCTTATCCCGGCGTGGCGACGGCCGGCGGCGGCGGCGGCTGGGCCTGCCGCAAGCCCAAGGGTTGAACCGCCCGATCACTCTTCGCCGCCTCGCTTCGGCCGAGGCCCAAGCCGCCGCTCCGGCGTTGGCAGAGATTCTGCTGGACTGCGTGGCGGGCGGCGCCTCGGTCAGTTTCATGGCGGATCTGAGCCGAGCCGACGCTGAGGCGTTCTGGCGCGAGCAGACCAGCGCTGACGCCGGCCGCGCGATCCTGGTCGCCGAAGACGCGGATGGGCTCTGCGGCGTGGTTCAGGTGATACCGGCCTGGCCGCCCAACCAGCCGCATCGGGCCGATATCTCCAAGCTGCTGGTCCACCGCCGGGCCCGTCGACGCGGCGTTGCAGAGGCGCTGATGGCGGCCGCCGAGGACGCTGCACGGCAGATGGGCCGCACCCGTCCTGGTCCTCGACACCGTCACCAGCGGCGACGCCGAACGGCTCTATGCCCGGCTTGGGTGGACGCAGGTTGGCGTGATCCCGGACTTCGCCCTGACGCCCGACGGCGCGCTCTGCGCCACCACCGTCTTCACCAAGGCGCTCGCATAGTGTTGCTGGCAGCGCCCTATCCGTCCCGCGCGCGACGCGCAGCTGACCTGCGAGCGGAGGCGGCCTGTGTCCGCCTTCCGGCGTTGGTCGCAACTCCGGAGGACCACGACCATGACCCTTCCAACCGCGATCTTCCTAATCGGAACCGCCTTCGTCACCGCTGCACTTTCCGGCGTCTTCGGCATGGCCGGCGGGCTGGTGTTAATGGGCGCCCTGGCGCTGGTGCTGCCGGTGCAGGCCGCCTTCGTCAGCCACGGTATATTGCAGCTGGTCGCCAATGGTTGGCGGGCGATCCTACATCGTAGGCACGTCCGCTGGGACATCGTCGGCTGGTACGCCCTGGCCTCGCTGATCGCCGCCGGGGTGGTCAGCCTGCTGTCCTTCACCCCCTCCAAGCCGCTGCTGTTTCTGTTGCTGGGTTTGGTGCCGGGACTTACCTGGCTGCCGCAGGGCTGGATCAAGCTCGACGCCGGCCGCCCAGTCCAGGCCTTCCTATCCGGCCTGACCGTGACCGGCCTCAACCTCACCGCCGGCGTTGCTGGGCCGTTGCTGGACATCTTTTTCGTGCGCACCGAACTCACACGCCACGCCATCGTCGCCACCAAGGCGGCCACCCAGATGTTCGCCCACCTGGCCAAGATCGCCGTCTATGGAGCGCCGTTGGTCCTGAGCGGCGGCAAGGGTCTGCCGCCGGCATGGGTCTTTGCCCTGGCGATCCCGCTGTCGATGCTGGGCACCTTCGCGGGCGGCGCCATCCTAGACCGCATGAGCGATGTGAACTTCAAGCGCTGGACCCGCTGGATCGTCACCGCCGTCGGCGTCAGCTATCTGATCCAGGCCGCCCAGCTGTTCGCGGCCGGCTGACAAAAAAATTGGCCGGGCGTTGCGGCCCGGCCAAAGTCATTAGGGAGGAAACGCCCAGGAACGGGCAAGGCTGAGGTATGTAGGTCCCTCGGCCGGTTCAAGGGTGACATTGAGACTTTTTCTGACGGAGCCGTGAATGCAGCTGGAAGCCCGCGTCTTGGAGAACCGCTTCGTCCGCTTAGAGCCGCTAGCTGCGGCGCACCGGGAAGACCTGCGCGCCGCGTGCGCCGCTGATCCCGCCACCTGGCAGGACCTCTACATCTACTCGATGCTGGGTGACGGCTTCGATCAACAATGGACGCGCATCGCCGCTGAGGTCGCCGCCGGCCAGACCATCGCCTACGCCGTCCTGGTCCATGGCCGCTGTCAGGGAATCTCCTGCTATCTCGGCATCGATCCCACCCATCACACGGTGGAGATCGGCAGCACCTACTACGCGCCGGATGTGCGGGGCGGACCGGTCAATCCGTCCTGCAAGCGGCTGTTGCTGGGCCATGCGTTCGCAAGCGGCGCGCACCGGGTCCAGTTCCGCGTCGACGCCATCAACGCCCGCTCCCGTGCCGCCGTGCTGAAGCTCGGCGCAGTGCAGGAAGGCGTCCTGCGACAGGATCGCATCACCTGGACTGGCCGGGTGCGCGACACGGTGGTGTTTTCGGTGTTGGCGGACGAATGGCCGGCCGTGCGTGACCGGCTGGACATTCGGCTGGCAGGATTGAGCTAGGCTTTCGCCGCCGCCCGGCTCTCCGTATTGGCGAAGAACACCTTGTCCGCATTGTCCGCCACCTCCTGGGCCGTATAGGGCCGGCCGGGCGAAAACCCCTCGGTCTCCAGCATCTTGATCTCGCGCACGCCGCGACTGGAGATACCCAGCACCTTGCCCGAGTGATCCGCCGCCAGGTCCGAGACCATGAACAGCACGCCCGGCGCGATGTTTTCCGGCAGGCTCATCGGATCGGGCTCCTTGTCCTTGCGGCCCGGCAGGTCGGAGGTCATGCGGGTGAAGGCGCCGGGCGCCAGGCCCATGACGCGGATGTTGTACTTGCGGCCTTCGATCGACATCACCCGGACCATTCCGTAGATGCCGGCCTTGGCCGCCCCGTAGTTGGTCTGGCCGAAGTTACCGTAGAGGCCCGAGGTCGACGAGGTCAGCACCATCGAGCCGCCGCCGTGGTCCTTCATCCAC
>JAYTFM010000072.1:0-15098 GCA_043734425.1 Alphaproteobacteria bacterium
GCCCATCCAAGGTCTCCGATGTCCGAATCAGCACATCGAATCAAACTCCCACCGCCTTGGGAAGCCCACCGGAGTCATCTTCAGCAGGGACTGGTATTAAAGCTCGCCTCTAGCGCCTCGCGCGAGCCGTAGCGGGCCCGCAGCTGATCGCCAGCCAGCGCGTAGTCGTGAACGCCGAAGATGTCGCCCACCGCGTGCTGCCAGCCGTCATTGCCGATCACCGGACGGGTTGGATCCAGCGCCTTGGTCAGGTGGTAAAGCCCCTTGACGAAGTCGCGCTGGGCCGGATCGCGATCAAGGTTGGGCACGCCCCAGCTTTCGTTGAGCGGCACCCAGGCCACGATGCAGGGGTGGTTCCAATCGCGCCGAACGGCCTCGGTCCACTCGGCGGTCAGTCGTTCGACAGCCTTCTCGGTGAAAATATAGGCGTTGGCCGCCTCGCCCCAGACCATCATTCCGAGGCGGTCGCACCAGTAGAGGAAGCGCGGGTCCTCGATCTTCTGGTGGATGCGCAGGCCGTTGAAGCCGAGCGACTTGGCGAGCTCCACCTCGCGCTTCAACGCCTCGACGCTAGGGGCGGCAAGACAGCTCTGCGGCCAGTAATTCTGCGCCAACACCAGGCGCATGAACGTCGGCGCGCCGTTCAGCAGGAAGCGCCCCTCCGAGACCTCGATGCTGCGCAGGCCGAAGTAGCTGCGCACCCGATCAATAACCCTGCCCTCCGCGTCGAGCAGCTCAATCTCGGCATCGATCAGGTTGGGGTGGTGCGGCGCCCAGGTGAGCGCGCGCCGCCGGCGCATGCGCAGGTCCGGGTCGAACTGGAACTCCCGGCGCAATTCGCCGCGGGGGAGCAGGCAGGTGTCGTCGACCAGTAGCTGGCCGCCGCCGGTCAGGCGCACCCGCGCTCGCAATCCCTCGGGCGCACGGCCTTCGGTAGAGATGTGCAGGCGCACGCCGAAGCGGTCCATGTCGGGAGTCCAGCGCAGCGAGGCGACGCTGCAGTCGGCTACCTGCTCCAGCCAGACCGCCTGCCAGATGCCGGAGGTGCGGTGGTACCAGATGAAGCCGGGCTCGCGCCGCCAGTATTGCTTGCCGCGCGGCTGGGCGAGGTCATGCGGGTCGTCAAACGCGCGCACGGTGAGCGTCTGCTCGGCGCCGGACTCAAGCAGGTCGGTGATGTCGAGGGTGAAGGGCGTATGGCCACCGCTGTGCTCGCCGGCGAAGCGGCCGTTGATCCAGACCCGCGCATGATAGTCGACCGCGCCGAAGTGCAGCTTCAGGCGACCACTGCGCTCGGCCGGCGCGACGTCGAAAGCCCGTCGGTACCAGAATGCGGAATGAAAGTCGGTCTCGTGGACGCCGCTGGCCTCCGACTCCGGTGGGAAGGGCACGAGGATCGAGCGGTCGAACGGCGCGTCGGACATCTCCCAGTGCTCAGCCAGGCCGCAGTCCTCATCGTCGAATGCGAAACTCCAGATTCCGCAGAGGTCGGTCCAGGCCTCGCGCCGAAGCTGCGGACGCGGGTAGGTGTCGATCAGGTCCATGCGGGTTTCCGTCATTGCGCCGGCGCTACGGCGCTGCCGAGGGCGCGTTTGCGGCGTAGCGCTTCAGAGATTTCGTCGTGCCGCCGCCGCGTGATGGCGTAGGAGGCGAACATCACCATGGCCACAATGCCGATCACGCCCGCCGTCGGTCCCCAGACGATCATCAGCCCAACCTGGACGGCTTCGGGAAGAGGGCCGCCCGGCTCCAGGCCGGCGCCTTTGGGAAATCGTATGAGGTCCAGCGCGAAACCGCCCAGAAGGACGCCGATGCCGCTCGCCCCTTTGGCCGCGAACCCCAGGCCGGAGAAGTAGAGGCCCTCACGACGCCGGCCGAACAGGTGCTCATGCTCGTCCGCAGCATCAGCCATCATCGAGGGATAGGCGATGGCGCAGAACCCCGCGCCGATACCGACGAGGAATGTTTGGATGGCCAACAGGACCATGGCCTCGCCACCCGTCGCCGTCACCAAGCCTGCGGCGCGCAGCAGCGGCAGCAGGCTCCAGAACAGGACCACCAAGGTGAGTCCGGCAAGGACGACCATCTTCTTCTCGAAACGGCGGGTGAGACGCGGCGCGACCGCTACGCCGGCCAGCACGCCGGCCAGGTAGGCGTAGGCCGGGACTTGCATCATCGGGGTCTCGAGCTTCCAGACGAAGACGTTAGCGTGGCTGGCAAGCGTCGCGTTGAGCCCGATCGCCGCATAAAAGACTACCGCCGAAAAGAACAGGATACAAAAAGAGGGGTTGCGGAACACCTCCATGACTTCTCCCGGAAGGCGGCGGAGCAGGGGCGTTGCGACTGGTGCGACCTGGGGCAGTCGAGCTGCGTACCGCCGAACCACGAGGCAGCAGGCCGCCATACCAGCTGCCATGCCCGTCGCAGCCGACCAGCCCAAGCCGGGATAAGACGCGGCGCTCTGCAGTCCGCCCGCCCGCGCGAAGTAGACTGAGAACGCCAGAGCCGTGACCGCGACGCCGACAAGGATACCGATGATCGCGCGGTAGGCCACCACGCTGGAACGCTCGTCGTAGCCTTCCGCCATCTCGGCGCCGAGGGCGATGTAGGGCACCTGGAACAGCGACAGGAAGCTGCGCGCGATAACGGAGGTCACGGCCAGCCAGGCAAACAGCAACGGATGCGACAGGCCTGCGGGCGGGGCGAACAGCAGGCCGACAGCCATAGCGAACAGCGGCGTTGCGACCAGCATCAGAGGGACGCGCCGGCCGAGTCTGGACCTCAGGTTATCCGACCACGAGCCGATGAAGGGGTCGACGACGGCATCCGCGCACAGCCCGATGAAGAGGGCGGCGCCCACCAGGCTGCCGGACAGACCCAGCACCGCCGTGTAGTAGAAGAACAGGAAGCCCGCGACGGCCGTGAAGCCGGCGTCGCACACGGCGCCCAGGCCGTAGCCCAGCTTCACCGGCACGGAGGGCGTGAGCGCCCGGTCCGCCTCCACGTCTGCCAAGTCCCAACCTCCCGCGCCCGCTACTGCCACCTCACTTTAACGCGCCCCGACCAAATGACAACGTTGTCTTATCGCACAAATGCCTGTATCTTCCATGTCAGCCGAAGGAGCCACAGCATGATGGACGAAACCGTTTCCGAGAACTTCTTGCGCTTGGTGGGCGACACCAAGGCCAACGGCGTGCCCGAGATGCATTTTCGCCTGTGGCGGCGGACGAGCGAAGAGGTGCGTCAGGCCTACCTGTCGCAGCTACGGAGCAACCCGGCGGTCGAAGCCTGGTGCGCCGAGCACTATCTGGCGGATGATCCGGATTTCGACGCTCTGCTGAAGCTGCCGCACAACTCTCTGGGCTACCTCTATGCGCGGCACATCGTCGACAACAACTTGAACAAGACCATCGCCAGCGACTATCGCCGGGCCCACGAGCGCATGCAGGCGGAAGGCAAACTTGAGGGCATGCCGGACGAGGTGCGCTACGCTG
The DNA here is from genome assembly GCA_043734425.1 of Alphaproteobacteria bacterium. Taxonomy (GTDB): domain Bacteria; phylum Pseudomonadota; class Alphaproteobacteria; order Caulobacterales; family Caulobacteraceae; genus Phenylobacterium. The sequence goes on from JAYTFM010000072.1 coordinate 3,495, forward strand.
TCCTGCGTGGCTTCCAGATCCATGACGTCATGCATATCCTGACCGGCTATCTTACGACCGGCTGGGGAGAGATCGCGTTGCAGGCCTTCTCTCTGGGGCAGTTGCAGCTTCCCTACTTCTCTATCTGGATGTCGACGCTCACCACCCAGATGACCTTCCACAACCCGGCGATGACCACCTCGGTGATGGATGCAATCAGCCAAGGCTGGCAGCTCGGCCGCCAGGCCAAGAACGTCAACTTCGTCAGATGGGAGGAGCGGTTCGCCGAACCGATCGAAGACCTTCGCCGCGAGTTCGGCCTGCCGGAGGCTGTGGCGCAGCCGTTGGCCGCCTGAGATGCTCCCTGTGCTGGCGGACCGGGGCACCCTGCCGAATCTCTGGTCTGGCTTTGCGCTGAGCGAGGATCAGGTCGCCGCCTTCCAGCGAGATGGGCACGTCACCCTGCGCGGCCTCCTCTCGGCGGAGGAGGTGGCCGCCTACCGCCCGCAGATCCGCGATGCGACCTTCAAGAAGAACACCGAGACGCGGCCGCTGGCCGAACGGGACACCTACGGCAAGGCGTTCCTGCAGACACTCAACCTGCGCCACCACCACCCGGGCGTGATGCGGTTCGTGACCTCGCGCCGGCTCGGCAGGGTCGCCGCCGGGCTGATGGGCGTGGACGCCGTACGCGTTTACCATGACCAGTCGCTGTTCAAGGAGCCGGGTGAGGGCGCCAACGTCACGCCCTGGCACCAGGACCAATACTACTGGCCGTTCCGCGAGCCGACAATGATCGGGATGTGGATGCCGCTGGTGGACGTGGAGCCGGAGATGGGCGGCATGCTCTATGCTTCCGGCAGCCACAGGCTGGGATTCCTCGGACAGCACGAGATCTCCGACGACTCGCAGCTCGTCTACGACGGGCTGATCCGGGAGCAGGAGTTGGTCATCGCCACCACCGCCCCGATGAAGGCGGGCGACGCCTGCTTCCACGCCGGTTGGACCCTGCACGGCGCCGGCGCCAACGCCACCGACAAGCTGCGCGAGGCGATGATCGTCACCTGGTTCGCCGACGGCATGCGCGTCGCCCCGCCCGTCAACCGCCACCAGGAGAACGACCGCCTACGCTTCCTGGCCGGCCGCGAGCCCGGCGAGCTTGCCGACAGCGAGCGCAACCCGCTCGTCTACTCGCGGGCCTGACGACCGCTGGGCGCCGAGCTTCAGTGCGCCTCGGCGGGCGCCAGCGAGATATCCACCATGATCTCGGCGGAGATGGACTCCAGGGCGGCCTGGACGTCGTGCGCCGTTAGGGCCGGCGGCAGACGCAGGCGGGCGTCCAGGTGGAACAGCGGCGCGCCGGAGTGGGGCTCGGCGGTGATGCGGGTGTCGAAGGCTTCGATGTTGACGCCGATCCCGCTGAGGACCGCCGTCACCTGATGCACGATGCCAAGGCGATCCTGGCCGACCAGACTGAACAGCACCTCTTCGCCGCCGCCCCCTCCGGCCAAGCCGCCGGGCGTGTCCAGCGCCGGGGCGATGCGGACTTCCAGACCTTGGGCGTCCACCGCCTGCACGGCCGCGCGCAGGGCTTCGAGCCTGTCCGCCTCCAGTTCGACCAGCAGCGATCCGACATAGAGCCCGCCAAGCCGGCTGAGGTGGCTCTCCAGCCAGTTGCCGCCGGCGGAGAGGACGGCGGCGGCCAGCGCCTGAGTGAGACCCGGCCGGTCACTGCCCACCACGCTGAGGATCATGTTCGTCATGGGAAGTTCTCTGGGGTGGAGCTTGCCGTCGGTCAATGTGGATGTGGAGATGGGGCGTCGTCGCGGGGGAACGATCACCTGCCGCCTGGGTTAGTCATCGACCTCAGTGGAGACACCCCATGGCTGACACCCCGAAACTCGCCGATCCTCATCCTGGGATGATGGGCGATGGGACCGAAGAGCAGAACCTCAACCAGAAGGGCGATCCGGCGGCGCGGATCACCGAGGATGAGGTCCAGGACGCATTCGGCGAGAAATCCGAGACGCCGGCCGCCAAGCCCTGAGGCTTTCGCGGGCGATATTGTCCACGAACCACACGAACCCGCACGAACGGGGCGATTGGCGCCCTTGCCAACGATGACGTCTGCGCCATGACTGAACCCAGCACGCGGGAGCAGATTATGGATAGGGTGGTGGGCGACGAATCTGCCGAGACGGCGGGGCTGTCCGATGCGGGTTTGGCCCGTGTCGATGCGGCGTTGGGCGAGATGATCGCGGCTGGCGAGCTGGCCGGGGTGGTATTGCTGGTCGCCCGGCATGGCAAGGTCGTCCATCGGTCCGTCCAAGGGCTGAAGGACATCGCGCGCGGCGAGCCGCTGGCGCAGGACACGATCTTTCGGATCTATTCCATGACCAAGCCGGTGATGGCGGCGGCGATGATGGTGCTGCACGACCAGGGGCTGTGGTCGCCGGACGATCCGATTGCGCGGCATCTGCCAGAGTTTGAGGGCGTGCAGGTGCTAGGCGGCGGTGGAAGGGGAATTGGGGCGCCGGCCCATCCGCCGACGATGCGCCAGCTGATGACCCACACGGCGGGGTTCGGCTATGGCTTTGATCCCAACGACGCGGTCGATGCGGTCTATCTGGCGGCCAAGGTCTGGCAGGCGGATGACCTGGCCGCGATGATGCGCCGGCTGGCGACGGCGCCGCTGGCCTATGGGCCGGGCAACCGCTGGCGCTATTCGATGAGCATGGATGTGCAGGGCGCCGTCCTGGAGCGGTTGACCGGCCAGAGCCTGCCGGACTTCATGCGCGCGCGGCTGTTCGCGCCACTGGGCATGGTGGACACCGATTTCTATGTGCCGGCGGCCAAGCTGGGCCGGCTGGCAAGCCTGTACCAGATGGGGGAGAGCGGTAGCCTGCAAGTGGTCGAGCGGCCGCTGCTGGGGGGCGACCCCAGCCGGATCCCCAAGATCGCGTCCGGCGGCGGTGGCCTCTACGCCACCGCAGATGACTATGCGCGGTTTGCGCAGATGCTGCTGAACCAAGGCGAGCTGGACGGCGTGCGGATTCTATCGCCTGAGGCGGTGGCGCTGATGACCGCCAACCACCTGTCGGACGCGCTCATAGCCGGCGGCTATGGCATCGGCCAGCAGATGATCCGGCCGGGCTTTGGCTATGCCTTCAACGGCGCGGTGTTCACCGACCCTGTGCTGGCCGGCTCAAAGGTCGGGCGCGGGACCTATCAGTGGGACGGGGCGGCCGGCACCTGGTTCTGGATCGACCCGCAGAACGACCTGCTGTTCGTGGGGATGATCCAGCGCATGGATGACAAGGGCCCGCCCGTCCAAAAGCTGACCCAGGCGCTGATCGGCGAGGCGCTCGAGCCGGGCGCGGCGACTCGGGGCAGGGTGGGAGCCCGCCACGAGGATGCCGCATGAAGCCGCCGCCGACCAAGACCCGCCTCAGCGACCTCAAGGGGGGCTCCGGAGCCAGCAAGAGCTTCCAGCCGCCAACGCCGAAAGTCAGCCGACAGAAAAAGGCCAAGGTGCTGACGGCGGCGGAGAAGGCCGCGTTCCTGGCCTCACGGCCCGATCTGAAAGGGTAGGGGCGCAGGCTCCATCATTCCCACATTTCCGTCCGTCATTCCCGGCCTTGTGCCGGGAACCCATGTTTCCGCCACACCGAGGCAAGGTTCGGGCCGCGCGACGCGGCCCATCCTACGCCCGTGCCGCCGAGGGATGGGTTCCCGGCACAAGGCCGGGAATGACGAGCTGTGGGGTGGTGAGATGACGCCTTAGGCCCCCTCAGTCCCTAGCCCGACCATACCGCCAGGCCAGCGACGGCAGCAGCACCAAGCTCGCCAGGGTCGAGGTCACCAGGCCGCCGAGGATGACGATGGCCATCGGGCCCTGGATCTCGCGACCAGCCTGACCGCTGGCCAGGGCCAGCGGCAGCACGCCCAGGCCGGTGACCAGGGCGGTCATCAGGATCGGCGTCACCCGCTCGCGGGTGGCCAAGAGGACGGTCTCCAGCGACCAGAGGTGACCCTCCTCGTCGATCAGCTGTTCCAGGTGCGAGATCAGCAGGATCGAGTTTCGAGCGGCCACCCCAAATAGCGTGATGAAGCCGACCAGCGAGCCCAGCGACAGGCTGGCGCCGGTCAGACCGACGGCCGCGACCCCGCCCACCAGGGCAAAGGGGGTGGAGACCAGGATCAGCGCGGTGGCCCGGCCGCTGCGAAAGGCGACTAGCAACAGGGCAATCACCCCGCCGACCGCCAGGGCGGTGTTGAACAGAAGCTCGCTGCGCGCGGCGGCGGCGGCGTCTGCGGTGCCGGTGTAATCGAGATAGACGCCGGCCGGCAGTTTCACCTTTGCGGCGATCGCAGCCTTGGCGGCGGCGGTGACGCGGGCGGCGTCGCGCGGCGAGGGGTTGGCGGTGACCACCTGGCGGGCGCGGCCGCCCTCATGGCTGATCGAGGTGCGGGCGTCGGTCAGATAGACGCGGGCGACGGCCTTCAGCGGCACCACCTGGCCACCGGCCGAGCGGACCAGCAGCTCGCCGATGCTCTCCGGGTCCTGGCGCTGCTCGGGCGGAATGGTGATGGCCACGTCGATCACCTTGGCCTCGCGATAGACCTGGGCGGCTGAGGCGCCCTGATAGGCCATGGCGACGGCGTCCATCGCCTCGGCCGGCGCGACGCCGAAGCGCGCGAGGGCGGCGAAATTCAGGTCGACGCGCATGGTCGGCGTCGACGGCGGCGTCTGAATCTTGACATCGACCGCGCCATCGATGGTCTTAAGCACGGCGGCGATCTGGCCGGCGATCCTGTCCAGGGTGTCGAGGTCGGCGCCATAGATGCCGATCGCCAGCGCAGCTTTTTCGCCCGACAGCGACTCGCCGATCCGGTCTCCCAGGAAGGTGAGCACCTCGGTAGACAGGCCCGGATAGGCGTCCAGCACCTTGTGGATCTGGTCCTGAATCTCATCCTGTTTGGCGCCGCTGAGCTTAGGCGTCAGTTCGACGTGAAACTCGCTGCGCTCGGTGCCAAAGGTATCCTCGCCGCCCTGGGCGCGGCCGACCTGTTGCTCGGCGCTCTGCACGCCGTCGATGGCCAGCAGGTCCTTGGTGATCCGCTGGCCATAGTCGCGCATGACGTCCAGCGAGGTTCCGGGCGGGGCGGCGACGCCCAGCACGAAATGGCTCTCGCGGAAGCTGGGCAGCAGTTCGGAATTGAACAGCAGGAAACCGGCGACGGTGATCACGGCCGCCACGGCGGTCGCCCCGACGGCGGCGCGGGGGGCGCCCAGCGCGCGGGTCAGCAGCCGCTGGTGCCAGTCCTTGGCGCGGACCAGGACGCCAGGCTCGTCGTGCAGTTTGGCGTTGCGCAACAACAGCAGGGACAACGGCGGCGTGACGGCGATGGCCACCGCCAGCGAGGCCAGGATGGCGACAATGAAACTGCCGGCCAGCGGCGCAAAGAATGAGCCCTGCAGGCCGTGCAGCAGCAGCACTGGCAGCAGCACCAGCGCCAGCATCACGGTCGCATAGACGACGGGCGCGCGAACCTCGACCGAGGCGGCGCGGATCACCTGGACCAGATCAGCGCCTTTGTCCCCTTGGGGCGCCGCACTGCGCAGGCGCCGGACGATGTTCTCGGTGCCGATCACCGCGTCATCGACCACCACGCCCAGCGCGACCGCGAGGCCGCCGAGGGTCATGGTGTTAAGGGTCTGGCCGAGGGCGTTGAGGGTCAGCACGGCGGTGAGCAGGGCCAGGGGAATGCTGACGAAGGCGATGGCGACGGTGCGCAGGTCGCGCAGGAAGATGAACAGCACCACGGCGATCAGCAGGGCGCCGATGGCCAGGTCCTCAGCGATGCCGCTGAGCGCCGAGCCGATGAAGTTGGCCGGTCGATGCAGGTTGGCGTTGATCTCGACGCCCTGGGCTTTGAGCGCCGGAGCCATCTCCGCCAGGGCGGCCTCGACCGAGCGCGTCGCCTCCAGGGTGTTGGCGCCGTATTGGCTGGAGAGCGCGATCAGCACGCCGCGCTTGCCCATGATCAGGGCGTCGCCGTTGAGGGGTCCGGCCGCGTCGGTCACCTCGGCCACATCGCCGATGCGGGCGGGCGCCGAGCCACTGACGGCCGGCAGCGGCGAGGCGGCGATGTCGGCGGCGCTGGTCGCCTGACCGCGCGGCTCGATCAGGATGCGCTGCTCGGGCGTATCGATATAGCCGCCGCCGCTGATGCCGGTCGCCGCCTGGACCGCGCTGCGCATGTCGGCCAGACCCAGGCCGCGCCGCGCCAGCTCGTCCGGTCGCACCCGCACCTCGATGCGCCGGACCTCACCGCCATAGACTGTGGCGCGGGCGACGCCAGCGGCGGCCAGCATCCGCGGCCGAACCGTCCAATCCACCAGATCGCGCAGCTGCATCGGCGAAAGGCGCGTGCTGGTGAAGCCGATCTTCAAGAGGTCCATGGTCGAGGAGGTCAGTGGCGAGACCTTGGGCGCGGCGACGCCGGCCGGCAGGTTGCCGATTTCACTCAGCGCTTCGGAGACCACTTGCCGGGCCCGATAAGGGTCAGAGCCCTCGGCGAAGACGACCGTCACCACCGACAGCCCCGACTGGGATACCGAACGCACGGCGGCGACACCCGACGCGCCGCTGACCGACTGTTCGATGGGCCGGGTGACCAGCTGCTCGATCTGCTCGGCGGTGAGGCCGGGCGCCTCGGTCTGAACCTCTGCCTGGGCGGGTACGAACTCCGGGAAGACGTCCAGCTTGGCCTGGCCCAGCACCACCGCGCCATAGACCAGCAGCAGCAGCGCTGCGGCCACCACCAGCCGTGGGAACCTTAAGGTCCAGCCGACGATCGCAGACAGCATCACTCGGCCTCTTCGACCGGCGTCTCGGCGGCCAGCAGCTGGGCCGCGCCCTTGATCACCACCGCTTCGCCAGGACGAAAGCCCCTGGCGACAAACAACCCGGCCGGCCCCGGCGCGCCGCCGACCACGGCGCGGTGTTCAAAGCTGCCGGCGTCGCGGCGGATATAGACCAGAGTCTCGCCGCCCCGCCGCACGATGGCCCCGCGTGGGATGGTGACGCCGGCGGCGGCGGCCCCGGTTTCGATGCGCGCGGGAAGGATCGCGCCGGCGCCAAGGCGCGACGCGCCCGGACCCCGCACGACAGCCAGGGCGCCGGTGGTCTGCAGCCGTGGATCGCTGGTCCGGGCAGGGCCGAGGACCGTGGCCGAAGCAAAGCCATCCGGGCCGAGGTCGAGGCCGACCGAACGGGTTCCCGCCGGCACCCCGCCGGCCGCATCGATCCGCGCCAGCGCGGCGCGGCCCGACGCCAGTTCGCCGATCAGCCGCGAGCGGGCGGCGTCCGAAAGGCTGGCCAGGCCCGGACCCCACTCCAGGCCGATCCGCCGGCGCAGCAGCTGCGCCCGCGCCGCATCGGCCCGTGCCTGCGCAGCGGCGGCCTGGGCGACACGGCGCGACACCGTCTGATCCTCGGCGTTCAGCGCCCGGGTGCGCGCCGCCTCGGCCTGCGAGGCGGCTAGCGCCGCCTGGGCGGCGGCCAGATCCGCATCCAGCAGCGCCAGCGGCCCGGCGTCGAGCACCGTGACGAAGCCGTCGGCGCCGCCCACCCGCTGTGTCGCCGCCGCCAGGGGCGCGGTGACCAGGCCCAGCCGGCGCTGGGTCGCGGCGTCCATCTTCAGGATGTCGCCGGCGGCCAGGACGAATGTGCCAGCCAGAAGGGCGACGGCGACACCTGCGAGTGCAGGTCTCCAGAGGGTCATTTGACGGCTCCAGCAGCGGAGAGGACACGGGCCAGAACGGCGGCCTCGGCAGGATCGAACGGGCGGCGCAGAGCGTCTTCGAGGTCGGCGGCCGCCTGGCGGGTCGCGTTCTGAGCGGCGACGAGATTGAGCTCGGCCTCGGCGAGCAACGCCCGTGCGCCGAGGTCCTCCACCCGATCCGAGGCGCCGGCCGCAACGGCGCGCGCCGTGCGCTCGGCCAGGGCCCGCGCGGCGCTGAGCTCGCCCGACCGAACTTGGGCTTCTGTCGTCCTGGCGGAGACGAGCGCGGCGTCGGCCGCGTCAATGCGGGTCAGGACCCCCGCCTGAACGGCCTCCAAAGCCCGTCCGCTGGCCGCCCGCGTCGCCTCAGCCTGGGCGATGCCGCTGCGATTGCCGTCGAACGGCGGCAGGGCCAGCGACAGGTTGAACGGCAATTTGCTGACGCCATGGTCGTACATGTATCCGGAACCCAGCCGCACCTCGGGATACTGCCGGGCCACCTGGCTGCGCAGGCCGGCCTCGGCCAGGTCGTAGTCGGCGATGGCCCGCAGCACATCGGCTCGCCCGGTGATCGCGTCGCGTCGCCCGTCTGCCAAAGCCTCGGCAGGGGGCGTCACCGGCGCTATCGCAAGCCCGGCCAGCGCCTCCAGCGGCACACTGAGCGCCGCCGCCAGAGCCAGTCGCGCCTGAGTCTGCTGCGCCTGGGCGGCGCGAACCCGCGCCCTGGACGTGGCCAGCTCGGCGCGGGCGGTGAGCCCCAGGGTGCGATCATCTTCGCCCAGCGCGATGCGCCGTTCGATCCGCGCCAGGCGTTGCTGGCGCAAGGCTTCCAGGCGCTGGGCGCCAGCGAGCAGATCGGCGCTGGCGGCAAGGTCGGCCTGCGCCTGGGTCAGCGCCGCGCGCACGGTCCAGACCGCCTCGGCGCGGTCGTAAAGCGCCTGCAGCGCGGCAAGCTCAGCCAGCGTGATCTGGCTGCGCCGGACCGCGCCCAGCCGGAGCGGAAAATCGCCCGCCGCGCCATAGCCCCAGTGCGGATGTGCGTTGGCGTACTCGGCCGTGAGAGTCAGGGTCGGCGCGCCGGGCTGGCGCACGCCGCGCACGGCGGCAAGGGCGGCGCGGCGGCGTTCCAACGCGGCGGCGACTGCGGGATTGTGGGCCAAGGCGGCGGCCAACAGATCGGCGGATGTCCAGGTTCCGTTCGCCGGCGCCGGCCCCAGGGTCCTCGCGGAGTAGGCGCCCGGGAAGCTGTCGGGATGCTGCAGGGCGGGCGTGTAGGTCGCGCAGCCGGCCAGGACAAGGGCGCAACAGACACACAGCGTTGTGGTCGATTTTGAGCGTGGGAATAGACCTGCGCCGGTTCGGTAAGTCGGTGGAGTCCTGCCGTCCATCCCCATCCCCGAAGCGCGAGCCCTTCGCACTCTGCCGCTACTTTGGTTCGAACGGCGGGGCAAGCTCCGCCCTCAGTCGACAAAGTTCAGCGCCAGCGGCACGAAATAGACCAGCAGCAGCAGCCCGAAGGCGATGATGATCGCCCGCCCGATCAGCTTGGAGCGGCGGACTTCGGCGGGATCTGGGTCGGGCAGGGCGGGCATGACGCATCCTTATCACCATGTCGCGCGTAGAGGCAGAGGCGTGGCGACGATCGCCAAGGCCCAACGTCTCCACCTGCCAACAAAGGCGATCTCGATGACCCGTTTTCCGTTCGGCCGCTATGCGAACCGCATCTCCCCGACGGCGCTGACGGTGGCCATGTTGATGCTGATCGTCGGGTTCGCGATGGCGGGCCTCAGCGCCTGATGGGGCGCTTCTGAGCGACCCCTCCCATCTCCGCTCCGCATCCTCAGCCAAGCCCCAGAGCGACGCCGTGCCACCATCTTAAACCGTCATCCTCGGCCAAGGAGCGCAGCGACGCCGTGTCGGGGACCCATAGACTCAGGCTTATCCGAAGGCGTTCGGCGGCGAGGCATCTGGCTTACTCGGCATGACTCTGTGTTTATGGGTCCCCCGGACTGGCCGGGGGATGACGAGCTTTTTGAGGGCGAGCGTCACCCGTGATCGGGCGCGTGCGCGTTTCAGTGAAACGTCAGCCAGCGGGTCACATAGGCATGCGTCGTCCGCGCCAGATTGGACGGGCCGGAGAAATAGAACTCGCTGCCGAACAGGATGCGGCGTTCGCGCCAGCTGATCTGGCCGGTGTCTTCGGATTGCAGGATGGCGCGCAGTTTCCCGCGCTTTGAACTCGGCACAAAGGCCACGTAGGTGGCGTCAGACATAGAGGCTCCGCTGGGTGAACTCGCCCGGCGCGCAACAGACCCCGAGTCCATCGGATACGCCATGGCGTATCGCCGCGCGGCGGTGATAGTCTGGCGCCAACACCACAGGATGGAGCGCGGTCGATGGTTCGCAATTGGATGATGCCGGCGCTGGGCGCCTTGTCGCTGATGGCGAGCGCGGCGTCTGCGGCCGTTCCCGCGAACATCACAGCCGCGTTGGCGGACGCGGGCCGGCCGGCGGCGGATACCGCGCGCGACGGCGCCCGCAAGCCCGGCGAACTGCTGGCCCTGGGCGGGGTGAAGAGCGGCGCGAAGGTGGCGGACCTGGTCATGGGCGGCGGCTATTTCACCCGCATCCTGTCGGCGGCGGTAGGCCCCAAGGGCCACGTCTACGCCTATCAGCCCAGCGAGTTCATCCAGTTCTCGGCCAACTATGGCGTCCAGCAAAAGGCGGTGGCCGCCGCCTATGCCAATGTAACGCCGCTGACCACGCCGTTCAGCGCGCTCGACCTGCCGGACGGTCTGGACTTGGTGCTGACCGTCCAGAACTATCACGACCTGCACCTAAAGCCGTTCGCGACGGACACGGCGGCCAAGGTCAACGCTGAGGTGTTCAAATCTCTGAAGCACGGTGGCGTCTATCTGGTGGTCGACCACCAGGGCGCGCCGGGGTCGGGCCTGGCCGCCGCTGATGCGGTCCACCGGCTGGAATCCTCGGTGGCTCGCAAAGAGATCGAGGCGGCCGGCTTCAGGTTGGTCGCGGAGAGCACCATGCTGAAGGACGCCGCCGATCCCCACACCGCCAACGTCTTCGACCCCGCGATACGCGGCAAGACCGACCAGTGGGTGATGAAGTTCAAGAAGCCGTAGGGCGAGGTATAGAGCCTCTTACTATGCGAAGCTCAGGCGCAAAGCCCCTCCCCCTTGCGGGGAGGGGTTGGGGTGGGGGTGCGTACTCGGCGCTTCATGCTGGGCCCGCCTGCCTCAGGCGGAAGACTGGCAAAGTCACAACTGACACCCCCACTCCCAACCCTCTCCCCGCAGGGGGGAGAGGGCTTTGGCGGCGCTCGAACGCCTGGATCGTAACCCTCACCACCCTATTCACTTTCCTCTGGCCCGCCCTGGCCCTCGCCCACGGCGTGGCCGACAAGGACGCGGCCTTCATCCAGACCCACCCTGGGCCGCAGGTCGCAGCGTTCCTGTATCTGGGCGCCAAGCATATGGTCACCGGCTACGACCACCTGCTGTTCCTGGCCGGAGTGATCTTCTTCCTCTACCGGCTGCGCGAGGTGGCGCTGTACGTCACCCTGTTCAGCCTGGGCCACAGCACGACGCTGCTGGTCGGCGCCATGACCGGGCTGAGCGTCGATCCCTATCTGGTCGATGCGGTGATCGGCCTGTCGGTAGTCTGGAAGGCCTTGGACAACCTCGGCGCCTTCAAGACTTGGTTCGGCGTGCAGCCAGACAACCGGCTGGTGGTGGCGGCGTTCGGACTGGTTCACGGCCTCGGGCTGGCGACCAAACTCCAGCGCCTGGACCTGCCGCGTGACGGCCTCGTTCA
>JAYTFM010000073.1:0-42904 GCA_043734425.1 Alphaproteobacteria bacterium
GGGCGCGCGGCGAGGCGCTGGACCACGTGCTGCTGTTTGGCCCCCCGGGCCTGGGCAAGACCACGCTCGCCCAGATCATCGCCCGCGAGCTGGGGGTCAATTTCCGCGCCACCTCCGGCCCGGTGCTGGCCAAGGCCGGCGACCTCGCCGCCATCCTCACCAACCTCGAGCCCAACGATGTCCTGTTCATCGACGAGATCCACCGGCTGCCCGCCAACGTCGAGGAGATCCTCTATCCGGCGATGGAGGACCATGTGCTGGACCTGATGATCGGCGAGGGACCCTCGGCGCGCTCGATCCGCATCGATCTGGCGCCCTTCACCCTGGTGGCGGCGACCACCCGCGCGGGGCTCCTCGCGACGCCGCTGCGCGACCGGTTTGGCATCCCGATCCGACTGGAATTCTATACGCCCGAGGAACTGACCCGGGTGCTGCTGGCCGCCGCCGCCAAGATGGGTGCGCCGCTGGACGCCTCCGGCGCCGGCGAGATCGCCACTCGGGCCCGGGGAACCCCCCGCGTCGCCGGCCGACTGCTGCGCCGAGTGCGGGACTTCGCCAGCGCCGATGGCGCGCCACTGATCGACCGCAAGGCCGCCGCCTCGGCGCTGGCGCGGCTGGATGTCGATCCCTCCGGCCTCGACGCCCTGGACCGCCGCTATCTGCGCGCCCTGATCGAGAACTACGCCGGCGGCCCGGCCGGGGTGGAGACCCTGGCCTATGCTATCGCCGAGGCGCGCGATGCGGTTGAGGATGTGATCGAGCCGTTCCTGATGCAACAGGGCTTCATCCAGCGCACGCCGCGCGGGCGAATGGCGACGGCGCGAGCCTATGAGCATCTGGGCCTGGATGCGCCACGGGCAGCCCCGCCGCCGTCCGAGGACCTGTTCGAGTGAGCGGCCCGCCCGCGTTGGGGCCTACCGCCGGCTGGCTTGAGGGCCGCGAGCATGTGCTGCCGGTGCGGATCTACTATGAGGACACTGACTTCACCGGGGTGGTCTATCACGCCAACTACCTGCGCTATTTCGAGCGGGGCCGCAGCGACTTCCTACGGCTGATCGGCGTCAGCCACCAGGCGCTGCTGGCGCCGCCCGATCCCTCGGCCTTCACCATCACCCGGATCGAGGTCGACTATCGGCGCGCGGCGCGGGTCGACGACGCGCTCCTGGTGCGTTCGATCTTCGCCAGTCTCAAAGGCCCGCGTCTGCATTTCACGCAACGGATTCTGCGGGGCGGGGACCTGATCGCCGAGGCCAGTGTCCATGCGGCCTGTATCGATCTTGCCGGCCGCGCGCGCCGACCGCCGCCAAGCCTGATTGAAGCTGTGCGCAATCTGCCCGCGCCATAAGATGGCCACCTGAACACGGCATTCCGATTCGCCCGCGACAGGAGACCTGATGAGCCCGGCTGCCGCCATCACCGCCGAGAGCTTCGATCTCGTCAGCATCTTCCTGCGCGCCGACTGGGTGGTGAAGATCGTGATGGTCGGCTTGGCCATGGCCTCGCTGTGGTCCTGGACGATCATTCTGGACAAGCTGTTCCGGATCACCGCCCTCAACCATGCGGCCGACCGGTTCGAAGACACCGTCGCCTCCGGCCGCAGCCTGGAGGAGGTGGCCGCCGAGGCGGGCGATCAGCCGGCCCACGTGCTGCCGCGTATGCTGCAGGGCGCCCTCAAGGAATGGCGGGACGCGCGGCGCGGGCCGGCCAGCGAAGGTCAGCTGGCCTTCCTCATCCAACGGATCGACCGAACCCTGGACACATTGATTGCGCGCGAAACGGCCTGGGTCGAGACCGGGCTGGGCGGCCTGGCCATCGTGGCCACGGCCTCACCGTTCGTGGGTCTGTTTGGAACGGTGTGGGGGATTATGCGCTCGTTCCAGGCCATCGCGATCCAGAAGAACACCTCGCTGGCAATTGTCGCGCCGTCGATCGCCGAGGCGCTGTTCGCCACCGCCATCGGCCTGGTCGCCGCGATCCCGGCCTATATCGCCTACAACGCCTTTTCGACGGCCGCAGGGCGCTATGCCAACCGTCTGGAGGGCTTTGCCGACGATCTGGCCACCACGATCCAACGGCGCCTGGCGGAGCGGGCGTAACCGATGGCGTTGTCCGCACATGACGCGTTCTCGGCGGGCGGCGGCGGGCGACGCCGACGGCGCGGGCGCGCCCGGCGCGGTGCGCTGAGTGAGATCAATGTGACGCCGCTGGTCGATGTCATGCTGGTGCTGCTGATCATCTTCATGATCTCGGCCCCGCTGCTGACCGCAGGAGTCCCGGTGGAACTGCCCAAGACCGAAGCCGGCGCCATGCAGGACGTGCCGGACCCGATCACGGTCTCGATCCGCGCTGACGGGTCAATCTTCATCGGCGACACCGCCGTGCCGTTCGCGAACCTGTCGCCTCGACTGAAGGCCATGGCCAGCGACGTATCGCGTCCCATCTATGTGCGCGCGGACCGGACGGTGACCTATGAGGCGGTGGCCCAGGTGATGGCGTCGCTCTCCACCTCGGGCTTCTCCGCGATCAACCTGATCACCGACACCGGCGGACCCTCGTCGGGGGCTGAGACGGACGGCCAACCGTGAGGCGGCCCGAGGTTTCTCCTGCGGCGCTGGGCTCGTTCGCCCTGCACGGCGGGGTCGCGCTGGCGGTGATGATCTCGTGGGGCAGCCGGGACCTCAAGGTGGGTTCCGTGGTGCCGGTGACCATCGTCTCCAGCGCGCCGGACACCGACACCCGGCCCGCCGAAGTGGCGCCGGAAACCCAGACTGCGATGACCGAGACGCCAGAGACCGCAGCCCCGCCGCAGCCAGCGCCAGACCCCACGCCTCCGACGTCGGTCCCGAAGCCGGCGCAAAAGGTCGCAAAGCCGGTTGAGAAAACCTTCGATCTCGACGCCCTGGCCGCCAGCCTGACCCGGCCCGCGCGGAACAACCCCCAACGTCCCTCATCTGCCGCCAAGGGACCGAACCGCGCGCAAACAGCGCCCATCGCGCGGCAGACGACGGGCGCGGGGCTGGCAGCCGGCGCCGCGCTCGCCGGGCTGGCTGAGGAGCTTCAGCGGCGCTGGAACCCCAATTGCGATGTCGAAGGCGGCCGCGAGGTGGTGGTGCGGGTCACTTTCGCCCTGGGGCTTGGCGGCCAGGTGCTGGGCGAGGTGGCGCCGCAGATCCAGGGGCCCCGAAGTTCGGTCGCCCAGGCGTCGGCAGAGCGCGCCGTCCGCGCGGTCTATGCCGCTGCGCCGTTCCGGGGATTGCCCAAGGAATTCTATGGCGACCGCGTCGCCGTCAACTTCAACGCCCGCGAGGCCTGCGCGCGATGACCGCCTACCCGAACGGAGCCTGTCCATGCGATTGAACGCCCTCGCCGTCGCCTTCGCCTGGGCGATGCTCGCCACTGTGGTCTGGACGCCGGCCCGCGCCGAGATTGAGGTCAATGTGAACCGCGGCGATGTGCAGCCCTTGCCCATCGCGGTGCCGGCGTTCGGCGGCGGCCAAGTGGGCGCGGACATCGCCCAGGTGATCGGCGCGAACCTGCAACGCTCCGGCCTGTTCCGTTCGCTTGATCCGGCCAGTTTCGTCGAACAGGGCCTGACGTCCGCCGCGCAGCCCAACTTTCCCGACTGGAAGCAGATCAACGCCCAAGCGCTCTTGACCGGTCAGGTCACCGTCGAGGCGGACCGCATCCGGGTGGACTTTCGCCTGTGGGACGTGTTCGCCCAGCAGCAACTGCTGGGCGTGCAGTTCACCGGCAGCCCAGAGAGCTGGCGCAAGGTGGCGCACAAGGTGTCCGACGCCGTCTATGAGCGCCTGACCGGCGAGAAAGGCTATTTCGACACCCGCGTGGTCTTCGTCGCCGAGAACGGCGGGCGCGGCAAGGTGATCAAGCGGCTGGCCATCATGGATCAGGACGGCGCCAATCCCAGCTATCTGACGGCCGGCGACTCAATCGTCATGACCCCGCGCTTCTCGTCCAACAGCCAGGAGATCACCTACATGTCGCTGCGCCCCGACAGCGCGACGATCTATCTGTTCAACCTCGAGAGCGGGCGGCGCGAGAGCCTGGGGAATTTCAAGGGCATGGTGTTCGCGCCGCGCTTCTCGCCGGACGGCGGCCGTGTCGCCTTTTCGGTGGAGCGCGGCGGCAACAGCGACATCTACGTCCTCAACCTCAACAATCGCGCCTCGACGCGGCTGACCTCTGATCCGGCGATTGACACCTCGGCCTCGTTCTCGCCGGATGGCGCCAGGATCGTGTTCAACTCCGACCGTTCGGGATCTCCGCAGATTTACATCATGGCCGCCGACGGCTCGGGCCCGCGACGCATATCTTATGGCGCCGGGCGCTACACGACGCCCGTCTGGAGCCCGACCGGCGAGTTCATCGCCTTTACGAAACAGACCGGCGGCGAATTCCACATCGGGGTGATGCGCGCCGATGGGTCGGACGAGCGGCTGCTCACCTCCAGCTATCTGGATGAGGGACCGACCTGGGCGCCGAACGGGCGCGTCCTGATGTTCTCACGGGAGACGCCAGGCGGCGCGCCAAAGCTGTGGAGCGTCGACGTCACTGGCCGGATCCTACAGCCGGTGCCCTATCCCGGCTCGGGGTCTGACCCGGCTTGGTCGCCCCTGTTGAACTAGATGGGGCTGAACTAGACTTGTGCTGCAAGGCTGCCCGATAGACTCTATCGCCTGATTTGACGCCAACCACTCGAGGAGACGTCCGTGATCCACATGTCCGCCACCCTTCGCGTCGCCCTCGTGGCGACGGCCGCCCTGTCGCTGGCGGCCTGCCAGTCAAAACCGAAGCCTGGTCCCGCCGTCATCGCGCCGCCCGTCGCGCAGAACCAACCCCCACAAACTCAGCTGCCGCCCGACCGCGGGCCGGTGACGCAACAACCCGCCAGCGCCTTGCCGGGATCGAGCCAGGACTTCGTCGTGAATGTCGGCGACAGGGTCTATTTCGATACCGATAGCCACGATGTCCGCGCCGAGGCCGAGCCGCTGCTCGAATCGCAGGCCACATGGCTGCGGCGTTACACCGCTGTTCAGGTCCGGATCGAAGGCAACGCCGACGAGCGGGGAACGCGGGAGTACAATCTGGCGCTCGGCGCGAGACGGGCCAATTCGGTGCGCGACTTCCTGGTCAGCCATGGCGTGACCTCCGAGCGGATCGCCACCATCTCGTTCGGCAAAGAACAGCCGCTGGACGCCGGCAGTGGCGACGAGTCCTGGCAGCAGAACCGCAATGCCCGCACGGCCATCGTCAGCGGAGCACGCTAGGAGGTAATGACGCCGGGCCGTTTCACCCTCTGCGGTTTGACGCTTGCGCTCGCGCTGAGCACGGGCCCCGCCGTGTCTCAGACGCCGTTGGACGACCCGCTCGATGCGCGCGACGCCAAGCGCGTGGAGCGTATGGAGAAGGTGGTGCGAGAGCTGCGCACCATCGTCTTCCAACTGCGCGACACGGGCCGGCCGGTCGTCGTGCAGCCTGCGGACACTGACGCGCGGCTGGACGATCTCATTCGCCGCCTGGGCGATATGGAGCAGACGCTTCGGGGCCTCAACGGCTCGCTGGAGACCGGCTCGCGCGATCTCGACGACGCACGGCGAGAGAACCTGGCCCTCAAGGCGCAGATTCAGGCCCTGAGCGAGCGGCTGGCGATCATGGAACAGAAGCTCGCCGCGCCGCCCGAACCCGTCGCCCCGCCCGCATCCGGCGACCCGGCCGGGGACTTCGCCAAGGCGCGCCAGCTGATTCAGGCCGGAGACTACGACGCCGCCGAGACAGCGTTCGCGGCCTTTGTTGAAGCCTACCCGGACGCTGCACGCACCGCCGAGGCGCGCTACTGGCTGGGCAAGACCCTGAGCGTGCGCGCGGCCCATGCAGAGGCGGCGCAAGCCTTCATCGGCGCGATCCGGGGCTGGCCGCAAACCTCCTGGGCGCCCGACGCTGTGGCCGAGCTGGCCAAGGCGCTGGTTGGACTGAAGAAGCCGGTCGACGCCTGCCAGGTTCTGACAGAACTTCCCCGCCGATATCCCAAGACGCCGCCGGCCGTCGCCAAGCGTGCGGCGGCGGTGCGCGTCCAGGCTAAGTGCGCGGCGGTCTAGAACACCTCGCGGGGGCGGTTCTCGCACGGCGTCTCCAGCCCCGCGGCGACCGACCGATTGCGGTAGCGCTCTCCGGTGGCGGGGATTCGCTATTCCTGCTGCTGATCGCCGATGCCTGGGCAAATGCGCATTCACGCGAACTGTTGGTGCTGAGCGTCGACCATGGTCTGCAAGCGCAGAGCGCCGCCTGGATCGCCCAGTGCGCCACGATGGCAAAGGACCTCAACCGGCCATTTCAGGCCCTTTGCTGGCGGGGCGACAAGCCCAAAGCCGGACTCCCGGCCGCCGCGCGGCGCGCACGCCACCAGTTACTGGCGAACGCTGCAAGGGCCGCAGGTGCAAGCGTACTGCTGCTTGGGCACACAGCTGATGATGTCCTGGAGGCTCGCGCGATGCGCGCCGCCGGTTCGACGACCCCGGATCCGCGCGAGTGGGCGCCCTCGCCCGTCTGGCCCGAGGGCCGCGGCGTCTTCGTGCTGCGTCCGCTGTTGGGCCTGCGGCGCGCGGAGATCCGGGAGGCCTTGCGCGCGCGAAACAAGATCTGGATCGAAGATCCGGCCAACCAGGACCCACGCTATGCGCGCGCCAGAGCGCGCCGGTCGAACCCCGAAGGGCCTGCCGAACCGCTCGCGGATGCGCCGCTGGCGCTGGCGGGCGAGGCGCATGAAGCCCTCGGCCTTATCCAGCTGCCACGCCAGAGCCTGCGCCAGACGGCGCCGGCGGAGAGCGCACGCTTCCTGGCGCTGGGGCTCGTTTGCGCCGGCGGAGCAGACCGCCTGCCACGCGCGGCGCAAATCGGCCGCCTGACCGAACGCGTTCGCGGCGCGGAAGGCTTCGTAGCGACGCTCGTAGGCGCCCGGCTTGTGGCGTCCGAGGGTCAGGTTTTGATCTTCCGCGAGACTGGCGAGGCTCGGCGTGGCGGCTTGGGGGCCGTCCTGGCGGGCGACGGCTGCGACGCGGTCTGGGACGGCCGCTTTCTGATCCCTGGCGGCCCAGGCGACGTGCGGCGGCTCCACGGCCTTATCCGACGCCTGCCGCGCGACCAGAGCGCGGCGCTTGCGCGTCTGCCTGGCCCGATGCGCGGCGGACTGCCGGCGATCATCTGTGGCGAGACCGCGACGTGTCTGGCGCTGGATGGACGGGCTCAGAGCCTGGTGGGCGCGCGGTTGGCAGCCGCCGCCGGCCTGGTGGACCGCGAACCTCTCTGACAGCCTATCCGGCGGCCAGAACGTGCTGCACGCCCCTTATGATCGCATCCGCATGCTGCGGGCCCAGCAGGCTGGCATGGGTGCTGGCGGTCACATGTTCGATATGGCCCTTTTGCGCGCGCGTCGCCGGCCGCACCTGAGCCTGTTTCACGGGATTGGCCGGGTGAAAGACGCCGGCGGTCGTTACAGCCACCGGCAGGTCCACGGGAAGGTCGCCCGCGCCAGCCAACGTCGAGGTCGCTGGCCAGCCGAGGACTTCCGCCGCCGCCCACCGCGCATGGGTCGCCAGGCCGTGAATGTGGCGCTTCTCACGGGCCGCCTCGCCAGTCAGGCCGATGAAGCCGCTGCTGACCCGCGCGACGGGCGCCATCAGCCCCAACCGCCCGGCGAAGCTAGCCACCTGCAACAGGCGGCCGAAACCCTGGATTGCCCGCCGTCCACCGGGAATGTCGATGATGTCCGGCGTCATGGCGTCGACCAGCACCAGTCCAACAACACGTTCCGGCCGCGTCAAGGCGAAGAGCCGCACCATCAGACCGCCCATGGAGTGCCCCACCAACAGCACCCGCCCCACTTCGCCGATGGCGGCGAGCAGGGCCTCGCAGTCCTGGTTGATTTCCCGGCCATCCCGGGGTGAAGGACCAGGGTCGGAGTAGCCAAGACCCGCGCGGTCATAGGCCAGGCTGCGCAACCCCAACGCCGCCAGCTTTTCCTGCACCACCGCCCAATCGGCCGCACATCCGAAGGCTCCGTGCTCGCAGACGATCAGGGGGCTCGGGCCGGCGGGCCCCGCCCGCACGACCCTCAGGCGGCGCGCGCCGATATCGATCATTTCGCCGCGGGGGGTCACTGCGGCGATATGGGTTCAGAAGTTCAGTTGCGCGCGGGGCCGGCCGTCCGGGCCGATGGCGAGGCCGCTGATGCCGTCCATGGCGGCGGCGCTGCCGGCGACACCCTGGAGGTTTCGCTCCGCCATCGCCAGGTCCTTGGCGGTGTCGCGACGGACAACGACGACGGGCGCGGCGTTCTGCGCCGCCATCAGTGCGCGCTTGCTCTCTGGAATGTAGGAGACCACGGCCATTCTCACCCGGCCGCTGTAGCGCTTGGCCTTGTCGAGCGGCAGATCGCCCGCCTCTGCAAACGCCTTGCCCAGGAACATAGCGGGATTGAGCGGGCGGTCCTGCTGATCGCGGATCTCGAAGTGCAGGTGGGGTCCCGTTGAGGTTCCGGTGGAGCCAACCCGGCCGATCTCTGTTCCGGCGGCGACCGCCAGTCCTGGCTTCACATCACCGCCAATGCGCCCGAGGTGCGCGTAGAAGCTGGTCAAGCCCTCGGCATGACGAACCGCCACATAGCGGCCGTAGCCGCCCTTCTCGCCCGCCGCAACCACGACACCCTCGGCGGCGGCGCGTACGGCCACGCCAGCGTCGGCGGAGATATCCACGCCCTCATGCAAGCGTCCGTTGCCCTCCCAGGGCAGCTGGCGCAGGCCGAACGGCGAGACCACCGCATGACCGGGGACGGGTTCTTCGAAGGCGATCAGAACCTCGTCTTCCACGGCGGCGGACTGCGCCCTAGCCAGAGGGCTGAGGGTTGAACGGATGGCTGGCAGTCGCTGGCCGATGCTCGAAGATCTGGGCAGCGAGGCATGGGCCACGGCGAAGGCCGACAGCGCCGCAGCGCCGACGATGGCGGCCTCCGTAGCCCATCGACGGACCCGGTGGTCCTTGCTCAACCTCAACAGCGACAAACCGCAACTCCCACCATCGCCGCGCCCTTGGCGAGTCCGACGCCTTGCAGCGCGCGTCTCCAGCGTCAGCGAACCTGATCGAACCGATCAGGCGCAACTACCGGGCTTTCTAGGCAAATTCAGGGCCGCAGGCAAATCTACGGCAGACCGCAGGGTCTATACCGTCAAGGTTTAGAGGGCCTTGACGATGCCCTCGACCATCTTCTTGGCGTCGGCGAACAGCATCATGGTGTTGTCGCGGAAGAACAGTTCGTTCTCAACGCCGGCATAGCCCGCCGCCATGCCGCGCTTCACAAACAGCACCGTGCGGGCCTTTTCCACGTCCAGGATCGGCATGCCATAAATGGCGCTGGTGGTGTCCGTCTTGGCCGCCGGATTGGTCACATCATTGGCCCCGATCACGAAGGCCACATCGGCGGTCGCGAACTCTGAGTTGATGTCTTCCAGCTCGAAGACCTCATCATAGGGCACGCTGGCCTCGGCGAGCAGGACGTTCATGTGGCCAGGCATCCGGCCGGCGACTGGATGGATGGCGTACTTCACTTCAACGCCCTCATCCTTCAGCGCGTCGGCCATTTCACGCAGCGCATGCTGGGCCTGGGCCACGGCCATCCCATAGCCGGGCACGATGATCACCTTGGAGGCGTTCTTCATGATGAAGGCGGCGTCTTCGGCCGAGCCCTTCTTGACCGGCCGGGTCTCGACCCTTCCATCGGCTGCCGCGGCGCTGTCGTCAGCCCCGAAGCCGCCGAGGATCACTGAGATGAAACTGCGGTTCATGCCCTTGCACATGATGTAGCTGAGGATCGCGCCGGACGACCCCACCAGGGCGCCGGTGATGATCAGGGTGATGTTCTCCAGCGTGAACCCAAGCGCCGCCGCCGCCCAGCCGGAGTAGCTGTTCAACATCGAGACGACGACCGGCATATCGGCCCCGCCGATCGGGATGATCAGGGTGACGCCGATCAGCAGGCTGAGGGCGAAGATGCCCCAGAACGCCCACAGGGCCTGGCCGCCGCTCATCACCAGAACGACAATCAAGGCCACAATTCCGGCGGCCAGCGCAGCGTTCAGCAGATGCCGGGCGGGCAGCAGGATCGGCGCGCCGCTGAGGTTGCCGTTCAACTTGGCGTAGGCGATCACCGAGCCGGTGAAGGTCACCGCGCCGATGGCCAGGCCCAGCGACAGCTCGATCACCGATTGCAGATGAATGGTCCCGTCGGGCGCCATGATCCCATAGGCCGACGGCGTATGGATCGCCGCCACGGCCACCAGGCAGGCCGACATGCCGACCAGGCTGTGGAAGGCGGCGACCAGCTGCGGCATCGAGGTCATCGCCACGCGCCGAGCGATCACGGCGCCGACGCCGCCGCCGATCGCCACGCCGGCCCCGATCAGGCCGAGGGTCAGAACGTCGAGGACGCCCTGATTGAACAGCGTCGCCAGGGTGACGCTGACCGCGATGGCCATGCCGATCATGCCATTGCGGTTGCCCTCCTGGCTGGAGGTGGGTGACGACAGGCCTCGCAGCGCCAGGATGAACAGGACGCCGGAAACGAGATAGAGGATGGCCGCAACGTTGTTCACGAGGCGGCGTCCTTCTTCGGCGCTACGGCCTTCTTCTTGTACATCGCCAACATGCGCTGGGTGACCAGGAAGCCGCCGAAAATGTTGACCGCAGCCAGCCCGGCCGCCACCGCGCCAGCGCCCTTGGAGATGATCACGTTCTTGGTCAGCTCGTGGTCTGGCGCATGGGCCGCCACCGCCAGCAGCGCCCCAACTATGATCACTGAGGAAATAGCGTTGGTCACCGCCATCAAGGGCGTGTGCAGGGCGGGCGTAACGCTCCACACCACATAGTAGCCAACAAAGATCGCCAGCACGAAGATCGCGAGGCGGAACACAGTCGGGTCGACGTCCATGGTCTTCTCCGAACTAGGCGTTGAGCAAGGGGTGCACGACCGCACCGCCCTGGGTGACCATGGCGGCCTTGAGGATTTCGTCGTCATAGTCGGGCGCAAACGCGCCGTCCTTGGTCCGGAACAGCTCGGCGAAGGCCATCAGATTGCGAGCGTACAGCGCCGATGAGTCGGCGGCGATCCGGCCCGGCAGGTTGGGAATACCCAGGATCTTGACGCCATTGGCCGTGGTGACCACCTCTCCCGCCTTGGAGCCCTCGACATTGCCGCCCAGTTCGACGGCCAGGTCAACGATCACCGAGCCCATCTTCATGACGGCGATCTGGTCGGCGGTGACCAACCGTGGGGCCGGGCGACCTGGGATCAGCGCCGTGGTGATGACGATGTCCTGCTTGATGATGTGGCTGGCGGTGAGTTCGGCCTGCTTGGCTTGGTATTCAGCGCTCATTTCCTTGGCGTAGCCGCCGGCGGTCTGGGCGTTCTTGAACTCCTCGTCTTCTACCGCGAGAAATTTGGCGCCCAGGCTTTCCACCTGTTCCTTGGTGGCGGGTCGCACATCATTGGCGGTGACCACGGCGCCCAGCCGCCGCGCGGTGGCGATGGCCTGCAGGCCGGCGACGCCGACGCCCATCACGAACACCTTGGCCGGCGCGATCGTGCCGGCGGCAGTCATCATCATCGGCAGCGCGCGGCCATAGGCTTCGGCCGCCTCGATCACGGCGCGATAGCCCGCCAGATTGGCCTGCGACGACAGGGCGTCCATCACCTGGGCGCGCGTGATCCGCGGCACGAATTCCATGGCGAAGGCGGTCGCGCCCTGTTTGGCCAGGGCGTCGATCAAGTCGCCATTCTTGAACGGGTTGAGCAGGCCGACCACAAGGGCGCCGGCCTTCAGCAGCTTAATCTCCGCCTCGTCCGGACAACGGACCTTGAAGAGAATGTCTGCGCCGGACACCGCATCCTTGACCGAGGTGGCGATCCGCGCGCCGGCGGCGGCATAGTCGGCGTCCAGGCAGGCCGCGCCAAAGCCCGCGCCAGCTTCCACAACCACCTCAAACCCGGCGGCGATCAGCTTCCTGACCGTCTCGGGAACCGCAGCGACGCGGGTCTCTCCGGCGCGACGTTCCTTGGTGACGGCGATAACGGCCATGAGTCCTGGCTAACCCCTGATCTAGTGCAACTGGGTCCGGACCCTTGATGGCCCTGGTCCCGAATATTCAGCGCGGCGGCCGCCCTCGGCTAGTGCGCTGCGTCTTTCTTTTCGCGAAGCACAGCGATCCCGACGACCAGCAGAACCGCGCCCGAGATGAAGCCCGGCACAAAGCCGCCCGGCGTGCAGAACCAGATCACCAGCAGCAGCAGCATGGCCGCCAAGCCCAGCGAGCCCCACTTGGTCATGCCCATGATCAGATGGAAGGTCGCCGTCTGTTCGGTGACGTCCATGTCGCCGTGGTGATAGTCGGAAGGCGTGCCGGCCATGGGGTGTCAGGCTTTCTTGCGTTGGCGTTCGAGGCGCGTGCTACACGATGCGCCCGCGCCGCTCAAGCTGGCCAATGCGCCAGGAGGGTGCGCAGCGCGGCCACCAAGGCCAGCGGCTGGTCGATCATCACATGGTGATGGCTGTCGGGGATCTCGATTTCCTGGATATCAGCGCCCAGGAAACTAGGCTCGCCCGCTGCACGCCGGTCGATGATCCGGCTCTTGTCGCCATAGAGGTGCACCAGCGGCACCGAGACGGTCGGCAGGGGCGCGTCGCCCATCATGCCGCCCATGCCGCTGCGATCCAGCTTCTCCCACATCTGCGGATCGAACTTCCAGGTCCAGCCTTCGCCCGAGCCATCCGGCATTTGTGCGCGCTTCAGGGACCGCCGGGCGATGAAATCGGCGATGAAATAGTTGTCCGTCGGCTGCGGCGGCATCAGCCGAAACCGCGCCAGGGCGGCGGCGATGGTCGGATAGACCCGGCTCGGCCGATCGGCTGTGGGAATGTTGGCGATCAGCTCGGCGCGCTTCTTGCGCTCCTCCAAGACCTCCGGCGGAGGGCCGCCGAAGCCGGTGTCCACCAGCACGGCGGCGTGCATCTGCTCGGGGAACCTAGCTGCGGCATGGAACACCTGGCCGCCGCCGAACGAGTGGCCGATGTAGACGGGTTTCCGGCCGCCGTCATAGAGGCCCGTCGCCCGCGAAACTGCCTCAGCGTCGGCCGCGAAATCTTCAAATCTGTAGACCTCACGCCAATCGGAATTGCCCATGCCGGCCAGCGACATCGAGGTGACCCGATAGTCCTTGCCCAGGTACGGCCCCAGCGGGCTCCACCAGTCGGCGTGGGCGCTGTTGCCGTGCGCCAGCAACAGGCCCGGCTTTCCCCGCTCGCCCCAGGTCAGCGCCTCGATGTTGATTCCGAGCGAGGGGACGAACGTTCGCTCCGGCTCCTGCGCCACGGCCCAGTCGAACCAATCGGGTGACGGCGGCAATTCGCCCTTGAACGGCTCCAGCGGCGCGCGCACCTCCGGCGGCAGGTCTACCGAGTGGAACGGCTGGTCGTCGTAGGTTTCCTTAGCCCTGGGCGGGCGCGGGGTCAGGTCGTTGGCCATGCCCAGGGGTCTAACAAGCGTTTGAAAAATCACAAGTGGGTTCGCGGCGGCGCATAGCTTGGGACCAATTGACACTCATCGCGCTGGCGCTGACCCACGACCTCGGATCGTCATGGCCGGGGCCTTGTCCCGGCCACCCATAGACACCGATTCCACAAGGCTCGCCGCGGCGCCGGCCGCGCGCGCCTTCCGAGCGCCAGCGTGTATGGGTGGCCGGGACAAGAGCCCGGCCATGACGTTCAAAAGATGGGGATTTTCCGGAATTTCAGCAAATAGATGAAGGGCCCGCGCTAACGCGCCGTATAGCCCCCATCGATCACCATCTCGCCACCGGTCATGAAACTTGCCTCATCCGACGCCAGAAACACCACCGCATCGGCAATCTCGCGCGGCGCGCCCAGCCGGCCAATGGGATGCAGGCTGATCAGGTTGTCGCGCATCTCGTTGCCGTTCTCCGAGCGATGCAGGACGTCAGCGACCAGAGGGGTGTCCACATAGCCGGGATGGATCGAATTCACCCTGATGCCCAGCGGCGCCCACTCCAGCGCCGCCACCTTGGTCAGCAGCAGAACGCCGCCCTTGGAGGCGCAATAGGCCGCCGCGCCGGGCGTGCCGATCTTGCCCATGATCGAGGAGATGTTGATCACCGAGCCGCCCTTATCCGACGCCGCGATGGCCGGGCCGGCGTGGCGCAAACCCAGGTAGACGCCGTCCAGATTGACCGCCAGGACACGGCGCCAGTCTTCAAACGTGTGGCTCATCAGTTCGCCGCCGCCGGTGGCGATGCCGGCGTTGTTGACCAGGATATCCAGGCGGCCGAACGCCTCCACGGCCGCCGCGACGACGGCTTCCCACTCAGCCTCGACGGTGACGTCATGGCGCAGGAACAACGCCTTGCCGCCGGCGTCGGTGATCTCGCGCGCGACCCCCTCGCCCATCTCCACCGCCAGGTCGGTCAGCACGACCGCCGCACCCTCCCGGGCCAGTCGCCGGGCGCTCTCGGCGCCCAGACCGGAGGCGGCCCCTGTGACCAGGGCGACCTTGCCCGCAACCCGACCTGATCGTTCACTCATGGTGCATTCCCTTTTGCGGCCGACCTTCACCAAGCTTGGCGCCCGATGCAATCACCGACTTTGACGCGTGGGGGGTTCTGTCGCCATGATGTCGAATGATCGTCAAAGACCTGGACCAGCTTGAAGCGCTCTACGCCCTGCCCCTCGCCCCAGCCGCGGTGGTGAAGGAGACGGACCACATCACGCCGCACTATCGCCGGCTGATCGAAGCCTCGCCCTTCGTCGCCTTGGCCACGTCTGGCCCCGAGGGCCTGGACTGTAGCCCGCGCGGCGACGCGGCCGAGGTCGTCCGCATCGCCGATGAGCGGACGTTGATCCTGCCCGACCGACGCGGCAACAACCGCATCGACAGCCTGCGCAATATCGTCCGCGATCCACGCGTGGCGCTGTTGTTCCTGATCCCCGGCTCCGGCACGACGTTCCGCGTGAATGGCCGCGCCCTGATCTCGGCCGATCCCGAATTGCTGGCCTCATTCGCCGTCGAGAGCCAGGCGCCGCGTAGCGCCATCGTGGTCACGGTGGAGCGCGCCTATTTCCAATGCGCGCGGGCCATCGTCCGATCAGGGCTCTGGGATCCCGAACGTCATGTGGACCCCGATAGCCTGCCGACGCCGGGTGAGATCCTGGCGGCGCTGACGTTGGGCGAGGTCGGCGGCAAGCCCTATGACGAGGCCTGGCCCGCCCGCGCCGCGGCCAGCCTGTGGTGAGCGGCCTGGATCCGGCTATGCGCGACGCCCATGTGGAAGACATCGTGGCGATCTTGCCGCCGCTGCTTTCGGGGCTTGACCGGCTGAGCTTTGTCGCCCGTCACTTCCACCCGCCGCACTTTGCTGAGCTGATGGCGGCGGTGGGGGATCCTGGCGCGGCGATTCTGGCGGAGCGTGGCCGGCTCAACGCCTGGCCGACAGAACTGGCCGCTGTCAGCGGCGCACTGGCGGGTGCTTGTGACGAAGCCGTCGCCGGTTTTGCCGCCCTGCGCGCCACAGAGGCTGATCCCGACGCGTTGACGGCCGGGTTTCGAGCCCTGCGTCATCTGCCACGCGCGCTGGAGGCGCTGTTTCCGCTGGCTGCGGGCCTACCGCCCGTCAGTCGCTATTTTCTGCCGCCGGCGCAAAGAGACCAGGCGGACCTGGCCGAACGCCTGACCGGCGGGCGGGCCGACACCGGGGTGTTACACGCCGGTGGCGAGCCGGGCGCGCGCGGCGCGGTCTCGCTCTATGTGCCCGAGGACATCGACGATGGCCGGCCCCGTCCGCTGGTCGTCGCCCTGCACGGCGGCAGCGGCAACGGCCGCGCGTTCCTGTGGAGCTGGCTGGCCGACGCAAGGGGCGCCGGGGCGATCCTGGCCTCTCCCAGCTCCGTCGGCCGCACCTGGGCGATCCAGGGTCAGGATGCGGACACGCCCAATCTCGACCGCATCGTCGCCGTCGTCCGCGAGCGCTGGCCCGTCGATCCCAAGCAGATCCTGCTCACCGGCATGAGCGATGGCGGCACCTTCTCGTACGTCTCCGGCCTGGAGCCGACGTCGCCGTTCACCCACCTGGCCCCGGTGTCCGCCGCCTTCCATCCGATGCTCAGTCAGTTCGCCGATCCGGATCGCCTCAAGGGCCTGCCGATCCACATCACCCACGGCGTCCTGGACTGGATGTTTCCCATCGATATGGCCCGCGAAGCCGAGCGCGCCCTGACAGCGGCCGGCGCTAAGGTCAGCTATCGCGAGGTCGCGGACCTCAGCCACACCTATCCGCGCGAGGTCAACGCTGAGATCC
Organism: Alphaproteobacteria bacterium; assembly: GCA_043734425.1. Taxonomy (GTDB): domain Bacteria; phylum Pseudomonadota; class Alphaproteobacteria; order Caulobacterales; family Caulobacteraceae; genus Phenylobacterium. The sequence goes on from JAYTFM010000073.1 coordinate 16,427, forward strand.
TGGCGTGGATGAGCGGCGTCTGAGGCCCTGTCCGGACAGCTTTTCTCTATCCCCACCTCACAGAATCCCGTTCACTCCCCGCCGGACAGCAGCGGAAGCCAGTGATGCGCGACACCCGAAGCCCGAAGAAGAGCGAGAGCCTGGAGGTGCGGCTGCCGTTCGCCGCCAAGCAGGCGTTCATGGCGCGATGCCGCCGCGAGGGCCGCACCGCCAGCGAGGTGGTGCGGGCGTTGATCGAGGTCCCGGCGCCGGTGAGCCAACCCGCAAGACAGCGGGCGCGTTTGGCGGTGATGGCGCTGATCGCCGCTGCGTTGGGGGCCGCTGCTGCGCCAAGTCTCGCCCGCCCCCTCATCGAAGCCGAATTCGATCAGTTGGATCACAATCAGGACGGCGTCATCCAGCGCGCGGAGTACCTGGTCGGTCCGCTCATCGCACCGCCTGGAAGGCGCGCCCGCCGCGCAGATTGAGCCAGGTCCAGGGCTTGAGCAGCGACGCGCCCGGCTGCCAGGACAGCACCCGCCAGCGCGCCTTGCCGATCAGGTTCTCGGCTGGAACCAGCCCGACACCCATGCCTTGCGGAAACCGGCTGTCGGCGGAATTGTCGCGATTGTCGCCCATGAAGAAGTAGTGGCCGGCCGGAACGCGGAACAGAGCGGTGTCATCGCCCGGATAGCCCTGTCCTCGGTCGAGCGTGACATAGCCGGCGGCAGTCTCACGAGACCGCGCCACGATCAGACCGGGATCGCCCGGGTCCTCCATCTGGCCATCCGGCGTGCGCGCGACCGGGCGCTCATTGCGGTAAAGTACGCCGCCGCGCACCTGCACCCGATCGCCTGGCAGGCCGATCAAACGCTTGATCATCGTGGTGTGCTCGTCCCCAGGCTTGGCGAACACCACCACATCGCCGCGAGCAGGTTCGCGGCCCAGGACGCGCCCCCGGAACAAGGGTGGCCCCAGCGGGATCGACCAACGGCTCCAGCCGTAGTCGAACTTGGAAACCAGAATGTAATCCCCGACCAGCAGGCCCGGCTCCATCGACTCTGAGGGGATGGTGTAGGGCTGGCCGAGCACCACGCGGATAACCAGGGCGATGAGTAGGGCCGAGATGATCGTGCCGGCGGTGTCCTTAGCCTCAGCAGCCAGCGAGGTCGGTTTCGGATCGGTCATTGCCGCGTCTCAGCGCGCCGTGAGCGACGCCGCCAAACTGTTACATCGAAGAGCGTCACCGTCTTGGCTGAGCGTGTCCTGACAGTCAGAAATGCTGTCCGGGCACGCCTGCATTCACACCAACGCCTCGAACTCATCCACCAGCCGCCCCAGCTGCTTCATACCGGCCGCCCAGAACGCCTTGTCGCGGGGGTCCAGGCCGAAGGGCTTCAGCGCCTCGTCGTAGGTCACCGTTCCCCCGGCCGCGAGCAGCTGTTCATAGAGCGGCGCAAAGGCGGCCGGGTCCTCGCGGCGTTTCTCCATAAGGCCGCGCACCAGCAGGTCTCCAAAGGCGTAGGCATAGACGTAGAACGGCGCGTGCACGAAGTGGCTGACATAGGCCCAATAGTGCTCGTAGCCGCGGTCGAGCCGAACCGCCGGTCCCAGGCTCTCGGCCATGACCTCGAGCCACAGGGCGCCGATCTCATCCGTCGACAGCTCGCCGGCCTGACGGGCGGCGTGGAAGCGGGTTTCGAAGCGGTGGAAGGCGACTTGGCGGACCACGGTGTTCAGCCCGTCCTCGATCCGCCCGGCCAACAAACCGCGCCGCTCGGCCGGGGCCGCCTCGGTCAGCAGCCGATCGAACACCAGGCCCTCACCAAAGATCGAGGCGGTCTCCGCCAGGGTCAGCGGCGTGTCGGCCAGCAGGGTGCCCAGTGGCGCACACAGGGTCTGGTGAACGGCGTGCCCCATCTCATGGGCCAGGGTCAGCACATCCCGCCGCTCGCCCATGAAGTTGAGGAAGACGTAGGGATGGCGATCTGACGTCACCGGGTGGGAGTAAGCGCCAGACTGTTTGCCGGCCCGGGGCCGCGCGTCGATCCAAGGCCGAGCGAAGAACGCCGCCGCTGTGTCGGCGAATCTGGGCGCAAGATCGGCGAAACTCTCCAGCACCATGGCCTTGGCTGCGTCCCAGCTGAAGACCTGCGGCGCCCCGGTGTCCAGCGGCGCGTTGCGGTCCCAGTGCTCCAGCCTGCGGCGACCCATCACCTGCGCCTTCAGCCGATAGTAGCGATGGCTGACCGGCCCATAGGCCTCGACTACCGCCGCTTCCATGGCGGCGACGGACTGGGCGTGCACCTCATTGGCCAGGTGACGCGAGGCGGCGGGGTCAGGATATTTGCGCCAGCGGTCCTCCACCTGCTTTTCGAAGGCCAGGGTGTTGAGGCAAAGCGCCAAGGTCGGCGCGCTGGCCTTGAGCGACCGCGCCAAGGCGCCAGCCGCCGCCTTGCGCCGTCCGCCGTCAGGATCGGACAGCCGGTTCAGCACTTCGGGCAGGGTCATGGTCTCCGCCCCCACCCGGACGGTCAGCTTGGCCAGCGTCTCATCCGACAACCGCACCCAGTTGGCGACGGCGGGCGCCTTGTCGATCAGCAGGTGTTCCAGGTCGGCGGACAGCTCATGCGGCCGGCTGGCTCGCACCCGCCGCAGCCACGGCCGCCAGCGCGCGGCGTCAGGATGCGCGGCCAAGGCGGCGTCCAGCTCCGCATCATCCAGCTGATTGATCTCCAGGGTGAAAAACAGACTGACCGCGCCGATCTTTGCCGCGCGGGCTCTGAGGTCGGCCTCGAACTTCGACCAGGCCGGATCATCCCGCGCCGTCGAGGCGGCCAGCGAGGCATAGGCGCCAACGCCGTAGAGCGCGTTCGTCGCGGCCTCATACAGACGGATCGCGTGGTCCAGCAGAGCTCCCAGCCCCGCCGCATCCGCGCGGACGGCGACCAGACGGCCCTCAAAGGTGGCGAGCTCATCGTTGAGCCGCTCCGCTTCGTCGAGGTCAATTGCGACTCTAGGGTCGTCGCGGTTCGCATAGAGGTCGGCGAGTGACCATTCGGGCAGGGTGTCGGTCTTGAAGGGCGCGTTCATGACGCCGGGTTCTAACTGATCCGCCGCGCAGAAACAGCCGTCAGAACTTGCGGGTGGCCAGCAGGATCGAGGTCTCAGTGGCAGCGATGCCTTCGATCTGGCGTAGTGCATCCAGGCTGGCGCTGAACGCCTCCAGCGTCTCCACCTCAAGCTCGGCGATCAGGTCCCAGCGGCCGTTGGTGGTGTGGATCCGGCGCACTTCGGCGAAGCCCTGCAACGCTTTGATCACCGCGCCGCTGCGCTCACCCTCGATGGCGATCGAGGTGACCGCGCGAACCCGGTGGGTTTCGACCTCATCGTGGGTGCGGACCGTGAACCCCTGGATGACGCCCCGCGCCAGCATCCGGTCGATCCGGTTCTGCACCGTCCCGCGCGAGACCTTTAGCGCCTTGGCCAGAACGGCGACGGGCTGGCGCGCGTCCGTTCGCAGCAGGGCCAGCAGCCGGCGGTCGAGATCGTCTATCGAATTGTTCATTCTGCCTGACGATATGCGGGAAGGGATGACGAAATATATCACCTTGTGATCTTTTCGCTAGCACCGCGCGGCGCGACCCTGGCCTGGACCTCACCCGGAGCGCCGCCATGGACACCCGCCCCTTCTTCCTCATGACCGATCCGGCCTGTTTTGAGGTCAGCTATCGGATCAATCCATGGATGCGGCCCGAGGCCTGGGGACCGCCGGAGGCCGCCGCCGCCCGCGCCGCCTCTAAAGCGCTGCGTGAGGCGCTGATTGCGGCGGGCGCCCATGTAGAGACGATCGGCGCCGCGCGCGGCCTGCCGGACCTGGTGTTTCCGGCGAACGCCGCCGTCGTGCTGGATGGCCGCGTGCTGATGGCCCGCTTCCGCCACCCGCAGCGCCAGGGCGAAGAGGCGCTGTTCCGCGCCGCTTTCCAGGGCCTCAAGCGACGCGGCTTGATTCAGGACATCATCGATATCCCCGACGGCCTGTTCCACGAGGGCGCCGGCGACGCCATCTGGGACGCGCGCCGCAGCTGGTTCTGGGCAGGGTTTGGACCGCGTTCGAGCCAGGGCGCCCTGGCGGTCGTCAAGCGGGCGTTCGGTCAGGACATCGTGCCGCTGGAGCTGGCCACCGAGCAGTTCTACCACCTGGACACCTGCTTCTGCCCGCTGAGCGGCGGCGAGGTGCTCTACTATCCGCCCGCCTTCACCCCCGACGCCCTGGCGACCATCCAGGCCCGCCTGCCGAAGGACCAGCGCATCGAAGCCACGCCGGAGGAAGCCGCCGCCTTCTGCGTCAACGCCGTCAGCCTGGGCGAACAGATCATCATGGCCAGGGCGCCGCAGACCCTCCGCGAAAAACTCACCGCGCGCGGCTATCGCCTGGTGGAAGTGGACCTAGCGCCGTTCATCCTGTCCGGCGGCGGCGCCTATTGCATGACCCTGCGCCTGGATCGGACCAGCGCGCGCCTCGCCCACCTGCAAGCCGCCGCCCAACTGCAAGCTGCGGAATGAGGATTGAGCCATGAACGCCATCACCCCCATGTCGACAATCACCCAGCGCCTGATCGCCAGCGAGGCCAAGTTCGGCGCCAAGAACTACAAGCCTCTCGACGTGGTGCTGACCCGTGGCCAGGGCGTCTACGTCTGGGATGTCGAGGGTAACCGCTATCTTGACTGCCTCTCGGCCTATTCAGCGGTCAACCAGGGCCATTGTCACCCCAAGATCCTGGCCGCCATGACCGAACAGGCTCAGCGCCTGACCCTTACCTCGCGCGCCTTCCGCAACGATCAGCTGGCGGCCTTTTACGAGGAGCTCTGCGCCCTGACCCGCTCCCACAAGGTGCTGCCGATGAACTCCGGCGCCGAGGCCGTGGAGACCGCGCTGAAGGTCGCGCGCAAATGGGGCTATGAGGTCAAGGGCGTGCCGGACGGCGCCGCCGAGATCATCGTGGCGTCCGAGAATTTCCATGGCCGCACCGTGGCCATCGTCGGCTTCTCCAGCGACCCGCAATCGCGCGGCGGCTTCGGCCCGTTCGCGCCAGGGTTCACAACCGTGCCGTTCGGCAACGCCGAGGCGCTGGAGGCCGCGATCACGCCCAACACCGTGGCCTTTCTGGTCGAGCCGATCCAGGGCGAGGCCGGCGTGATCATCCCACCGGCCGGCTATCTGAGGCGCGCCCGCGAGCTTTGCACCCAGCACAACGTGATCCTGATCCTCGACGAGATCCAGACCGGCCTGGGCCGTACCGGCAAGCTACTGGCCGAGGAGCATGAGGGGATCGAGGCGGACCTGACCCTGATCGGCAAGGCGCTGTCAGGCGGTTTCTACCCCGTCTCCGCCGTGCTTTCGAACTCCGAGGTGATGGGCGTCCTGCACCCGGGCGAGCACGGCTCGACCTTCGGCGGCAACCCGCTGGCCTGCGCCGTCGCCCGCGCCGCGCTGAAGGTGCTGGTCGAAGAAGACATGATCGGCAACGCCGCCCGCGTGGGCGATCACCTCCAGGCGCGCCTGGCCGCGATCCCGGCGTCATCGGTCAAGGAGGTTCGCGGTCGCGGCCTGATGCTGGCGATCGAACTGCACGCCGACGCGGGCGGCGCGCGGCGGGTCTGCGAGGCCTTGCAGGGCCGCGGCCTGCTGGCCAAGGAGACCCACGACCACACGATCCGCATCGCCCCGCCCCTGATCCTCACGGCGGATCAGGCCGACTGGATCGGCGATCAGTTCGACGCAGTCCTGTAAGGCCGCAGCCGCAAGGGCCGCTGCGCCTCAGCCGGCAGGTTTGGAGGGAGCGGCGGCCTGCGCCTGTTTGATCCGCGCCAGGGTCAGCAGATAGGCGCGGATATCCTCGGCGTCCTTGGGCGACATGTATTTCGCAAAGCCGACCATGCCCTTTGACTTCAGGGCGCCGTCAACGACCACAGACTTGAAGTCCGCTTCGGTGCGCAGCATCTGCGAACCCCTGAGGTCAGCCAGATAGCCCCCGACTGCGCCGCCGCCATGGCAGGCGACGCAGTTGTCCTGGAAGCGCGCAAATCCCGCCGCAGAATCGCCCTTGGAGGTCACCCCAGCGAGATCAAGCACCGGCGCCGGCGGCAGCTTGTAGTCCGGCGCCACGGCCGTACCGCCCAGCTTGAAGACCATCAACCGGCCCGGCATCCGCACCGGATCGCCGTTGAGGGCGCTGGCGAAGGTCGCGCCGGCCCCGCCATAGCCGACCATCAGGGCCACATACTGCTCGCCGTCGAGCTCATAGGTCGATGCGGGCGCGATCACGCCGTTCTGCGTCTTGTAGGACCACAGTTTGGCGCCCGTCGAAGCGTCATAGGCGGTGAACCCGCCCACCGCCGCGCCCTGGAAGACCAACCCGCCACCCGTGGACAGAACTCCAGCGTTCCAGAAGTAGGGGTGCTCGACTGTCCACCGGGCCTTCTGGGCGACGGGATCCCAGGCGATCAGCTTGCCCGATGTCGTGGCCTTGATCGCCGCCAGCTGGGCCTTGTCGCTGGGCAGCCCCATGAGCAGGGTGTCCAGTCCCAGGTTCACGGCCCCCTGCCTGTGCTTGTAGACCTTTTGGTCGCCGTAGACGCTGCCCGCGACCTGGGCTGGTATGTAGACCAGTCCGGCCTTCGGGTTGAACGCCATCGGATGCCAGTTGTGTGCGCCCAACGGACCGGGAACGACGGTGGCGGGCTTGGTCTCATATCGGGCGCCTGGGGCTTCCACCGGCCGTCCAGAGGCGAGATCCACCTTCGTCGCCCAGGTAATCGGCGCGAAGGGCTCCGCCGAGATCAGCTGGCCGGTCGCCCGGTCGATCACATAGAAGAACCCATTCTTGGGCGCCTGCATCAGCACTTTGCGGTCCTGGCCCGCGATCTTCAGGTCGGCCAATATGATGTTCTGGGTAGCGGTGTAGTCCCAGCTCTCGCCGGGCGTGGTCTGATAATGCCACACGTATTCGCCGGTGTCGGGCCTCAGCGCCAGGATCGAAGACAGGAACAGATTGTCGCCCTTGCCGCCGGACCGCTTCATGTGGTTCCAGGGATTCCCGTTGCCGATCCCGAAATACATGATGTCCAGCGCCGGGTCGTAGGCCATGGCGTCCCAGGCGGTGCCGCCGCCGCCGCTTTCCTTCCAGGCGCCATCCGACCAGGTGGCGTTCGCCTTCTCAGCCAGCACCTTGTCAGACGCCGCGCCATCCGCCGCGCCGGTCGGATTGGGCACGGTATAGAAGCGCCATACCTGCTTGCCGCTGGCCGCGTCGTAGGCGGTGATATAGCCGCGCACGCCATATTCGGCGCCGCCGTTGCCGATCAGCACCTTGTCCTTCACCACGCGCGGTGCGCCGGTGATTGTGTAGGGCTTGGAACTGTCGGTGGTCTGGACACTCCAGGCGACCACGCCGTCCTTGGCGTTCAGCGCGACCAGCCGACCATCCAGCGTCCCGACATAGACGCGGCCCTTCCAGACCGCGACGCCGCGATTGACCACGTCGCAGCAGGCGTCAAAACCCTTGGCGCGATCCACTTTTGGATCAAAGGTCCAAAGCTGCTTGCCGGTCTTGGCGTCGAAGGCGAACACTTTGGACCAGGCTGTCGTGGTGTAGAGCACCCCGTCGACCATCAGCGGCGTGGCCTCCTGGCCCCGGTCAGTGTCGAACTCGGCATACCAGGCCAGGCCCAGGTCCTTGACGTTGGCCGCGTTGATCTTGTCCAGCGGACTGAAGCGCTGTTCGCTGTAGTCCTTGCCGTGGCTCAGCCACTCGGCGTTGGCGGCGGCCGCCTCCAGCCTTTTGGCGTCCACGGCTCCTGGGCCGCTCTTCTGGCAGCCCGCCAGCGCAAGACCCAGGGCAAGGGCCAGTCCAAGCCGTGCAAATCGCATGACGCGCATCTCCCGATGGCCGATGTCGCAGCGCCCGACCTTGGCGCGCATCTACGCCCAGGCGTCCTCCGGTCGCAAGCGTGCCGCAGTCCCAGCCGACCGCCGCCGCGTTAACGTCCCGATCAGGTCTCCGAAACCCCGCCTTTACCCAACCCCTGTATCAACCCGAGACAAGAACAAGGCCTCGTCCAAAGAGTCGAGCGTCCAATACGGTGGGTGTTTTCATATGACCAAAACGGTCCTGGTCGTCGATGACGATCCAACGCAACGCCGTCTGAGCCAGGCGGTGCTGGAGCGCGAAGGCTTCACGGTCGCCCACGCCCAGAGCGGCGATGAGGCGATTCAGCACCTGATGTCCGGCGCCGTCGTCGATGTCATCCTGCTGGACCTGGTGATGCCGGGGATCTCAGGCCAGGACACCCTGACCGAGATGCGCGCGCGGGGCCTCAAGACCCCGGTGATTGTGGTCACCGCCACCGGCGGCATCGATACGGTGGTGCAGGCCATGCAGGCCGGCGCCGTGGATTTCTTCATCAAGCCGGCCAGCCCGGAACGGATCATCGTGTCGATCCGCAACGCCCTGTCGATGGGCGACCTGCGCGGCGAGGTCGACCGGCTGAAGAAGCACGCCACCAACCGCACCTCGTTCAACGATCTGATCGGCGATTCTGCGCCGATGACCCTGGTCAAGCGGCTGGGCGAGCGGGCCGCCAAGTCCTCGATCCCCATCCTGATCACCGGCGAAAGCGGCGTCGGCAAGGAAGTCATCGCCCGGGCCGTGCATGGCTCATCCGAGCGGGCCGGCAAGCCGTTCGTGGCCGTGAACTGCGGTGCGATCCCTGAGAACCTGGTCGAGTCCATCCTGTTCGGCCACGAGAAGGGCAGTTTCACCGGCGCCACCGACAAGCACCTGGGCAAGTTCCAGGAAGCCAATGGCGGCACCTTGTTCCTGGACGAGGTGGGCGAACTGCCGCTTGACGTCCAGGTCAAGCTGCTGCGCGCGCTGCAGGAAAGTGAAATCGACCCGATCGGCGCCAAGCGTTCGGTCAAGGTGGACGTGAGGATTGTCTCGGCCACCAATCGCGACCTCAGCCAGGCGGTGAAGGAAGGCCGGTTCCGCGAGGATCTGTTCTATCGCCTCAACGTTTTCCCTATCGAGGCGCCGGCCCTGCGCGAGCGCAAGGAAGACATCGCCGCCCTGGTTACCTGCTTTGTGCGCCGCTTCAATGTGGAGGAAGGCAAGACCGTAGTCGGGGTTTCGGCCGAGACCCTGGCCTGCCTGTCCAACTTCGATTGGCCGGGCAACGTCCGCCAGCTGGAGAACGCGGTCTATCGCGCTATCGTCCTGGCGGACGCGCCCTATCTGCAGCCACATGATTTCCCGTCAATCTCGGGCATCGCCGCGCCGGTGATGGAGGCCCTCGATGCGCGCCCCCACGTCGCCTTCGACGCCGAGCGCCCGGCCCCGATCTCGCTCGACGCGCCGACGGAAACGCCCGTGCGCATCCTCGACGCCCGTGGCCACCTCCGCACTCTGGAGGAGATCGAGCGCGACCTCATCCAGCTCGCCATCGAGGTCTACGCAGGCCATATGAGCGAAGTGGCGCGGCGCCTCGGCATCGGCCGCTCGACCCTCTATCGCAAGGTCCGCGAACAGGGCCTGGACGGCCTGGTCAAGGGCGAAGCTGAACAGGCCGCGTAGAGCGCGTGAGGTCAACCTGGTTCTGGCGGGGCCAAAGACCACCTCAGGACGGGTCGGCCTTTCTTCGGAATGCCCGTCGCTTGAGGCCCTTGGGCTCGCCCTTGGCCTTGGCGACAATTTCCTTGAGCTTGACCGTCTGCATCATCGACAGCGCCTGCCCTGGCGCGCCTTTTTCCGGATCGCCGAACGCGCGGCCATAGGTCTTGACCCGCTCCGTGACGCTGCCGAGGAACTCGCCCTCCCAGTCTGACAGCTCGACGCCGGCCTTCGAAGCCGCGCGCTGGGCGCGTTTCAGCGCGTTGAGCGCGGCCCGCTTGGCCTGCGCCCTTGGATCTGGCGGCTTGCGGTTCAAATCTCCCCGATCGCCGAGAGATAGAGGTCGAGGATGGCTTCCTCTTCCATACGCTTGGCGCGGTCCTGCTTGCGGATGCGAACCACCTTGCGGATGATCTTGACGTCAAAGCCATTGCCCTTGGCTTCGGCGAAGACCTCCTTGATCTGCTCGGCGATCTCGCCCTTTTCGACCTCCAGCCGCTCCACCCGCTCGATGATGCTGCGCAGCTGGCCCTGGGCGGTGGCGTTCAGAATGTCGGGGTGCGCAGAGGCGTCGTCGGCCATGGCCAGTCCTTGGAACAGGAGGAGATGAGGATCGGGCGACCCTACCGAGCCGCCCGTTCGCTGTCATCCGTCCGATCCGATTTCGGGCGCGATTCCGGGCAATAGACTCACAGGTTCAGGCGTAGCGCGCCGTGCGCCGGCGGCGAAGCACCGCACCCACCGCGCCAAAGCCGGTGATCATCATCGCCCAGACACCGGGTTCGGGAACTGCGGCGCCGGCCAGGCTGTCGAATTCAAACGAGTTGCCGCCGGACAGAAACTCGACCTTGGTGACGCGCTCAGCGCCGAAGTCATAGTTGACCCTCCGACCGACCGATTGGTTGCCGTTGGTGGCCAACGCGCCGCCGAAGATCGCAGCGCCGTTCAGGGTCTGGGAGTAGCCATTGAGCCCGGTGAAGCGGACGGTATTGTAGCCGTCCGGCGATCCGGTGAAGAAGCTGAACGTCTTCAGCGCCTTGCCCGCCAGTGTGGCCAGGCCGTTGCTGGTCACGGTCTCGTACATCGTCGTGTCGCCCGGCGGCGGGGCGGAGACGCCTGGCCAAAGGCCCAGGGCGCCGCTGCGGGTGAAGGCGTTGACGTTCTGGGTGAAGGTGAAACCCGCCGCGACCGGGTTGTCGAAGTCAGCGATCATCGTCTGGCCGACCGGCAACGGCAGATCGCTCGGGGTCAGGGTGATTGTCAGGGCCGAAGCCGGAGCGCTGGCGACCGTGATGGCTGCGAAGGCGGCGGTAGCGGCGAGAGCGCGGAGGTTGCAGATCATTTTGGTCATCGATCCTGAACGACAGTTGGCGGACGTTCCGAAATGGCATTGCCGTATCGGGACTTGCCGAGCCCTCGCAGGATGGGCGCCAGCGGCGCAGCTACGGCACGCCGTACGCCTCAAGCGCTGACCTCAAAATCGCGGAGTCAGGAAAGATCTTGGAATAGAGCGTGCGCGGGTTCCAGCGCACGATCACATTGCCGAAGTCCCAGAGCACCACCGCCCGGGGGTTTGGCATCGACCCGCTGGTCAGCCCTGGCGGGCCTTGAAGCGCGGGTTGGTCTTGTTGATCACATAGATCCGACCCTTGCGGCGCACGAGCTTGCAGTCGCGGTGACGCGTCTTGAGCGACTTGAGCGAGCTTCTGACCTTCATGGAACCGTATCTTCGATCGGGCCGGGCGTTCGGCCGGTTGGCGGACAAGAGCGGGCGCATATACGGGCGAGGTCGGTGTGAGTCAACGTTCAGCTGACGCCTGCGTCCGACGCTGTCGGGCTTGGGTCGCGTCCCGACGCAGCCTAGAGTCAAACGCGATGCGTCTTCGTACCCTATTGCTGTTCCTAGCCGCTTTGGCGGCTCTCAGTCCATCATCGCCGGTGGCGGCCCAGGAACCCCCGCGCGGGACCACGCCGGTCGCGCCGCCGACCGCGTCGGGCGACATGATCTTCGACGGCTGGGCGGCGGACTTCCAGCCTCGGGCCTATACCGCAGGCATCCGGCCCGAGGTCTTCATGCGCGAGATGCGGGGCCTCGCGCCCGATCCGCGCGTCGCATCGCTGGACAGCCGTCAGCCCGAATTCTCCAAGCCGATCAGCGCCTATCTGGCCGGCGTGGTCACCACGGACCGGATTGTCATAGGCCGCCGCCGTGCGGCCCAGCTTCCCGCCCTATCCGCCATCGAGCAGCGTTTCGGCGTCCCGCGCGATATTCTGCTGGGCGTCTGGGCGCTGGAGAGCGGGTTCGGCGCGATCCAGGGCGACTACGACACGCTTCGGTCCCTGGCGACCCTCGCGGCGCAAGGGCGACGCCGCGCCTGGGCCGAGACGGAGTTGATCGCCGTGCTCAGGGTGATCCAGTCGGGCGAACAACCACGCGCGCGGCTGCGCGGGTCGTGGGCCGGCGCCATGGGCCAGACCCAGTTCATCCCCTCCACCTACCTGTCGACCGCTGTCGACCAGGACGGCGACGGGCGGCGGGACATCTGGACGTCCAGCGCCGACGCCCTGGCCTCAGCGGCCAACCTGCTGGCCAAGGGGGGCTGGATGCCGGGGCAGAGCTGGGCGCGAGAGGTCTCCGCACCACGCGGCTTCGACTTCGGCCTGACCGAAGGTCCCCGCGAAACCCCCGCCTGGTGGGCTGAGCGCGGGGTCCGCCGCGCCGACGGCGGGGCGTGGAGCGCTGCCGACGCGGGCGCAAAGGCGCAGCTGGCGGCGCCGACGGGTGCGGGCGGCCCGCTGTTCCTGCTGTTTCCCAACCACTTCGCCATCCGCAAGTACAACAACAGCCTGGCCTATGCGCTTGGGGTGGGCCTGCTGGCTGACCGGCTCGGCGGCGCTCCGCCCTTGGTGCGCGCCTGGCCGATCGAGGTCCCGCTGCCGCTGTTGGATCGCATGACGGCCCAGCGTGCGCTGGCGATCCTCGGGTTCGACCCGGGCGCGCCGGACGGCGTCGTCGGGCTTGGCACGCGCAACGCGCTTCGCACCTGGCAGAAGGCGCGTGGCCTGCTCGCCGATGGCTATCTCTCGAGCGAAATGGTCCGCCGGCTCAAGGCCGAAGCCGGCGCCAGCTGAGCCAACAACTTAGACCACAGCTCAGGGCGCGCCGCTGCCCTCGTCGCGCGTCTCCAGGCTGGCCAGGGTTGCCGCCTCGCGGGTGGCCGGGGCCGGATCGGCGGCTTTCAGTTGTTGATTGCGGAACGCATAGACCAGCAGGCCGCTCATCAGCGCGGCATTCAGCAAGAAGGGCGCAGGGCCCAGGCGCTCGTAAAGCAGCACGAACAGCGGCGCCAGGATCACATTGACCCCGTTCACGGCGGCGATGGCGCCGGCCGCCCGCGCCTGCTCGTCGGACTCGACCGCGATCGAGGCCCCCGCCGTGAACCCCGGCCGCGCAAAGCCGAACCCCAGGCTGGAGACCGCATAGCCGACCACCACCACATAATAGTCCGGCGACAGCGCCACGATCACATTGCCGGCCGCAGCCACGCCCACGCCCCAGCGCAGCAGCTGGCGCGGCGTCATCTCGAACATCCGGATCAGGCCCCATTGCGCCAGCAGGCCCGCAACCGCGCCGAACATCATGGCGATGGCGATGGAATACTGCGCCTGGGCGGGCGACAGCGCCAATTTGTCAATGATCAGGAACCCCAGGGTTTGCGCCTGGGCGGTCTGACAGGTGGCGACGATGAACCCATAGATCAGGAACGGCGTGATGCGCGGGTCGCGCCACATCGGCCGGGCCTTGGGCGCGCCGGCGTCGACGGACCGGCGAGGACCGGCCATGTCAGGATCAACGGGTGTCTCGACCAGATAGCGCCAGACCACGAACAGCATGACGGCGGCGATCAACGCGAAGGTGAACAGCGGTCCGGCCAGCCCGACAATGGGAAAGATAAACAGCGGCGCCAGAAACGGACCCACCACGGTTCCAAGGCCAAACGCCCCGGCCAGGCTGGCCATTGCCTGGGTCCGCCCTTCCAGCGGGGTGCGCTCGGCCACGAAGGCCTGGGTGGCCGGATTGCTGGCCGCACCGAACAGGCCGAACAGCGCCCGCGCCAGCAGGAACAACCCGAAGATGACCATCGGCGGCGCCAGATGCTTCAGGCCGGCACTGACCACCACACCGCACAGCGTCATTGAAACCGCGAACCCGGCCAGGCCCACCAGCATCAGCGGCTTTCGTCCGTAGCGGTCCGAGGCGCGCGCCCAGGCCGGCGAGGAGGCCGCCCACATCAGCGCTGACAATGAAAACAGCGCCGAGACCATGGCGTCCGGAATGCCGATCGAACGGCCGATCGCCGGCAGCACCGAGATCAGCCCGGTGTTGCCCATGGCCGTCGCCGCCGAAACGGCGAAGATGATGGCGAAGGCGCGCCGGGGAAGGGCGCTGGAGGATGGCGCTGCGGATGGGCTGACCATGACCCGTCAACGCCTAGCGAGCTTCGCGGGTCCGGGCAAACCAACGGGTCCACTGCTCACCCGGAATTAAACATTAACGCCCATGCTCCCATCGCCTTCGGGGGAGTCCATGTTCCAGATTATCGGCATCGTTCTGCTGTTCGGCCTGGTGTTCGGCAGCTACATCATGACCGGCGGCAATATGGGCGTGATCCTGCACGCCGCGCCACACGAGATGATGGCCATCGGCGGCGCTGGCCTCGCCGCCTTTCTGATCGCCAACTCGATGACGGTGATCAAGAGCGTCGGCGGGGGCTTCGGCAAGGTGTTCGCCGGCCCCAAGTGGAAGGCCGGAGACTATCGCGACCTGCTCTCGCTGTTGTTCCTGCTGACCAAGACCATGAAGTCCAAGGGTGTCATCGCCCTGGAAAGCCACATTGAGAACCCCCACGAGAGCTCGATCTTCACGCGCTTCCCGAAGATCGGGAAGGATCACTTCGCCATCGATTTCATCTGCGACACGCTGCGGATGATGACCATGAACCTGGAGGATCCCCATCAGGTCGAGGACGCGATGGAGACCCAGCTCGAGAAGCATCACCACGAGGCGCTGGCCGCCAGTCATGCGATGACCAACCTCGCGGACGCCCTGCCGGCCCTGGGGATCGTCGCAGCCGTGCTCGGCGTCATCAAGACCATGGGCGCCATCACCGAGCCGCCCGAAGTGCTGGGCGAAATGATCGGCTCGGCCCTGGTCGGCACCTTCCTGGGGGTGTTCCTGGCCTATGGCCTGGTCGGCCCGATGGCGACCCGGATGAAGGAAGTCGTCGAAGAGGAATCCGCGTTCTACAAGATCATCCAGGCGGTCCTGGTGGCGCACCTGCATGGTAACGCCGCCCAGATCTCGGTCGAGATCGGCCGTGGCAACGTGCCCTCCGGCGCCCAGCCCAGTTTCCTGGAACTTGAAGAAGCGCTCTCCGCGATCCCTGCCGAGGCCTGACGCGGTGGCGGCCTGTCGCAAATCGTAATCACGAAACCGTGATTTCTGCCTTGATATCCTGCCCCGGACGGCGCTATCCCTGAACGCGCGCCGAATCTACCTGATTCCAGGCCCCCCATATCGGCGCTGACACTCCGACCAGAGGATATTCCACATGACCAACGAACTGTTCCGCAAGGTGCTCGTCGCCAGCGCCGCCGTGGCCGCGCTTTCGCTCGCCGCCTGCAACAAGCCGGCTGAAACCGCTGCTCCGGCCGCTGACGCCGCCGCCGCGTCTGCTGACGCCGCCGCGACTTCGGCCGCCACGGCCGCTGACGCCGCCGCCGCCGCCCCGGCCGCTGCTGCTGACGCCGCCGCTGCTGCGGCTCCGGCCGCCGCTGAAGCCGCCGCCCCGGCCGCCGCCGCCGCTGCTGCGCCGGCCGCCGCCGCCATGGCCGCCGAGAAGAAGTAAGCGTCACAACGCTTCTGCGTTACGGAAGGGCCGTCCCTCGGGGCGGCCCTTCTTCGTTTCGAGGTTCGTTCTCGAACCCGCGCACAGGAAGCCATGTCTGAGCTGCTCGACTGGACCCCGGCCGGGCCGCGATCCCGATCCTTCGGGGACATCTATTTCTCGGCCGAAGACGGCCTCGCCGAGAGCCGACTGGTGTTCCTGCAAGGCTGCGGTCTGCCGGAGGCCTGGGCCGGCCGCAGACGCTTCGTGGTCGGTGAGCTGGGGTTTGGAACCGGACTCAACATTGCGGCGCTGCTGGATCTCTGGCGCCAGACCCAGCCTGCCGATGCCCGCCTGCACATCTTCTCGGTGGAAGCCCACCCTCTCGCCGCCAACGACGCCGCCAGGGCCTTGGCCCATTGGCCCGAGCTCGCGGCGCTCACCCAGCCGCTGATCGCCCGCTGGCCCGGCCAGGCGCCCGGTTTGCACCGGATCGAATTCCCTGAGGTCGGTGCGATCCTCGATCTTTTCATCGGTGATGTGGGCGTAGCGCTCTCCCAATGGAGCGGCCAGGCCGACGCCTGGTTCCTCGATGGTTTTTCGCCGGCCTTGAACCCGCAGATGTGGACGCCATCCGTGCTGGCGCAGGTCGCTGAGCGCTCCGCGCCCGGCGCGCGGGCGGCGACCTTCACCGTGGCCGGCAGCGTTCGCCGCGCGCTGACCGACGCCGGCTTCCAGGTCGAAAAGCGCCCCGGCCACGGCCGCAAGCGCGAACGTCTGGAGGCCCGCCTGCCCAACGCCCGAATGACGAGCGTACGCCAAGACTCCGCCGTCCGGAGGGTGGCGATCATCGGCGCCGGCATCGCCGGCGCGGCCGCCGCACGCGCAGTGAACGCGCTGGGGGGCGAAGCCATCGTGATCGAGGCCGCCCATCCCGGGGCCGGCGCATCCGGCAACCCCGCCGCCCTGGTGACCCCACGGCTGGACGCGGGGCTCGGCCCGGCCGCCCGCCTGTTCGCGCGGGCCTTCGCGCGCGCGGTCCAACTCTATGACATCATTCCGGACGCCGCCCTGGCGCGGGGTGCACTGCAACTGCCCGCCTCCGCCCGCGACGCCGCGCGCTATGTGACCATCCTCGCCTCCGACGTCTTTGAGCCGGGAACGCTCGGCTGGCTTGAGGCAGAGGCGACCACGGCGCGCCTGGGCGAGGCGGCCAGCGCCGGGCTGGACCAGCCCTCCGCCCTGGTGATCGATCCGCAGCCGGTGCTGGCCGCCTGGCTCGGCGCGCCCCTCATCGCGCGCGTCGCAGCGCTCGCCGCAGACGGCGACGGCTGGCGGCTGCTGGACGCCGAGGGCATGGAAGTCGCACGCGCCGACGCCGTGATCCTGGCGGCCGCCTACGCCACCGCCGAGCTGGCTGGCGAGCTTCCGCTCCAACCGGTGCGTGGCCAGGCCAGCTGGACGGAACACCGGCCGCGCGCCATCCCCGCCGCAGCCTGGGGCGGCTACATCCTGCCCACCCGCGAGGGCCTGCTGTTTGGCGCCACCCATGATCGCGACGACCTGAGCGTCGAGGTGCGATCAGGTGATCACGATCGCAACCTGGCCGCCCTGGCTGTGGGTCTGCCGCATCTGGCCCAAGGACTGGCCGACGACCTGGCCGACACCTCCTTGCGCGGACGGGCCGCCATCCGCGCCGTGACCCCGGATGGCTCGCCCCTGGTCGGCGCCACAGGGCGGGCCGGCGTCTTTGTGCTCAGCGGCTTGGGCTCGCGGGGCTTTTCGCTGGCGCCGCTGCTGGCCGAACATGTCGCCGCCCTGGCGTTGGGGGCGCCCTCTCCGCTCAGCCGTGACGCCGCCGGCGTGGTCGACCCGGCGCGCTTCGCCCGACGCGCGGCCCGCAAGGGGCGTTCCTGATCCGCAGAAACCCACCTATATAGGGGTCTCTCGGGGGACATCCTTGACCGTGAAGGACCTGAGATCATGACCGTCAAATCCGCCCTGGCCACCGCCGTCATGGGCCTGTTGTCGTTGAGCCTCGCCACCAGCGCCAGCGCCAAGTCGCCACTTGAGCCCGCATCCAAGCCGGCCCGCCAGTGCTTCTGGACCCATCAGGTCGACAATTTCGCCTCGTCCGACGACCGCATCGTCAACGTCCGCGTCGGCATCAAGGACGTCTACCAGTTCGAGATGTTCGGACGTTGTCTCGATGTCGACTGGTCTGACCGCATCGCCCTGGTCTCGCGCAGCGGCTCCAGCATCTGCACCGGCCTGGACGCTGAGATCATCACCCGCTCCGCCATCGGCCCACAGCACTGCGCCGTGCGCAACATCCGCAAGCTGACAACCGCCGAGATCGCCGCCCTGCCGAAGCGCGCCCGGCCTTGAAGGCGCAAAAATCAGGGGCGCTGGTTTCCCAGCGCCCCGGATCCAAATGCCCAGATGGTGTGGGATCAGAATTTCTTCTTCACGCCCAACTCGAACACCCGACCGAGCGGATTGCCGTTGGTGTAGTCGTAGTTCAAGTTTGACACGAGGTAGGACGGGTCCTTGTCGAGAAGGTTTTGGATGCTGGCGGTGATCACAGCATCCCACGGCGTTTCCCAGCGCAGGTTGAGGTCATGCTGCCAGAAGGCCTTGGACTTTCCGAGAGACACCAAGTCGCGCCCGCCCGTCGTGGTGGCGGAGGGGTTCGCAACCGTGTTGTAGAAGCCTGCACCGGCGAAGGCTGGCCTGGTGCCTTCCGTGTAACGGATCTGCCAGCGCAGAGCCACAGGGCCCTTACTGAATGACAGCCAGGCGTTGGCGCGGGTCTGCGGGTAGGAGAAGAACGTGCCAAGCAGGTCATGCGTGCCGGCCCGGTCAAGCGCGGGCTGAAACACAACGTTCGTGCCGCTCAGCACGAAGTTGCCACGCTTGTAGTCGAGGAGGTATGTGGCTTCGCCGCCGATCTCCCAGTCGGCGCCGGCGACCAGGAAATCGCTCCAGTCGTAAGAGGCTCGGAAATCCAGGCCGGAGGTCTTGGTGGCTGGACCGTTGACATTGTTAGTGTCAATCCGAAGCACGGAAACGCCGCTCGCCAGACAACCGCGGGAGTCGAACTGGAAGCGTGCGACGAGCGCGGCGTTGCCGCAGCCGGTGGTCCCCAGCGCGGTGAGCAGACCGCCGGACGGTTCGGTGGTGAGTTCGTCGGTGAAGTCGAAGCGGTAGTAGTCCACCGAGGCCCGCAGCCCCCCCGTCTCGACAATGACCCCGAGATTGTAGGTGTCGGATTTCTCGGGACCGAGCGCTGAGTTGCCGCAGGTTCGCACCGCGCGGTACTGGCCGGCCAGGTTGGCCACCCCCACCGCGCAGATGTTAGAGGCCGCCGCAATGGTCGGCGCGCGGAAGGTTGTGCCGGCCGAGCCGCGGATCGCCAGGAAATCCGTGACCTGCCACTTGGCGAGGATCCGTGGGTTCGTGGTCGAGCCAATGCCGCCTGGATAGTTCTCGTGACGCGCCGCCAGATTGACCTCGAGGTTCTCGAGGATCGGGATTCTCACCTCGCCAAACACCGCCCAGACGGCCCTGTCGCTGTCCTGGTTGGCGTTTGATCCGAAGAAGATCAACGGCCCGTTGGG
Organism: Alphaproteobacteria bacterium; assembly: GCA_043734425.1. GTDB lineage: Bacteria > Pseudomonadota > Alphaproteobacteria > Caulobacterales > Caulobacteraceae > Phenylobacterium. The sequence goes on from JAYTFM010000073.1 coordinate 35,585, forward strand.
GGCATTGCAGACCGGCGAATTGTCGACAACCGAGTCGACGCACGGGGTGATCTGGTTGTTGAAGAAGTCGCCGTACTCGCTCTTATCGCGGTTCCAGCGCCACTGGTAGCCGGCGGCCCAGGCCACCTCGCCGCCCGCGAGCTCCAGGCCGGTCTTGCCGCTGACGACGGCATCCACCACCAGAAGTTCGTTGAGGTTGGTGTTGGTGAAGCGGCCATACAGCCATTCCAGCATGCGCGGATCGTTGACGGCCTGGGCGTTGGCGCCGCCCCGATAGAACGGGTTGACTTGGCCGTTGGTGGCGCTGACGGCCACCGAGTTGGAGAACGGATTGAAGAAATAGCAGCCCACCGCAGTGTTGCCGGCATTGGCGGCGATCTTCCGCTCATTGGCGTCGCAGGAGCCCGGGGCGCTCGAAAGACTGCCGAATCCGTTCAACGCGAGTTGGGCGCGACCGACCAACAGGTCGGCGATGGTGCTCTTCTGCTCGGCCTGCATGTAGGTCAGCGCCACGTCATAGATGGCGCTGAACCAGGGGAGATCGCCCTTGATCCCGCTGGAAATCCGCCATTCGGTCTGTTCGATGTCCTGGTGGTCGGCGCGGTCCTTGTTCGTGGGGTGACCCGCGTTGCCGATGAAGCGGAACGCTGTCTGGGAGATATCGACGCCGTTGGTGGCCAGGAGGCTGCCGCCGAACGGGTTGCTGGCCGGGCGCGCAGTATTGGCCGCCGCAGAGATGCTCGCACACTGGACCGCCGTCATCGGTGCTGCGCAGGTGGTGTAGAGGTCCACAAGGCCTGGATTGTTCGACGGCACGTTGAACGGCACGAAGAAATTGATCGCCTGTGGGTTGCGCAGCGAGCCGGAGTCGCCGCCCAGAAGGGTTGGCGTTGGGAATTGCGTATTGCCGTTGGACGGCGAAATGCGCTGGTTTGGCACCCAGTTGCGGTTCCAGGCCACTTCACCGTGAAACTTGTGACCCTCGGCGAACTCGAAGTTGATCTCGCCATAGCCCTGGTAGTGATCCTCGTGGTTCACGAGGTCGTTGTAGTTCGAGAACTGGAAGCGACATTGCGAGGTCGCCGCGAGCGGGTTCTGGGCGCTCACCAGCACCGGAAGCGTCGTCGTGCCCGTGGTCCCCGGTGCGGTGTTGTTGAAGACGACGCTGTTGGTGAGTGCGCCCCCGAGTTCGGTGCAGCCGTTGTCGCGGAACAGGAACGCGCCAGTCGTGGCGCTCTGGTAGTTGCCGGGGTTCGAGTTGCCGGACCAGCCGCCGCCGCCGGCGTAGCCGCCCTTGTCGAAACCCTGGATGCCCCAGTCACGATCCTTGATGTCGACGCGCGATCGGTGACGGTAGCCTGCGGTGATCAGGATATTGCCAGCGTCGAACTTCTTCCCCCAGGCGAGATTGCCATGATAGTCGCCGTTCGAGCTATCGATCAGCGAATACTCGCCCTCAACCTCCAGCCCATCCAAGTCGGTGCGGGTGATGAAGTTGACCACCCCGGCGACGGCGTCAGAGCCATAGGTGGCCGCAGCGCCGTCTTTGAGGATCTCGATCCGCCCAACCGCGGCTGTGGGAATGAAATTCAGGTCTGCCCCGCCGCCCTGGAAGGCCGCCACAGGGCTGTCGGCCATCCGGCGGCCGTTGAACAGCGAAAGCGTGCGTGAGGCACCGAAGCCGCGCAGGTTGATGGAGGCCGTGCCGGCGCCGCCGTTATAGCGGTTGGATTCGCCTAGGCTCGACTGCGCGGCCGTGAGCGTCTTGACCAGCTGGACCACGGTCGGGGAGCCCTGTTTCTCCAGGTCCGCGGCGCTCAGGACATCGACCGCCTGGGCCGCATTCTCCGGGGTGCCGGCGATGTAGGAGCCGGTGACCACCACTTCCTCGACATCGGTGGCGTTACTGGTTTGGGCCCCGGCTGGACCGGCCATGGCCAGCGCGAAGGCGACGGCCAGCATCGAGCCGCCGCGCAGATTGCTGCGTCTTGTCATTGGTTCCTCCCCCTGAACGCCGTCCCACGTCTGTTGCGCGGGATAGGGCGTTCTGACGGCGGGATGATTGGCGCAAATCTTCGGGCGCGCCACAATTATTTCACAATTGGCATACCGGAGTTCGGAAAACCTCAGCCTCGGTTGCGGGCCGACAATACGAAAACGCCGCCGGGAGGGTCCCGGCGGCGCATCGGACGTTGAAGAGACCTCGCGTCAGAAGTGCTTGCGCACGCCCACTTTGAACGTACGGCCAAGCGGATTGCCGATGAACGGGTCGTAGCTGTACTCCAGGCGGGCCGCAGAAGGATCACGATCCAGCGCGTTGAGCACCGACGCCGTCAGGGTCAGGCCGTCATCCAGGACGAGGCGGTAAGTCAGGTCATGCGAGATGAAGCTGCGCAGCTTCAGCCCACGCGTCGTCAGCACGCAGTTGATGGCCACGCCGGCCCGCGCATTGGCGACGTTGCAATTTGTCGACGGTCCGGACTGGGTGACAGTCGGGCCGCGATTGTCAGTCGCGCCGTCAACATAGTTGATCGACCAGCGCAGGTTCTGGTTGCCGCGCGTGTAGTCGGCGTAGAACTGGCCGCGCCAATCGGGAATGGTGCCCGGCAGGCGGTCATAGTTGGTGAACCCCGCCGCTTCATAGGCCGTAGAAACCGTAACGCCGCCGAACAGGAACGCCGCCTGCTTGTAGTGCAGCACGTAGCTGACGCTCGCCCCCAGATCCAGCGACCCGCCCGCCAGTTCGTCGAAGCGGTAGTTCACGTCGACGTCGATGCCGTTGGTGCGAACCGTCGGTCCGTTGGTGGTGTCAGCCCGCACCCGGGCGATGTCGTTGCCGACGGTGACGCCCTGCGTGCAGACGTTGCCATTGGCGAAGGTGATCAACGAGCGCAGGGCGTGCCCGCAGTTGACCAGCTGGCTGCCGTTGCCGGATCCGGCCACCGCCGTGGCCACCAGAGCAGCCGGCACGGTGGTGATCTGATCCTTCAGCCGATAGAACCAGTAGTCAGCCGTGGCGGTCAGGGCGCCCCTCTGCAGGATGACGCCGGCGCTGTAGGTGAAGGCCGTCTCCGGGTTCGTGGCGGGATTGCCGAAGAAATCGACCGACTTGAAGTTGTTGCCGGCGGCGGCGAGCCCCTGCAGGCCGGTGGCGCCGGTGGGAGCGACGTTGGCCGCTGTCGGACCCCGGAACGAGGTGCCCACGGAGCCCCGCAACGCCAGCCAGTCCAGCGCCTGCCACTTGCCGCGAGCCTGGGGGTTGAAGGTCGAGCCGGTCTGGCCGCCGTAGTCCTCGAAGCGCGCTGACAGCTGGGCATTGACGGTGTCGGTGACCGGCACGTTCAATTCGCCGAACAGGGCGTAGACGTGCTGCTCCAGCTTCAGGGGGATATTCTGGCCCAGGAAGATGAACGGGCCGGTCTTCACCGCGCAAGTTGTCACGCCGATGGTCGGGCAGGGTGTAACCTTCGCATTGTAGGTGTCCGGCGAGACGCTCTGATTGTAGTCGAGTTTGCGATACTGGGCCCCCGCCGCCCAGCCGATGTCGCCACCGGGCAGGCTGATCGGCAGCTTGCCGTTGAATGTCGCGTCGGCCACGAAGGTGTCCTGGATCGCCAGAAACTTCTGCCGGTCGAACAGCGAGGCCACCAGATCTCGGTTGTTGGCGTTGGCCGACACATACCCCGGGTTGGTCAGGCCCAGCGCGGGGTTGTTCGGATAGGCGTTCGAGAACGGATTGAGATACTGGCATCCGTTGGCGCCCGGCGTGGTGCCTGTGCAGCTGTAGCCGCCAAGGCCGTTCAGGGCGCTCTGGATACGATTGATCAGCTGGTCCGTGGTCTGCTGATCCTGCTGCTCGCGGATGAGTGTGAGGCCGACATCATAGCCGATGCCCGCGAAGCCCGTATCCCCCTTCAGATTGGCTGAAATGCGGACTTGTTCGAATTTGCGGCTGGCGCTCTGGCCGCCCCGGCCACCCGTCGAGGGGTTGCCACCATTGGCAAAACCCCGCCACAGCGTCATCTGCGCGCTTTGGGCCACGCCGATCAACGCGGCGTTGCCGGTCTGGTTCAAGAAGGTGTTGAAGCCGGGATTGCTGGCCGGAACGTAGAACACATTGACCGTCCCAGGACCGTTGGGGCCCGAGGTCTGCACATAGCCGGGCGAGGTCCGGGCGTCGGGCAGAGAGGTCTGGCTATACAAGGCCTCGACGTGGAACTTGGACGACGCGCCCACGTCGGCGTTGAACTCGCCATAGACCTGATACTGATCCGATTCCTCGACCAGATTGTCGAAGGGAACGAAGGTCCAGAAACAAGCTGGCGTGTTGCCGGTGAAGCCCGCAAAACCGCCGACCGCGCCGCAGTTGGCGTCAACGGTGAAGCCCACCGTGGTCCCGGTGCCGGCAGGCCCGTTCTTGATCGTGAAGGCGCCCGGATTTCCGAACGTCGACCAGCCGGACGGGTTGACCGGGTAGGGGACCGTCACCCACTTGCGTTTGGTGGAACTGAGTTCGGAACGATGTTGCCAAGCCGCACTGAGCAGCAGGTTGGACGTGTCGCCGACCCAGCCATAGAGGGCGCTGGCCGTGTAGTCGCCGTTGTCGGAACCCTTCACGTAACGGTAGTCGGCGGCCAGTTCGAGGCCCGTGAAGTTCTTGCGGGTGATGAAGTTGGCGACCCCGCCGATCGCATCGGAGCCATAGGTCGCGGCGGCGCCGTCCTTCAAGACCTCAACCCGGCCGATGGCGGCCACCGGCAGCAGGTTGGTGTCGGAGCCATATCCGGTGAATCGGCGGCCGTTCATCAGCACCAGCGTCCGCTGGGCGCCGAGACCTCGCAGGTTGATGTTGCCGCCGCCGGAGCGTCCCTGGGCGGCCACCGAGAACTGATTCGAATCCCCCAGCACCGGACCGATCGCCGGCAGGTTCTTGATGATATCCAGCACCGACGGTGAGCCGCGTCGCTCAAGGTCCGCCTGGGTCAGGACCGTCACCGGGATCGCCGTGTCCTTGGGTGTGCCGGCGATGAACGAGCCGGTCACGATGACCTCTTCGACTTCGTTGCTGGCGTTGGTCTGGGCATAGGCCGATCCGGCGGCGCCAAGCGCCACCACGGCTGCAATTGCGGACGCGCCGCAGAAATATTTTGCCTTGGACATGGGTTCCCTCCCTAGGCGACCTCTAATCGGGTCGAACAGATTCGACCGCGTATGGCGCAAGTGAACACCAATATGCCACACTAAATCCCGGCAACCTGCGTGTTGCCGGCCAAACGCGGCGCCAGGGCAACAGTGCCGTTAGGCCCTTGTTCATCTTGGGACGTCTGGCTCGGGCTGGGTCGGGAGATGGTGGACGCGACTGGGATCGAACCAGTGACCCCCTCGATGTCAACGAGGTGCTCTCCCGCTGAGCTACGCATCCAAACCGGGGAAGGCCGGCGGTATACAGAGCCGCTCCGGAGGAATCAAGGCGCGCCCGCAGCCCACCTCAAGCCCTCAGGCGGCGATCATCCGCTCAACTTCGGTAACGATCTCGCGCAGGTGGATCGGCTTGGACAACACCTTGGCCCCGCTCGGCGCCTTGTCGTGGGCGGCCAGCGCCACGGCGGCAAAGCCGGTGATGAACATGATCCTTAAGGCCGGATGCCGCGCCGCCGCCTGACGCGCCACCTCGATACCGTCGATGCCGGGCATGACGATGTCGGTCAGCAGCAGGTCCCACGGCTCGTCCAGAAAGCTCACCGCCTCTTCGCCGTCAGCGCAAGCGGTCACCGCATGGCCGGCGCGCTCCAGGGCGCGGGCCAGGAACCCCCGGAGGGAATCGTCGTCTTCGGCGAGCAGGATGCGGGACATGAACTGACTGGGACTGCGGACGGAAAGTCCACCTTACAGTCTGAACGGTAAACCGGCGATGAAGCCTCAGAAACAAGCCTGACAGTTGAAGCCCTTTGACCGTAGGGCGCGGCTCAGCGTTCTATGCGCCGGATGGACGACCTCAACGCCCTGGCTGAAAGCCCGACGCCCGTGGATGTGGCGGCGTTCGAGGTGCGCCGCGCCGGCCGGCCGGGCGCGCCGCCGCCCACGCCGCTGGTGTTCGCCTCACCGCATTCGGGGCGGTTCTACCCGGACGACATGATGTCGGCCGCGGCGCTGGACGCGCTCAGCATCCGCCGGTCTGAGGACGCGTTCGTCGATGACCTGATCGCCGCGACGTGCAGCCTGGGCGCGGCCACCCTCACCGCCCGGTTCGCCAGAGCCTACATCGACCTCAACCGCGAGCCGTTCGAACTGGACGCGGCGATGTTCGCCGACGAGCTGCCGGCCTTCGCCAGATCCCGCAGCGCCCGCGTCGCCGCCGGCCTGGGGTCGATCGCCCGCATCGTCGCCGACGGCCAGGAGATCTACCACCGCAAACTGACCTACGCCGAAGCCTGCGGGCGGATCGAGGGCGCGCACCGCCCCTATCATGCCGCCCTGCAGGCGCTGATCGCCGAGGCTGAGGCCGCCCACGGCTTCGCGATCCTGATCGACTGGCATTCCATGCCGGCCGCCGCCGCACGCACGGCGGGGCGCGAGCGGGCCTGCGACATGGTGCTGGGCGACCGGTTCGGCGCGGCCTGTGCGCCGCTGGTCACCAGCCGGGTGGAGGGCGAACTCCAGGCCCTGGGCCACCGCGTGGTCCGCAACACCCCCTACGCCGGCGGCTACACCACCGAACACTACGGCCGTCCCAGCCGCCGGGTCCACGCCCTGCAGATCGAGATCAACCGCGGCCTCTATCTGGACGAGGCTGCGCTGGCGCCAACGTCGGGCTTTATGCGGCTGAAGTCCGACATCGAACACCTGACCCGCGCGCTCGCCGCCGCCGACTGGTCAGCGCTGAAGGCCCGCTGATCCCCGCTAAAATTGTGCACCGCACAATGAAATGGCGCGCAGGGGTGGCTATCGAGCCCCGCTTCTCGTACAAGCCCCGCCTTCTACAATAACAGCCTTCCGCACCCTTAGCGCGCGCACAGTCCAAGAAATCATGTCCCTCCGTAACATCGCCATCATCGCTCACGTCGACCACGGCAAGACCACGCTGGTCGACCAACTGCTGGCCCAGTCCGGTATCTTCCGAGCCAATGAGGCGCATGCCGAACGGGCCATGGACAGCAACGACCAGGAGCGGGAGCGCGGCATCACCATCCTGGCCAAATGCACCAGCGTGCTGTGGCATGGCGCGGCCGGCGATACCCGCATCAACATCATCGACACCCCCGGCCATGCTGACTTTGGCGGCGAGGTCGAGCGGATCCTCGGCATGGTCGACGGCTGTGT